>NZ_CP133266.1:1200000-1800000 GCF_030915485.1 Neobacillus sp. PS3-40 | reverse complement strand
AAAAAGATCGTAAAAACAATACTATCTTATACAAGAACCTTTTTTGGTGTAGAGCTTATATAAAAAGTTTCCCGATAATGAAACTTTCAAAAGCCCGCTTCGTAAACTAATTGTAAAGGGAGTTGAAAAAAGGATGGAAACTAGAAAAGTTCTTTCCGCGTTAAGCTACTTTAGCATTCTGTTTGCTGCGTTTATTTTTCCGCTTATAGTATTTTTAGCATCTGAAGATCCTGATACCAAAGTTCATGCAAAAAAAGCCTTTTTGTCACATTTGATTCCACTCATTCCGTTACCACTACTTGCACTCAGCATTTATTTTGATGGGACTGGGGCTTCAGGTGGAATTCCTGTTTATACAATTGGTTGTGTAATTTTAATGGTTGTCATTAGCATTGGAGTTACAATTTGGAATATAGTTAGAGGTATAAAGGCCTTAAGATAATCTATGGAAATATACTACATTAAAAATGGGAGGGATCCATGTGAAGGAAGAGAGAATACGAATTTTAAAATTGGTTGAAGAAGGAAAATTGACGGTGGATGAAGCGCTGAACCTACTTGAACTATTGGAAAAGGGAGCTCAAACAATCGATCAGAAGCAGGATGAAATTGTTCATGAACTTTCTACTGTTGTCCATTTTGAGGAAGCAAAGAAGGAAGACGGTGTACACCAGAAATACCAATCAACGAAGGATAAAATTTTTGAGTTTGTTGATTCTGCACTGAAAAAAATCAAAGATTTTGATTTAGATTTAAACTTCGGACAATCCGTTGAGATCTCACATATTTTCCATCAAAGTGATGTCATGTTTAAGGATATGGATATTGATGTGGCGAATGGATCCGTGAAAATTGTTCCTTGGGATCAAAGGGATGTAAGAATTGAATGCCAGGCGAAAGTGTATCGGGTTGATAATCAGGACCTTGCACGTCAAAACTTTTTAAAAGATGTTGTTTTTGCGATTGAAGGGGATAAATTCCGATTTACAACCCAACAAAAGTGGATGAAACTTGATGCGGTTATTTTTGTGCCGCAAACACAATATGATCGAATACGTGCAAGAATGTTTAATGGTCCTATTTCAGGTGAACATCTGTTTGTGACAGATTTTAGGGCTAAAACAGCAAACGGGAAAATTGAACTATCCGCTATAAACGGCAAAAGAATGGAAGCAGAAACGGCGAATGGGTATATTAAAATTATGAATAGTCATTTTGATGATCTGGAAGCAGAAACGATCAATGGAGCAATTAAGCTCGATGGCGATTTTCGTAAAGTAGAAATGCAATCGTTTAATGGCAATTTGGTTATGAACCTTAGCAACAATCGCTGTGAGTCAGTATCTGCAAAAGCGACAACGGGTAGCGTTGATTTTTATGTTCCTGTTGATATTGCTGTAAGTGGGGAACTAAAGACCAATTTGGGTGGATTTAATGTACTGCTTGATGGAATTCAAATTACCGATGAGAAAAATGAAATGATTCAAAAACTGCTTCGCTTCAAAACAATCAACCATCCCACAGCAGCATTGGAATTATGGGCAGATACAAAAACAGGCTCGGTTACTGTTCACAAATCTGATGAGGTCACTCCTTTTAAATAAGGAGTTTGAAAATACTCGGGTTAGGAGTTGAAACACACATGAAAAAATGGATGAGGTCACGCACCAACAGGATGTTAGCAGGTGTCATTGGCGGTCTATCAGAAGTTATCGGAATGGATGCTAAATTACTTCGCATTATCTTTATAATTCTACTGATGGTTACTGGATTTTTCCCAATGGGATTACTGTATATTTTGCTCGTGTTCATTATGCCCAATGAACAAAGGCTTTCAAAATGAAATGGCTCTTTGGAATTCTCATCAACGCAGTATTATTTATCGCGCTAGCTGGGTATTTTCATGACAGTTATTATTTAGAAGGATTTAAAACGGCTCTTGAGGCAAGTTTTATCTTATCTATCTTAAATGTACTCGTGCGTCCGCTGCTGATTCTCTTTACATTGCCAGCGACGATTCTTACCTTAGGACTTTTTCTATTTGTCATCAATGCAATGACACTCGAAATCACAGATATTTTGATGGGTTCATCCTTCGAAATCTCAGGCTTTGGCATGGCCCTTTTTGCAGCAGTCCTAATGTCTCTCGTCAACCTAATCGTTCAAAAAACAATCTTTGAACCCAGAAAGGAAAGAAAATAGTCAAAAGCTTGTAGAGAACCTACAAGCTTTTTTTAGTGGGAGAGTTGTGTGGGGTGAAACAATTGGCGGGTAAAGGTTGATCTGATAATTCATCTGTATAAAAGGAGCTTTTGAGCAGGTTGGCGGGTAAAACATGAAATTTGGCGGGTAAACTGCGGGAACACGCGGGTAAATAGTAAAATTGCGCGGGTAAACCACGAAATCCCGCGGGTAAGCTACTCATTCCCGCGGGTAAATTAAAAAACGGCGTCATATCTGTAAAATATACAAAAAAAGTTCTATTTTTTGGATAAAAAAATGGCTGCCAATTATCTCGACAGCCATCATAAAGCCTCCTTTTCAGAACTATTTTTCCACAAAATCGATTACGGCATCATAACCATCTGCTTTCAGGCGTTTAACAAGATCTTCGGCATTTTGCTTATCTTTAAATGCTCCGATTTGCACTTTGTATAATCCTGTGGAGGTTGGTGGGGCTGTGGCAGGTTGCTTTTTGACTAAGTGGTATTGTTCAGCCAGTGCTTTGACGATAGCTTCTGCACATGTTTTTTGATAAGCTTCCGTATGCATAAGGGCGGCTTCTTTTTGGTTGGTCATAAAGCCGCATTCTGCAAGGACGGCTGTCATATTGGTTTCACGAAGGACGTGGAAATCGGCAGTTTTGACTCCGCGATTTCGCAATCCTGTTAACATGACTAGGTATTTCTGAATTTTTTGGGCTAGGTCGACGGCTTCTTTTGGTTTTGTCGGATATACATAGGTTTCAATTCCGCCTGCGTCGTTCCATTTATTACCATAAGCATTGGCATGAATCGCAACATAGGCATCAACCTTTAGATGGTTTGCAGAATCTGTCCGCTGTTTTAAGGGGACATCTACGTCATCTGAATGGGCAAAATACACAGTTATATTTTGGTAGGAATCAAGAAAATCCTTTGCAAATAATGCGACCTTCCGATTAAACTCGTATTCTTCCATACCATCAGGACTGCGCTTTCCCGCTGTGTTGTAGCCATGACCAGCATCAAGCATGATTTTCATAACTCCATCTCCTTTTATAGAAGCCTTGATTGCTATCAATTAGACCAGTTCTCCTGATATAATAGATTTGCCCCGCAACTCCATTTTCTGTTTGCCAATCGGCGAGTATTCTTTAATGCTATTATTCTTATTTAATAGTTAGTATATGGAAAAATCCAAAAAAAGGACATAGTCAAAACAATTAAAAGATGTGTAATAGGGTGTAACAGCATTCGTTTTTCAAGTGAAATTATTGCCGCAAAGTAAGTGATTTCTAATTACACAAATGACTATTCTAAAATTTTACTATCATTTGTCCTTTGAACTTTTGGTTCAGGTTTAAAAAATGCTAAAATAAGAGGTAATAAAAAAACGTTGATTATTTAGGAAAGTTTAAAGGAGGACGTTCTTTTGTCTAAAGTACGTACCAAAGATATTTTGAAAAAGTTTAATCTTGAATTGATCAGTGGGGAAGAGGGAATTGATCGTTCGATAATGACGAGTGATATCTCCCGACCTGGAATTGAAATGGCTGGTTATTTTAAATACTATCCAGGTGAACGGATTCAGCTATTAGGAAAAACAGAGCTCTCTTTTTTTAATGAGTTAGGTGATTCTGAACGTACTTCGAGAATGGAACAACTATGTACGGATATTACTCCTGCAATTATTGTGACACGTGATTTAGAAATTCCGCCTGAGTTACTTGAGGCTTCCGAACGTGAATCCGTTCCAGTCCTACGAACTGGAATGAAGACAACCCGGTTTTCAAGTCGGTTAACGAACTTTTTGGAGGCAAAGCTTGCACCAACGACTGCGGTCCATGGTGTTTTAGTTGATATATACGGTGTGGGTGTTTTAATAACAGGGAAAAGCGGTGTAGGTAAAAGTGAAACCGCATTGGAATTAGTAAAACGAGGGCACCGCCTTGTGGCGGATGACTGCGTTGAAATCCGCCAAAATGATCAAGACACATTGGTTGGTACATCACCAGAATTAATTGAACATCTCTTGGAAATTCGTGGACTTGGTATTATCAATGTCATGACCTTATTCGGCGCCGGAGCTGTGCGCAGCAATAAAAAGATTTCCCTTGTCATCAATTTGGAAATCTGGGATTCAAAAAGGCAATATGACCGACTTGGACTAGACGAAGAAAAAATGAAAATAATTGATGCAGAGATTCAAAAGATCACTGTACCTGTTCGACCAGGACGAAACTTGGCCGTTATTATTGAGGTAGCTTCAATGAATTTCCGATTAAAACGGATGGGTGTAAATGCTGCCCAGCAATTTACAGATCGCCTAACAGATGCCATTGAAGAGGGCGAAACAGAAGATGGTTATGAATAACTAAGTAAAAATCTAAGCACCACAAACTGGTAAATAAATAGATTAGAGGAGATATGTCAATGAACGGGAAAATTCAGCCGCTTAATCCAATTGCCTTTTCGCTTGGACCTATTGAAGTGCACTGGTATGGGATTATCATTGGGTCAGGTTTAGCGCTGGCCTTGTATTTAGCCATTCGGGAAGGAAATCGACGAGGGCTACCAAAAGAAACATTTGCTGATTTAATGATCTGGGCGATTCCAATCGCGATTATTTCAGCCCGAATTTATTATGTTCTTTTTGAATGGGGCTATTATTCCAAGCACATGGGAGAAATTCCTAAAATTTGGAATGGCGGAATTGCCATCCATGGTGCCCTAATTGGCTCGGTTCTCACTGTTTATGTATTCTCAAAAGCAAGAGACATTTCCTTCTGGAAAATAACCGATATTGCCGCACCAAGTCTCATTCTGGGGCAGGCAATTGGGCGTTGGGGAAATTTCATGAATCAGGAGGCACATGGCGGAGTAGTTAGTCGTGCATTCCTTGAAAATCTGCATCTACCTAATTTTATTGTTAATCAAATGTATATCAACGGTTCCTATTATCATCCAACATTTTTATATGAATCGGTATGGGATTTTGCAGGATTTATTTTGTTAATGTCTTTACGCCGAGTGAATCTGCGGCGCGGAGAACTGTTTTTGTCCTACCTTGTTTGGTATTCGATTGGGCGCTTTTTTGTTGAAGGAATGCGGACGGACAGCCTCATGCTAACGGCTAATCTTCGAATGGCACAAATGATTTCAATTGCATTAGTAATCGGGGCACTTATCATTCTTTTTTATCGAAGGAAAAGCGGACTTGCGGACATTCACTATTTAGATCAAAGAAATTAAAGGGAGTATCGAGACATGTTGCTTGCTTCAATGAAGAGGGGATTATTAGTTGGACTAAAGACAACGTGGACGCTTGGAAAAATTATTTTTCCAATTACTCTTATCATGGCTGTCTTGCAATATACACCAATATTACCTTGGATTGCGAAAGTGATTACACCGTTAATGAAGCTTTTTGGCCTAACAGGTGACGCTGCAATTCCACTTGTTTTGGGATATTTTTTAAACATATATGCAGCAATTGGGGCTATATTAACCCTTCCTTTATCGGTAAAAGAAGTGTTTATTTTAGCTATTATGCTGTCCTTTGCCCATAATTTACTGGTTGAGTCCAGTGTAGCCGTGAAAACGGGAGTAAAGCTTTGGATTGTATTAGTAACAAGGCTCGGCCTCTCATTTCTAGCAGCGATCATGGTAAACCTCTTCTGGCATGGTGGTGGGCAGGCTGCCCATTATGGTTTAGTACAGACATCGTCAACATCGCCCAATGGTTTTATGGCTATTCTTTTGGAAGGAATCCAAAAAGCTGGATTGGGAATTTTTCAGCTTGCACTGATTGTTATTCCACTCATGTTTGTAATTCAAATTTTAAAAGACTTTCAATGGCTGACGAAGTTTTCAAAAGTCATGTCACCCTTTACTCGCATGCTAGGGATGAAGGAAAATACTTCTACAACAATGGCTGCAGGGCTATTTTTTGGGCTTGCATATGGAGCAGGTGTGATGATTCAAGCTGTTGAAGAAGATGGAGTGAGTCAAAAGGATTTAACTCTTGCATTTATTTTTCTCGTAGCCTGTCATGCTGTAGTCGAGGATACCTTACTTTTTATTCCACTTGGTATTCAAGTATGGCCATTGTTTCTGATCAGGCTAGGTGTTGCGATACTATTGACCTTGATTGTCGGCACGATTTGGAAGCGTTCAGGCATCATGAAAAGAAAGGAAGCCTCATATGACAACAAAAATTACCACCCTCCTGTTTGATTTGGACGGGACACTTATTGATACGAATGATTTAATTATCACGACTTTTTTGCATACGCTTGATAAATATTATCCGAGCAAATATAAACGTGAGGATGTCCTGCCATTTATGGGACCAACCCTACAGGAAACATTCGAAGGGATTGACCCAGACCGAGTCGAAGAAATGATCCTTGACTATCGAACCTTTAATCTTGCTAACCATGACTTGCTTGTTAAAGAATTTGAGGGTGTCCTGGAAACGATTCAAATTTTACAAGAGAAGGGCTTTAAGCTTGGAATTGTCTCAACAAAAATTTATGACACGGTTTTAAAAGGGATGAAGCTGACAAAATTGGATCCCTTTTTCAATGTAATTGTTGCAATGGAGCATGTTAGCAAGGTGAAGCCAGACCCAGAGCCAATCTTTAATGCACTTAAGCAGCTCGGTTCAACACCAGAAGAAACAATCATGGTCGGTGATAATTATCATGATATTTTAGCTGGAAAAAATGCAGGAACAAAAACAGCAGGTGTCTCATGGTCAGCAAAAGGAAGAGAATATATTGCGAAATACGAACCCGACTATATCTTGGAAAATATGAAGGATCTTTTGATTATTCTCGGAGTGTGAAAATATGAGAAAAACGACCCGCTTTCCTGTTGAAGGAGCCAATTCCTTATGGCATGTTTATAAGACCGTACCATTTTGGAAAGTTGTTAGAAACTTTGCTGTGATCCAGCTCGCTCGCTATACGCCATTTCTTGGAATGAAGAACTGGCTGTATCGGAATTTTTTAGGGATGAAGGTTGGTGAGCATACTTCGTTTGCCTTAATGGTCATGCTGGATGTGATGTTTCCTGAAAAAATAAGCGTCGGCCGGAACACGGTTATTGGTTACAATACAACAATTCTTGCCCATGAATATTTGATCAAGGAATATCGACTCGGTCCAATTGAAATTGGTAATGAGGTAATGATCGGTGCCAATTCAACCATTCTCCCGGGGATCACGATTGGTGACGGAGCTATTATTTCGGCAGGAACATTAGTCCATAAAGATGTTCAACCTGGAACCTTTGTTGGTGGAAATCCAATGAAATTGATTTATACAAAGGAAGAAATGGCTGCAAGGTGGGCGGACGACCCGATCTATGGAAAAGAAAATAAGTGAGTAGAAGCCTGACCAGATGCGGTCAGGCTTTTTTTAGCTTATAGGAAAGTTTACCTTTGTTAACGCCCTAAAGTAAGTAACTTTCGTTACTAAAAAATCAGCACTAAATCGCAATAAGTACAACTAGAGAAGTTTTCTTTAAATGATATAAACGTAAATTATGGTTGATATGTTCTTTATTAAGAACCTATAATAAGATTGTAAGAGAACGAATGATTCAGGCTTTTTTAGTTTGAAAGATATAGTCAGATTTTGTGTTTTCATTCATATATATAATCTTGCTAGAGATTGTCTGAATCTATAAGAAAGGGGAGTTAATTACCCAGTTTTTTAGCTTATAAGAAAGTTTATCATTGTTAACGCACTAAAATAAGTAACTATCGTTGAAAAGTAATCAGCACTTAAATCGCTTAAGTGTAACTAGGCAATCACCGGCGCTAGCCAAGTTTTCTTTAAGAAAAGATTGTGAAAGGCAGGGGAAAAGAGAAGGATGAAGAAAAAATACGTTGGTAAACTTAGCAAAATTACTGCTGCTGCTTTAATATTTGGCACGATGACTTCACCATTCGCTCACTATAATGTAAAAGCTGCAGAAACAGACTCAGCACTAGTAAAACTTCGAATAATGGAAACAACCGATTTACATTCAAATGTGATGGATTATGATTATTACAGAGATGCTCCTACGATCGATTATGGACTTGACAGGACAGCAAGTTTAATTAAACAAGCTCGAACTGAAGTTAATAATTCTATGCTATTTGATGCAGGTGACCTTCTTCAAGGAACACCTCTTGCGGATTATGTTGCAAAGGTTAAAAAGCTAGCTCCTGATGAGGAACATCCAGTTTTTAAGGCTATGGGTCTCTTAAACTATGATGCTGGAATTGTTGGTAATCACGAGTTTAACTATGGTTTAGATTTTCTAAATAATGCACTCGAAGAAGCACCATACTCATTTGTTAATTCCAATATCTATAAGGATGACCATGATACGGATACTACAAATGATCAAAACTATTTCACTCCATATAAAATTCTAAATAAAGTGGTAAAAGATGATGCTGGAATTGAACAAACCATTAAGGTTGGAGTAATTGGCTTTGCCCCACCGCAAATTATGCAGTGGGATAAGGATAACTTAGCTGGAAAAGTGATAACAAAGGATATCGTTGAAAGCGCTAACAAATTTATTCCTGAAATGAAAGCGGCTGGCGCTGATATTATTGTGGCGATTGCCCATTCTGGTTGTGATATTGCATCAGATGGCCAACAGGAAGCTGAAAATGCTGTTTATTCTTTAAGTAAAGTGCCTGGCATTGATGCACTCCTTTTCGGTCATGCACATTTGAATTTCCCTGGTGACGCTTCATTTAATAGCAAAGCTGGAATTGATAATACGAACGGTAAAATCAATAATGTTCCAGCGATGGAAGCAGGCTTCTGGGGAAATAACCTTGGAGTTATGGATCTTGAATTGCAAAAGGTAGACGGTAAATGGACAGTAGCAAACTCAAAGGCCGCTCTTAGACCACTTACTAAAACAGTAGATGGCAAAAAGGTTTCGACTATTGATGGTCCAGATCAAGCGATCGTTGATGCCGTTAAAGATGCCCATGAAGGAACTCTTGCTTATGTCCGTGGAAAGATTGGTGAAACGGCTTCACCATTATACAGCTATTTTTCACGTGTTATGGACGACCCAACTATTCAAATTGTTAATAATGCTCAAACAGATTATGTGAAGAACTGGATTTCAACAAACCGTCCCGATTTAAAAGATATTCCTGTTATTTCAGCTGGTGCACCGTTCAAAGCAGGTCGCGCGGGAACAGGTGATTATACGAATATCGCAAAAGGCGATCTTTCTATTAAAAGTGCCAACGACCTTTACTTATATAACAACACTCTTAAAGCAGTTGAATTAACTGGTGCAGAAGTAAAAGAATGGTTGGAGATGTCAGCATCACAATTCAACCAAATTGATCCGAATAATGCAAATACACAGGAATTAATTAATTATGGATTTCAGCCATATAATTTCGATGTGATTGATGGTCTTAAATATCAGGTGGATGTAACTAAGCCAGCGAGATATAACTACAGCACTGGTGATGTTTTAAATACCGACTCACACCGTATTATCAATTTTTCCAATATGGATGGAACACCGATAGATCCAAATCAAAAGTTCATTGTTGCAACAAATAACTACCGTGCAAGCGGTGGTGGTAACTTCCCTGGAACAAAGGGTGGAAAGGCAACGGTTGTGGTTGACTCTCCATACGAAAACCGTCAAATTTTAATGGACTATATTACGGCAAAAGGTACAGTAAATCCAACTGCAGATAACAACTGGAAGATAGCACCGGTCGGCGGATCGGCAAAATTAGTCTTTAGATCCTCACCAGACGCCATTCCATTTGCTGCAGCGACCAAGAATATTAAGGACGTGGGTCCACAAGATGTAGGCGGAGTAACATGGGAACAATACTCTCTTGACCAAAATGTCTACGTGCAATTATTAGGAATCAACGATTATCATGGCCAATTAGATTATTCTACAAAGGTGAACAACCAGCCTGTCGGTGGAATTCAATATTTAGCCGGCTATTTGAAAGAAAGAGAAGCAGCCAATCCCAATACGTTAATGGTAGAAGCAGGGGATTTAATTGGTGCAAGCCGTCCCGTTTCTGCTTTATTACAAGATGAGCCAACGATTCGCTTTATGAATGAAATTGGTTTGGATGTGGGCACAGTTGGTAACCATGAATTTGATGAAGGTGTAACGGAATTGAAACGGATGATTTATGGTGGAAGCAATCCGAAAACTGAAAAGTATGAAGCTGAGTATGGCAAATATACTGGTGCGGATTTCCCGGTAATAGCAGCAAACGTTGTGGAAGAAAACACAGGAAAACTACTTCTACCTCCATATGCGGTAAAAGAGGTCAATGGCGTGAAAATTGGATTTATCGGTGTAGTGACAACAGAAACACCAGGAATAGTTACGCCTAGCGGTATTGCAGGACTTCAATTTACGGATGAAACTGAAGCAATCAATAAGTATGCGAAAGAATTAGAGGCTCAAGGAATTAAGTCCATCGTTGTTCTTGCCCATGATTCCGGAACTTCTGCAGTAGATGGGTCCAATCCTACTGGAAAAGCAGTCGATATGGCAAAGGTAATCGACCCTGAAGTAGATGTCATCTTTGCAGCACATGATCATAAATATATGAACTCAACAGTTAGTGGGAAATTGCTTGTCCAGTCTTATTCATCAGGGACAGCTTTTTCAGATGTAGATTTAACGATTGATCCGATCACGCAAGATATTATAGCTAAAAATGGAGAAATTGTTTCCACTTTCCAAAATCCGGAACATCTCGATGCTAAGATTGCAGCTGAACTCAATTCCTATAAAGCAGATATTGCACCAATTACCGACCAAGTTGTTGGGGAAGCAGCCGCACCAATCACTAAAGTTACGAATGCAGCTGGAGAGTCTCCACTTGGCAACTTGATTGCAGATGGAATGCGTTATGCGACAGGTACTCAATTTGCATTTATGAATGCAGGTGGAATTCGCGATGAAATTAAAAATGCCGGTCAAATCAAATGGGGCGATTTATTTGCGATTCAACCATTTGGCAATGATATCGTTTCGATGAACATTACGGGAGAGCAAGTAAGAACACTCCTTAACCAGCAGTGGTCACCTACCACTTATGCGAAGATCATGCAAATTTCCGGTTTGAAATATACATGGACCAATAACCTCCCTATCGGGCAAAAGGTTCTTGATATTTATCTTCCGAATGGGTCAAAAATAGACCCTAAAGGCGTATATTCAGTAACAGTTAATAATTTTATGGCTGATGGCGGGGATGGATTCACGATCCTAAAACAAGGAACAAACCGTGTTACATGGTCATCAGACTTAGATGCATTTGTAAACTATGTGAAATCATTTACCCAGCCAATTACATCCAGTATTGAGGGTAGAATTTTGATTGACACGGTAGCTCCAGTTGCCCCAACTGTTGATGTTGTTACAGACCAATCAACAACAGTTACTGGTAAAACAGAAGCTGGGGCAAAGGTCGAGGTTAAGGCGAACGGTCAGGTTATTGGTACAGCTAAAGCAAGTGAAAATGGATCTTTTGCTGTGACTATTTCCATCCAAAAAGCAGGAACCGAAGTGAGTGTTACAGCAACAGATGCGGCAGGTAACATTAGTGCAGAGACAATAGTGCTTGTGAAAGACGTTACTGCACCAGATGCACCGCAAGTAGGGAAAGTAATTGCTCCAGCAAAGAGTGTTACAGGATATGCAGAGGCAGGATCTACCGTTAAGGTGTTTGTTGGAAATCAACTCCTTGGAAGTGTGATTGCTGATGAGAATGGTGACTTCTATATTCCATTTAAATCTGCCCAAACACATGATACGGTATTAAGCTTCACTGCAACAGATGCTGCCGGGAATACGAGTAAGGTAACTAAAATAACACTCGTAAAAAGTAACCCGAAGTTCTGGTGATAAATCTATACTTATAGGTAAGAAAGACGTGTGAATTACTGCACGTCTTTTTCTTTTGCTAATTAAAATTCATTTCCACTACGAAGGATAGTACATAATCGGAAGGATCAAAATGAATTTGTCATGTGAATTTGTGATTAAACTTGAAAAATAATATTCTTAAAAAGAGCCTAATTTCTCGGCTTATAGGAAGGTTTAACTTTTTTTAAACATACTAAAGGATGTAATGAACGTTTTTATATAATCAACTCTTAAATCGTATAAGGGGCTCGCCAATCGACGAGTTTTCTTAAAAAATAAGCCAAACTAATTTGAAAGTTTTTAATTGACGATTTGTCTAGTAAAGAGGTAAACTACAAATAACTTTAATTTACTACCATATTAGCGAACTAAAGCAATTTAAAAATAAAGGATGAATGTTATGAGCCGTTTGTTTATGTTTGAAAAGCCCCTTGGTATGAGGGATACGCTTCCAGAGTTATATGAAAAAAAACATCGGGTTCGTTCTTTAATGGAGAAAGCGATTAAACAGTGGGGTTATTCTTTTATCGAAACACCCACACTTGAATATTACGAGACAGTTGGAGCTGCATCTGCAATCCTTGATCAACAGCTGTTCAAATTGCTTGACCGGGAAGGACATACACTTGTATTAAGACCGGATATGACTGCGCCGATTGCAAGGCTTGCTGCTTCAAAACTATTAATAGAAGATTTCCCACTTCGGATTGCATATGCTGCAAATGTTTTTAGAGCCCAGCAACGTGAAGGAGGCAGACCAGCAGAGTTTGAACAAATTGGAATTGAATGTATTAACGATGAAACAGTTTCAAGCGATGGCGAAGTTATTTCGTTAATGATCTCTTCCTTAAAGCAAGCTGGTTTACTAGATTTTCAAATATCGATCGGACATATTGCCTTCGTACAGGAATTGTTTTTGCAAATATTAGGTACAGAAGAACGGGCCAATGCCTTAAGAAAATTTCTATATGAAAAAAATTATGTAGGATATAAAGAGCATGTGAACGCTTTGCCACTATCCTCAATTGATAAGCAAAGATTACTGGATTTCCTCGATTTACGGGGTGGTGAGGAAGTCATTGGCAAGGCTTTGGATATTGTTGAAAATGAGCGTGGTAAGGAAGCGATTTTGCAACTGAAGGAATTATGGGATGTTGTGAATGACTATGGTGAACAGGATCAGGTGAGATTTGATTTTACGCTTGTCAGCCATATGAGCTACTACTCGGGCGTGTTGTTTGAGGTTTACGCAGGTAATGTTGGTTTTCCAATTGGAAATGGCGGCAGATATGGATTGCTAGAGAAGTTTGGAAAAATGGCGAGTGCGACCGGTTTTGCAGTTCGGGTCGACAGGCTCTTAGAAGCGCTCGGAGGAACGGAACTATCAGTACCAGTTCATTGTATTTTTTTCAGCCAGGAGCGCAGGAAAGAAGCTTTTGAATTAGCAAAAGAAATGCATGAACAAGGAATGAGGACGGTCCTTCAAGATATCAATGGTGTGAAAAAATTAGATGCTTACTCCAAAAATTTTGAAAACACTACATATCTCTTAGGAAAGGAGCCTGCAAATGAATAAATTGTTAACAATTGCGATGCCAAAAGGACGGATTTTCGAAGAAGCAGCTGAGTTGTTACGTAAAGCTGGATATAAGCTACCACCTGAATTCGATGAAAATCGTAAATTGATTATCGATGTGGAGGAGGAAGGACTTCGGTTCATTTTGGCAAAACCGATGGATGTCCCAACATATGTTGAACATGGCGTGGCTGACTTAGGAATCGCTGGTAAAGATGTCATGCTTGAGGAAGAACGCGACGTCTATGAACTGCTTGATTTGCATATCAGTGGTTGTTATTTAGCAGTTGCAGGCATGCCGGGAACGAAAATGAATGATGTGGCTCCGAAAGTAGCAACGAAGTATCCAAATGTAGCAGCAGCATATTTCCGTGAGCAGGGTGAACAAGTAGAAATTATCAAACTAAATGGTTCGATTGAGCTTGCTCCAATAATTGGTTTATCAGACCGGATTGTTGATATCGTTTCAACTGGCAGAACGTTGAAGGAAAATGGATTGGTCGAATTTGAACGGATTACTGATGTGACTTCTCGCCTAATAGTGAATCCTGTAAGCTATCGGATCAAAGATGAACCGATTACTGAACTGGTAGCTAGGCTAAGTGAGGTTGTTGCGAAGACTAAGATGGAGGATCAGTAAGATGAAAATTTTACAGGTTGATAAACTTGTTTCAATAAAACGTTCCATTGAATCAGGGACAGCAGAACAGCTAAAGGTTGTGCAAAGTATTATTACTGATGTTCGCGTCCAAGGTGATGAAGCATTAAGAGAATACACGAATAAATTTGACCATGTTCTTATGGATTCCTTTACTGTTTGTGAAAAAGAAATTGAGGAAGCGTATCAGCAAGTGGATAGCGGATTTGTTTCCATTGTGAGGGAAGCGGCGGAGAACATTCGGACCTTCCATGAAAATCAGCTCCGTCCTTCATGGATGACGACTGAAGATAATGGAACCATCCTTGGTCAAAAAATAACTCCCCTGGACTCTGTAGGTGTTTATGTACCGGGTGGTACGGCGGCATATCCTTCGTCCGTTTTAATGAATGTGGTTCCAGCAATGGTTGCTGGTGTAAAGAGAATTGTGATGGTTTCACCACCTGGTAAGGATGGAAAATTACCTGCAGCTGTTCTTGTTGCAGCAAAAGAAGCAGGTGTGGAGGAGATTTATAAAGTGGGCGGGGCACAGGCAATTGCAGCGCTCGCTTATGGAACCGAAAGTATTGCTTGCGTTGATAAAATAACAGGTCCAGGAAATATCTTTGTTGCATTAGCTAAAAAAGAGGTTTTTGGCGATGTTGCAATCGATATGATCGCAGGTCCAAGTGAAATTGCGGTTCTTGCCGATGATACGGCATTTGCGGATGAGGTTGCGGCCGATCTTTTATCACAGGCGGAACATGACCCACGGGCCTGTAGTGTATTAGTCACTCCTTCATTCCAGCTTGCAGAAAATGTTTCGATGGAAGTGGCAAGGCAATTGGAGCTTCTGCCTAGACGTGAAATTGCAGCAGCTTCGATCCGGGATTACGGTGTCATTTATGTATCGTCTGACATAGACGAGGCAGTTGAAATAGTGAACAAGCTCGCTCCTGAACATTTGGAGATTATGACGGAAAACGCGATGGAGCTTCTAGGGAAAATTCGCCATGCCGGTGCCATATTCATTGGGCGGTACAGTTCGGAGCCTGTTGGCGATTATTTTGCAGGACCCAATCATGTCCTACCGACAAACGGGACAGCACGGTTTTCAAGTCCATTGAATGTTGATGACTTTCAGAAAAAATCGAGTGTTATTTTATATAGTAAAAAAGCATTATTGGATAATGGTTCAAAAATTGCTGAATTTGCCCGTATGGAGGGGCTCGAAGCACATGCAAGGGCAGTTGAAGCGAGACTAAGGAATGATCGGGATTTATAAGATGGTGGAGCATTGGAGTTTTTCTGTAAAATGATAAATTAGAGGTTTGAAATAGCCGGTGAAATACGAAATTTGGCGGGTAAGCCACCAAAACAGCTCCAAACAAGTAGCAATCCAACAAACAGGAGGTACTTTCATGGAAAGAACATCAAGTGTTGATCGAAAAACAAATGAAACACAAATAAAGTTAGCATTATCCATTGACGGGGAAGGGCAATCAAAGCTTGAGACAGGTGTACCATTTCTTTCTCATATGCTTGATTTGTTCACAAAGCATGGGCAATTTAATTTAACGGTTGATGCGAAGGGTGATACGGAGGTTGACGATCATCACACTTCTGAGGATATTGCGATTTGCTTAGGGCAGGCCTTACGAGAAGCATTGGGTGATAAAAAGGGTATTAAGCGATACGGGAATTCGTTTGTTCCGATGGATGAGGCACTTGCACAGGTTGTGGTTGATTTAAGCAACCGACCACACTTGGAAATGCGGGCAGAGTTTCCAGGGCAAAAGGTTGGAACATTTGATACAGAGCTTGTCCATGAGTTTTTATGGAAGCTTGCGCTTGAAGCAAGGATGAACCTTCATGTGATTGTACATTATGGAAAAAATACACACCATATGATTGAAGCCATTTTTAAAGCATTGGGTCGGGCACTTGATGAAGCGACGACTATTGATCCGCGTATCAAGGGAGTTCCTTCAACGAAAGGAATGTTATAAATGATCGGGATTGTCGATTATGGAATGGGTAATTTGTTCAGCGTTAGCAAGGCACTGGAGCGATTGGGAGCAGAGTACTTTATTTCAAGCGAAAAAGAGAAGCTGCTAGAGGCCGATGCAATGATCCTTCCAGGAGTTGGGGCATTTCGTGATGCCATGGCACTTTTACAAGTGGAGACAGTGAAAGAGTTTGCCGCCTCAGGTAAGCCTCTACTTGGAATTTGCCTTGGCATGCAGCTTCTTTTTGAAGAAAGTGAAGAAAATGGCCATACAAAGGGGCTCGGACTTTTACCAGGTTCCGTCAGACGCTTCCCAGGTAAAACATACAAAGTTCCGCATATGGGATGGAACAAACTTGAGTTTGTAAAGTCATCTCCTCTTTTAAAAAATGTTGAGGAAGATTACGTCTATTTTGTCCATTCTTATTTTGTTAACGCTACGGAAAATTCAGATATTCTGCTCGCGAAGGCAAGCTATCATGAAGAGGTTTCGGCGATTGTTGGCAGAAACAATATTTTCGGCATGCAGTTTCACCCTGAAAAAAGCAGCAAGCTCGGAATGGCACTTTTAAAAAATTTTTTACAGCTGGCTGCAGAAAGGAAGGTATCGCAATGAGCATCACAATTTATCCTGCAATAGATATGAGGGGCGGAAATTGTGTACGCCTTCTACAAGGGGATTATAATAAAGAAACGATTTATGGTGATTCGCCTTTTGAAATGGCTAAACAATTTGCCGCGGACGGCGCGAACTGGATTCACATGGTTGACCTTGATGGAGCGAAAGATGGAAGGCGTGTAAATGATCGGTTTGTGATTCAGGCGGCTAAGGAGCTTGATGGTAACATTCAAATCGGTGGTGGTATTCGCTCAGAAGAAGATATTCTCCATTATCTTGAAAATGGAATTGATCGTGTTATTATAGGTAGCATCGCTGTTTCAAATCCAGAGTTTGCAATTGATATGATAAAAAAATACGGTATGCAAATTGCCGTTGGAATCGATGCTAAGGATGGGTTTGTGGCAACACATGGCTGGCTTGATACATCGAAGGTCAAAGCAGTCGAACTTGGCAAACGCTTTGCGGAAGCGGGTGCGGTAACGTTTATTTTTACAGATATCGCTACAGATGGTACACTTTCAGGACCAAATATCGAGGCTGTTTGTGAGATGGCAGAGGTTACTGGAAAAAGTGTCATCGCATCAGGAGGCGTCAGTAGTCTTGATGATTTAAAAGCTCTAAATGCAAAAGGTATCGGTGGGGTAATTGTAGGAAAAGCCATCTATGAAAATCGATTTACGTTAAAACAAGCATTGGAAGAGGTGAGGTAATCTTGCTGACGAAACGGATTATTCCTTGCTTAGATGTAAAAGATGGACGAGTAGTAAAGGGGATTCAATTTGTTCAGTTGCGCGATGCAGGTGACCCGGTCGAATTAGCTCGATTTTATGATGAGCAAGGCGCAGATGAGCTTGTTTTTCTAGATATATCAGCTTCAAATGAAGGCCGGAAGACGATGGTTGAAGTCGTCAAAGCAGTTGCTTCAGAGCTTGCAATCCCGTTTACGGTTGGTGGTGGAATTAACTCCCTCGAGGATATGAAACGGATTCTCCGGGCTGGTGCCGATAAAGTTTCCCTTAATACAGCGGCGGTTCTGAATCCAGTTGTTATTAAGGAAGGTGCTAATTATTTCGGCTCCCAGTGTATTGTTGTGGCCATCGATGCCAAGTATGACGAAGAGCTTGGAACATGGCGGGTGTTCACCCATGGCGGTCGAACGCCAACTGATAAAAAGGTGGTTGAATGGGCGAAGGAAGCTGCTGAGCTTGGCGCCGGAGAAATTTTATTAACGAGTATGGATAGTGATGGGGAGAAAAATGGTTTTGATCTCGAACTTACTAGAGCAGTAAGTGAGGCAGTGTCGATTCCTGTAATTGCTTCTGGTGGGGCAGGAAGTGCTGACCATTTCGAAGAGGCATTTTTAAAAGGAAAAGCGGATGCGGCTCTTGCAGCTTCAATTTTTCATTATAGAGAAACATCTGTAACTGAAGTGAAAAGCCATTTAAAGGGAAAAGGAGTGGTAGTAAGATGAACGTTGGAGAAATCAAATTTAATGAATTGGGACTTGTCCCAGTTATCGTCCAGGATGCCGCTTCGAAAGAAGTATTAACACTTGCTTACATGAACAAGGAGTCACTTTCAAAAACGTTGGAAACGGGTGAAACGTGGTTTTTCAGCCGTTCTCGTCAAGAATTGTGGCATAAAGGGGCAACTAGCGGGAATACGCAGACGATTGTTGATATGAAGTATGATTGCGACCAGGATGCAATCCTCGTATTGGTTAACCCAAAAGGACCAGCTTGTCACACTGGTTCAGTTAGCTGTTTCACAGAAGGAGTTTTTGAAGGAAAAAAAGACGGTTATGAGATTTTGCGTGAGCTTGAAAAGATTATTTTGGATCGTGAAAAGCAGCGTCCAGAAGGTGCTTATACAACATACCTTTTTGAAAAGGGTGTTGATAAAATATTGAAAAAAGTGGGCGAAGAAGCTTCAGAGGTCATTATTGCAGCAAAAAATCGTGATCCGGAAGAGCTTAGATGGGAAGCAGCTGATTTGCTTTATCACCTAATCGTCTTATTGGTGGAGCAAGGACTTCCATTTGAAGCAGTTCTTAAGACACTTGAGGAACGGCATAATAAAAAATAATGTGAAAGCCGGTTTCCTTTTGGAAATCGGTTTTTTAATATAGTATTTTAGAGGGAAGTCTTGCTCTGCCTTCCCTATTCCATAAGAAAGTTAAAGAATAACCATCCATCAGCTAATCCTATGCTTGTCACCAAAAAGAAGTAATGCCAAAGCTTTTCTTTTTTTGGACATACATGACTCCCTTCTCCCACTGCTTGAAAAGTGCTATACTACTTTAGGTATGTTTATTGAAAGTTGGAGGTTTTCATGGGTATAGATTCGAACGCAAGATTACAAAAAGGAAAAATTCTTTCATTCCTTCCAACGGGGGAATATTATTTCACGAAGGGTTTAAAGGCTTACAATCGTCGTGATTTTATAAAAGCAAAAAAATACCTTGAACGTGCGATGCAGCTGGAGCCTGGTGAGCCGATGATTACCTGTCAGCTAGCTATTATTGAGGCTGAATTAGGAGAGTATGAAAATTCCAACCGCCTCTTGCATCTTATCCTTGATGAACTGGATGAAGAAATGGCTGAATGCCATTACTTTTTAGCTAATAATTATGCTCATATGGGCTTTTTTAAAGATGCATTTCAACATGCAAAGCTTTATTTAGAACTTGACCCTGATGGGGAATTTATAGAAGATACAGAAGATTTAATGGAACTCTTATCATTTGAGTCAGAGGAAATGGATGATGAGTTTTATGAGCAGGATGATTTAATTGTCAAACAGGAACAGGCCCGTGAGCTGTTGGAATCGGGATATTTTCCAAAGGCAATTGAACTCCTTAACGATGTGATCGAAGAATATCCTGAGTATTGGTCCGCATACAATAATCTTGCGCTTGCCTATTTTTATTTAGGGGAAGCAGACAGAGCAAAAGAGATTTTAATGGATGTACTTGAGCGAAGCCCAGGTAATCTACATGCCCTTTGCAACCTGCTTGTGTTTGCTCATTACTTGAAGCAAATGGAAAAAGAAAGCCAGTTGATTGATATGTTAAAACGAGTTCAACCGATGATTTCGGAACACCAATTTAAATTAGGAGCTACTTTTGCATTGGTGGGTGAATATGACAGGGCATATGTACTCCTCAAAAAGCTTTATAAACATGGATTTGACGGAGATGGTCCATTTTATTATTGGCTGTCATATGCAGCATACTTTACTGGGAGAGAAAGCCTTGCCAGAAATGTGTGGAAAAAAGCACTCCAATTAAATCGTGATAAAGAGGGATTTGAACCTTGGAATAAAGAGAAGCCTGAAATTAGTGGTTTTGAAGACCATTTAGGTACGATTTCTTTAAAATTGGAAAGTGAATATTTAGAGGAACGGTTATTTGGTTTATTCCTTTTGTCGGTTTCTTCGAAGAAATCAGAATTGCTTACCTCAAAGGGTATTATGCAAAATGCAAAACTAACGATTATGGAGCAAAAGTATCTTTTATTTTTAAATACGGGTAAACGATCTTCTATTTCAGATGCTCATGATATTGCCAAGGAATTGTATGATTTCTATCAACCTATTGGAACGATTGAAGCAGGCTTGTTTTTATTTTGGTTCACTATTTTCATTGAAGTATCTAGTCAACATATTGAGCTGAAAAATAAGAAGGCATGGGCCGCTGCAGTAGAGTATGTCTGGAATAAATATCGCAATCACTGGATTTCTCAACAGGAAATAGCTGATCGTTATGAACTTTCAATGGCTACGGTTGGGAAATACGTAAAAATGGTGAATAACTGCTTGAAATCATAAGAAGAAATGATCTTTGAACATCGAAAACTGTCTAGCTCAAGCACCCAGCCCCTCTGAGGTCGCTTCAGGCCTGGCAATGAAGTCAAAGAGCGACGACTTCACAGCCAGTCCTTCCAGCGCTTGTCGGGGCTAAACAGGGTACTTTCACTTTTCGTGTGAGCAGATAGTTGGATTATCAATTTGTTATTTTATAGGATATAGGTAGTGGGGCATAATATTATTCATAATGCTTTAATAGAGGGAGTGAAAAAGCATGACCAACGAAAAAATCTATGATGTCATTATTGCTGGTGCAGGTCCAGCTGGTATGACTGCAGCTGTTTATACATCACGAGCTAATTTATCTACATTAATGATTGAGCGTGGTATTCCTGGTGGGCAAATGGCGAATACTGAAGAAGTTGAAAACTATCCTGGTTATGAAAGTATTTTAGGGCCAGATTTATCAACTAAGATGTTTGAACATGCGAAGAAATTCGGAGCAGAATATGCTTATGGGGATATTAAAGAAATCATTGATCATGGTGATTATAAAACGATTGTGGCTGGTTCAAAGCAATACAACGCTTATTCTGTGATCATTACAACGGGTGCTGAATATAAGAAAGTCGGCGTTCCTGGGGAAAAAGAGCTTGGCGGACGAGGTGTGTCTTATTGTGCCGTTTGTGATGGGGCATTTTTTAAAGGAAAAGAGCTTGTTGTCATTGGTGGGGGAGATTCTGCTGTTGAAGAAGGCATCTATTTAACCCGGTTTGCTTCAAAGGTAACGATTGTTCATCGCCGAAATGAACTTCGTGCTCAAAAGATTATTCAAGACCGTGCCTTTGCAAATGAAAAAATCGACTTTGTTTGGAATCATACAATCAAAGAGATCCATGCAAAAGATGGTAAGGTTGGCAGTGTTACACTTGTTTCAACTGAAAACGGCAAAGAGCAGGAATTCCGAACAGACGGTGTATTTATTTACGTCGGTATGGTACCTCTTTCTAAACCGTTTGCAAGTATTGGAATTACAAATGAGAATGGGTACATTGAAACAAATGATCGTATGGAAACGAAGGTTCGTGGCATTTTTGCAGCTGGTGATATTCGTGAGAAAACATTGCGGCAGATTGTTACTGCTACTGGGGACGGAAGCATTGCAGCCCAGAGTGCCCAGCACTTTTTAGAAGAGCATAAGGAAGAATTGAAATCAAAGCAGTAAGCTAGTTAAAGAACGTGAACACCTTTTCACAAAAAAAGTAACTCTTATTTAATTCTACTGTAACAATAGTGAAATATTGGGAGAGTATGATAAAAATAGGAATTGACCCCCTTGAAAAATATAATCCTTTTACAGCACAGGTTTATGCCTGTGCTCTTTTTTTGGAGATACTATAATTTAGTGTAAAACTACATAAAATATAAAGAATTTCGTAAATTGCTAAAGGCAAAGTAATCGGAACGTAATTTTACAAAAATACAGTTATAATTTAAAAATTTCTAAAAAATTAGTGTTGACCACAGCTTTTTGAAATAATTATCAAATTTGCTCTCATTGTGACTGTAATTGAATAATAGTATAATGAAAAGAATCAATGATCGTTATATCAATGTATCATATGGCATAATGGGATATTGAGGTGAATTGTAATGCAACGGGTTACCAATTGTGTATTGTTAAGAGATAATAAGGTATTATTGCTGCAAAAACCGCGACGTGGTTGGTGGGTGGCCCCTGGTGGAAAAATGGAGCCAGGTGAATCCGTACGAGATTCCTGTATTCGTGAATATCGAGAAGAAACAGGAATATATTTAATAAGCCCTCAATTAAAAGGTATTTTTACGATGATTATGCAGGAAAATGATCAAGTTGTATCAGAATGGATGATGTTTACCTTTTTGGCAACCGATTCAGATGGATTGGGTTATCAAGAAAGTGAAGAAGGAAAATTAGAATGGCATTCCGTGGAGCAGCTGGGTTCACTTCCTATGGCTGCTGGAGATTACCATATTCTTGATTATATGATTCACGCTAAAGGTATTATTTATGGCACTTTCACATATACAAAAGACTTCAAACTAATCGGTTATAGATTAGATCCTAGTTAACAAACAATAGGGGGAATTTAAAATGAGTACCGGTGCGACGGGCGATACTCAAATGGTCATTATTACGGGAATGTCTGGCGCAGGAAAGACTGTGGCAATCCAAAGCTTTGAGGATTTAGGGTTCTTTTGTGTCGATAATCTGCCGCCAACGCTTCTGCCGAAATTCCTTGAACTCATGAAGGAATCAGGGAATAAAATGAATAAAGTTGCATTAGTCATGGATTTGCGCGGAAGAGAGTTTTTTGACCATCTTTTTAAAGCCCTTGATGATCTTGCTGAAACGTCATGGGTTACCCCTCAAATCCTATTTCTTGAGGCAGACGATTCAGCCCTAGTAAGACGTTATAAAGAGGTAAGACGCTCCCATCCACTTGCTCCTTCTGGTTTGCCACTTGAAGGGATTCAGTTGGAAAGAGAATTACTCGAGGATTTAAAAGGGCGGGCGCAGCTCATTTATAATACATCCGAGATGAAACCTAGGGAACTAAGAGAAAAAATTCTAACTGAGTTTACGAGAAATAAGAAAACTATCTTTACGGTTAATGTTATGTCTTTTGGGTTCAAGTATGGACTTCCAATTGATGCTGATCTTGTTTTTGATGTCCGGTTTTTGCCGAACCCTCATTATATCGATCATATGAGGCCAATGACTGGGTTGGATGAAGAGGTTTCTAGATATGTTTTAAAATGGAGTGAGACACAAAAATTCTTAGAGAAAGTCACGGAACTGCTTATCTTTATGCTTCCTCACTATAAGAGGGAAGGGAAGTCACAGTTGGTTATTGCCATCGGATGTACAGGAGGGCAGCACCGTTCTGTTACACTTGCTGAATATATTGGACATTTCTTTGAAAAGGATTATCAAACTTGCATCACGCATCGGGACATCCAGAGGAGAAAGGAAAAGACAACATGAGACAAGAGGGACAACCCAGAATTGTCATCATTGGTGGTGGAACAGGCTTGCCAGTCCTATTGAGAGGGTTAAAACATTATCCTGTCGATATTACTGCGATTGTAACTGTGGCTGATGATGGAGGCAGTTCGGGAAGATTACGTGAAGATCTGCACATACCTCCTCCAGGAGATATCAGGAATGTGTTAGCTGCTTTATCCGATGTTGAACCGCTAATTGAAGAAATGTTTCAGCATCGATTTAAAACATCTAATGAATTGTCAGGGCATTCGCTTGGAAATTTAATCCTTGCTGCGATGACATCCATTACCGGAAACTTTGTCCATGCTATTCAAGAAATGAGCAAGGTTTTGAATGTGCATGGTAAAGTATTGCCAGCAGCTATCCAAAGCGTTGTTTTAAATGCGGAAATGGAAGATGGGACGATTGTTTCGGGAGAGTCAAAAATTCCTTATTCGGGGAAAAAAATACACAAGGTATTTTTGACACCTGATGATATCCGCCCATTACCTGAAACACTTCAGGCAATCAGACAAGCAGATTTAATTATCCTAGGCCCTGGAAGTTTATATACAAGTATTCTTCCGAATCTTCTCGTTCCGAAACTTGGAGAAGAGGTTTGCCGTTCCCGAGCAAAGAAAGTATATATTTGCAATTTAATGACGCAGGCAGGAGAAACGCTTAATTACTCTGCAAGCGATCATGTAGAGGCCCTCTATAAACATCTGGATTCTGCCTTTATTCATACAATCCTTGTAAATAATGAAGAAATTCCGCAGGATGTCCAGCTTCGGTATAAAGAAGAGTTGGCAAATCCAGTTCAATATGACCTTCCACGTCTATTTGAGCTAGGTCTTGAAGTCGTCCATGCTGATATTGCGATCCAAGAAAAGGGAGCACTTCGGCATGATCCTAAAAAGGTAGCAGAAATTTTATATAATTTGCTTTTAATTGAAACTAATGATGCGTGTAATCCGTAAATAACATAAAACGCTTTCAAGATAGTTCCATTCGGGTGTATCTTGTTATCTTTCTATATTAGATGGGTTATGTATTACGCTATGTTCGATTTCCGTAGGATAGCATCAAACTAATGTAGGGGGGTGAAGGGATGTCTTTTGCTTCGGAAACAAAAAAAGAACTAACGACTCTGGAAATGAAGTCATGTTGTGTAAAAGCAGAGCTGTCAGCTTTAATCCGCATGAACGGCTCACTATCATACTCTAATCGTAAGCTAATTGTTGATATTCAAACCGAAAATGCAGCGATTGCAAGAAGAATTTACACATTAATAAAAAAGAGCTACCAAGTACAGGTCGAACTTCTTGTCCGGAAGAAGATGCGTTTGAAAAAAAATAATGTTTATATTGTTCGTTTGTCGGAGCAGGCAAAAGTAATATTGGAGGATTTAAAAATTCTTGGTGAAGGATTTACCTTCACGCATAATATTGCGGAGGAACTTATTAAAAAGAAATGTTGCAAGCGTGCTTATTTAAGGGGGGCCTTCCTTGCTGGAGGTTCTGTCAATAATCCTGAAACGTCTTCCTACCATTTGGAAATGTTCTCCCTTTATAAAGAACATAATGATTCCTTATGTGAATTGATGAATATGTTTGGCTTAAAAAGCAAAACACTTGAGCGGAAAAAGGGTTATATTACTTACTTAAAAGAGGCTGAAAAGATAACTGAGTTTTTGAATATAGTCGGCGCTCATAATGCCTTACTTCGCTTCGAGGATGTCCGAATTGTCAGGGATATGAGAAATTCTGTTAACCGTCTTGTAAACTGTGAGACAGCTAATTTGAATAAAACAATAGGTGCATCGTTAAGGCAGGTTGAGAATATCCAGTTTATTGACCAAATCGTTGGGTTGCATATTTTACCTGAAAAGTTACGTGAAATTGCAGAATTACGGGTGAACTATCAGGATGTGACCTTAAAGGAATTAGGCGAAATGGTTAGCGGTGGGGCGATCAGCAAGTCTGGGATTAACCATCGTCTAAGAAAGATTGATGAAATTGCAGATAAACTACGGACCGGTGAAATGGTCCCAATCAAATAGATGAAATAAAATGATAAAAAATAATAAATTGATGTGAAATTTATAGAGGAGGAATTGTGTGATGGTAGAACAACGAGTGAAGGTAAAATTGAAAACAGGGCTTCAGGCTCGTCCAGCTGCCCTTTTCGTTCAGGAAGCAAACCGATTTTCATCAGATGTTTTTCTTGAAAAAGACGGCAAAAAGGTGAATGCGAAGAGTATTATGGGTTTGATGAGTCTTGCAGTCAGCTCAGGAACAGAGATCAAAATTATTGTAACAGGTGCCGATGAACAGGATGCTATTATTGCATTAACTGAATTCATTCAAAAGGAAAACTAAAACAAAGGGTTGTTTTGTCTAAAAAATGCGCCCATCCCCGAGGGGATGGGCGCATTTTCTTTATTTTTTATCTTTATCTTTATCAAGAGAATTGCGAGTTAGAATGTGATCAATTAACCCATATTCGAGCGCTCTGTCTGCTGTCATAAAGTTGTCGCGATCAGTGTCTTTCCCGATTACTTCGAGTGACTGACCAGTACGTTCTGCTAAAATCCCATTTAATTTTTCACGTAGGAAAAGAATGCGTTTAGCAGCAATTTCGATTTCTGTTGCCTGTCCTTGGGCACCGCCAAGTGGCTGGTGAATCATAACTTCAGCATTAGGCAAGGCATAGCGTTTTCCTTTTTCACCTGCAGCAAGTAAGAAAGCACCCATGGATGCAGCCATACCAATACAGATCGTTTGTACATCTGGTTTAATGAATTGCATCGTATCATAAATAGCCATTCCAGCAGTAATGCTCCCGCCAGGACTGTTTATGTAAATGGATATGTCTTTTTCTGGATTTTCTGCTTCAAGGAATAGCAACTGGGCTACAATGGAATTTGCTACATGATCATCAATGGCACTGCCAAGTAAAATAATTCTGTCTTTTAAAAGACGAGAGTAGATGTCATATGCTCTTTCGCCCCGATTTGTTTGTTCAATAACTGTAGGGATTAAATTCATGTTTCTTCCTCCTTTTATTAAGAAAGTTAGTTTAAAATGCTGAATGCTAATCAGAATTTATATCGATAAATTCCAATATCGCATATGGTTTCTTTATTGTTATCATACACTGATGGTCAATAAAGGTCAAACGAATCGATTCGACAACTTTCATAGGAATCATATTGAGTAAAAAATAGCTCATACTCCATCATAACCAAATATGTCTGCTTTAAACCTATCTCTGCTTGCAATGGAAAGATTGATAGCATATAATATGTTAGTCGCTTATATTTGCCCTCGTGGTGCAACGGATAGCACGTAAGCCTCCGAAGCTTAAAATGTGAGTTCGATTCTCGCCGAGGGCATAGCTAAAAGTCCCCATGTTTGTTGAGTTTTCAACAAACATGGGGGCTTTTTTTTCGTTTCAACGCATACATATAAGTTTGCACCTTCTTCTGTTAAACCCAATGCGAGTAGTAGTTCAACTACTTTATGAGGGTAAGAAGTTTATTTTTTATTATTTTTTTACAGAAAATTTTAGTTATGGTGAACTTAGTTGTACTTCTTTTGAATAATTTATAATAATAGGCGTGTACCTAACTATTATTAGTACGGTAAATATAATTTTTCCCTGAAAGCTTTTTAATACTTCTATTATTTTTAAAAAAATTGACTAGGTAGGTAGAGGCTGTCTTCGTAAATTTTGTTGTTATTAGAGGAGTGGTTGATTTCCGCTCCAGGCACTCGCTTTCCGCGGGGAGGTCCGGAAGCCTCCTCGGCGCTTTGGCGCCTGCGGAGTCTCCCATGACATCTCTATCCCGCAGGAGTCGAGTGCCCTCCGCTCCAATCAACTCAAGAGCGATAAAGTAGGAAAATCCGAAAGCATCCTTTGTAAATGTACAACGCTTACTACTTGTAGATGTAAAATTACCTTAAAAAAGAAGGCTTGTCCTTACTCGGGTAAAAATAAGCGGAGATTTTCCGGTTAGATGCAGAATGGAGCTCATTTTGGGGTAAATAAGTGGAGATTTTCCGATTATGCAAAGCAAAGCCCCCCATTTTTGAGGTTTTCGAGTCAATAGGCGGAATTTCTCCTTCTATTTAAGCTATTTTTGATCTAATTTACTAATTAAGCGGAATTCTTCCGTCTATTCATGCTCCTTGATTCCCTTTGACAGCAATATATGGTGCTTTGGCGAATCATTCATGCTTCTTGATTCCCTTTGACAGCAATATATGGTGCCTTGGCGAATCATTCATGCTCTCGTCTATCACGGGCACGATTATGCTCTATTATTTACAGCTGGAAATTAGATGATAGTAATGAGAGACGTTCTTAATACGAAATAAATCATCCGCGAAAAATTCATTTTACTCTCAAAACGAAAATATAAGGTAAATAGCAGCAATCAAAGAAAAGTAAAGTCAAAAATGTTATTTATTGTATTTATAGGTTAATGACATTGGGGTCTCACCTGTCCCACTGCTCCCGCAGGAGTCTCGCACATTCCGCTCCAGTCAACGTTTTTATCAATAGTTTACTTTCACAGAACCTATAGATAAAAAACAATTATCTTTTAGAAAAGTTCCTTATGAAATGTGCGGCTATATTTTGCTTTAGAACATGGTGTTGAACAAGTGTTTTTCGTCCCGTTAAGTAAGTGGACAACACCTCTTTTGACTGGTTTCTAGATTGATCAAACCCGGTTAGCTTCATCTCGTTGCCGATTGGACAGATTGGAAAGCCCTTAGGAGGAATTGGAATTAATATAAGTGGTCCAAGAAAAACCTTGAACCATCTGATTCGCTAAATACCGAGAGTCTATTAAGTTGAAAGGAGTAATAAAAATGGAGAAAATCAAAGTGATCCTTTTTGGCAACTTTATGACAAGTGTAGATAATGAGAGAATTGTTTTTCCATATGGTAAGGCAGAAGCACTTTTCTATTATTTGATTGTGAATAAAAGTACTTCAAGAGATCAGTTGGCCAATTTATTCTGGGCTGATATGAGTGATCAAACGGCAAAAAAGAATTTAAGAAATGCATTGTATACGTTGAAAAAGCTGTTTGCAAATTTGGCTATATTTTCGTTTAGTGGTCTTTCTACTGTCTCATTGAATCCGAATATCAATATTGAATCAGACTATGATGCTTTTATTCGGAATGAAAATAATCTGGAAATTTTCAAAGGCGAATTTCTACATAGATTTACTGTAAAGGATGCAGATGAATTTGATCGCTGGATGTATAAAGTCAGGGCTGAGTGTAATTTTATTTATAATAGTCGTCTATGGAATGAAGTGTCTGAATATAAAAAAAGCAAAAACTATTTTCAACTAGAGAATATCTGCCGAAAGATTATTGAGTTAGATGAGTTTGATGAAAGTGGATATATTGAACTGATGAATTGTTATAAAAAGCTGCAAAAATATTCGAATGCCATTGTCGTTTATAATGAATTGTCGGATTTACTTTTAAAAGAATTAGATGTTCCCCCTAATCAAGAAACTCAAAAAGTCTACAATGAAATACTTGATTTAATGAATGAACGAGAAAAAGTGAAAACCTCGCAAAAATTTTTCATTGGCAGAGATAAGGAAATTAGGCTTTTAAAAAACAATTATTATTCCTTTCACCACAATGAATCCTATCATTCCTTTCTTGTTCGTGGCGAGATGGGTGTGGGAAAGACCCGATTAAAAGAGTATTTTGTTAATGAGATATCGGATAAAGATTTATGTGTAGTCGAAGCAAATTGTTACAAATTTGAAGAAAATTATGTGTTGAGACCATGGAAATCCATTTTGGTAAATATATTAAAGATTATTAGAACCGAACAAATCACGTTGTCACAGTCTTTGCTGGATATACTCGTAAATATTGCGCCTGAATTTGAAAGCTACAAAAAAGAAATAACAATTAGAATAAGGGCCACCAATGAATCACCTAATTTATTTGAAATTGAAGATGTGATTTTAGAAGTATTAAAAGTTGTTTCAAGCAGGAAAAAGTTGATCTTGGTTTTTGAGGACATTCATTGGATGGATGCCACTAGTATGCGCCTTTTGAATAGTTTACTAGTAAATGGTAAATTACATAATTGTATCTTCTTTTTAACAACTAGAAATGAAATGAATGCGGAATTGGAAAAATTTTTAGTGTATATCAATAATTATGCAAATGTAGAGGTGTTGGAGCTAACGCCATTTAATAAATGTGAAGTGGAACGATTTATTGACCATGCACTACCCAAAGAAAAAATTACTGATGACATTTATCAAGAGATCTATAATGAAACTGAAGGAAATGCCTTTTTCTTAACCGAATATATGCAGGCAATCATTAATCATCAAACAAATAACATAATGTCAACGAGAATGAAGGATGTATTGATGTCCAGATTCATTGATCTTACTAAAAACGAAAGTAAAATTTTAGAAATAACATCATTGTTTTATGATGAAGTTTCGGTTTCTATTTTAAAAAAGTTTATTGATTTAGATGAATTAGAAATAATTGAAACGGCAGAGTTATTGGCAGAAAAGGGGTTATTGAAAGAAATTACTTATCAAAATGATATCTGTTATATGTTTGCCCATCAAAAATTACGTGAGTTTCAATACCTTCAAATACCAGGTGGTAAAAAGAAAGTTTTGCATAATCGGATTGGGAAACTGCTCGAATTAAAATTACCGCATAATCTAAGTGACTTGGATATCTATTATAAACTTATTTATCATTATGAAAAGGCTGGTAATGTTATTGAATCGTTGAAATACCGAATAAAAAGTTTAAGTATGTTTTTTAATTTTATCCATGAACGGTTTCCAATCATTCATTTCGATAAAGATTCGTTCAGTAAGCTGTATATTGGTGAAGAACAAACTGAGCAAAACTTGGAGAAATTAGTTGGTCTGTTTGAAAGGGTTATGAAGGAATATCCCGCGAATGAAGAACTTCCTAGTTTTAAAATGAATGTGCTGCATTTAAATGGCCGCTTTAATATCAGGAGAGGCAATTATGAAAGTGGCTTAAAGGATATTGAAAACTTGATCACATTTGCCACTGAGGAAAATCATCTGGATTTTGTCCTGAAAGGATATGAACAAAAAATTTGCTATTGCCTTCAAACATACAACACCGAAGTAATGGGACAAGTATTGGCTAACGTATTATCAATCATTAATAAGACCAGGGACAAATGTATTGAGGGAGTATGGTTCCGTTACCGGGGAATGTATGAATATTTATGTGAAAATTATGAAGAGGCTGAAGAGTATTTTCGTGAGAGCATCTGGATTCACACACAAGATTTACAAACCTTTGAAAATTATCGGTTGAATATCGCCGCTTGCTATAACAATATCGGTGATATTCGAAAAGATCAGGGTGATTTTGAAGAAGCACTGCATTACTATGAGAAAGCCATTTCTATTTGCAACGAAAAAAATTTATGGATCAGCCTTTCATTATTCAAAACAAATGCCGGTGTGGCTTGTTATCATGCGAAAAAATTCACGCAATCCAAAGAATACATGCAAAGTGCGTTAGTCATCTACAATAAGTTGTCCTATAATATGAGCCAGCCGATCGCAGAAATATATATGTGTTTGCTGCTTTTAATGGAAAAAGACTATCAGAGTGCATTAACCTATTTACTGAAGGCAGATGAACATGCGCAAGTACTTAAAAATCCCAGAGAGTTAATCAGTCTTCTCGACCTTAAGAAAGCGATTGTAAAAGAGATGGATAAGAATAAAGCGCTATATAATGTTTTTCACAACTATTTACATGACTCCGACTATACGGATTTTGATGAAAAAATAAAAATTAATGGAGAAATCCCCTCTAATAAGTTAAAAATGAATAAACAGAAAACCTCAAATCAATAGATTTGAGGCTTTTTTCATGCTAATAAGAAAGTTTAACTTAGCTAATGCATTAAAGGATGTTTCGAGCGTTTTATTATTAATCAACACTCAAATCGCATAAGGGCAACTAGGCAATCGCCGGCGCTAAGGCTTGGCGCTAGCCAAGTTTTCTTTAGCTAATCAGAATTAATATCCATAAATTCTGCTAGCGCATAAGTGCAACTACGCCTAATCATTGCCCTTAGGGGCTCGCCAATCGGCGAGTTTTCTTTATGCTCACAAAGTTGTAACAAATAGTATCCGGCTACGGAGAGTTTTAGACGTTTTGTGGACGCTTACAAATTAAAATAAAGGTAATTAAACAAACAAACGTAAGGAGGAAGTAATTTATGAGCAAGAAATACGTTTTAGCCGTACCGAATTTTAGTGAGGGGCAAAGACTTGATGTTGTCAATGCAGTTGTAGATGCAGTGAAACAAGTTGAATCAGTAAAGTTCGTGACAGTTGAACCTGAGCACAATTTTAACAGAACGGTTTTAACATTTATCGTTGATCCGAAATTTTGTGAAGAAGCGATGTTAAAAATGGCCGAAGTTGTCTATAAAGATATAAATATGGAAGTTCAAAAAGGAGACCACCCACGTATCGGGGCACTTGATACATTCCCTATATTCCCGCTGCAAAATGTGACAATTGAAGAAACTCAAGAATTAGCGGAGAAATTAGGAGTTTCTTTATTTGAGCATTTTGAAGTCCCAGTCTATTTCTCCGGATTAAATGCACGCACTGAGTACAAAAAATCAAATACAAATATTCGCCGTGGACAATATGAAGGCTTAAAAACTATATTGGAAGATAAAAATCATCCGGATTATGAAACCCGAAAACCTGATTTATCAGTTGACGGTAATTTAGATGCAAAAATGGGCGCATGTACAGTAACCTCTGATAATGAAGGATTAGTTGCTTACAACGTTTTCATAGAATCTGAGGATGTCAGCATTGTAAAACAAATCGCCAAATTGGTTAAGAGTAAAGAGCACGGCTGGTTATCGATTAAGAGTGTTGGCTTTAAAGATGAAGGCAAACCTGGTACAGCAGTTTCAATGAACGTCTTTAACTGTACAGAAACACCACTTGTCATGCTCCGTGATTGGGTAAGTAATGAAGCCCAAATGAGAGGTATAAAGGTAATTGGTACGGAGCTTGTTGGACCTCTTCATCTTAAATATGTTGCAGAAGCTGCAAAAGAGTTCGGATATGAATTCGATGGAAAAGACTACGATAAATTAGTAAAAGTTTTAGAAGAAAACATGGGATTAATCGGCTTTGATGCAGCACAAATTATTGAATATCACTTACAACCTGTAACACCATAAGAGCGATAACAAATGGAGTAATAGAAATCTAAATCAAAATTTACTGTATATGTTAGAAATACAATTTTATAAATTTTTAGAATAGGGGAATTGGCATGCAATCAATCGAAGGAAAAAGTACTGCATTAGTTGATTTAAAAATTACAGAATTTATTGGAAAACTAGGTTCGAATGAACCTGCTCCAGGCGGCGGATCCGCTTCTGCATTAGCAGCTGCTGTGGGTGCTGCCCTAACAAGAATGGTTGCTGAATTAACAATTGGTAAAAAGAAATATGAAGAATACAATGAGGAAATGAAAAGTATATTGGCAGATATGAAAACACTTAATATTAATCTGTTAGCAGCAATTGACGCTGATACAGAAGCATTTAATAATGTATCAGCTGTATTTGATTTACCTAAGGAAACAGAAGAGGAAAAAGTAGCCAGAAGAAATGCCATGCAAGTTGCACTTAAATATGCAACACAAGTTCCGTTTCATACAATGGAGCTGATATTCGATGGGCTTCAATTGACTGCAAAGGTAGTGGGCAAATCGAATACAAATGCTACCAGCGATTTAGGTGTTGCTGCCCTGACAATGAAGGCAGGACTATATGGCAGCTGGCTAAATGTACTCATTAATTTAGGTGGCGTAAAAGATGAGGATTTTGTAGCTGAGTACTCTGAAAAAGGAAAAGCGTTATTAGCAAAAGGAACGGAGATTGCCGACTTTATTTATAATGAAATAGAAAAATCACTATAGTGATCAGCTTAGAAATTTTACCCGAAGAAATTTCGGACCTGACCGTGGTGCAACGGATAGCACGTAAGCCCTCCGAAGCTAAAATTGTGAGTTCGATTCTCGCTGAGGGTATAAAAAGTCACTTGCCAATGAAATTGGTGGGTGGCTTTTGTTTTTGATGCTTTTATTGAAAAAAAAGATGATCTCTATTACCTACCAATTTCTTACCATTCACCAAATCCCTATTTTTATTGTAAAATGAAATGGGGGGAATGATGATGAACTTAAAAGTAGGATTATGGCAACAGCAGACACTTAGATTGGCCATGACGCAGGAATTGACACAGGCAATTGCTTTATTACAATATTCCGCTCAAGAGCTAACTGCCTTTTTGGAAAATAAAGCATTGGAAAATCCCCTATTAATCATTAAAAGTAGATCCAATCGAACTCATAGAAACGTTAAAAGTGATCAAACGAATTGGATTGAACAAATCGCTGATAAGTCATTTTCACTCGAAGAATTATTGCTCTCACAAATAAATTTTAAAAAGTATTCATTAACTCAATTAACCATTATTAAAGAAATTATTCGAAATTTAGATGAAAGCGGTTACTTTAGAGAAGACATTCAAGGTATTGCCGAAAAATGCAATGTTCCATTTGAATTAGTCCAAGAAGGTCTTTCTATTATACAAACGCTCGAACCAGCTGGGATTGGGGCCAGAAGTCTCCAAGAATGTTTGCATTTACAATTGCAATGGCAGGATCCTAAAAATGAATTAGCACAAACCATTATTTCAAAATTTTTCACTCCTTTTGCGGAAAGAAAATGGAAAATCATTTCAAAGGAATTGCAGGTATCGATGAAGGAGATACAGGAGGTCTTTGACCGAGTTAAGTTACTTAACCCAAAGCCATGTGCAGAGTATTCGATTGTTTCGACTTCTTATATTATTCCCGATGCGATAATAGAGGCGACGAGTGAAGGATTGCAGGTCCGTTTGTGTGATGATTTAATCCCGAGAATTGGCTTAAATGAAAAATATTATAAGAAATTCGGGGCAAGTAACGATAAGCAGGTAAATCAATTTTTAAATGAAAAATATCAGGATTTTCAGTGGATAATGAAAAGCATTGAGCAGAGAAAAGATACACTTGCCAAGGTGATTAGTGAAATCATCAAGAAGCAGCCAGAATTTTTTCATAAAGGGCCAAAATTCCTAAGACCATTAACCATGAAGGAAATTTCCCAAGAGCTTGAGGTACATGAATCAACGATTAGTAGAGCGGTTAGGGAGAAATTTGTGCAAACGCCACACGGGGTATTCTCGCTAAAGTCGTTTTTCTCAAGTATGATCCAAACAGTTTCAGAAGAAAGCACGTCATCTTCACAGGTGAAAACTGCCATTTTAGCATTACTAAAAAAGGAAGATAAACTAAACCCTTATTCTGACCAGGAACTTGTAGTTCGGTTAAAAAATGATGACGGAATTGTCGTTTCAAGACGTACAATTGCCAAATATCGGGATCAACTAGGAATCCCCTCCTCATCAAAGAGACGAAGGTTTGAATAAGGCTCATTTCTTAAACTTTGTTGCTATTCGAAGGTAATTTGGTGTGTTATACCAGTTTACCGATGAAACCATAGGTAATTTTCAAGAAAAGAGCACGATATCATAGTAATTACGGGTTTTTAGACTAAGTATGAAAAACAACAATCTGTTCGAAAACAGCTTTGAATAAAAAGGAGAAAATAATTCATATGCAACCAACAATTATCACGTTATATAGTCGAGTGCACTGCCACTTATGTGAGGATGCAAAACAAACTTTATTAGAACTGAAAAATGACTGGAATTTCATTTTAAATGAAGTGGATATTGAAAAAAGTGATGAATTAACTGAACAATATGGACTAATGATCCCTGTTGTCTTGGTGGACGGTGAAGAAGTAGGATTTGGGAGGATTAATAAATTTGATATAAGTAACCGTTTGCAAGAAAAAAATGAAGTGTTTTAAGTTGAATTTGGTTTTCACTCCTGTTAGAATAGTTTTTGTAACAAGGGTGATTTTTTTTGGCTGTAGTGGGACATAATATGTCTATGCGGGACATTTAATGCCCAACTACATAATTGTAAAGGAGTTCAATCATGCATTCGTTTATAGATATCCAAAGAAAATTATTACCTGATCTTCTCACTGTTATGCAAAAAAGATATTCAATCCTTAGGAACATAGGATTTATGCAGCCTGTAGGAAGAAGAAGTCTTGCTGTTAGTCTTGGATTAACGGAAAGGGTTCTAAGAAGTGAAGTGGATTTCCTAAAAGAACAAAATTTAATCACGGCTAATACTGTCGGGATGAATTTAACTACTGATGGAAAGAATTTGCTTGAAGATCTTGAAGGCTTAATGCGTGAGATAAAAGGTATAGATGTGATGGAATTAGAGCTAAAACATCGCCTCGGCATTCAAAGGGTTATGATTGTACCTGGTGACAGCGAACAATCGCCGATGGTGAAAAGTGAGCTTGGTAAAGCAAGTGCTATCCGCATGAAAAACTTGCTCGGCGTGGAAAATATCATTGCTGTGACTGGTGGTTCTACGATGGCCGCTGTAGCAGAACGATTAACGCCAGAATTGAGTGAAAACAAGGATCTTCTCTTTGTACCTGCACGTGGTGGGATTGGTGAGGTTGTTCAAAACCAAGCTAATACGATTTGCTCTAATATGGCAGCAAATACGAATGCAAAGCACAGGGTTCTCTATGTACCAGACCAAGTCAGCACTGATAGTTATGAATCTCTTATTAAAGAACCAGCTATTCATGAGGTTCTGGGGCTGATTCAATCAGCTAGCATGGTTTTACACGGAATAGGGGACGCTATAACAATGGCTGAACGCCGAAAAACTAGTCCGGAAGACATGAAAAAGATTGAAAGTGGAATGGCTGTCGGTGAAGCTTTTGGCTACTATTTTAATGAAGAAGGCGACATTGTAAACAAGGTGTTGACTATCGGCCTTCAATTAGATGACCTTGCCCGGATTCCACATGTAATTGCGGTTGCAGGAGGAGCATCGAAAGCAAAGGCTATTCGAGCTTATTTGAAAAAAGCACCCTCATCAACGATTCTAATTACTGATGAAGGGGCAGCAAAAATGTTATTAAAAGGGTAAAACCCTTAATAAATAAAATAATCATTACCCAAACAAAGGAGGAAAATTTTCATGGCAGTAAAAGTAGGTATTAACGGATTTGGACGTATAGGGCGTAATGTATTACGGGCATCATTAAATAATTCTTCTATTGAAATTGTAGCAATTAACGACTTAACAGATGCAAATATGCTTGCACACCTTTTAAAATATGATACGGTTCACGGAACTCTTGCTGAGGATGTAACAGTTGATGGAGAGTACTTAGTTGTAGGCGGTAAAAAAGTAAAAGTTATCGCTGAACGCGACCCTGCAAAACTAGGCTGGGGAGATCTTGGAGTAGAAGTGGTTGTTGAATCAACTGGCCGTTTCACAAAACGTGAAGATGCTGCGAAACACCTTGAAGCAGGTGCTAAGAAAGTAATTATCTCTGCTCCAGCTTCTAACGAAGATATCACAATTGTTATGGGTGTAAACGAAGATAAATATGATGCTGCAAACCATCATGTATTATCAAACGCTTCTTGCACAACTAACTGCCTTGCACCATTTGCAAAAGTATTAAATGATAAGTTCGGCATCAAACGCGGTATGATGACAACTATTCACTCATACACAAACGATCAACAAATTCTTGATTTACCACACAAGGATTATCGTCGTGCGCGTGCAGCAGCTGAAAATATGATCCCTACTTCTACAGGAGCAGCAAAAGCAGTTTCTCTTGTTCTTCCTGAACTTAAAGGTAAATTAAACGGTATGGCAATGCGCGTTCCAACTCCAAACGTTTCAATCGTTGACTTAGTTGCTGAATTAGAGCAAGACGTAACAGTTGATGAAATTAACGCAGCATTTAAAGAAGCAGCAGAAGGCAACTTAAAAGGAATTCTAGCTTACAGTGAGCTTCCTCTTGTTTCTAGCGATTACAATGGCAGCACTGTTTCATCTACAATTGATGCATTATCAACAATGATTCTTGAAGGCAATATGGTTAAAGTGCTATCATGGTATGATAACGAAGTTGGCTATTCTAATCGTGTTGTTGACCTTGTTGACTACATTGGAAAAAAAGGTCTTTAATTTTACCTTTCTAGGTTAAGAATATTGGATTTTTAGCGGTAAAAGTCTATAATTATATAGGTTTAAGCTTTTCGAGGGAAGCGGGGAGGATTCCCCCTCCCTTTTTTTCTAGGTTTAGTTTCCGCTTTTTAATTTTTTTAGGAGGTTCTTAACGCATGAACAAAAAGTCATTGAAGGATGTAGATGTAAACGGGAAACGCGTTTTTTGTAGGGTAGATTTTAACGTTCCAATGCAGGATGGAAAAATTACGGACGAAACTCGTATCCGTGCCGCAATTCCTACAATTCAATACTTAGTAGATCAAGGTGCGAAAGTAATATTAGCAAGCCATCTTGGCCGTCCAAAGGGTAAAGTTGTTGAAGAAATGCGCCTAACTCCAGTGGCAAAACGGCTTGGTGAACTTCTTGAAAAAGACGTTCAAAAGGCTGATGAGGCATATGGGGAGGCTGTAAAAGCTCAAATTGCAGGCCTAAACGCAGGCGATGTCCTACTTCTTGAAAATGTTCGGTTCTATCCTGGTGAGGAAAAGAATGATGCTGAACTTGCAAAGTCGTTTGCTGAACTTGCTGATATTTATGTGAATGATGCCTTTGGTGCTGCGCATCGTGCACATGCATCGACAGAAGGAATTGCTCATTATCTTCCAGCTGTTTCTGGCTTTTTAATGGAAAAAGAACTTGAAGTTTTAGGGAAAGCTCTTTCAAATCCAGAACGTCCATTCACAGCGATTATTGGTGGAGCGAAAGTAAAAGACAAAATTGGTGTTATCGAAAATCTTTTAGAAAAAGTAGATAACTTAATTATAGGCGGCGGATTAGCTTATACATTTATTAAGGCACAAGGCCATGAAATTGGTAAGTCACTTCTTGAAGCAGATAAGATAGACCTCGCCAAATCATTTATAGATAAGGCAAAAGAAAAGGGTGTTAAGTTCTATATACCTGTGGATGCGATTGTAGCTGATGATTTCTCAGCAGATGCCAACTCAAAAGTAGTTTCCATTGGGGAAATTCCCGCTGATTGGGAAGCACTTGATATTGGTCCAAAAACAGCTGAAATTTATCGCGATGTTATTCAAAAATCAAAATTGGTTATCTGGAATGGACCAATGGGTGTATTTGAAATTGATAAATTTGCTGGGGGAACAAAGGCAGTCGCAGAAGCTCTTGCTGAATCAGAAGGTACATATTCAGTTATTGGTGGCGGAGACTCTGCAGCAGCAGTAGAAAAGTTCAATTTAGCAGATAAAATGAGCCATATCTCGACTGGTGGAGGGGCTTCCTTAGAATTTATGGAAGGTAAAGTACTACCAGGAGTCGTGGCTTTAAACGATAAATAACAGTAGATGAGCTTTTGGAAATATCGTAAAAGCTTTCTTCTCATTACGGTTTGACGGATATATCACTAATTTCGTAAAGAAAATGATTTTTTCGTGGATAAATAGTTTCAATCTGGAGCTAGACAGAAGAATAGAAAGGATGTGCCAGTATGCGTACACCGATTATTGCAGGTAACTGGAAAATGAATAAAACACTTTCAGAAGCAATAAGCTTTGCAGAGGAAGTTAAAGATCTTGTACCAAGCAAGGGAAAAGTAGAAGCAGTTATATGTGCACCTGCTTTATTTTTACCAAGCCTTGTAGAGGTTACAAAGAACACGGATGTAGAAATTGGTGCTCAAAATATGCATTTTGAGGAAAGCGGAGCATTTACAGGTGAAACAAGTCCGAAGGCTCTTGAAGATATAGCTGTAAAATATGTCATCATAGGGCATTCTGAGCGTCGTGAAATGTTTAATGAAACAGATGAGTCGGTTAACAAAAAGACTCTTGCCGCATTTAAATATAATTTGACTCCAATTGTTTGTTGCGGGGAAACGCTTGAACAACGTGAAAACGGTGAAACAAACGAATTAGTTGGTAACCAGATTAAAAAAGCTTTAGTTGGTTTAACAGATGAACAAGTAAAACAAACCGTTCTTGCTTATGAACCTATTTGGGCAATTGGAACTGGAAAATCATCAACAGCCGAAGATGCAAACGAAGTATGTGCGCATATTCGCCAGGTTGTGGCTGGTCAATTCTCCCAAAATGTAGCTGACGCAGTCAGAATTCAGTACGGTGGAAGTGTAAAACCTGGAAATATTAAAGAATATATGTCACAGTCAGATATTGATGGTGCTCTTGTTGGCGGTGCCAGCCTTGAGGCGCAATCATTTGTACAATTAGTGGAGGCAGGTAGTTATGAGTAAATCTCCAGTAGCTTTAATTATTTTAGATGGCTTTGGATGTAGAACTGAAAAGAAAGGGAATGCTGTTTCAGCTGCGAACAAACCAAACTTTGATCGCTTTTGGAACACTTTTCCTCATTCTACTTTAACGGCTAGCGGTGAAGCTGTCGGCCTTCCGGAAGGTCAAATGGGTAACTCAGAGGTAGGCCATATGAATATTGGCGCCGGACGGGTCGTTTACCAAAGCTTAACAAAGGTAAACATTTCTATTCGTGAAGGCGAATTTGAAAAAAATGAAACTTTTCATGGGGCAATGGATCATGTGAAAAAGCATGGAACAAGCCTACACCTATTTGGTCTCCTCTCAGACGGCGGTGTTCATAGTCATATTGAGCATATGTTTGCGCTTTTGAAACTTGCTGCTGACGAGGGTGTTGAAAAAGTATATATACATGCCTTTCTTGATGGCCGTGATGTAGGTCCAAAAACAGCCGAAACATATATCAAGCAAACACTGGATAAAATGAATGAGTATGGTGTTGGCGAGTTTGCTACCATTTCCGGACGTTATTATTCTATGGACAGGGACAAGCGCTGGGAGCGTGTTGAAAAAGCGTATCGTGCCATGGTAGATGGAGAGGGACCTTCGTATTCCAATCCGCTTGATGTAGTTGAGGATTCCTACCAACATGGGATTTTTGATGAGTTCGTTCTTCCTTCAGTTATAACGAAGGAAGATGGGGAGCCTGTCGCTACAATCAAGGATAATGATGCTGTTATCTTTTACAACTTCCGTCCTGACCGTGCGATTCAAATATCGAACACATTTACAAATAAAGACTTCCGCTCATTTGAAAGAGGGGATAAGCATCCCAATAATTTATACTTTGTCTGCTTGACACATTTTAGCGAGACAGTTGATGGATATGTTGCATTTAAGCCATCAAACCTTGATAATACGATTGGAGAAGTATTATCACAAAACAATTTAAAACAGCTTCGAATTGCTGAAACAGAAAAATATCCACATGTTACTTTCTTTATGAGTGGTGGCCGGGAAGAGAAATTTCCTGGAGAAGAAAGAATTTTAATCAATTCTCCGAAAGTAGCGACGTATGATCTTCAACCAGAAATGAGTGCATACGAAGTAACGGATGCGTTGATGAAGGAAATTGAAGCTGACCACTTTGATGCCATTATTTTAAATTATGCTAATCCTGATATGGTTGGTCATTCAGGAATGCTTGAACCAACTGTTAAAGCGATTGAAACAGTGGATGAATGCCTTGGCCGTGTGGTAGATTTGATTGTCAAAAAGGGTGGTACAGCGATCATTACTGCTGACCATGGTAATGCGGACGAAGTGATTACACTTGAAGGACAGCCAATGACAGCACATACGACAAATCCAGTGCCTGTTATCGTTACAAAATCTGGAGTAGAATTACGTGAGGGTGGAATTCTTGCTGATTTAGCTCCAACCATGCTTGGTCTGCTTGGAATAGAATTACCTGCAGAAATGACTGGAAGAACACTAGTAAAATAATTGAATTCAAGGAGAGATACAAATGCCATTTATTGTTGACGTATATGCTCGCGAAGTTTTAGATTCTCGTGGTAACCCTACAGTTGAGGTTGAAGTTTTTACTGAAACAGGTTCATTCGGACGTGCTTTAGTTCCAAGTGGTGCTTCAACTGGTGAATACGAAGCAGTTGAGCTTCGTGACGGCGATTCCAGCCGCTACCTTGGTAAAGGTGTATTAAAAGCAGTTGAAAATGTTAATAACATCATTGCTCCATTTTTAGTTGAGGAAGAATTTAGTGTTCTTGATCAAGTTGGGATTGACCATGCTTTAATCGAGCTTGATGGTACAGAGAACAAAGGTAAATTAGGAGCAAATGCAATTCTAGGCGTTTCAATGGCTGCTGCTCATGCTGCAGCGGACTATTTAGATGTTCCTTTATATCAATACCTTGGTGGATTCAACGCTAAGCAGCTTCCAGTACCAATGATGAATATCATTAACGGTGGAGAACATGCTGATAATAACGTTGACATTCAGGAATTCATGGTTATGCCTGTTGGAGCACCAAACTTTAAAGAAGCATTACGTATGGGTGCTGAAATATTCCATAACTTAAAATTAGTTCTTAAAGGTAGAGGTTTAAATACCGCTGTTGGTGACGAAGGCGGTTTTGCTCCAAACTTAGGCTCAAACGAAGAAGCGCTTCAAACCATCGTAGAGGCAATCGAAAAAGCGGGTTACAAGCCTGGTGAAGAAGTTATGTTAGCAATGGATGCTGCCTCTTCAGAGTTCTACAACAAAGAGGATAAAAAATACCATCTTGCAGGCGAAGGCGCTGTGAAGACTTCTGCAGAAATGGTTGATTGGTACGAAGAGCTTGTTTCTAAATACCCAATCATCTCAATTGAAGATGGTTTAGATGAAAATGACTGGGAAGGTCATAAACTTCTAACTGAGCGTCTTGGTAAAAAAGTTCAATTAGTCGGTGATGATTTGTTCGTTACGAATACGAAAAAGCTTGCTGAAGGTATCGAAAAAGGAATTGCAAACTCAATCCTTATCAAGGTAAACCAAATCGGTACACTTACAGAAACATTTGATGCGATTGAAATGGCAAAACGTGCAGGCTACACAGCTGTAATTTCCCACCGTTCTGGTGAAACAGAAGACAGCACAATTGCTGATATCGCTGTTGCAACAAATGCTGGTCAAATTAAAACAGGTTCAGCTTCTCGTACCGACCGTATTGCGAAATATAACCAATTGCTTCGCATTGAAGACCAATTGGGTGAAACTGCAAGATTTAATGGAATTAAATCTTTCTATAATTTAAAGAAATAATTTTTGTTTGAATAATTAGTTAGATAAAACAATGAATTTATGGCCAAATCATATTGATTTGGTCATAAATTTTTTTGGTGGATCACAAAAGTCTATTTGTGCTTGTGAAAGACAAAAGGATGAGTTAGCGGTCACAATAAGCTCAACTTTGTCTCCTCGAAAGGCAAAAAACTTGGTTAAAGGTCGCAATAAGGTTTTAAGTTTAAGTGAAAAAGACTTATTAGGTGGATTATCCAAAAAGCTGACACAATTACTCCTATTGTTAAAAGGGAAATATTATGGTAAATTTAAAATACTGTGAAATGTACGTCTTAACAGGAGGTGGCCTTCATGCATGCATTTGTTGTAGTATTATTAGTAATTGTAAGTATTGGACTTATTGCCGTTGTCTTACTTCAATCAGGTAAAAGCGCAGGATTATCCGGTGCCATTTCGGGTGGAGCAGAGCAATTATTTGGTAAACAGAAAGCGCGTGGACTTGACTTAATTCTCCACCGAATTACGATTGTTTTTTCCGTACTGTTCTTTGTACTCGCAATCGCAGTTGTTTTCTTTAAAGTCTAATAATGAATGCACAAAACCTGGCTGATGCCAGGTTTTTTTGTAAGCTTAGAAGTTGTACATTTTCTAGAAAACTTTGAGCTTGAAGTAATTCTATTTCTGTAAGGCTTTTTTCTGGAATGTTAACACCCCCTTTGCTTAAACTATAGGAAGTGAAAAGAAATAAAGATTCAAAGGAGATTTTACAATGAAAGTAACTACACCTAAGCCATTTACATTTGAGGCTGGAAATAGAGCGGTATTATTATTACATGGGTTTACTGGGAATTCTGCAGATGTCAGAATGCTTGGCAGATTTTTAGAGAAAAAAGGATATACATGTCATGCTCCACATTATAAAGGTCATGGTGTACCACCTGAAGAACTTGTACACACTGGACCAGAAGACTGGTGGCAAGATGTTATAAATGGATATGAGTTTTTAAAAGAAAAAGGTCATGAAGAAATAGCAGTAGCTGGACTTTCACTTGGTGGCGTATTTTCTTTGAAATTAGGATACACTGTTCCTATAAAGGGTATTGTTTCGATGTGTGCACCCATGTACATCAAAAGTGAAGAAGTGATGTATCAAGGAATACTAGAATATGCTCGGGAATATAAGAGATATGAAGGAAAAACAACTGATCAAATCGAAAAGGAAATGGATAACTTTCAAAAAACGCCAATGAACACACTGGAAGCCCTACAAGGATTAATTTCAGATGTGCGCGAACATGTTGATATGATCTACGCGCCAACATTTATTGTACAAGCTCGCCACGATAATATGATTAATATAGACAGTGCTAATATTATTTATAATGAAGTGGAATCAGATGATAAAGAAATAAAGTGGTATGAAGAATCAGGGCATGTTATCACGCTTGATAAGGAACGTGATCAACTCCACGAAGATGTTTATGCCTTTTTAGAAAAGCTTGATTGGCACGAGTAAGAAAGTTTCCTGTAAGGAGGAATTTGCTTGGAAGATATTATTCAAAAGCACATTGATAAGCTTTTGCAATATATGAAAGATGAAGTATATAAACCATTAACCGTTCAAGAACTGGAGCAAGCATTTGGTATTAAAGACTCTGGGGATTTTAAGGATTTTGTTAAGGCGCTTGTTGTGATGGAAGAAAAAGGGCTAGTAGTCCGGACTCGCAGCAACCGTTATGGATTGCCACAAAAAATGAATTTAATTCGTGGGAAGCTGACTGGCCATGCCAAAGGTTTTGCTTTTGTTATTACCGAAGAACCGGGAATGGATGATATTTTTATTCCACCGAATGAAATGAATAATGCAATGCATGGTGATACAGTGTTAGCAAGAGTTTCTTCGGAAACCTCTGGACAGCGTAGGGAAGGAAGCATTATCCGTATCCTTGAAAGAGGCATCCAGCAGATGGTCGGCACATATGTAGAAAGCAAGAATTTTGGGTTTGTGATTCCTGATGATAAAAAATTCACAAGTGATATTTTTATCCCGAAAGCAGCTTCGAAAGGGGCGATTGAAGGGCATAAAGTGGTCGTGAAATTAACAACATTTCCTGAAGGGCGCAAAAGTGCTGAGGGAGAAGTTATCCAAATTCTTGGTCATAAAAATGATCCTGGAGTGGACATTCTTTCTGTTATCCATAAACATGGCTTGCCGCTCGCCTTTGAAGAAGATGTAATCAAACAGGCAATTGATACACCTGATACAATTGACGAAAGTGAATTAGCAAATCGCCGTGATTTACGCAATGAAGTTATTGTCACGATTGATGGTGCTGATGCTAAGGATCTCGATGATGCCGTCACAGTAACTAGACTTGAGAACGGTAATTATAAACTTGGTGTACATATTGCAGATGTAAGCTATTATGTCAAAGAAGGAACACCGATTGATAGAGAAGCAGAAGAACGTGCAACAAGTGTATATTTAGTTGACAGGGTTATTCCGATGATTCCACATCGATTATCAAATGGAATTTGCTCGCTAAATCCAAAAGTGGATCGGTTGACGCTTTCTTGTAATATGGAGATTTCCACTGAAGGTGAAGTAGTTAAGCATGAGATTTTCCAAAGTGTTATTAAAACAACGGAGCGAATGACGTACAATGATGTAAAAAAAATACTTGTTGATAAAGATGAGGAAACGATCGAACGGTATCAATCACTTGTACCGATGTTTGAGATGATGGAAGAGCTTGCAGAACTTTTACGTAATAAAAGAATGAAGCGAGGAGCTATTGATTTTGATTTTAAAGAATCAAAGGTTCTAGTCGACGCGGACGGAAAACCGACAGATGTTGTTCTTCGTGAACGCTCTGTAGCTGAAAGACTTATCGAAGAATTTATGCTTGCAGCAAATGAAACAGTTGCTGAGCATTTCCACTGGCTTGAAGTACCGTTCATTTATCGTATTCATGAGGATCCAAAGGAAGATAAACTTAGAAAGTTTTTTGAGTTTATCACGAATTTTGGTTACATTGTCAAAGGCACAGCGAATGATGTTCACCCAAGAGCTCTTCAGGAAATTATTGAAGAGGTTCAGGGAAAACCGGAAGAGATGGTCGTCTCGACGGTTATGCTGCGTTCGATGCAACAGGCGAAATATGATCCTAACAGTTTAGGTCACTTCGGGTTATCGACGGAGTTTTATACCCATTTTACATCGCCGATTCGCCGTTATCCTGATACAATTGTTCATCGCTTGATCAGGACTTATTTAATTGAAGGAAAGCTTGATGAAACAACAAAGGGAAAATGGGATGCACGCCTTCCAGAAATTGCAGAGCATTCTTCAAAAATGGAACGCAGGGCTGTTGATGCTGAGCGGGAGACAGATGAATTAAAGAAAGCAGAATATATGGAAGACAAGATTGGCGAAGAATACGATGGTATTATCAGCTCTGTTACCAATTTTGGTATGTTTGTGGAGCTACCAAATACAATTGAGGGTCTTGTCCACGTCAGTTATATGACGGATGATTACTATCGTTTTGATGATCGCCATTTTGCGATGATTGGCGAGCGAACGGGAAATGTGTTCCGTATTGGTGATCAAATTACGGTACGCTTAGTTAAGGTTAATAAAGATGAAAAATCCATTGATTTTGAAATAGTTGGCATGAAGGGAACGCGCCGCACCGAGCGTCCTGCCGTTGCAAAGGTTTTTAAAACCGGAAGTAATACCAAGAAACCTCGTCGTGTGAAACAGGAAGAGGGCCGCAATCAAAAGTCTGAATCAAAAGCACAATCATCATCTGGGGATCAACCAAAAGCGAAAAAGAAAAGAAAGTTTTACGATAATGTTCCAAAAGCAAAAAGTAACAAACGGAAAAAGAAATAATAGTGTATTAAGGGGAGCCTTACACGGCTCTCCTTAATTGTTAAGGCTAAAGGAATCTGCTACAATGAAAGCTACGAAGAGGTGAATGATATGCCAAAAGGTGAAGGGAAACTTTGTGCGAATAATAAAAAGGCTTACCACGATTTTTTTATTGAAGAAACGTATGAAGCCGGGATAGTTCTACAAGGTACAGAAATTAAATCGATCAGAGCAGGTAAAGTAAATTTAAAGGATTCGTATGCTAGAATTCAGAATGGTGAAGCTTTTTTATACAGCATGCATGTTAGCCCGTATGAACAGGGGAATCGCTTTAATCATGATCCATTAAGACCGCGGAAGCTGTTGCTACATAATCGCGAAATTGCGAAGCTGTTTGGGGAAACAAAAGAAGTTGGCTATGCATTAGTTCCATTAAAGGTTTATTTAAAAAATGGATTTGCGAAGGTTTTGATCGGTCTTGCAAAAGGGAAGAAGAATTATGATAAGCGTGAGGATCTGAAGAAAAAAGAAGCGGGTCGAGAAATTGAGCGTGCATTTCGTGAACGTCAGAAAATGTAGCGGTTTACAAATACTTACAATTGAAATGTGAGTAATATGTGTTATAATAATTAAGTCGCAGGAAGTTGCGACGAATGATCTTAGCTCAAACTTTACATGAGCTTCCGAACGTCAAGTTTGCTTAATAGGCAACTGACCCTTTTATCATGGGGACGCTACGGATTCGACAGGGGTAGTTCGAGCTTAGGTTGCGAGTCGAGGGGATCGGCCTCGTTAAAACGTCAAAGCCTATAACTGGCAAAACTAACAACAACTTCGCTTTCGCAGCTTAATACTGCATAGCGGTTCCTCCCTCCATTGCCCATGTGGTAGGGTAAGGGACTCACTCTAAGTGGGCTACGCCGGATTCCACCGCCTGAGGATGAAGGAAGAGAACAACCAGGCTAGCTGACTGGACGCCTGTCGATAGGCAGATAGCTCAGCGAAATGCGAATATGTCGACTACACTCGTAGACGCTTAAGTGGCGATATTTTTGGACGTGGGTTCGATTAGTAACTTAGTCGCCTTGTGTGGTAACACACAAGTGAAAATCTGGCTTTATCGGTGAAACCTAAGCTGCAAATTTGCGGTAAGGCAATGCCGAGCGGTATGTGGAGTAATCCAACAGCCGTGTATCGACTTATAGGCTGCCATAATAAGGGTAGTACTAAGATGCGAAATCCTGCCTGATCGATATTAGGTAAATATATGATTCGCATAATACGCCAGAGGACCTGCGTAAAAGTAGGTTCAAGATATAGTCAGTGCCATGACGAAAGCATGGAAGAGCACGTCCCACCGTCTCCACTACATATGTGGAGGAAAGGCTAGCAGAGATGCTAGTCTTTTTTTATTTTTGAAAAAATTCATTTTCAAAAGCAACTTTCTCTCTTAGTAATTCTGAATTATATTTTCCATTCCTTGGTGTAACTAGGTCGTATTGGTAAAGAATCCATTCAGCTCGTTTTCTCTTCTGTTTAATTCTTAGAAATGGCGTAATTTGTTTTAATGTATTGAAAACTTCTTCCTTCTTTTTTACAGTTAATGTAAAAGAGTTCTTATGTTTATCAGGGTTATAATTTTTTTTATTATTTATAAGACCACCTATTAAAGATTGTATATAAATAAGTAGTTCTTTATCTGTTGATGCAATTGATATACCCGGACGTCGAAATTCTTTTTTATGCATTCTTGTCAAAGTTATACTCCCTTCTCCGTCAATAATTCCTGCAACATATGAGGCTTCCCAAGTTTTCATTTTCGCTGTGCTCAAGGCACAAAATTTAATGAAAGAGAAATTACACTTCCCCTAAAATGGCAACATTTTTTACTAATAACCCGTTTTTACTTTCTTTCAAACTAAGAATTCCAATATTTTATTACGAACATATATTCTACTTCTATTATATCTTTTTTAATAAATTAGTACAGAGGTTTATACACCAGATGAAATTCTAAATGAAACCGATTAAAAAGAGATAGACCAAGGAAAGGGAATAACTTGGCTAATAAAAACTGGTCTTATAAGAAGAGGAGGGAATTTAATGGAAATGGACACATACTGAGGATTATATCTATATTTCTTAGTAAATATTTCATAGAGATAATCCAGGCCGATAATTGTGGATATATACCATTGGACGTTTACCCTTATGTACTACCGGATAGTAGTAATTCTAAAAGAAAAAATCCATGGAAATATTAATGGAGAACTAATTACCAATGTCAGACTCTTCTTTTCTTTTACTTTATTACTCTTTTGACATATTTCGGGGCGCCACTGTGACGAAAACCTTAAGCTACATTTTTGGCTTTTCAGAAATGATGCGCTTCTGTGACTCGAACCATAATCTTGCCGCTTTGGTGCGGAGGCTATTTCTGACGGAATAAGTCAGTTTGTAATTACATTACCACCTCAATATTAAGAGGGAGAGCAGGGAACCAATTGATTCCTTGCTCTTTTTTTGTTACGATGCACTAAATGGGGGTGAATGGCAAAAAAATGAAAAAATATCTAATTTTTGTTATCATTTTATTCATCATGTCTGGTTGCACAGCGAAAGAGAGTATTAATTCCAATGTTAAATCAGTAACGGACTCTAATAACGCCGCTAAGTTAGAAAAGGAAAATACAGAACTAAAAGAATTAGTTAAAAAACTGCCTAATGTTACAAATGAGCAACTTGTCGAAACCATGAATCTATCACTAAAATCAATTAATGCTATGGTTGAAAAAGATTATGCTTATTTACAGTCGGTTGTTGACTCTTCCATTACCATCGACAAAACCACGAACTCCTTTGTTTATAAGGATGGATTTAAACAAGATTTCATAAAGACGATCAATCATAAGGTATTTGATTACCGTTTTCATTCTCTTAATAAAGATGGACGCATTATAGTTGGATTTGCTGAAAATAATGTTGAATATGAATTTAAATTTAAACAAATAAACGGAAAAATGTTGTTAATTTCATTCTTAACAAATTAAAAAAACAGTTTTAACGGTGTTCTTACTACTTATCCGAATCCAGATGGTGGATATGACCCTGATACATCTACCATTACAACTTCAATGATAAAAATAAGTGATCCTGGTTCAAGTACCCGAACTACATTAGCAGAAACCATTGCGGCTTATGGAATTGATGTAAAGAAAATTGTGAAATACAGCTAATATTAAAGAAGGCCACTTAAATATTTAAGTGGCCTTCTTTAATATTTCGTAAGTAAGTCTTTTTCAGAAATGAGCAAATCCCTTTTTTTACTAAGGGATTCCCAATCTGTTACATTATTTTTATTTAGTAGTAACACCGTTAAATTAGATAGGTTTTTTAATGGGGCTATCGAATGAACTTTAGTGTTACGAATATCTACTCTAGCTAATTTGAACTGAGATTTTAAAGTACTAATATCCGAAAGGTTTGTATTCTGTAAATCTAACATCTCTACTTGCACTTTATCGGATAAGTGTAGTTCTTTTATAGGATTGGAACTGATATTTAAAATCTGCAAGTGCGTAAGACTATTTATCGGACTGATATCAGTAATTCTATTTTTTGATAAATCAAGATATATCAAAGTGGTGAGGTTCTCTAGAAAGGATAATGACTCAATGTTGTTTTGCCCCAGATCTAATTGTTCTAATGCTTTTAGTTGATGAATTTCATCCAAATCTGAACTATCTAATTGATTCCTGGCAAGCCACAAGGTCTTTACGTTGCTTAGGTGGTTTATGCCGTGAATACTTTGTAAGTTTGTATGTTCAAGTGAAAGATTTTCTAGTGATGAAGGAAGTTTAGAAATGTCTATTGTAGAAGAATCTACATTGTCAATAACGAGCCATTTTAACTTTTTTAGACTGTACAAAGAGTCCGGGTGGGTAAATGGGACAGAAATAAATATAGACTTTAAATTCGGTAATTGTTCCAATGTGTCTAAATTTACGCTAGCTTTACTGTCCGGTTCCTCTAATCTAAGTTCAGTGATACTTAACAAATCCTTTTTAGTAACATCCTTTATGTTTTTACCTGTTATTGTTGATATTTGTTTTTCAATCTGCATAGGAAAAGGCTTGAGCTCTTCTTTGCTTGCCGCTTGATGGTTACAAGCAGTAGTAAAGATTATAAATATTAAAAAAAAGGCTAGACATATAATTTTTTTCATACTTACCTCCTTAGTTGTATTAGAATAGCAATAAAAACTCCATTATTCACTTAGCAATTCACCCCTAATTGTTTAATATTTTCCAATTATAGGTTAATTTTACCACAATAATCTTTACAATTATTTGCAAAAGAACAACAAAGTTTGCAAATATTCGAGGGCATATCTTGAAAGGATGATAGCGTTTCTCACCGGTATCGAAAACCCGCAAAAAGGGAAAGAAAAAGAAGAAAAATATAAGCCTTAACCAATCAAAGAACCAGAGAGTTAGCTTTGTTTGTTTAACGTGTCATGAAAAGGAGGAGATTTCTTTAAGCGTAGTGAGGGATTTCGACTTAATGGACGATGGGGATCCAACAACTCCTCCCAATGTTTTCATGTGAAAAATGTGGGGGCGAAATGTACCCGGATTATTACAGGAGTACATGGAATAGAGTACATACTATCGGATATTCTCAAACCAAAAGGCTAAGTTAAAGCTCATGATTAATTTTTAACACTCTGTTGATTGGAGCGGAAGGTGCTTGACTCATGGGGGATTAGTGTTACAGGCTCGGCGAACGCCGCCCCGGAAAGCAAGTACCTGGAGCGGAAATCAACAGACTAGTTGACAGAGCGGCTGGTTTTGCCCGGTTTTTCTTATTGCCGTAGATTATTTTAAAGATAGGGGTGTAAAAAAACTTTCATTTTATGCAAAATTAATGACTGTAGAATACTTAAAATGCTGAACTATAATATTGCCAAAAGTATCAGAAAAAATAATAGACGGAAAAATTCCGCTTAATTAGTAAATTAGAATAAAAAAAGCTTAAATAGAAGGAGAAATTTCGCCTATTGACTCGAAAATCGCGAAAATAGGTGCCTTTGCATTGCATAACCGGAAAACCTTCGCTTATTTACACCGAAATGAGCTCCATTCTGCATCTAACCGGAAAATCTCCGCTTATTTTATTGTCGCTAATTACCCGAGTAAAGACAGGCTTTCTTATTTAAGAGGATTTTTCATCTACAAGTAGTACAACGTTTAAGGGATGAAGAATTTTTTGTTTTAGAAGGGAAAGCACGTGCAAGTAGTATAGATTAAAATAATGTTGAGTCAAATACTATGACTATACTAGCAGGTTTTGGCCCGATAGTTGATAATCTTGTAATGATTAGATTTGCATTAATTTATTAAAACCCCATTTGATATGGCATGCTGAACCGTAACATTAATATGTGCAGGTTTTTGGGCAACTTTTCCACTTAATGTGGACCTTTATAAAAAATACTAAGAAAATCTTAAGAATTGCATCATGAGTTTGTTAAGATTTAATTGATATCATTCCCTTAGAAAGAATAAAAAAGGGGTGATTAATTGTTGAAACCCGTATAGAGGAGTGGACTTTCATGAACATATTGGTTTGTGATGATGATAAGGAAATCGTAGATGCTATTGTAATTTATTTAGAAAATGAAGGATATAAAATATTCAAAGCTTTTAACGGAATAGAAGCGATAGAAGTAATCGGAGATCATGAGATACACCTTATCATTATGGATATTATGATGCCTAAAATGGATGGGATAAGGGCAACGGCAAAGATTAGAGAAGGTCATAACATTCCGTTAATCATGCTGTCCGCTAAATCAGAGGATACAGATAAAATATTAGGGTTGAATTTAGGGGCGGATGATTACATAACCAAGCCGTTTAATCCCTTAGAACTAATTGCAAGAGTAAAATCACAGCTGCGAAGGTATACAACATTTGGGAGCCTTGAAACCCAGAGTAACGTGTACAAGAGCGGGGGACTCATGATCAATGATGAAACAAAAATGATAACAGTCGATGGAGACGAGGTCCATCTTACACCAGTGCAATATAAGATTTTAAAACTACTTACTACAAACGCAGGAAAAGTATTTTCCATTGAGGAAATATATGAAAAGGTATGGAATGAACCCTCTTTTAATCCGGAAAATACAGTAACCGTACATATTCGAAAAATCAGAGAAAAAATAGAAATAAATCCGAAAGAACCAAAATATTTGAAGGTGGTGTGGGGAGTTGGATATAAAGTTGAAAAGCTATAGCCAATCAAACATCATAAAAATAGCTGTTTTTATGATTGTGATCCTTTGTTTTACAGGTGTCATAAGAGAATTGGTGAAGATAAAAGAATTGAATGGAGTTAATTATAGAATTATTTTTGAAGATAACTACTTTCTTAGCGATGCCTATGTCAAGGAAAGTGATATGATCATCAGCAACCTGATGAGATTGATTGGTGAATATAAGAATGAAGAAAATATCAAAAATGGCGGATCGATTGATGAAGAAGAATTAAGAATGGAAGTAGAAAACCTATTCGCTGAATTTCAAGGAAATTCCAGAAGCTTTAATCCACAGTTAAGCCAAGAGGAAAATTATAAGATCTTTAAAGTGGAATATGCAGATAAGATAACTCTTGCAAAGGATCGGTTAATTCAGGCTGATTTAAAAGAATATCATTTACTCGTACAAAATCTAGAAGAGCATAAAGATCCGTTGTATTATGTCAGTGACGGTAAAAATACGTATTCAAACAGTTCGAAGCTCGAGAATGAGCAGCTAAAAACCTATCCTACTTATATGAAGTTTGAAAAATATAAAAGTGAGATCTATCCAAAAGAGATTAAAGACAATCAATACTTATATCGAATTACAGAAAGCATCAATAATTTGGATCAGGAAAACACTGTTGTTTATGTTGCGTTTACAAAAGATTTTTTAAATCAAAAAGTGAAAGAATGGAAGGAAAACAAAGTAAAGGCTACAAACAGCTTTTATATGTTAGTAAGTTTTCTTGCAGGATTACTACTATCATTTTTATATTTAGTCGTTGTAACAGGGAGAAAATCAAGTAAGAAAGAAGATGTACACTTTAATCCAGTAGATAAATTATATAATGATATAAATCTATTGTTATGTATAGGCCTTGTTATCCTTTGGGGTACATTGGTAAATGAATTGTATATTGACATCAATAAAATAATCATCCCAATCACGATTCCAATAGCGGTCGCGGGCCTCGTGCTGGTTTTGTCACTTGTAAAGCATTTCAAGAACAAAACACTATTCAGGCATACCCTGATTTATTCGATCCTCTCAAAGTTGGTTGCATTTATAGGAGAGGTATATAAGAACGGCAGCGTTGGGGTAAAGACGGTATTAATTGTGATTGGTTATCCAATTGCAGTGGCATTAACGTTTTTCATGTTTCCAGTAACAATTGGTGTGGCTGCATGGTTCGCCTTGAAAAAAATAAAGTCATTTCATGCAATCCAAGAAGGTGTCGAGAGAATTAAGGATGGAGATATTCATCATTGTGTAAATGTGGATGGAGATGGCGAGTTTGGAAGACTTGCGGCTAATATAAACAGCATCACCGATGGTTTGAAAAAAGCAGTTGATAGCGAACTAAAAGGTGAAAGATTAAAATCGGAGCTCATTACCAATGTTTCACATGATATAAGAACCCCTTTAACCTCCATTATCACCTATGTGGATTTATTGAAAAAGGAACAGGATCCATCAAAGGTCCAGGGATTTATCGAAATTCTGGATCAAAAATCGAAAAGGCTAAAAGTACTAACGGATAATTTATTCGATGCCGCAAAGGCTTCTAGCGGGAATATTCCGGTTCATTTTGAGCGAATTGATATGGTATCTTTACTAACACAAGGACTTGGAGAAGTTAGCGACAAGATTGAAGACTTGGATTTAAAATTTAAGATGAACTATCCTAAGGAGAAGGTATATATTGCAGCTGATGGAAAGCTAATGTGGAGGGCCATCGAAAACTTATTATCCAATATATTTAAATATGCTCTCCAAGCATCAAGGATATATATAGATATCGAAGATTTAGGGAATGAAATCCTTCTCACTTTCAAAAACATTTCAGCTTATGAGTTGAATATTTCAGCAGATGAATTAATGGAACGCTTTAAACGAGGCGATGAATCTAGATCCAGTCAAGGCAGTGGGTTAGGCCTATCCATTGCAAAAAGCCTAATTGAAATCCAAAAAGGTAAATTTATCATTCAAGTAGATGGAGATTTGTTTAAGGCAATGATCTATATGCCTAAAAATAGCAATGAGTAAATTGATTCTAGTATAAAAATGCTAATGTATTGGGAATTAGGATATCAAATGGATATTCTATCCCTTTTTTTATGGTGCCATTTAACGTAAAATCGCTTTTTTAAAAAGCCCCATAAATTTCTCCCTATCTTCTGATGTAAATGGTTTTGGCCCCTTGGTACGCTTTCCGCTTTTTCGAGCCATTGCACTAAAATAACGTGTTTGTAATAACTGGTCAATGTTTTCATTTGTATAGCTAAACCCTTTATGGTGAAGAACCGTACACCCTTTTGCTAAACCTAGCGAAGCAAGGCCATAATCTTGCGTAACAATTATATCTCCTTTTTCAACTAATTTCATAATCCGATAATCCGCAGCATCTGCTCCAGAATCAACATAAATGGTTTCCACTCCAGATGGTTGTTCCGCATTAGAAAAATGAGAAAAGCTAGTAACCAGGATAACAGGAATATCCGCATTCGTACCTTCGGAGATAATAACATCCTTTACCGGACAAGCATCTGCATCAACGTAAATTTTCATCTTTATCTCTCCTATAAATAATTTCCAATTGATAGTGATAATAATCGCAGATTAGGATTTTGTCAAACGGTGAAAATGCTTTAGCTAACATCACACTAAGTTAATCAATAAATAATTCCGTATATCCGGAATTATTTTCAACTACCATTCCGTATATCTGGAATTTTCCGTTTTTTCGGAATGAATTTGCAATAAAGTTTTATTCATTTAGGATCTAATAAATTAATTTATTATTAAAATCTTCGTTTACTTAAATCCCCAGAATCTATCTAATCCAAAGGTAACTAACCCCTAAAATTGTATTTAAGGTTTCTGAAAAATATCATCTTAAAAAAAGACACGTAATTTTCTACTTTTTTTAAAGTTGGCACAAGTCTTGCAATATATAAAGTTGTAAATGGAAAAATGAAAATAAATTAATCTCACTAATTTTTTCAGGAGGTGCAACAAAGTGAATAAAATTATTTCAAGGGAAGAAGTTTCATCCATCTTTAAAGATGGAATGACCATAATGGCAGGGGGGTTTATGGGGGTAGGTACGCCACAGGAGCTAGTGTCCGCAATGCTTGAGGCAGACGTAAAGGATATTACGTTGATCGCAAATGACACCGCTTTCACAGAAACCGGCGTAGGACCTTTGATCGTAAACAGACGAGTTAAGAAAGTAATTGCTTCTCACATCGGTACCAATCCGGAAACAGGTAAGCAAATGATTGCTGGAGAGTTGGAGGTAGAGCTGGTTCCACAAGGGACACTTGCTGAACGTGTACGTGCAGGCGGGTCCGGACTTGGTGGAGTTCTGACTCCTACAGGTGTGGGAACAGTTGTTGAAGAAGGCAAAGAAAAGATTACAGTCGATGGCCGAGAATATCTGCTTGAAAAACCACTTCGTGCAGAAGTAGCCCTTCTTAAAGCATATAAAGCAGATAAAGCAGGTAATTTAATTTATCACCGCTCTGCACGCAATTTTAACCCTATCATGGCCTTAGCAGCTGATACTGTGGTAGTTCAAGTAGAGAAAATTGTTGAAATTGGAGAGATTGACCCAGATGACGTTATGACTCCAGGAATTCTAGTTGATAAAATTTTTGTTCAAGGGAGGTAGGAATGATGATAGTAACTGGAAAAAGTCCAAAAGAAATTATTGCTTCACGTGTTGCGAAGGAAATGAGGGACGGTGATGTAGTAAACCTGGGAATTGGCCTTCCAACTATGGTGCCAAACTTCCTGGCTGAGGACGTCAATGTAATTCTTCAATCTGAAAATGGATACATTGGTCTAGGTCCAGTAAACGGGGAGATTGATCCGAATCTGGTCAACGCCGGTGGACAACCAGCTGGGATTATTCCGGGCGGTGCATTCTTTGATAGTTTATTTTCATTCGAGTTAATCCGCGGAGGCCATGTTGATGTAACGGTCCTTGGGGGATTAGAAGTAGATGAAAAAGGCAATCTTGCCAACTGGATGGTCCCTGGAAAAATGGTTCCAGGCATGGGCGGTGCAATGGACTTAGTAACAGGTGCAAAGAAAGTCATTGTTGCTATGGAACATACAGCGAAAAATGGATCCTCCAAATTACTTGAAAAATGCCGTTTGCCTATAACAGGAAAAGGCGTTGTAGACATAATCGTCACTGAACTAGCGGTTTTTCGTGTTACAGAAGAAGGATTAATCCTTGAGGAGCTCCAAGAGGGAGTCGATCTTGATACCGTTAAGGAAAAAACAGAGGCTTCTTTTAAGGTAAATCCAGCGATTGCGTAACAATATACACCAATATTCAAACTTATAAGCACAGGGGGAAAAAATTTATGCGTGATGTCGTTATTGTAAGCGCTGTACGGACAGCAATTGGTAGTTTTATGGGGGCTTTAAGCAACACCCCAGCAACTGAGTTAGGTGCGATTGTAATCAAGGAAGCTTTAAATCGTGCGGGAATAAAAGGGGAACAAGTGGATGAAGTAATAATGGGAAATGTACTTCAGGCTGGTCTTGGTCAAGGACCTGCTCGCCAGGCTGCGATCCAAGCGGGCTTACCAAATGAAGTTTCTTCCATGGCTATCAATAAGCTTTGCGGTTCGGGCTTAAAAGCAATTCATCTCGCAACACAGGCAATTCAGACTGGAGAAGCTGAAATTATTGTTGCAGGCGGTATGGAAAATATGAGCCTTGCCCCTTACTTGTTGATGCAAGGTCGGACAGGTTACCGCATGGGAGACGGAAAAATGATTGACAGCTTAATTCAAGATGGTTTGCAATGTGCAATTAATTCATACCACATGGGTGTAACGGCTGAAAACATTGCAGAGCAATATGACATAAGTCGATCAGATCAAGATGAATTCTCGGCTTGGAGCCAACAAAAGGCTGAAAGGGCAATACAGGATGGGAAGTTTGAGGAAGAGATTGTACCAGTGGCGATTCCGCAACGCAAAGGTGATCCTATTCTTTTTGCCACCGATGAATTCCCACGGGCAGGCGTAACAGCTGATAAATTAGCAAAATTAAAGCCAGCATTTAAAAAAGAGGGATCTGTTACAGCAGGAAATGCTTCTGGTATCAATGATGGTGCAGCAGCATTAGTCTTAATGAGTAAGGAAAGAGCAATCGAGTTGGGTATCAAACCGATGGCGGTAATCCGTGGCAATGGAACTGCGGGAGTAGATCCGAAAATTATGGGAATTGGACCTATTCCAGCTTCAAGAAAGGCACTGAAAAAAGCAGGTCTTTCAATTGAAGAGATTAATCTAATAGAAGCAAACGAGGCGTTTGCCGCACAGTCTCTTGCTGTTGGACGTGAACTGAACATTCCAAATGAGAAACTTAATGTAAATGGTGGAGCTGTTGCATTAGGACATCCAATTGGTGCCAGTGGTGCACGTATACTTGTCACTTTGTTGCATGAAATGAAACGTACGGATTCCCGTTATGGATTGGCTACCCTCTGTATAGGCGGCGGTCAAGGTATTGCAACGGTTGTAGAACTTGAAAAATAATTTGTTCTCCTAAACCTTATGATAAATAGTTGATCGTGAGTTTTATTCCGAAAAAATGGAAAATTCCGTTTTTTCGGAATAAAAAATTCCTGAAAAACGGAAAGTTTATACTAAACCAATAAGTTTATTTCGAATCTACTATATGAATCTATTTAAAAGGTAGTATATTACTTGTATTATAAAGAGTTTTAATTTTTTTGAATAGACTGTCATTTTGGCATGAAAGTTGCAAGTAATAAGAGAGTAAACAATTTTATTAAAGGGAGGAAAGGTAACCTTTTTGTAAACGCTTACCTGTGGTTGATTTTCGGAGTTTGTAAAAAATATCAAGGGGGATTTTCATGGAACTATTTGTTATTTTACTGTCGCTTGGGCTGTTAATGTTTGTTGCCTACCGAGGATTTTCCGTAATCTTATTTGCCCCAATATGTGCACTCTTGGCTGTTATACTTATTGCCCCAAGTCATGCTTTACCATTCTTTTCCGGGGTGTTTATGGAGAAGATGGTTGGATTTATTAAATCTTATTTTCCAGTCTTCTTATTAGGTGCTATTTTTGGAAAAGTTGTTGAAATGTCAGGGATCGCAGAATCCATTGCCAAGACAATTGTTAAAGTACTTGGTGCGAAACGTGCAATGTTAACAATTGTTGTTTTGGGTGCAATCTTAACATATAGCGGTGTAAGTTTATTCGTAGCCGTGTTCGCTATTTATCCATTTGCAGCTCAAATGTTTAGACAAGCTGATATCCCTAAAAGGCTTATCCCAGGTACCATCGCCCTTGGTGCATTCACGTTTACGATGGATGCATTACCAGGAACACCACAAATTCAAAACGTTATTCCTATTGCTTTCTTTAAAACAGATATTTATGCTGCACCAACACTTGGAATCATCGGTGCTATTTTTGTCTTAGTTGTTGGATTATTATACCTAGAAATGCGAAGAAGAAGTGCAGAAAAAGCTGGTGAAGGCTATTATGGATTCGGATCAGAAAACGCTGCTGCTTTGGAAGAATTCAAACTCGCGGATAATGAAGTAGGTGTCCCTGATTTAACATCACAGCAATCGGTTGCAAGAAGGATTCTTGCTTTTATACCGCTTATTCTCGTCGGTGTAGCAAATAAAGTTTTCATTACGTATATACCTAAATGGTATCCAAATGGCTTTGATTTTACAGCAATTGGCTTGAAAACGTATTCAGTAGATGTAGCTGCTAGTGCAGCTGTTTGGGCTATTGAATTAGCATTAGTAGTCGGAATCATCACTTCAATTGCTTTCGATTGGAAACGAGTGTCTTTAAACTTTAAAGAAGGATTAAATCTAAGTATAGCTGGAGCACTACTTGCAACCATGAATACAGGATCCGAATATGGATTTGGTGGTATTATTTCTTCTCTACCGGGATTTTCAAAAATCAGTGATGGAATTTCTAGTACTTTTTCGAATCCGCTTGTTAACGGTGCTGTTACTACTAGTTCACTTGCAGGGATGACAGGATCTGCTTCCGGTGGAATGGGGATTGCATTAGGTGCAATGTCTGAAAAATATAATCAAGCGATCGCGGCTGCTCATATCCCGCCAGAAGTTATGCACCGTGTTGTTGCCATGGCATCTGGAGGAATGGATACTCTTCCACATAACGGAGCAGTTATTACCTTGCTTGCAGTCACTGGATTAACACATAAGCAATCATATAAAGACATATTTGCAGTCACAATGATTAAAACATTAGCTGTTTTTGTTGTTATTGGTATTTATACTTTATTTGGTATTGTATAAGACTATTCCGCCACTTGGAGTGGCAATTTGAACTACACATCAAAGAAAATTAAATTTTAGTAATACGGAGATGGTCAAGTATGAACAAGACTTTAGATGGAAAAACAGCATTTATTACTGGATCAGCAAGTGGAATTGGCTTGGAAATTGCAAAAGCTTTTGCACAAGAAGGCGCAAGAGTTGTTATCTCAGACTTGAATGTAGAAAAAAGTGAGCAAGTGGCAGCGGAATTAAATGAGCAAGGATTTGTAGCACTTTCTGCACCTTGTGATGTTACCAATGAGGAAGACTTTAAGAATAGTATTGAATTAGCTTATAAAACGTTCGGAAGCCTTGATATTTTAGTAAATAATGCAGGGATGCAGTATGTTTCTCCAATTGAGGAATTTCCGACTGAAAAATTCGAATTACTTGTGAAAATCATGTTAACTGCACCGTTTATTGGGATTAAAAATGTGTTCCCAATCATGAAGAAACAGGGATTCGGAAGAATTATCAATATGGCTTCCATTAACGGTGTCATTGGTTTTGCTGGAAAAGCTGCCTACAACAGTGCAAAGCACGGTGTCATAGGTTTGACAAAGGTTGCAGCATTGGAAGGTGCAACAAATGGAATCACAGTAAATGCGTTATGCCCAGGGTATGTCGATACGCCACTTGTAAGAAACCAGCTTAAAGATTTAGCTACAACAAGGAATGTTAGCTTAGAAAGTGTTATTGAAGAGGTTCTCTTACCACTTGTTCCACAAAAAAGACTTTTATCAGTAACTGAAATAGCTGACTATGCAGTCTTTTTGGCCAGTAATAAGGGGAGAGGAATTACAGGACAAGCAGTTATTCTAGATGGCGGCTACACAGCTCAATAATTGAAATTTGAGAATCCTATTCGGTTTATTCGGATGGGATTCTACCATTTAATAGAAATGATACCGATTACATCATGTATATTTCTATTTTTTGTTATAATTAACTTAACTTATATGGCAAGGTGGGGAGAAAATGTACCTAGGATTTGATAAGATTCCCTATAATTGGCATGAACAAATTATTAATCTATTATCTGAGCGAATTGTAATAGTCGACTGTGAGGGTATTATTCTTTATATTAATGAAGCTTATTGTGAGTTTTTGGGAACGACTGTTGAGAAGGCAATTCACCGGCCCGTTCAAGACGTTATTGAAAACACACGCATGCACATCGTCTCCAAAACGGGACAAAAAGAGGTAGCAACTATACACCCTATAAATGGAAGTGACATGATCGCAAACCGTTACCCTCTTTATGAGAATGGAGAACTAGTAGGAGCCTTGGGAACAGTGACGTTCCGCAGCCCTGAGGAATGGCAGATGTATAAAAGTAAAATTCAGCATCTTGTTGAAGAGCTGAAATATTATAAAACAAAAGTTGAAAAGGATTTGAAAAGTAAGTATTCTTTCAATGACTTAATTGGGGATAGTGCTACATTCCTTGCTGTAAAAAAGCTTGCAGAAAGAATCTCTGGAAGTCAATCATCTGTATTATTAATGGGTGAGTCTGGTACTGGAAAGGAAATTTTTGCTCATGCAATCCATAACAACAGCATGCGTTCATCCCTACCATTTGTTGCGATAAACTGCTCATCTATACCGGAGCATTTATTAGAATCAGAACTATTTGGATACGAGGATGGAGCATTTACAGGAGCAAAAAAGGGAGGAAAGAAGGGGCAGTTTGAAATCGCTAATAACGGGACTCTTTTCCTTGATGAAATAGGGGACATGCCGCTCTCTATGCAAAGTAAACTTTTGAGAGTCTTGCAGGAAAAAGAGGTACAGCTAGTAGGTGGACAAAAGTCTATTCCTGTTGATGTCCGGATCATTGCAGCAACACATCGTGATTTAGAAAAAATGGTGGAGGAAGGAAATTTTCGTCAGGACTTATACTATCGTTTAAATGTCATTAAAATAGAAATTCCCCCTTTGAGAAAACGAAAAGAGGATATTCCGCTTATTTCTGTAAGAATATTGAAAAAACTAGAAAAAAAGTTCTTTCGAAAAGGAATAGAACTATCCTTTGAAGTGATAGAAAAGCTTATACAGCATTCGTGGCCAGGAAACATTCGAGAACTTGAGAATGTACTTGAACGGTCTATAAATGTACTAGATGGTCAAACGATCCAAATGGCAGACTTGCCCTTATATTTACGTGATCAAATGACTAAGAGCAACGAATTAACCCAACCAAATACAAGTAACCAAATTGCAGAATCTACTCCCATTCCGGTTCAACCATTAAAGGAAACTCTTGCCCTAGTTGAAAAGCAAGCGATTCAAAATGCTTTGAATGCTACCAAAGGCGATAAGCTAGAAGCGGCTAAACTATTAGGAATAGGGAAAACGAGTTTTTACGAGAAATGCAAATTATATGATATTAAATAGAGAAACGCGGGGTAGTTAACGAGAGTAGATTCTTGGGTGGAAATGAAATTTAATGGATACGACTGCAAATTTAAAGAGTATGAGAGGGGAATTAAAATGATCGAAAATATTACAGTCATTGGTTCCGGTGTGATGGGAAGCAGCATTGCCCAAATTTTTGCAGTAAATGGTTATTCTGTCATGTTACATGATGTAAATAACGAGTCTTTATTAAAAGCCAAAAATAGAATTTCAGATAACCTATCTCTACTTGTTGAGGAAGCAGAAGTAGATGAGGATGAAAAACATCTAGCTTTATCCAAAATCTCGTATACTGTTCATTTGGAGGAATCAATCCGAGAGGCGGATTTCATACTTGAGGCTGTTCCAGAAGTAATCGAGCTAAAATGGGACCTTTATCAAAAATTGGAACAAATGATGAAACCGCACACGATTGTTGCTTCTAATACGTCGACGTTTCCGATTTCCCGGTTGATGGAGAAAACCTCGTTCGCAGAAAGAATGATCATAACGCATTTCTTCAATCCAGCTCATTTAGTTTCACTAGTTGAAATTGTGAAACATGATCAAACAAAACCCGAAATAGTTGAAGATACACTAGATCTAATTCGGAACATTGGTAAATCACCCATTCTTCTAAAAAAAGAAATTTCCGGATTTATCGCAAATCGTTTACAAACAGCGTTAATGCGTGAAGCTTTTTATTTATTAAACGAAGGTGTGGCTAGTGCAAGAGATATCGATACAGCTATAACTGCTGGACCAGGATCTCGGTGGGCTTTTACTGGTCCAATTGAGATTGCTGACTTTGGTGGGCTTGATACATGGCAAAGTGTATTTGATAATGTGGCAGCTGATTTAGACGAAAGTAAGGGGGCTCCAGCAATTATTCGGGAGTTGGTCAAACAGGGAAAACTGGGAACAAAATCAGGTGAGGGCATTTATACATACGAGGATTCAACCGCTTTTCAAAAGATTAATACTCGCGATCGTCAGCTCATTCAACTTGGAAATATTAAATCCTTGAAAAAGGAAGTATAAATTCTCCTGCCATATTGGAATCAGTCCCACCCCTAACAGTAAAATAAGGTCAGCCAATTAGTTTGGTTGACCATTTTTCTCTGAAATTTGAAGGGAATTCCTCTGAGTTATCAAATGTATCTTTTGTGTTGGCTGTTTTCGCATAGATTGTTGTTTTTCGTACCTAGTCTAAAAACCCGAAATAACAACGGTATCGTGCTCTTTTCTTAAAAAACTTCCTACAGTTTTTATCGGTAAACAGGAATACCATTCTAATTTAGTTCCAAATAGCAACAAAGTTTAAGAAAAGAGCCTTTGTGTTTAAGTAAAATCCACTATATATGTTTCAAAACTCCCTCTTCAAGAAATCTATCTGCTAAACTATTCTTATGAGCCTGTCTATTTTCTAGAGTTCTGATAAAATAAATCCCAACATCTGCTATAATCCTTTTAAAGAAAAATCGCTGATTGGCCAGCCCCTCTAAGGAGGATGACAGAGGCGTAGTTGTCCTTGTGCGCTAGCAGAATTTATGAATATAGATTCTGATTAGCTAAAATATAAACAACCAAGGAGGATTCCTTATGAAGTCCAACCGAAAATTATATCGAATGTGGAAGGTATTATCGTTTGCACTTTCCGTTTTTATTCAAGTATATTGGTATCGATTCCGTAAGAGGTCTGATATCGAAAAGGAAGAATTATGGGGAAGAATCGGAATACAGTTTCGCCAGACCCTTTTTGAATTAGAAGGGCTGTTAATTAAGGTTGGACAATTTTTAAGTATCCGTGCGGATGTGCTTCCGAATGGTTTTATCAAGCAAATTGAGGATCTCGTTGATCAAGTCCCCCCATCTCCTTGGGAAGATATAAAAAAAGTCCTGGAAAGAGAGTGGGATGGCCGAATAGAGGACAAGCTCGTATCGATTGAACCAAAAGTAGTTGCTTCCGCATCGATTGGAGAAGTGTATCGTGGCATATTACAGGATGGAACGAAAGTTGCTGTTAAGGTTCAACGCCCCACGATTCAATCTATTGTGGGCACTGATTTTCGGTCATTGTCAATTGTTATCTGGTTTGTGCACCACTTTGCACCAGTTCCAAAAGGGTTTATCAATTTTAAACTGCTCTATAAAGAGCTAAAACAGGTTATCGAAAGAGAGCTAGATTTTAAAAAAGAAATGGAAACGGCTAATCATTTTCGTCAGCGTTTTCAATCTACTGAAGGACTTAAGATTCCAAAAATGTATGAGGAACTTTGTACTTCGCATGTGTTAGTGATGGAGTGGGTTGATGCAGTAAGAATTACGGATACTGACTTTCTCGATCAACATCATATCGACCGCGGGGAATTAGCTCAAGCCCTATTTCGTGTTTTTATCCCGCAATGGTTGGAAGCAGGAATATTTCATGCGGACCCACATGCTGGAAATGTACTCGTGAAATTGGATGGAACTTTGGTTCTTCTTGATTTTGGTATGGTTGGCGAAATTTCTAAAAAAGATGCGACAAACTTTCAAGGTTTGTTAGAAACAATCTTGCTGAAAAATTATTCACAGGCAGCAGAAATTTTAGTCGAATTAGGCTTCTTACTTCCAAATGCAAATTCCAAAGATATTGAAAGTCTGTTGAAAGAAGCTTTATCCTTTAATATCGCAGATTTGAAAGAAATGGATATTTTCGCAGTAAAAAAAGAGATGAATGATATCGTAAAATCTCTGCCAATCCAAGTACCAACCAGATTTATTTTTTTAGGCCGTTCATTCGTTACGATTGAGGGGATATTGCGTACGGTTTGCCCAACCAAAGAAAGTTTGAAAATTATGGAACCAGCTTTTAAGGATTGGCTTAATCAAAGTAATACAAACAAATGGAAATTGATCTTAAAATGGATTCATTCTCAACCCGTCTTTCAAATTTTTCATTCAATCTCTGATTTAGTTAAAACGCCGAAACAATACCTCGAATTAAAAGAAACACAGCAACAAAGGGAATTCGCATTTTCAATTTATGAAAATCAGAAGAAGCAGGTTTTTATGCTCGGAGTTTTAGGATTGCTAGGAGTATTTTTGGGAGTCTTTATAAAATCCAAACTAGTATGGGAAGGCTCGACGGGATTGATTTGTGTATCTTTAGCAGGATATGTTGTTTGTAATCTGAGGCAACAAAAATGGCTAAAGAGTATAAGGAAGAAAAGGAGACAGGGTCCATATTGACATGGATTTCATTTAGTATAATAAAGCGCAACGGTACCTACCAGTCTTTTTAAAAAAATCTCCCATGTAGAGAGATTTATCAGCGAAAAATCAAATATATCGGCGAAAAACCAAATATATCAGCGAAAAACCAAATATATCAGCAAAAACCAAATATATCAGCAAAAACCAAATATATCGGCGAAAAACCAAGTATATCAGCGAAAACCAAATATATCGGCGAAAAACCAAATATATCAGCGAAAAACCAAGTATATCAGCGAAAACCAAATATATCGGCGAAAACCCAAATATATCAGCGAAAACCAAATATATCGGCGAAAAACCAAGTATATCAGCGAAACAACCGATGCTTGGGATGACCTCAGTGTTACCGATCCACTATTGGGAGCATCCCATTAAACTTTAGGATTCCAGCATCGGAATCCTTTCTTTGTACTTATTGATTAATTCCCTATTATGTTCTTCAGCATCATCAACATTGCCACTTTTAAATATAGGCGGATTGAAATCATTTTCTATCATCACTTTGATTGCTTCTACCATGATTCCATTTGCAATTGCCATCCCGATCACAGTGGAACCAGAGCCAAAGGGAATGTTGAGAGATTCATGTTTCATAAGGGCATCCCCGACTTCTATATGATTATTGATGGAGAGGTCAACTGTATTGTACAAGTACTTCCCACTCTTATGCCTAGAAGATTGGCTTTTAGCGTAGCTTGGTGAAGTGATTGCGATGACAAACGCACCCTGGTCCTTGGCTATTCTGGCTACATCAATTGGAACTGGATTTCTGCCTGATGTGGATGCAACCAACACAATATCTTCTGGTTTAATAGTGACCTTACTCATAAAAGGCATGGCAAAGTCATTTTTCTTCTCTAATTGTGAAGAACGAACAGCCCCTTTATGAAGCATTAAATCTTCAATAAGGATAGGGTTGATTGGCACTAGTCCGCCAGCCCGGTAAAATAATTCCTCGCCGAGCATGTGAGAATGTCCACAGCCAAATACGTGAATGATCCCATTTTCTTGAATACAATGGGCCACTTTTTGTGCTGCCATTTTTATATTCTCTTCTTCCTCTTGTTCAATAGTTGCCAACAATTGCTTAAGATTTTGAAAGTATTGTTCTAACATGGTAGCCTCCACATTTATCTTTTCATCTGAATCATAAATTTGTATCGATCTGCGCGGTAGGCTGATTTTACAAATTCGACAGGAGTTCCATCTTGTAAATATGTATTTCTTTGGATCAGCATGACAGGGGTTCCTTTTTTGATTTTCAAATACTGAGCTTCGATTTGATTGGCAATTGAAGATTCAATCACTTGGGAAGCATGATCAATTAGGAGGCCAAGTTGTCCTTCAATATGTGCATATAGAGATTGATTTACTATTTGTTCTGTTAGTCCTTTAATTAAATTAGCTGAAATATAATTGGTTTCCAAAGCCATTGGAACATCATCGGCTAACCGAATACGCTTTATTTCATAAACTGGACCATATTCTTGAATGGCTAATTGGGTTGCGATTTGACTAGTTGCCGGAATAATTTCAAAGTGTATTAATTGATTCCCAGGTTTTAACCCTCTCGCCTTCATATCTTCGGTAAAACTAGTTAAGCCTTGAAGAGGTTGTTCAATTTTGCGGTCAGCAACAAAGGTACCTTTTCCTTGGATTCGGTGTAGATACCCATCATTAACAAGTTGAGTGAATGCCTGCCTAACAGTCATCCGACTAATTTGATATTTTTCAGCGTATTCTCTTTCGGCAGGAATGGAATCTCCGGGCTTTAGCTCACCTTTTTCAATTAGCTCTTTAATAAGTTCTTCGAGTTGATAATAAATTGGAATGGGGGAATTTTTCTTAATCATTTCCTCTCAATTGCATCCTTTCTCTACAAACTTACACAGATAGTCTAAGTTTTTATGATCTTTTTAAAAGGCTCTTTTCTTAAACTTTGTTGCTAGTTGAAACTAAATTAGAATGGGATTCCAGTTTACCGATGAAAACCTTAGGAAGTTTTTAAGAAAAGAGCACGATACTATTGTTATTTCGGGTTTTTAGATTAGGTACGAAAAACAACAATCTATGCGAAAATAGCCTTTTAAAAAAAGGACACAGGAGGAAAAACCTCAACTGTGAACCTTAATATCTGCTAATGCAGCTTCATCTGCAATAATTGTAACACATGGATGATTTTTCAACACAGATGCTGGGAAGCTTTCATTAACTTCACCATTTATGAGCCTGAATAGAGCTTCTTTTTTGCTTTCCCCCGAAATTAGTAACAGGATTTGTTTGCTTTTCATAATCGTTGCAATTCCCATTGTAACGGCTTCTGTAGGGACTTCCTCTGGGCTATTAAAAAATCTTGCGTTTGCTTCAAGAGTAGATGGAGCTAATTGAACGACATGGGTATTGGAGTCAAATGAAGTACCCGGTTCATTAAATCCAATATGACCATTGCTGCCAATTCCAAGAATTTGAAGATCAATGCCACCCTGGTTTGCAATTAGTTTTTCATAATCAAGGCACTCTTTTTGAATATCAGCCACATCACCACGTGGAATATTTGTTTTCGATTTTTGAATATCAATATGATTAAAAAGTTGATCGTCCATGTAATAGCGGTAGCTATTTGGGTTTTCCCCTGAAAGCCCAACATACTCATCTAAATTAAAAGTAGTTATGTTCCGGTAGGATAGCCCATTTTTTTGATGATCATTAATTAAATTTGAATAAATTCCAACTGGAGTCCCGCCAGTAGCGAGTCCAAGGTTAAGGTTTGGGTTTGCTTTAATTTTTTCAATAATATAATCTGCTGCCAATGCACTCATTTTATTATAATCTTTTGCTTCGATAATCTTCATCTTATTTTCCCCCTTTAGTAAATGCAAGTTCCCCACGGCAAAATGTCATAAACACTTCGTGATTTTCGTCTAGAATAACAATGTCAGCATCTTTTCCGATGTTAATGCTGCCTTTGCGATCATAAATGTTTAATTGTTTTGCAGGGTTAACAGAAGCCATTTCGATAGCATCTCCAAGTGAACAACCTGTAAAAGCCGAAATGTTTTTGACTGCTTGCCCAAGTCTCAAAATACTTCCGGCAAGTGTTCCGTCGTGAAGAACGGCTTTCCCATCTCCTACGGTTACTTCTTGACCACCGAGATCATAATGGCCATTTTTTAAGCATTTCGCACGCATTGAGTCTGTTATCAGAATTAATCCTTCTTTTCGCTTTTGTTTATAAGCAAGCTTTATTATCTCTGGACGAACATGAACTCCATCAACAATTACTTCAGCCATTAATTCATCATGTAATAAGGCTGCACCTACAACACCTGGTTCACGATGATGAAGTCCCGTCATCTGATTAAAAAGATGTGTAACGTGGTTGGCACCAGCATCTATTGCTGTTAAAACTTCTTCATATGTTGCATCTGAATGACCAATAGAGGCAATAATCCCACTAGCCTTTAAATAGCGGATCATTTCTAGTCCACCGGGTTGCTCAGGTGCTAATGTGACAAGTTTAATATTTTTATTTGATAGGGTTTCCCATCTTTTAAATAATTCAATGGTAGGATTCACCATATGCTGAAGTGGCTGAGCGCCTGCTTTGACGGGATTTACAAATGGGCCTTCAAGATGAATTCCGAGTATTTCTGCTTTTCCGGGTGATTGATATTTCTGGATAAAATCCCCCGCATTTACTAATGCATCCTCAATTTGCTTTTCACTCTGTGTCATTGTTGTAGCTAAAAGGCTGGTTGTTCCTTCGCCAGGAAGGCTTGAAGTCATGGTTTCTAGGGCTTCTGTTGTGGCATCCATTGCATCGGCTCCACTGACACCATGAATATGAACATCAATAAAACCAGGAATTGCTTTATAATGTAAGGGGATATCAATAACCTTGAATCCCTCTGTTTTTATTAAATCGTCCATTGCTCCGAGCTCAATCACTTTTTCATTTTTAAATTTTAGATATCCATTTTCGATGATGTGTTCTTCAGTATATATTTGAATATTCTTAAGTAAAATAGGGGTAACTTTCGAATTCATCACACATACTTCCTTTCTGTCTATACTGCATTTTACCATTTTCGAGTTATAGTTGTCTATACCAATTCGGAGAAGGAAAAGTAAGTGTTCTTTATCTAGTATATGAAAAAACTGCGTATTTTCTTACTTTATTGTTAAAATTGATTTGATTTTTAAAAAATATCCCTAAAATTGGTATAGATATCTATAGCGGGAAAATTACAAGTTTATTAAGTTTATTTTTAAAAAAGGCTGTTTTCGTACAGATTGTTGTTTTACGTACCTAGTCTAAAACCCGTAATTACTATGATATCGTGCTCTTTTCTTAAAAATTGCCTACTGATTCATCGATAAACTGATATAACACACCATATTACCTTCAAATAGCAACAAAGTTTAAGAAAAGAGCCTTAAAAAAGAAAGTGGGGAGAGGCATTGAAAAAAGTAATTATCTTTGGAATTAGTGGTACGATTGGGCAGGCATTAGGCCGGTTATTAGTAGATAAAAATTATGATGTGTATGGCACGTACAATCAGAATAAGCCCCTTCTATTAAATGCCAATAAAGTTTCACAGCTAGGGATTGAACAACTTGATGATTTGGGCCGTTTTTTGGAAAAAGTCAAACCTGACTTTGTGATAATGGCTTTGCGTGGTGATTTTGAGAAACAGCTACTATTCCATCAAAGGACAGCAGAGTATTTGCAACTAAAGGATGGAAGAATGGTTTTTTGCTCGACAGCAAATGTGTTTGATGGAGCTATTGATAGTCCTCATTATGAAGAGGATGAGCCAAAGGCGTTTAGTGATTATGGGCAATATAAGATTGAATGTGAGAGGGTAATGGCTGAATATCTTCATGACTCACTAGCTGTTGTCCGAATTCCAACGATCCTTGGCAAGCATTCACCAAGAATAAATGAGTTACGACAAAAGATAGAGGAAAGAATTCCGATCGATATTTATACAAATTTGTATTCTACTAGGAATTCGGATGTTATGTTAGCTAAACAAATAGAATACATATTGAATCATTGGCTTCCAGGTATCTTTCATTTGGCTACATCAGATATTATGAACCATTCAGAGTTTACAAAAGAATTGGTGCAGCGATTGGGATATTCGAATGTTCATTTTGAAGAAAAGGTGCAAGATGACTTTTCTGGGGGAGTGCCAACTCGGTATTATAACTCGCTATTATCAAGAAAAAGTTTACCAAACCAGTTGCAACTAAATCATCAACAACTAATTGATGATCTAGAAAATAAATAAAAGCAAACCCCGCCAAATTTATTTGACGGGGTTATGCATACTTCTTTAAAGAAAAAATTAATAAATCCTAATTCTCCCGCTTGAAACACCTAGATCAATTTTGTGTTTTCCTGAACCATGGATACCTTCCAAGTGTTTTCTGGTTTCACTTTGATTTTTCAGAGGAAAATTATTTGAAATTATCCCACTGCTACTATCCCCGTTGATAGTAAAATCAGCATCTCCTGGTAAGTCAAGTAACATATTCCCTGAACTAACATGGATATCAACATCATTTGTTAATTTGTCCATTTGAACCTTGAAATTTCCGGAAGATAAATTGGCTTTTAGCTTTCCGCGATAGTGATTCAAGATAATATTCCCGGAACTTAGATGAATAGATCCTGTTCTTGTTGAAAGTGAATTGGCAACCGTATTTCCAGAAGAGCTGGTATGTTCAAACTGGTTAACCTTCAAATTATTTAAATGAATATTTCCTGAAACCATATCCACTTTAAGATTATCTAATTCTGAAGACATTCCATCATAATTTACATTTCCTGAACCAACTTTTATGTTCATATCTTGATGGTAATCTTCAGGAATATAAATTGTTAACTTAGAATTATCGAAAAAGGAGAACCAATCAAACCATTTGTGTTTGTATTGCACAGATATACTGTCACCATTTTCTTTTACAATAACCTTCCCTTTACCTTTAAGTTCGGCTTCCAGATCATTTCGATTCTCTGGGATAATAGTCGTCCCGATGCCAGATATATCGAACTTAATCAAATTGGTATGCTTGCTAACATGTATCGGACTATTTTGATTGCCCAACCAGGAAATTTTATCTAAGTTCTGAAACCCAATATACAATAGGCAAATTAATAAAAATAACACAAGAATTTTTTTCAAATGAATACCTGCTTTCCTCAATTATTTAATTGTATCTTCATTTTAGATAAAATCATTGTTTGCCACTATCACCCTGAGAATGATTTCCATCTAAGACTTAAGCCTCAATGAGGATAAGTCTTTGAAAATAAGTATATTCAAGAACCTGAAATATGAAAATTCATTGAAAATTCCGTTTAATGTTCTTTTGAAATACTTCAATTGCATTTACCACAATACCAATGCTATGTTTGAAATGACTAATATGATGGAGATTTAAACAAGATCTCTTTTAAATAAACCAAACAGATAGGAAGAGGGACAAATGGGATCCATTCAATGGGAGTATTTATTTAATGCAAAGTTGGCCATTGAATCCTTTCCGTATGTTATGCAGGGCATAGGCTATACATTATTAATCTCATTAGTTAGTATGTTTTTTGGATTAATACTAGGCTTTTTTATAGCATTAGGAAGGATGTCAAAAAATCAATTTATTAAGATACCTGCAAGGGGCTACATTTCTTTCATGCGCGGAGTACCAATACTTGTTCTATTGTTTCTCCTTTACTTCGGCTTCCCGATCATTGGAATTCAATTTTCAGCGCTTACAGCAGCTATTCTTGGATTCAGCCTCAGTAGTGCAGGATACATGGCTGAAATAAACCGTTCAGCCATCGCTTCTATTGATAAAGGGCAATGGGAAGCAGCTACATCAATCGGGTTATCCTACTTTCAAACACTGAGGAGAATCATTCTACCCCAAGCAGTTAAAGTGGCGATGCCACCATTATCAAATGTTTTGCTTGATTTGATTAAGGGATCATCCTTAGCAGCGATGATTACGGTACCAGAGTTATTTCAAAATGCAAAAATTGTTGGTGGTAGAGAATTTGATTATATGACTATGTATATTTTAGTTGCGCTTATTTATTGGGGAATTTGTTCAGTCATTTCCTTTTTCCAAGATTATCTTGAATCACGATATGAAATGAAAAGCAGCTAATCAAAAAACACACCGTTTGAAACTTAAAACGGTGTGTTTTTTGATAGGAGATAACTGAAAAAAAAGAATCGGCATTGGCCGATTCCTAAAAAAAGTTTATAAAAAAGGGGGTTGAGTTGTTAGGTTTGTTAACCTAAATTCATTGTAAATGATAGTTATGAACAAATTATTACTAAACAATTAAGTTTTGATAAATAAGCAAAAAGCCGGTAAAGTGGAAAATGAGTAGTAGAAAAAAAGGGATGTGAATGGGATGAAAATAAAAGTGATTATCGCGGATGATAATTCCTTTATTCGTGAAGGGATGAAAATAATCTTAAATACATATGATGAATTTGATGTTTTAGACACAGTGAATGATGGGAAAGAGGCGTTTAATTATTGCAAAAATCATGATGTGGACGTTGCACTTTTAGATGTTCGAATGCCAAATATGAATGGTGTCGAGGCAACTAAACTCATTGCAGAACAAACAAAGACCAAGCCTTTAATCTTAACAACTTTTGATGACGATGAATTTATTATTGATGCGATTAAGAATGGGGCAAAGGGATATTTGTTAAAAAATAATGATCCCGAACAAATTAGGGATGCGATTAAAAGCGTTTACAATGGAAATACGGTTATGCAGGACATAGTCCTTGAAAAAATTAAATCAAATTTACAAGATAATAAAGTAATAGAACTGAAAATAGATAAAACTCTTTTCACGGAAAGAGAGCTTGATATTATGGCTCTCATTGCGAAAGGACAATCAAACAAAGAAATTTCAAAAACACTTTTTATTTCGGAAGGAACAATTGCTAATTATATTTCATCTATTCTAGGGAAAACGGGACTTGAACATCGAACGCAAATCGCGATTTACTATTTAACGGGAAAGATATCAAGATAGGGGAATGAGATGGAATTTTGGATAATCATCAGCAAACTCATATTGTTGATTTACCTTGCGCTTCGGTTTATTCAAACTGATAAATTAACTATATCTTGGATTGTATTTTCGTTTCTACTATATCTTTGTATCAATATCGCTATCTATATCGTAAAAAAATCCGCAGCAAAAAAAATAGTGCTTGTGCTATCAATTCTTTTCACATTGGTATGTTCCGACTATGTTCATCCGTTATTTGTTCTATTTTTACCGATGAATTTATGTGAGTTAGTTTCTTATTATATTCAAAGAAAGTGGCTGGTGTTAGTACTTCTTATAAGTCCTATTCTATTTATAAACGAGAACATAGTTTTATTATATGGCCTAGTGGCAGTATTTAATTTCATGATTTTTATCATTTCAGATCAATATACAAGTCGGATTTTGGTGCTTGAGACCAATATGGATAAGATGAGAAAAGATATGCAAAAGCTAACGAAAAGCTTAAATGAAAATAATGAATTTATTCGACAGTCGGAATACACCTATAAATTAGAAGAGCGGAACCGGCTGTCACAGGTTATTCATGATAAAATTGGCCATTCGATGACAGGTGCACTGATTCAAATGGAAGCATCAAAGCGCCTTATTGAAACAGATAAAGAAAAGTCAATCGAGTTATTGCAAAATGCAATTAATATCTCCAAAGTGGGAATAGAAAATATCAGAATTACCTTGAAAAATATGAAACCACCCTCAGAACAAATGGGTATCAACCGCTTGAAGCTACTAATTGATGACTTTTCCGCTAAACATATGGTCAATACCCCATTTGTCTTTAAAGGGAATATGGATTTCATTACACCTATTCAGTGGAAGATCATCCATGAAAATGTAACGGAAGCATTGACAAATGTGCTGAAATATTCAAATGCAACCAGTGTTTCAATCGAAATACAGGTACTTAATGCGGTTGTTAAGGTTGTTGTGAAAGATAACGGAAAAGGTACCTTGAAAATTAAGAAAGGTCTTGGAATTATTGGAATGGAAGAGCGGACAGCGTCCATTAACGGAACGATTATTATTGATGGTACAAGTGGATTTTCGGTAACCATGTTGCTACCGTTCAATAAATAAAGACTTTTTTCTTAGCCAGACAAAATTGAAAAGAGCCTTAATGAAAGACCTCATATCCAAAAGGTGAATATTCTCATGCAAAAGGATGAACTACTACACTGACGTAGGTTCATCCTTTTTGTCTATAATAATACTATATTAAAGCCATGAGGTGATAAGCATGAAAGTGCTAGAATTGAAAAACCTAACGAAGAAATTTGCCGATTTTATTGCAGTAGACAATATATCGTTATCGATCACAGAAGGAGAAATATTTGGTTTTTTAGGTGCAAATGGTGCAGGGAAAAGTACGACTATTAATATGATTGCTGGACTTCTAAGAAGCAATGATGGTGAAATTAACATACTAGGCAAAAACACTATAAAAAATAGTAGGTTTGCCAAAATGAATATTGGCGTTGTTCCTCAGGATTTGGCGATCTATGAAGATTTGACAGCCTATGAAAATGTGAAATTTTTTGCTGGTTTATATGGGTTGCGGGGCTCGATTCTCCATGAACGGGTTATAGAAGCGCTAGAATTCGTAGGGTTAAGTGATAAACATAAAAGTCATCCGAAGAATTTTTCAGGTGGGATGAAACGAAGATTAAATATAGCCTGTGCTATTGCACATCGTCCTAAGCTGATTATTATGGATGAACCAACTGTAGGAATTGATCCACAATCAAGAAATTATATTTTGACATCTGTTCGTAAATTAAATGAGATGGGATGTACGATAATCTATACAAGCCACTATATGGAGGAAGTAGAAGAGATTTGCTCAAGAATTGCGATCATCGATCATGGGAAAATTATCGCTGAAGGAACAAAAGGACAACTAAAAGCAATTATCACAGATACAAAGGATATATGGATTGAAATAAAATCAACAGAAAATATTGATGTAAATAAGATTAAGGATATTAATGGGGTAAAAGCTGTTCAATTCGAGGAAAATCTTATGAAAATTAATTCGGAGACAGGGGTTAATAATTTAAATAAAATTATCCAGTATCTTATTAATAGTGATATCGAGATTAGCTCAATGGAAGAAAAAGAACCCAATTTAGAAACAGTTTTCTTAACATTAACAGGTAGGAACCTAAGAGATTAGAAAGGAGGGGTATCCTTTGAATATACTAAATATAGCGTTAAAGGAAATAAAACGAGACTTTCGGGATATTCGAACGCTCATCTTTATGCTTGCATTTCCGATTGTACTGATGCTCATACTCGGTAGTGCCCTTTCAAATGCATTTGATAGCAATATCTCAGTTGGGAAAATTCATGTTATGTATAAAGATCATTCAAATAGAAATATTTCACAAGCGTTTCAAGCCTTCAAAGCCCAAGTAGTTAAATCTGATATCTATTTCAAAAAAGCAAACGAGAATACAGATGGGAAAAAAGAAGTGAAGGATGGCAATTATGATGCCTTCATTGAACTAAATAACAATGGAATTCAACTGTATCAAAGTGGGCAAAAAAGCATTGAAGCAAGCATTGTCCAAGGAATGCTCACGACATTTACGGATAAATATAACCTGGCTGTTGAGGTGGCAAAAGTTGCCCCTGAGCAGGTAACTTCTGCCCTTTCAAGTGGAAGCCATAAAAATTATATTAAAGAAACATCTATCCATTCAGCCAAACAACCTGGTGCAATGGATTATTATGCTATTGCAATGACAACGATGATCGCGCTTTATGCGGCAATGGGTGCCAGTTACTTAATGCGTGGTGAGAGAGTATTAAAAACCGCAGACAGGTTACTTGCTTCACCTGTTACACGGGGAGAAATTCTTGTTGGAAAAATACTTGGGAGTCTTGTACTCAATTCCCTTTGTGTCTTAATTGTAGTTGTCTTTAGTAAGTTTGTTTTTAAAGCCAATTGGGGAGAGCATCTGGGAATTGTTTTACTTATCTTATTATCAGAAGTGATTCTTGCTGTGAGCTTTGGACTTGGAATAAGCTACATCACAAAAACAGGTGCTGCAGCAAAAATGATTATCATGATTGTGGTACAGCTAGCGTCTATGATAGGTGGTGCCTATTATAAATTGAGCGATACAAGTGGAATTTCAAGCCTTTCGCCATTGACCTGGGTAAATACAGCTATTACAAAGATTATTTACGGTAATGATTTAGCAGCAGCTATTCCAGCTCTGTCATTAAATATTGGAATTTCTGCCGTCTTTCTGGCTATTTCGATCGTATCACTACAAAGAAGGGAGGGGCTATAAAGATGAAGGATGTTAGTTGGTTAATCAAAAATACATTAAAAGTGACCTTTAAAAATAAAAAAAATATACTGTTGTACCTTTGTACGCCCCTAATAGGTGTATTTATCTCTCTGTTGACTTATGGAAATGTAACGCAGTCCATATTACATGTAGGGATCGTAAACCAAGATAATGGTTATATTGCAGCAGATACGGTAAAGTTTATAGCTAAGTTAGAAAATGTAAAAGCTAGTAAAATGCAGGAGTCGGAAGTAGCCAACAAACTAACGAATGGAAAACTTGATTGTGCAATTATAGTAGAATCGGGATTTTCAAATAGCGTTGAAAATGGAAATCCAGGTAAAATCCGGATTGTCTCGATTAAAGGAGCGGAAATCACCGGATTTGTAAAATCATATTTATATCAATATATTGATAATGTTATGGCGATTAGCAAGGTTGCAAAAGGTGATCAAGTAACCTTTGAGAAAATGTATAATAACTACCAACAGGCTACATTCAAGCTGACAGCGAATACAGTAAAAGATACTTCCAAAAGCAAGAATATGACGTATCAGTCAGTTGGTTTTTTAATTATGATAATGCTTTTTTCAGCAGGTAATTTTTCCGAAATTATTCTTAAAGAAAAGGAAAATAGAACGTATTTCCGGTTATTATCAACCCCTATAAATGCCAGGAAATATGTACTTTCTAACGTGGTTGTTAACATGATCGTGTTGATCCTACAAATCATTTGGATGAACCTTTTTATTAAAATTGTTTTTCACATTGACACAGGTATTTCTTTTTGGCAAATGACTGCCATTCTTACGCTGTTTGCCCTTGTAGCTGTTGGGTTAACACTTATGCTGGTATCTTTTGCAAATAGTTCAACATCAGCTGGTGCCATACAAAATTTAGTGGTCACTCCTTCTTGTTTACTTGCTGGCTGTTTTTGGCCAGTCGAGATTATGCCCAAGTCTATTCAGAAAGTGGCTGATTTCCTTCCACAGCGTTGGGTCCTGGACACAATAAGTAAATTGCAGCAAGGGCAACATTTAGAGGGCATTTATTTGAATATATTGATTCTCTTTGCCTTTGCCTTTGCCTTTTTCTTGATCGCAATCTATAAATTTGGGCGAAATAATAGTGTGAAAATTTTTATTTAATCAAAACAGAATATCCTAATAAGGCAAAGGGAGAATTATAAACCCTTTGCTTTTTTATTTATCCTATTGGAAAATAGCTTCATTTAAAATATAGTTATGGTATAAATGTGAAATTAATGAGAGTTGGGGCAATAATGGATAAATTACTGAATAAGATGGGTAAAACTTTCAACATAGATCATTTAGTTATGATTTTTAATTTTTTAGAAGATATGGTCTTTTTGGTGGAGGTTGGGGAAGATGGAGTATTTCGTTATTTAGAAGTAAATCCAGCTTATCTTAAAGGCACTGGTATTCCGTTGAAGGACTTGAAAAACAAACATATTGATGAGGTATTTGAAAGTCGTGAAGCAGCTTTAGTTATGAACAATTATAAAAAGGCAATCATGAAAAAAAAGGCATTATCATATGAAGAAAATGTGAAAATTTACCGACAATACAAAACATTTGAAACTACTATTATTCCTATCTTTTTGGAGGAACAGGGCGTTTGCCGATACATTCTTGGGGTATCAAGAGATATTAGTGAGAGAAAAAGATATGAGGATTTAGTAACGGAGGCGAAAAGCGAGCTTACAGCAATTGTCCAACCCCAACAAGGAGTTATTATTGAAGTCGAAAAACGGGGCGTAGATTTTTTTTATACGAATTGTGAGGGCCCGTTGCTTGGGCAGTTTGGATTGACACCTCAAGAGGTAATTAATAGACGGCCTCAAGATCTATTTCCTCCTGAAATGACCGAAACAATTATTGAACAATACCAGCTTTGTTGGAGTACAAAGGAAAAAATATTCTATGAATGGGCTGGTAAAGCCATTAAGGATGAATTTTGTTGGTTAGCCATCCTTACTCCTATTCTAGAAAATGGAGAAATAACATCCTTCATTATTTATGCGATTGATATTCTTGAAAGAAAAAAAGCCGAGGAATCTTTGATGAAGGCAGAAAAGTTATCGCTAATTGGCGAATTAGCAGCTGGAGTTGGTCATGAGATCCGAAATCCGCTTACCTCAATTAGAGGCTTTATGAAATATATGAGGCAAAACAAAGAAGAAATAAGGGATGAATATTTCGATATCATTGATTCAGAACTAGAAAGCCTTAATCAAATTGCTGGAGAACTAATGATTCTAGCAAAACCCCAGGTGATGCAATTTGAAAAACATGACCTCATTAAGCTTTTGAATGAGGTGGTGTTTTTACTTGAAGCTGAAGCCTTTAGTTATGGAGTAAGAATGATCAAAAAATACCAAAGCAGTAAAGTATGGATCTATGGAGAAAGACATCAATTAAAGCAAGTATTTATTAATCTCATGAAGAATGCGCTTGATGCGATGCGTGAGCAATCATACGGAAAATTGATAATAGAGTGTGAACAAACCGATTCTCTGAATTTGGTCAAAATCTCTGATAACGGCATTGGGATTCCAGAAGAAATCCTTGGGAAAATTGGAGAGCCGTTTTATACAACAAAGGAAAAAGGAACGGGCTTAGGTTTGATGGTATCCTATCGTATTATCAAGAATCATAAAGGATCTATTGTTTGTAAAAGTGAAGTGGGTAAGGGAACGTCATTTAGTATGTCTTTCCCTAAAATTCAGAAGATGTAGAAAGGGAGTTGCATATATTGGTTAAATAGAAGATTTTTTTGGAGGCGATCGGATGATAACTGCAAGAATTGGCAGCAAAATCTATAAATATCCCGAAAGTCTTGAGGCGTATTTTCAAACGTTTCGATCCAATATTATTGGAAATAATCAATATTTTGATTCCCCTTATGGAAAAAAACGAATTCTTTACGCAGATTGGACGGCAAGCGGTCGATTATATCGCCCAATTGAACAAAAGATCACTGAAGTTTTTGGCCCATTTATGGCAAACACACATACAGAATCCAACACGACTAGTTTAAAAATGACGTCAATGTACAAAGAAGCAAAAAAGATTATAAAGGAACATGTAAATGCAAGTGATGATGATGTTGTCATCCTAGATGGGTTCGGAATGACCTCCGTGATAAATAAGCTTCAGCGAATCCTAGGTATTAGAGTGAATGAGAAATATAGGAGTTTGATTCAATTTTCTGAAAAGGATAAACCTGTTGTGTTTATCACACATATGGAACATCATTCTAATCAACTATCATGGCTTGAATCGATAGCAGATGTAGTAATATTAGAGCCAGATCCATTTGGAAAAGTAGATATGAAACAGCTTGACCAACTTCTTACTCACTATAAAGAAAGAACACTTAAGATTGGATCATTTACTGCGTGTTCAAATGTAACAGGGATACAAACTGCTTATCATCAATTAGCAAAGGTAATGCATTTGCATGGTGGCATCTGTTTCATCGATTTTGCCGCGTCTGCACCATATGTAAACATTGATATGCATCCGGAAGATCCACTAGAAAAGTTGGATGCCATCTTTTTTTCTCCTCATAAGTTTTTAGGGGGACCAGGATCGAGTGGTGTTCTTGTATTTGACTCGAAATTGTATTCCAATAAAGTCCCTGATCATCCAGGGGGTGGAACGGTTACATGGACGAATCCATGGGGAATGCATCAATACTATTCCACAATTGAAATGCGGGAAGACGGAGGTACACCTGGAATCCTACAAGCAATAAGAATTGCTCTATGCTTGAATTTAAAAAAGCAAATGGGCGTCGATTTGATTATGAAAAGAGAGAAAGAGCTAGTCTCCTTGCTACTCAGCCATTTAGAGCAAATCCCTCAACTTCACTTATTGGATGGACATATAAAGGACCGCCTTGGGATTGTTTCCTTTTTTGTGGAAAATATTCATTACAATTTAATTGTCCGCCTCTTAAATGATCGGTATGGATTTCAGGTTCGGGGTGGCTGTTCTTGTGCCGGAACCTATGGGCATTATTTATTTCACCTCGATCCAAAACATTCCAAACAAATCACGGATAAAATTGACCAGGGCGACCTAACAGATAAACCAGGCTGGGTTCGATTTTCACTCCATCCGACTATGACAAATGAAGAAGTTCATCTGTTTGTTTTTGCTATAAAAGAAATTATCACGAATATTGAAAAATGGAAAAAAGAGTATGTCTATGATCACAAGAGCAATGACTTTTTTTATGTGAATTATATTCGTGAGGATTTAACGCCCTTGTTTCGAATCTCAATAGAGGAGGGGGGCAACGAGTAGCCAAATTTGCTATAATAGAAAACATTAAAATGTTTTAAAATATGATCGTAATGGAGTTTGATTGATACGCATGATGACTAAATTTTGGCAAAGTAGTGGGTTCAAACGAATATTAATATTTGTGTTGATTTCAATAGTTCTGTATTTATTAAAAGATATGATTAACTTTATCTTGCTTACATTTATTTTTACATTTTTAATGAATCGGTTAACGAAATTTGTATCGGAGAGAATTCCGCTAAACCGTAAGCTGATTGTTGTGATTTTATATGCATTAATTGTCGGTCTGCTTTCAATTGCGCTCGTAAAATATCTGCCATTAATCGCAAGTGAAATTAGAGAATTAATCAAACAATTAACTGCCTTTTATGCAGCAAAGCATGATAATATCGTTTTAAATTATCTTTTCAACCGCTTTGAAAAAGTTCAAATATCCAATTATTTGGAACAAGGCTTTACATTTTTAATCAGGTATTTTACGGATATTAGTAAGGTAAGCTTACAGGTCCTTTTGTCCTTACTGCTAAGTCTGTTCTTCTTGCTTGAAAAACCAGGATTAATCCTATTTACACGTAAATTTAAACAGAGCAAAATTGCATCTATTTACAATGAGATTGAATTTTTCGCACAAAAATTTGCAACAACGTTTGGAAAGGTCATTGAAGCACAACTAATCATTGCTGTCGTAAACTGTACTTTAACAACCGTTTCACTGTGGATTTTGGGGTTCCCACAGCTAGTCGGGCTGTCCATCATGATTTTTTTGTTAGGGCTCATTCCAGTTGCGGGCGTTATTCTTTCATTTATTCCTCTTGCTATTATCGCTTATAGCATTGGTGGTTTAATAAAGGTCCTTTATATTGCGATTGCGATTGCCGTAATTCACGGGATCGAAGCCTATATATTGAATCCGAATTTAATGTCCTCCAAAACCAATTTACCTGTTTTTTATACTTTTGTCGTATTAATCTTTTCAGAGCACTTTTTTGGAATTTGGGGACTTATTGTAGGTATTCCCATTTTCGTATTTTTGTTAGATGTACTAGAAGTAACAGATCAAAATAAAATCAAATAAGGTCAAATCCCCTATTCTTGTTAAGGATGGGGGATTTATTTTCAAATTGAAGAAGTTCTGTTATCCTAAATGGGATAAACAAAGGGGGTTTTTTGATGAGCGAATGCAAAGTGAATCATTCACATGATGATGTCAAAAATAAATTTGAATCACAAGCTACCTTTTTACCAGATGAGTTGACATCTTTATTTAAATCGTTTTTTGAAAAAGAACATACACAGGATATCTTAAATCAAGTGTTCCATTTGTTGAAAAAATATGATTTGGCATCAGACGAAGAAAAAAGTGGGCGAAATAATCAGATGTACCTCATCCTACGGTAGAACTTGTAGATGGTGTATAAAAAAAGGAATCCCAATGAAAAGGTCGAATTCATTAGATGATAAGCCATTTCATTAGGAGGTATAAATGCTAACAAATCAACAGTTAAACGAGATAGAAGAGCTACAAAAGGAATGTGAAGCTGAGGATCTAATTCAATTGAAATTGAATTGGAGTATGCTAAGGAATCCGAGCGATGAGGAAATGGGGCATCTCTACCATTACGAAGATGGAAGGCTTGTTGGGTTCCTAGGCGTCTACCGGTTTGGCAATAAGGCTGAACTTTGTGGAATGGTAAAGCCAAGTTACCGCAGGAAAGGGATTTTTTCGAAGCTCTTTTCAAAGGTTAATACATTAATCGAGACGCAAAAATTTACGGAAGTACTTTTAAATGCCCCTTCCAATTCGCACACTGCAAAAGGATTTCTACAAAATGTTTCCTGTAATTATTCTATTAGTGAATATCAAATGCAATGGGAAGAAACGAAATTGGTAGGAGATGGTACAGTTACACTAAGGCCATCAACAGAGAAAGATTTTGAGGATGAAGTTCAATTAGATGTGCAGTGCTTTGGACTTAATGAAGATGATGCAAGAAAGTATCGTTCGCAAGGCAGACGAGCGGATGAACAAGAGTATTTTATGATTGAAAAAGATAACAAGACGGTTGGGAAAATCCGCGTTTCGCATTCCAATGGGGAAGCATGGATTTATGGATTCGCCATTTTTCCTGAATATCAGGGAAAAGGAATTGGGAGAAATGTTTTAGCCAATGTGATTATAAAAGAAAATCAGGAAGGATATCCGATTTTTTTAGAGGTTGAAGCAAAAAATGCCCACGCATTGAGGCTCTATGAATCTTGTGGCTTCAGGGCCTACCATTCACAGGATTATTATGAGTATAAACGATAAACTAACGAAAAGAAGTCTGCTTAATTGGCAGACTTCTTTTCGCTAATCAGCGAGTTTTCTTTACAATGGCATTGTTAATGAATAATGCTGAATTTTTTGTTTTCACGGTCGGGAACTATGCTAAACGCCTTAATTTTTTTTGTCTTAATTTATTCATTTAAATTTCATGATTCTGACCTTTTTAGAAAATAGTATAAGTAGTAAGGATGAAAGGAGATCCTATGAGAGAATTAATGGTATTGTTAAAAAAAGGGAATAAATCCGCTTTGCTTGCGGCAATTGTCAATGCGGTTATTGCCATTATAAAGGGTGTTGCCTATACATATACCGGGAATGTGGCGATGTTTGCTGAAACGATGCATAGTCTAGGAGATACAGCGAACCAGTTTTTTGTTTTTATGGGATCGGCTTTAAGTAAAAAGGCCCCTACCGAACGTTTTCCGAATGGTTTTGGCCGACTGGTCAACCTTGTTCTTTTAGGCGCAGTTTTAATTGTTGGAATCATGGCATTTGAAACGATTAAAGAGGGTTATCACCATATTATCGATCCAACTGAATCGAAGGGATTTATCTTAAATATTGTCGTGCTTGTTGCTGCAACAATCCTCGAATCCTTCGTCCTTTTTAGAGCAATGAAGGAAATCTTACATGATTGTGAGATTCATACGAGGGGAATCGATCTATTCGTTCAAAGCCTTGCAAATTTAGGGAGAGCGAAACCGGCAACGAAGCTAGTCTTTATGGAGGATCTGGTTGCTACTATTGGAGGTTTGTTGGCTATTATTTCTGTCATTCTCGCCCATTTCACAGTATTTCATCAGGCGGAGGGCATTGCCTCAGTCTTAATTGGAGCAATGATGTTCTTTGTGGTCGGTAAAGTGTTTTTGGATAACGCTGCAGGGGTAATCGGTCAAGCAGATGAAGAAATGGAGCAGAAAATAGGAAATTTGGTAATGGAGGACCCCGATGTAAAGGATATTCAAGGGATTACAGTCATCAAAGAAGGAGAAGACCTCCATGTAGAAATAGAAATAGAAGTTGATCCAAAGCTAACAGTTGCCGCGGCTGATGACATTAAAGACCGTTTGGAAGAAAAAATCATGGCGGAAAAAGGTGTTGTTGATGTGATTATTGAATTTGATGAAGAAGATGAAATAGTCACGTGGAAGAAGTAATGCGAAAAAAGAATAAATAGCCCGATTATCATATTACAACCAAAAGATGGTGGAAAAAGTGAAATATAAATTTTTGTTAATTACTATTTTTCTTACAGGACTAGTTGGCTGTCAAAATGCTGGAACCATTGGTAATAGACATTCTCTCCATCCTAAAAATGTTGTTTATACTCACCTTGAAAAAAAGACGGTTCATCCTGTTAGTAAAGAAAAGCTTATTCAAACAAAAGTCACCGAATATTTACTTTCACATCATATAAACGGAAGTGTGGCTGTAATAAACGATAATAGAATCATTTTTAATGAGGGTGTTGGCTATTCATCTTTTAAAAATAGGAAGAGGAATCAGTCTTCTACTACCTATCCAATCGGTTCTATTACCAAAGCATTTGTTGCCACAAGTATTATGCAACTTCAGGAAAAAGGAAAATTAAATATAGAAGACCCTGTTTCAAAATATATTCCGCATTTTCCAAATGGGAAAAGAATTAAACTAATCCATCTATTATCCCATACCTCAGGCATTCAAAATCCAATTTGGCATACAAGGGACTCGCGGCCACAAGATTTAATAAGAGAAATTAAAAAAAGACATGTCACCTTCCGGCCAGGGACAAAATGGGAGTATAGAGATGCCAATTATATGGTCCTTGGTTATATTGTTGAAAAGGTTGCAGGTATGCCTCTACATGATTATATTCAATTCAATATATTTGATAAGGCGAACATGGGGGCGTCTGGATTTATTACCCGTAGTTACACTGTTCCGTATAATTCAGTTGGGTATATGAAACAAGGTCAACAGTTGCTTAGAGTCGGCAACTTTACTATTCCTTTATTGTTTGGTTGCGGGGATATTTATTCAACTGCTTATGATTTATCATTGTTTGATCAATCATTACTTAACGGTAATCTGGTTTCGAATAAAAGCTTAAAGGAAATGGTAACACCAAGATCTAAATCAAAATATGGGCTTGGATTTTATAATAATGGGAATGTTTTTTTAAGCAGGGGAGTTCTTGGCGGTTTTGAGTCGATTCATGCTCTTTATAAAGATAAAACTTCGATTGCGATACTACTGAATGTTCGTGATAAAACTATTAATATCCATAAAACATTACGTGAAATCCATAAATTAATAAACCTCAAAATCCCAGTCTAAATGAAATGGGGATTTTGAGGTTTTATTATCTGTCGGAATTTATACAGTAGGTGAACAATGAGAATTGTCTAGCGCAAGTAACCCAGCTCCACGGTTAGTTCGTCCTGTCTAAACTAGTTCACTGCACGTTTCGCAACTAGTTGCGGGGCTTGCTCTTTTTATTTTTCCCATGGTTTGGTGGTTGTAAAATGGGTTGCTAATTCTTTACTGTTCTTTCGATGTACTTTTCGCATTTCTGCACGTTCTTGTCCAGTTTCATGAAGCTTTATTTCTTCTTCCGTTTCAGGGATGACTTTAGGTATTCTTGCTGGTTTTCCTTGATCATCTAAAGCCACAAAAGTTAGAAAGGCGGTGGCAGCAATTTTTCTAGCGCCTGTTTTAAGATTTTCTGCAATTATTTTTACAAAAACCTCCATGGAAGAAGTGCCTGTCCATGTCACGAACGATTCAAAGCAGACGGAATTTTCGGGTGTGATCGGACTTAGAAAGTCAACAGAATCGGTTGATGCTGTAACGCAATCTCTCCTAGAATGTCTCTGTGCTGTAATTGAGGCGATCATGTCAACATCACTCATCAGTTTTCCACCAAATAATGTATTGTGGTTATTTACATCATTTGGGAAAACCCTACTTGTTCTTACTACCCTAGACTCATTGCATGTTTTTGCATCCATATTTATCATGATCCCTCCATAATTAAAAACCCTACTGTGTTTACTGGACTATTTTTTACAAGAAAATAGATCTATAAACAAAAAATAATAAGAAGCTACAATTGACTGTTTTCGCTCTTTGGAACTCCGATACCACTCGATTGATTATCCTGTGTACAAGAATTAGTGCAATAATCACCGAAATTAAAACAACCGCCAATTATGGTGGAATTAGCTGTATGGCTGTTCTGGAAGGTGGACTGAAAATTAATATTTGCATTATTTGTAATCGAAATCACCTTAAAATTCCCAATATTAATAGAGCATTCCATTCCATACAACCTCCTTTTTATATTATATAGATAATAATGTTGCTTCGTATAGTTTCATGACCCTAATGAAAAAGTATAAGTAAAGGGTTATTTATGATTATTCAAACGACTTATGGTAAATTACATATATAAATGAAGATCAGGAGGTTGAAAAATGAGTTTACAAAAACAGATTATGAAGGATTTGAATATCAGTCCTACGATTCAACCAAAAGAAGAGATTCGAAAACGAATCGACTTTTTAAAAAATTATTTAGTTAAAACAAAAGCCAGAGGATATGTTTTAGGAATAAGCGGTGGCCAAGACTCCACGCTAGCAGGGCGCCTAGCCCAACTCGCTGTTGAAGAGCTTCGCAGTGAAGGAAATGATGCATTATTTATCGCGGTGCGTCTTCCATATGGGGTTCAGCAGGATGAAGATGATGCACAAAAGTCACTACATTTTATTCAAGCGGATCGGTCAACATCCTTTAATATTAAAGAAGCAGTTGATGATGTTCAAACGGAATACAACCGTATTTTTCAAGAAAAGCCTTTAAGTGATTATCAAAAAGGAAATGTTAAGGCGAGGATGAGGATGATTGCCCAATATGCAGTTGGCGGCATGGAAGGCCTTCTTGTGATTGGTACAGATCATGCAGCTGAAGCAGTTACTGGTTTTTATACTAAATACGGAGATGGAGGTGCTGATATCCTTCCGTTGTCAGGCTTAACGAAGCGCCAGGGAAAAGCATTGCTGAAAGAGCTTGGTGCAGATGAACGCTTATATTTAAAAGTACCTACCGCAGATCTTTTAGATCATAAACCAGGGCAGGCCGATGAGACTGAACTAGGAATAACTTATGATGAACTTGATGATTATCTTGAAGGGAAAGATGTTTCAGAGGAAATTGCTGCTAAAATAGAAAAGCGGTATCTCCTAACTGAACACAAGCGTAGGCTTCCAACCACCATGTTTGATAGTTGGTGGAAATAACGATGATGAGGAGAGACAGTTTATGTTCTCTCCTCGTTTTTTTTTAAGCTAATCAGAATTTATATCCATAAATTCTGATTAGCTTAAAAAGTTCCATAAAGCGTCACAACCTACAACGAAAAACAGAAATACAGCCAGATATAATTGGAAGAAAAGGAAACTCCAAAGGAAGAGGTGGATACCCCTGAAGCGAAATATCTATTTTTTGATTATTATATGTTTAGGACTAGGGCTTTTTTTAACAAAGTATTATACAACCTTTTTGGACCTAAAAAGTTCAGCAATAATCGTAAATAAACACTTTACATACAAAGATGACTATCATGATAAGCGAAAACTGAGTAAGGCTGTTGATTATATTTTTATCGGAGAAGTGGTCAAAAAAAGTGGGAGTAAGGAGTATACCGGTCAGCCCAATACCCAGTTTTCTGTTCGCATTACGCAAAATATTAAAGGTGCATTGCTAGGTGATGACATCCTAATTAATCAACTAGGTGGATACTATAAAAAGAATGGAAAACTTTATTTGCTTAGGTATGAAAAGGAACACCTATTGAAAGAAGGTCAAATATACCTGTTTGCTGTTTCAACGACGAAAAAAGAATATTATCAGATGATGCCTAAATATGGCCATACCCTCTTAAATAATGAAGAAGAAAAATATAAGCAAATTGATGGTTTTAGAAATGCGATGGTGGAAAAGTGACCATCCTTTTTTTTGTTAAGCAGAAGGCAACTACGCCTAATCATCGCCTCCCTCGAGATCATCGCGTTTACTACCCTGACAGTTTATTTCTCTACTACTTTATCATATTAAAATTTCCCATTGACACAGGGTATACAGGGACTTATTCTAATAAAGGAATTTTTATTATACAATCCATATTGGTTATAAGGACATGAAGGGAGAACTCTTCAATGAGTAAATCAAATAAATTAGGTATCTGGATTTTAACGGCTTTGGTTGTTGGAAATATGGTTGGTTCAGGAATTTTTATGCTTCCACGTTCTTTATCAGAAGCAGCAAGCCCCGCTGGCGTATTATTAGCTTGGGTGTTGACAGGACTCGGAGCATTGTTATTAGCACTAGTCTTTGGTAATTTGGCATTAAGAAAGCCAATGTTAACAGGAGGCCCTCAAATTTATGCAAAAGAATTGTTTAAGCAGGGCTCTCAAGCCTCCACATTAACTGGCTTTATGTCTTCCTGGGGATATTGGATCGGTAACATGGCAGGAAATGTTGCAATCATTACCACTTTTGCTGGGTATTTATCAACTTTCTTCCCGATCTTAACAAGCGGGGCCAAATGGTTTTCAATTGGTGGGTTCACCTTAAAAGTTGGGAATGGATTAACATTTATCGTTTGTACACTACTTCTATGGGGAACACATCTTATCATTTTACGTGGAATGGAAAACGCCGGAAGGTTAAATTTTATAGCAACTGCTGCAAAAGTAATTGGATTTTTCTTATTCATAATTGTAGGTCTATTTGCTTTCCAAAAAACAAATATGCTTCCATTTTTAGCAACACGGGTTGATGATGCTGGACATGCAATGGGGGTTATGAAGCAAGTAAACCATGCAGCTATTAACACCTTATGGGCATTTGTTGGGGTAGAATCGGCGGTTGTGTTTGCAACTCGTGCCAAGAAACAGGCGGATGTGAAAAGAGCAACCATTATTGGCTTACTTATTTCCATCGTGATTTATATTGGAATTAGTACCCTCGTAATGGGGATGTTAAGTCAAAATACATTGATCCATTCTGACAAACCATTAATCGATGCGATTCAAACTATTTTAGGACCAATTGGCGGAAAAGTACTAGCTGCAGTTGGATTAATTAGCTTATTCGGTTCAACTATAGGCTGGATAATGTTAAGTGCTGAGGTTCCTTATCAAGCAGCTAAGCAGAATGTATTCTTGCCAGCCTTCTTAAAAGAAAATAAAAAAGGCTTACCCTTGTTTTCTTTAATTGTAACAAACGGTATAGCACAGTTATTTATCTTTTCAACTGTTTCAAAATCAATTTCACAAGCATTTGATTTTGTTATTGTTATTGCAACATTATCTTACCTTGTCCCCTATTTTATTTCGTCTATTTATCAACTCAAATTAGTGATAACTGGGGAAACATACAAAGGTGAAAGATCGCGTATTACCGATGGGATCATCGCATTACTTGCAACTATTTATTCCGTATGGGTTATTATTTCTGGAACGTCTGATATTAAAACATTCGCTTATGGAATGGGATTAATTCTAAGTGGAATTCTATTTTACGGGCCGGTTGCAAAAAGAAGAAGATTGGAAATAAACCAAAAAGAGAAATCTGCAGCATAAATTGAGGGCCTATCAGGATGATTTCTGATAGGCTTTTTTTCAATTGATCGAACCCCATAAATCTAAACAACATATAGTGTTAATCACCTACCTAACTAGGGCAACAAATCCAAAGCTTTTAGGAAATTTGGGGGCCTTTAATAAACACACGGTCATATACTACACATTGCTATAAATTAAACAGAGTTGTTTTCCCTTAGCACGTGTAAAAAGGCTATACTCGGGGATGATAAAAAATACTATGTAATTTCCTTTGACAGAATAGAATAGGTGTTATAAGATATACAAAACCGACAAAAACACTAAGAATTCGGGGGTATTGAAATTGAATAAAAAATTAACGACTATTTTTGCATTATTATTAAGCTTTATGTTTGTTCTAACCGCTTGTGGTACAAATAATAATGCTACAGACAATAAAAAAGAAGTAAAGAAACAGACGGCCCAAAAAGGAACTGAACAAGATTTATTGAAAAAAGTAAAAGCAGACGGAAAGATTTTAATTGGTACGGAAGGTACATATCCTCCATTCACTTTCCATGATGCTAACGGTAAGTTAACTGGTTTTGATGTGGAGCTTGCGACTGAAGTAGCAAAACGTATTGGCGTAACTCCAGAATTTAAAGAAACTCAATGGGATGCCATGTTTGCTGGATTAGATGCAAAACGTTTTGATATGATTGCTAATGAAGTTGGGATTCGTCCTGATCGTCAAGTGAAATACGATTTCTCTACTCCTTATATTACATCTTCTGCTGTCCTTATTGCGCATAGTGACAACACTACCGTAAAGAGCTTCGCAGATATGAAAGGGTTAAATTCTGCTCAATCGTTGACAAGTAACTACGCAGATATTGCCAAGAAAAATGGTGCTAAAATTGTTGGAGTAGAAGGCTTTGACCAAGCAGTCCAACTCCTAACCTCTAAACGAGTGGATGTTACTGTCAACGATAAATTAACATTCCTTGATTTCAAAAAACAAAAACCTGATGCACCAATAAAGGTTGTAGACACTTCAAAAGACGCATCACAGAGCGGCTTAATGTTTAGAAAAGATAGTAACACTCTTGTTGATGGCGTAAATAAAGCTCTAACTGATATAATTAATGATGGCACATACAAAAAAATCTCAGAGAAATGGTTTGGTGAAGATGTTCTTAAGTAGTATTTTTACTGACCCGGAGCGTACAGCCAGGTTAATGGACATCGCCCAAAGTTCCCTTCAGCCTCTACTGAAGGGAGCTATTTTTTATTCGATTCCATTGACAATTATTTCATTTATTCTTGGGTTAACATTGGCAATTTTTACGGCGCTTGGTAGGATTTCACACGTGAAATTTTTTCAAGGTATTGCACGAATTTATGTTTCAGCGATCCGTGGGACACCATTGTTGGTCCAACTTTTTATCATTTTTTACGGTTTGCCAAATATCGGAGTGACAATTGATCCTTATACATCTGCTATTATTGGTTTTTCTTTGAATGTCGGAGCTTATGCATCAGAAATTATTAGGGCGGCTATTCTTTCGACTCCAAAGGGTCAATGGGAAGCTGGTTATTCGATTGGCATGTCATATTCCCAAATTTTAAAAAGAATTATTCTACCACAGGCAGCAAAGGTTTCGATTCCACCTTTATCAAATACCTTTATTAGTCTCGTAAAAGACACATCCCTTGCATCACTTGTTCTTGTAACGGAGATGTTTCGGCGTGCTCAGGAAATTGCTGCGACCAACTATGAATTTTTACTAGTTTATACCGAAGCGGCACTTCTTTATTGGGTGATTTGCTTTTTCCTTTCTATTATTCAACAGATGTTAGAAAAGAAATTGGATCGCTATGTGTCTTAAAATTGGGGAAAAGGAAGTAATCCAATGATTTCAATTAAAAATTTACACAAGCAATTCGGGCAATTGGAAGTTTTAAAGGGAATTGATCTAGAGATAGAAAAGGGAAAAGTAGTTGTTGTTATTGGACCATCTGGTTCAGGAAAAACGACGATGCTTCGTTGCTTGAATGTATTGGAGACTCCAACTAAAGGAATCTTGTCCATTGAAGGGCAGAATCTTGATTTTTCAGGGTCAGTTTCAAAGAAAGATATTGCATCTTTTCGGCGGTTAACAGGAATGGTTTTTCAAAGTTATAATTTATTCCCGCATAAAACGGCTCTTGAAAACGTAATGGAAGGGCCAGTTATTGTAAAAAAAGAAGATAAAGGACCTGCTGAAAAAAAAGCGCGGGCACTTTTAGAAAAAGTAGGTCTAGGTGATAAGATTGATTTCTATCCTTCCCACTTATCAGGGGGCCAGCAGCAACGTGTTGGAATCGCAAGAGCTTTGGCAATGGAACCAGAGGTCATGCTGTTTGATGAACCAACATCTGCACTAGATCCTGAGCTTGTTGGAGAGGTTTTAAAAGTAATGAAAGACCTCGCCCAAGAAGGAATGACAATGATCGTCGTTACCCATGAAATGCGATTTGCCCGGGATGCGGCCGATGAAGTCATCTTCATGGATCAAGGTGTTATTGTAGAAAGAGGAAAGCCAGAAGAAATTTTTACAAATCCAAAAGAAGATCGGACAAAGCAATTTTTAAATAGGATACAATAAAGTGTCAAGGTCTAAGACCAAGTAGTTCCGCTTTTGTGGAGAAACATTTCAAATAACCACCGAAATATCCTATCAATTAACATATTAATTGGTAGGATATTTTTTATTGATATAACCATATTTATCGCTTTATAAAGTCCAAATTAATATAATAAATAGCAAGTCAATTAACAGTGTGGCAATAATCATGGTCAATGTCCGAATGAGGGTGTAAATTCTGTTGTTATGTCCTTATGGTGGGCATACCAAATAGGAGAGCATAGTAGAAGTTTTCATGTAACGCTCTTTAAACTTGTGTTGATTTCCGCTCCAGGTGCACCATTCCCCGGGCGGTTCGGGAAGCCTCCTCGTCGCTTCGCTCCTGCGGGGTCTTCCCTGCCCCGTACTCCCGCAGGAGTCGAGCACCTTCCGCTCCAATCAACAGAGTGTCAAAATTAATAATAAGCTTAACCATAGTCAATGAAAAGAAGGTATATCGGCCCTTTTCGCATGTTCAAATATTTATTGTTAACGCCTATCTATGATTTATTAGATGTTGACGTGGTGGAACGGTCGAAATTTGACATGCCATTTAAGTATTTTCTACATGGCATCGGATACGCATTCATTGAATCGATTAAAAGATCTAAACCTTTTGGACATGCTTATCAATAAAACCTTTTTTGTATATTTTTTAAAAAAAGGCTTTGTTAAAGCTGGATGTTGATTTTATGGTATTGAAAAATAGACGGAAAAATTCCTGCTAAATCAGGAAATTCACATATTTCCCTACATATAAGCAGATTTTTTCCTGTTAAACTATACGTTTCCATGATTAAAAGGCTTTTTTAGGTTATTTAAGCGGAAAATCTCCGCCTATTTTGATATGCTCCCCTTTAGGTAGACAGATTAAAAAATAAAAATCTGTTTACTCAAGGGGAGTATTTATTTTGTCTAAAAGGTCTTATCCTGTAGAAGAAAAATTGAAGATATTAAGGGCGTGTGAGGAAGATAATTATTCAATTTACAAAATTGCATCTATCTATAAAGTGAACAAATCCACCATTATGGAATGGAAGTACAAATTCGATAAAGATGGAATTGATGGCCTAAAAGAATCAACCAGTAAGAAAATGTACTCAAAGGAACTTAAGCTTTCAGCTATTAGAGATTATCAGTCTGGGGAATACTCTCTTCGAGAGATTAGCAGAAAATATGGACTCACTGATAAATCTACACTTAGTAATTGGATCAAGAAGTATAATAGTCATAGAGAAATAAAGGAAACGTCAAAAGAAAGGACGAGCTCTATGACTAAAGGGAGAAAAACTACTTGGGATGAACGGATTCAAATTGTGATTAATTGTTTGGGGAACGGTAAAGATTATCAAAAAACAGCTGAATTACATAATGTTTCTTACCAACAAGTGTATCAATGGGTTAAGAAGTATGAAAATGGTGGAGATGAAGCGCTTAAAGATAATCGTGGAAGGACAAAAGAAGAAGCAGAATTAACTCCAGAAGAGAAAATCAAGATTCAGTTTAAAAAGTTGGAAAGAGAAAATGAACGGTTACGTGCGGAGAATATGTTCTTAAAAAAGTTAGAGGAGATCGAAAGGAGGCGAAAGTAAGTCAAATCCGATTTGAGGATAAGTACATCGCTATTCAGGAGCTTCACGAGAAAGAGAATTTAAGCATTAGTTTACTTTGTGAAATTGCGGGAATTGCACGTTCTGCATACTATAAGTGGCTTAATCGTACTCCTTCTTCCCGAGAAATACTAAATAAAGAAATCATTAAGGAGATGAAAATTCTCCATGAAAAGGTTGATAGTACCTTCGGCTATCGTCAAATGACACTTCATATGAATAGAAAGTTTGAAGAGAAACTTAATCATAAAAGAATATATCGACTAATGAAAGTAGCTGGCTTACGCTCTGTCATTCGGATCAAGAAAAAACAATATAAAAGCACTACACCTCAACAAGTGGCAGAAAACATATTAAATCGGGAATTTACCGCGGAAAAACCAAATGAGAAATGGGTTACAGATGTAACAGAATTTAAGTATGGCCAATCAAAGAAGGCTTATTTAAGTGCAATTCGTGATCTTTATGATGGATCAATTGTAAGTTATGTTTTAGGACATTCCAATAATAATCAACTTGTATTCAAGACGCTTGACCAAGCTACAGTACTATTAGATGGGAACATCCACTTATCCATAGTGATCGTGGGTTCCAGTACACTTCAAAAGGATTTAAGCGTAAGATAGACGCGGTAAAGATGACACAAAGTATGTCACGAGTTGGTCGGTGTATTGATAATGGACCAATGGAATCTTTTTGGGGAACACTGAAATGTGAGAAGTATTATTTACATCAATATCAGACATTTGAGGAACTTTCTCTTGCGATAGATGAATACATCCATTTTTATAATTATGATAGATACCAAAAACGATTAAACGGTCTTAGCCCTATGGAATATAGAGCTATAGCCGCTTAAATCTTTTTTATTATTTCCACTGTCTACTTGACAGGGGGCAGTTCATTTCTCCTCTTAACCACTACTTTTTCAAAATAAACGGAATTCCTCCGATTAAGCTAGTATACCCGCAGAAAATCAACAATGAACAATAACAGAGCCTTTTAAAAAGACCGTTTTCGTAAAGTTTGTTGTTTTTTTCAGATATTTTTACTTTATCCACCTGAGTTGATTGGAGCGGAGGGCACTCGACTCCTGCGGGATATAGAGGTCACGGGAGACCCCGCAGGAGCGAAGCGACGAGGAGGCTCCCGGGCCTCCCCGCGGAAAGCGAGTGCCTGGAGCGGAAATCAACAGACAAGTTTCAGAGAACGTTACATGAGGCCCTTTTTTTGTGTCATCGAAATAATCCAAGCGTATTTCAATGTTAAATAATATGCTAATTCGGCTGTGATTACGATGGATATTTGAGTTTTTCTCCACGTTATCTGAACTACTTCGTCTAAGACCATGGCACTTTTTTTCAGCTTATAATAAAGTTGTTCTTTGTTTACTGTGCGAAAATAGGTAATTATATGGATGATAAATAATCAGCACTCAAATAGCATAAATGGAAAACTTCTCGTTTTATATATAGGATTTTATTCGATTGGAGAAACTAAGAAAAGCCTAATGTGGATGTAAGGGGTTACAAGTTTTTAAAAGTTGCAAATGAACAAAAGAAAAGATAATCTTAATTTTATGCGGTAACAAAATGAAGTAGAGAAAGGAAATAGATATGTCTAAACAACAAATTGGTGTTATTGGTCTAGCTGTAATGGGAAAAAATCTTGCACTAAATATAGAAAGTCGTGGTTATTCGGTCTCTGTATTTAATCGGTCATATGATAAAACAGAAGATTTCTTGAAGAACGAAGCTGCTGGGAAAAATTTTGAAGGCACACATTCGATTGAGGAGTTTGTAAACTCATTAGAAAAGCCACGAAAAATACTATTAATGGTTAAAGCGGGTGCTGCAACAGACGCAACCATCGAATCACTAAAACCATATCTTGAAAAAGATGATATTCTCATTGATGGCGGAAATACATTCTTCCAAGATACGATTAGACGTAACAAGGAGTTAGTAGACTTAGGAATTAACTTTATTGGTACAGGAGTTTCGGGTGGAGAAGAAGGCGCACTTAAAGGTCCTTCTATCATGCCTGGTGGAAAAAAAGAGGCTTATGACCTTGTCCAACCAATTTTAGAAGCTATTTCAGCTAAGGTAAATGGAGATCCATGTTGTACATATATTGGACCGAACGGTGCAGGACATTATGTGAAGATGGTTCATAATGGAATTGAATATGGTGACATGCAGTTGATCTGTGAAGCCTATTTCATTATGAAAAATATTCTTGGTTTAGATGCTGAGGAACTTCATCAAGTATTCTCTGAGTGGAATAAGGGTGAATTAGACAGCTATTTAATAGAAATTACAGCAGATATCTTTACAAAGAAAGATGACGAAACAGGTAAACCACTTGTTGATGTCATTCTCGATACTGCAGGACAAAAAGGCACAGGTAAGTGGACAAGTCAAAATGCTTTAGATGTAGGTGTGCCATTACCGATTATCACAGAATCTGTATTTGCTCGCTTTATCTCAGCAATGAAAGATGAGCGTGTTAAGGCAAGTAAAATTCTAAACGGGCCTAAAGAAACAACATTCGAAGGCAATAAACAAGAGTTAATTGAGGCAGTTCGCAAAGCTTTATATATGAGTAAAATATGTTCTTATGCACAAGGTTTTGCTCAAATGCGTGCGGCATCTGTTGAGTACGGTTGGGATCTTCGTTATGGTGATATTGCTATGATTTTCCGTGGTGGTTGTATCATTCGTGCACAATTCCTACAAAAAATAAAAGACGCCTACGATCGTGATTCAGAGCTAGCAAACCTTTTATTAGATCCGTACTTCAAAGAAATCGTCGAAGGCTACCAAACACCGTTGCGTCAAGTCATTGCAGTGGCTATTGAGCGTGGTATTCCAGTACCGGCATTTGCCAGTGCTATTGCCTACTATGACAGCTATCGTACTGAAACTCTTCCGGCAAATCTTTTGCAGGCACAACGTGACTACTTTGGTGCTCACACTTATCAACGTGTTGATAAAGAGGGGATTTTCCATTCTAACTGGATGGAATAAGAGGATTCTAAATAAAAATAGAGACAAACCTGTCCAGTTAGTGGACTGGGTTTGTCTCTATTTTTTTTGGCTGTGCTAAACATAGCTATCTTTTTAGGTGAGTTAAAGCTAGTCAACGGGTCCAACCTTTAAGAATAATCTCAAAAACAGTGCCAATCTCTGTAGTGCTTGTTACTTGAAGGGTGCCACCATGTGCCTCTACTAATTGTTTAACGATGGAGAGCCCCAATCCGCTTCCACCAAGGGCTCTTGTCCTTGATTTATCAACACGGTAAAAGCGCTCGAATATTCTTGGAAGGTCTTCCTCGGGAATTCCCTTTCCTTGGTCTTTAACTTTAATTGATACTTCCCCCGCGTTTTCAATCACATCAATAGCAACTTCTGTAAATGGTTCGGAATATTTACGAGCGTTATCAAGGAGGTTTAAGATTACCTGTTCAAAACGAATAGGATCAATTTCTGCATAAATATTATTTGAACAATTAAGAACGAGCTCCATATTAATTTCATTGAAAGCAGGTGAAATTTTTTCATAAATTCCTTGGAAATAAGGTGCAAGCAGGATAGTTTCTTTTTCAATGGAAAAATTATTTTCGTCCATTTTTGCTAAGTTAAATAACTCTTTGACAAGTATTGATAGCTTTTCTGCTTCCTCGAAGATAATGCTTAAATAATTTTCGCGATCATCATGTTTTGTATCGGGACGTCGAGCAATCTCCGCATATCCTTTAATATAGGTTAAAGGAGTACGCAACTCATGAGAAATACTTGCTAAAAATTCATTTCGCTCATTCTTTAAAAGTTCTAATTCACTGGCTAAAATATTTATTGATTCTCCTAATTCACCAATTTCATCTTTTGCTAATGTGGGAAGTGAAACTGAAAAATCACCTTTGCTTATTCGTTTTGTCGCTTCACTCATTTGGATAACAGGATGAGTAACAAATCTTGTCAGAAAAATAATAATGATGAACATAAAGATGAGTGACATAACACCAGCAAGTATGAAATGATGATTTAATCCAGATATTAATTCTTTTACTTTTTGTGTTTTTTGAAACATGTATATATATCCATTTATTTTACCGTTAATCTGAATAGGACTAATCGAGGCAATGTATTCTTCGTGTTGCCAATCCTCTTCTAAAATAAGCCCTTCATGTGGAATCTTTTTAGGTGAGGATTTAATAATCCTTTTCATCTCGGACGTCACTTTATTTGAAGACATATAGATTGCTCCGTTTGGATTCGTCAAGATTACTTGGGTATCTGTTCGTGATTCCATTAGGGCGATGTGTTTAATGGTTTCTTCATGGAAAGATGCCTCGAGGATCTCACGATGATTATTTCCCCGTGTTTGTAAGGCGGAGAGTTCATCATGCACCCGTGAATGGAGAATATTATTGTGTAAAAAGAACATTGAAATGGATTCTAAAAGGAAAATAGAAATAAAGAAAAGTAGTCCAATTTTAAAGGAGATTTTATTCATGTGTATATCCGCCCTTTCTATATACAGGATACTATATGAAGGGCTGTAGAAGCTTTACTAATTTTTGAGAAAAAGGTAAAATGGCGGACATTTTTGAAAAAAAAATAGATGTCCCGACGATCGGGACACCATATGTGAAAAAAGAGAGGTTTATTAAGGGTTGAGTAAAATTGATAAAACCATGTATTACATAAAAGAGTTGAGATGATAAAAATAAGGGGTTATTTTTAAGACATCTTCCTGGTTTGATTCCTGGGAATGTCATCTTCTCTTTCGTAATCACAGGTTCATCTTATCAAGAAAGATTGTAGATGTTATGAAGAACTTGTGGGAAATTTGTGAAGATGAAAAAAGTGCTGTGTTGAAATGATATAGTAGTGTTGTGGGAGGGATTATGATGAAAATTTTACTTGTTGATGATGAAAAAAGAATCATCGAAGTCCTTGAAGCTTATCTTGAAAGAGAAGGCTATGAAATACATACAGCAGACAATGGGATTGACGCCTTAAAAAAGGTAAAAACAGTAAGTCCAGATTTAATGATTCTTGATCTTATGCTCCCCGATATTTCTGGTGAGGAAGTTTGCCGATTGGTTAGAAAAGATTCAGATGTCCCAATCCTGATGCTTACTGCAAAGTCGTCAGAAGACGCCCGTATTAATGGAATTGTCATGGGCGCTGATGATTATGTCACGAAGCCATTTAGTCCCAGGGAAGTGGTTGTTCGCGTCCAAGCTATTTTAAGACGAGTGAAGAAAACAGAGAAAGTTGATAAATTTGAATTCAATGGAGGGCAATTGGCAATTGATATAGATAAAAAGGAAGTAACCGTAAATGGCCAATTTATTAACTTAACTCCAATTGAATATAAGCTTTTGACTAATATGGCTTTGAATCCAGGTAGGGTCTATAGCCGAATGGATTTATTAGAAAAAATTCAAGACGAAGGCATGTTTTATGAAGGCTATGAACGGAGTGTTGATACGCATATTAAAAATCTTCGTAAAAAAATTGAATTGGATTCAAGGCAGCCTGCATTTATCCTGACGGTCTTTGGAATGGGCTATAAATTTGGAGGGATCCTGGATGCTGCAAACACTTCGGTCTAGAATTCTTTTTTACTTTTTGATTGTTTCAATGATTGGGATTTTGGTTGTTAGTTTTTTCATACAGTATGGTTTTGAAGAGAGCTTTAAAAGTTACCTAGATCTAAATAGGGAAAAAAAGATTGATAGAGTGTTAGTTGAAATTGAAAAGAATTATAAGAATTCAGGACATTTTTCAAGTAGCACGATAAATGGCATGGTCCATGAACATGCCATGACCGACCAGCTTTATTTCCAATTGTTTGACAATATAAATCGTCTTCAAGTGGATTCTTCGCAAATTAGAGGAATGTTGAATAGCCTTGGATTAACAGAGCCGGCCATGGATGGTGAAGAGTGGCATTCAAAGTCATACCAAATCATTGTTGATAAAAAAGTGGTCGGGAAACTTATTGCTATTTATCCGCAAGGCCTTATTGATGATGAATATACATTTTTGCAAACCATTCAATTATATATTTATGCTGCTGTCTGTTTAACCATTATTTTTGCTATTTTATTCAGTTTGATTTTTTCCAAAAAATTAACCTCAGGACTCGATAAACTGTCATTTGCGGCTAAAGAGCTTCGGCAACATAATCTAAATATCCGGATCCCGTTAGCCGGAATGCCAACAGAAGTAAAACAGTTGTCCATTTCGTTTAATAATTTGGCTGAATCGCTTTCAAAGGAAGAAATGCTTCGGAAACAGTTTACTGGTGATTTAGCCCATGAACTTAGGACACCACTTGCTACATTGCGAAGCCAAATAGAAGCTTTCCAGGATGGAATATGGGAGCCAACTCCAAAGCGTTTGCAGCAAAGCCACGAGGAATTAATGCGGCTTGTTAGACTTGTAAATGAACTCGAAAAGCTACTTGCTGCAGAAAACCCGCAAATCAGACTTGAAAAGGTAGAATTAGAGGCAGGGAACATTCTTAATGCTCTCTGGGAAATGTTTCTGCCATTGTTTAACCAAAAAAACGTTAATTTGCATATTCTTGAGCCACTTCAGGAAGAATGGTTTATGGCGGATAAGGATCGCCTTATCCAAGTTTTGACAAATATTCTTAACAATGCACTAAAATATACACCAGAAGGTAAAAATGTGACGATATCTGTTTTATCAGAGCAGGACGATTATGTCGGCTTTATGATTAAAGATGAAGGGTCTGGTATGGCTGAAGAAGATATTCCCCATATCTTTGAACGTTTTTACCGAGGTGATAAGTCACGAGATCGTAAAACAGGTGGAGTTGGTATTGGCTTATCGATTGTAAAGGCACTGATGGATGCCCATCAAGGTAGAATTAAAGTGAAAAGTGGGCTGAACAGAGGTACGAGCGTCTACCTTTGGTTTCCAAGGGATGTATAAAAGAAAATTAGGAATCTTGCATTTCAGTTAATGATTCATTAGATGGAAGGAAACACATAATTTTAAACCTTAAAACGCATGGAAAACTACATCCATGCGTTTTAATATGGTTTTTTATATAGTAGCCTAAGGTTTGTCAGGTTGACGGTCACATGGTCGAGATCTTTGTGCCAACAACCCCACTTTTTTGCTCCTAACGGTCAGAAAATGGGCTACTCTGTGGCCTCACTTCATCATACTTTTTTTGATAGATAATGGTACCTAAATCACGAATATCATAGCCTTCCAATTCAGTTAAACTATTCAAGAATTCAGTTGATTGTAAGTAACGAATTAGAGCATGTAAAGCAATTTTATTTTCGTCTGTAAAACGGAAAACAAGATCAAATTGTTCGTTTGTAATCGGAATGAAATCGAGTCCTAAATGACTAGCAGCAGAACGAATGCCAAATGCAACATCGGCTATTCCTCTACTTATGTAAGAAGCGGTAGTTAAGTGATTCCATTCTTCTTTCTCATAACCATTAATTTTCTCGGGATTTATGCCGAGGCTTGATAATCTTGAATCCAATAAAAACCTTGTACCTGATCCTTTCTGGCGATTGACAAAGTGAATTTCCTGTCTAGTAAGATCATGAAAATCGTGGATTTCTTTTGGATTACCTTTTACAACAATGAAACCTTGTTCTCTTGATGCAAATCTTAGTACTGAAATGGATTCATAAATAAAAAGTTGGTGTATAAATGGAAGATTGTACTCTTGTGAAGATGGATCCAAAAGATGCATAGCCGCAATATCACTTTGGCCTCTATAAAGCATCATTAAGCCTTCAAGACTACCGATATAAGTTGGTTGAATTTGAAGCTGTAGCGCTGATGAAACTTGTTTTACAAAATGCTCCACTAGAAAATCATGGCTTCCGGCGAGACGAATGGGAATAAAGTTAGAATCAGATGATTCTGTCGGGTCAATCCGGCTTTTCCGAGCGGGTGCTTTCGTACTGTCTTTGTATCTTTCAAGCTCGGCTTGCTCGACTCTCATTTTGTTCCCAACCTTGAATGCCCGTAATTCACCTCTTTTAATGAGCTCATAAACAGTATGCTTTGAAATTTGAAAAAGTTGAGCAACTTCATCGGGAGTATAGGCTTTATCTTCCATCGGAAACACCTCCTTCTTAACTAATACTCTAAATATAAGGGAATCCCTGCCAATTAACAGTGAATTTTATAAAGTTTTGTTTAGTTCCGTTAGGTCTTGTTAAGAATTGTCGCAGAATGTTCGAAAAATAATATGTAATAGTTGAAAAAGAAATTTTCAATCGTTCACACATCATTCATGAACTTCACTTGTTGTTCAAGGATGAGCAAATCATTTTTATTGTACTATTGTGATAGATAGTAATTGTGTGAGAAGGGAAGGGATCCTTAATGGAAAAGCTGCTTTATATAACGGTAAACCCAAAGAGAGATACAAAACTCTCAAAAGGAATGCAAATTGGAGAGGTATTTCTGGAAGAATTTAAAAAAGAGAAGCCAGATGTAGAGGTTGTCAACATGCACTTGTATGATATGGAAATTCCTGAGATTGATATGGATCTTATGTATGCTCGGGCAAAACTTTCCTTTATGGGGTATGCGTTTGAGCAATTAACTGAAGCTGAGCAAACACAGATAACAAAAATGCATGAACTTGCCGACCGCTTTATTGATGCCGACTATTATGTTTTTGTTACCCCCTTGTGGAACCTGGGCTCCCCTTCAATTTTAAAAGCATTTCTTGATAATTTATTCATTGTTGGTAAAACGTTCAAGAACGCCGAGCATGGGCCAGAAGGGCTTTTAACTGGTCGAAAGGCAATTCATATCCAAACGCGCGGGGGTATTTACTCGACTGGACCGATGGTTGACTTTGAGTTCGGTGATCGCTTCTTAAGAACGGCACTAGGATTTTTGGGCCTTGAAGTAATGGATTCCGTTGTAGCAGAAGGAATGGATCACTTTCCAAAAATGGCCGGTGAAATTATGGCTAAAGCAAAGGAAAAGGCAATTGAAAGTGCACGTGAAATGGCGAAGGATAAATAAGAAAAGGCGGCCCAATTTGGGCTGCCTTTCTTTAGCTAATCAGAATTTATATCCATAAATTCTGCTAGCGCATAAGGGCAACTACGCTTCTGTCATTGCCCTTAGGTCTCGCCAATCGGCGAGTTTTCTTTAAAATCTCCCCGTAAATTGGAAAAAGAGAACGGCGAAGCCCAACACCCATACATAGATTGCAAAAGGCTTTAATGAATGTTTCTTCAAGAAGGTTACCATCCATTTAACCGCAATATAGCCAAATACGGCGGAGGCAGCGATCCCCACGTATAGGGCGGAAAAAGAAATTTCTTCTCCTTGCCCCTTCATTAAATCAAAGGATTGAAGCACAACGGCGCCTGCAATAGCTGGAGTTGATAAAAGGAATGAAAAATATGCCGCCGTTTCCCTGTCCAATTTTCTCCATAGTGCAGCAACGATTGTTAAACCAGATCGTGAAATAGCAGGGAAGATGGCTGCAGCCTGGAATGTCCCGATGATAAAGGCATCCTTGTAAGTAATATCATCCATCTTTTTATTACCATTTTTGGCGGAATCAGCACACCATAAAAAAATACCCGTAATTAAGAACTCCCAACCTATTGTTACCCCTGTTTTGGAGATTTCATCAAAGAAGTCCTTGAAGGCTAGTCCAATCGCAACAGCTGGAATGGTTCCGACTATTAATAGAAATGTTAATTTGCTGAAAGGATTTCTGATCATTTTTATAAATTCAGCCTTATAAAAAACAATTACTGCTAAGAGTGTCCCTAGATGGAGCATTGTATCGAGTAGGAGACCAGCCTCTTGCAATCCAAATAAGTTTCTTCCTAAATAAAGGTGGCCAGTACTACTAATTGGTAGAAATTCCGTTAGGCCTTGGATTATTCCCAATACTAAAGCTTCTAGTTTTGTTAACATAAAATACCTCACTTATCATTTAATAGTTGTCCCTTTATTTATATGGATATTCAACTATGAAACAGAACTTTCCTTCATTAAAAAAATGCCCCATTTAGTCATAAATAAAAATGTATAATGATAGTTTAATAAAATGGTAAATCAAACACCTCTGCCATAAAATAAATATAAGACATCAGGAAAGAAGGGGATCTCCCTTGAAAAATCATTCCCTATTTTTTAATACATCAATCGGTGTAATGAAGCCGAATAGTATAAAAAATAAACAGGAACCATGCCCTTTTTGTGACCGGGCTCAGCTTACAGATATTTTAGCGGAAGATGGCAAGATGATTTTGTTGAAAAATAAATACCCTGTATTAGAGAATACCTTCCAGACTGTATTGATTGAAACAGATACCTGTGAAGATGAATTGTCGACCTATGAACCAGCACATTTACATAGTTTACTAAAATTCGGATTAAAGCACTGGCTAGAAATGGAGCATAGTGGTTGCTATGAATCTGTTTTATTTTTAAAAAACCATGGTCCTTTGTCTGGAGGATCAATCTCACACCCCCATATGCAAATCATCGGATTAATGGATCTTGATTATAAGGAAGGTTCAAAGGAAGAGTATTTTAATGGAATGGAAATAAAAATGCAGAATGGAGTTTTATTTAATCTTTCAACAGAGCCAAGAGTGGGTTTCTATGAATTTAACATCCAAATGGCAGATGCAGGCTATATTGAAGAGTTTGGGGAATTTATCCAGATTGCGGCGCATTATATCTTACATCACTTTCGATTTAAAGTGACAAGCTATAATATATTTTTTCATCATCTTAATGGAAAAATATATGCAAAGGTTGTGCCGCGGTTGGTTACAACGCCCCTTTATATTGGATATGGTATCCCGCAAGTTCCAAATAATCTTGAATGGATGGTCGAGCAAATACAAAGCATTTATTTTTGAGGTAAGAGGGCTTGTACCTCTTGCTACCTGAAAAATGCAAATAAATCCAATCCAAGATAAAAGTTGTACTTTGCCTAAATAAAAAATATAATGAAGTATTGTACAGGTTCCTTTCCCTGCGAAATAACTAAAGGAGAATGAACATGACTTCTAATAAAAACAATACTTCAAAACTTGATTATAACCTTATACTTATCTTATTTTTGCTATTTTTGGTTAGCTGCGTTTCTATTTATAGTGCGCAAGCGACAGGACAATATAAAGAAAACTTTCTCTTAAAGCAAATTGTTTGGTATGTGGTTGGTGGTGGGATTATCGCGGGTGTTATTACGCTTGATTCTGATCAATTAAAAAAACTAACATGGTATGCATATGGCTTTGGTCTATTCCTGCTTGGCTTTTTAATCATTGCGCCAACAAGCATTGCCCCTGTAATAAATGGAGCGAAAAACTGGTTCAAGGTTCCCGGCATCGGTTCACTTCAGCCATCAGAGTTTGTGAAAATATTCGTCATCCTTGCACTGGCAAAGGTCATTGAAGAACATCATCAAAAGACAATGATAAAGACGGTTAAAACTGATTTCTGGCTCTTAGTAAAGCTTGGAATTGTAACAATGGCACCGGTAATTCTTGTTATCAAACAGGACTTAGGGACATCGCTTGTTTTTCTTGCTATATTGTTAGGAATGATCTTTATTTCAGGGATTACATGGAGACTACTAGCCCCTATTTTTTCTGTAGGAGCTGCGCTTATTTCGACGATTTTTTATTTTGTTTTATGGAAACCAGATGTGTTGGAAAAGTTTCTAGGTGTCAAACACTATCAGTTCGATCGGATTTATTCTTGGCTTGACCCGTATAATAACCAAAGCACAACAGGCTTTCAATTAACAAGATCCTTGCTTGCTATTGGCTCTGGTGAAACATCTGGAAAAGGATATGGTCACAGGGATATTTACTTGCCGGAAAGCCATACTGATTTTATCTTTAGTATTATTGGGGAGGAATTTGGATTTGTTGGGGCAAGTGTTCTAATCAGTCTATTTTTCCTGTTAATTTACCATATTACCAAAGTTGGAATGGAAACAAAGAATAATTTTTATACGTATCTCTGTGTTGGTGTTATCAGTATGATTACCTTCCACGTCTTTCAAAATATCGGAATGACGATCGGCTTATTGCCAATCACAGGAATTCCACTTCCGTTTGTTAGCTATGGAGGAAGCTCGTTAATGGGCAATATGCTGGGGATCGGCTTGATTTTTTCCATTCGCTATCATTACAAAAAATATATGTTCTCAACTAATTCATAAGTACAAGCCTATTCAATGATGAAAACTTGCTTGGGGCTTATGCTAGATGATAAATGATTTATCTTATTTTAGAGGGTAGAAGGTGTTAAAGTGGATAAAAAAGTGTTTGCCCAGCAATTCGATGCATTAATTGAAAAGTATGCAGAGCTTTTGATTGGAGACGCCAATGAGGAAGCAAAAGAGAAGCTACGGATTTGGGGATTGTATACTCATATCGCGAAAAGTATGCCGGCTCTTGCAAAACATTGGAACGGGCTGTACCCAGAAGCAAAGGATGAAATGAAAAAGATCATAGAGGAAATCAAGTTGTTAAATGAACAAAATCGACAAAAGTAAACCGGAAGCGATGCTTCCGGTTTATTTTTTAGTTATAAGAGGGTTTTCTTTATTGAATCATATTCCCATTAGGAAATTGATTGGTATACCCTTGGAACTGTTGGTATGATTGCTGAAGCTTTTGCTGGTCAGCTGCTTCAATAGCGTACCATCCTTTTTTAAACATTAAATTATAGAGATCTCTTTGGCTGTTCTGTGTTTCTGTAAAGATAGTTAATACGTCATTGTAAAGTCCCTCGTGGCTAGCCTCGTGCAAAGCCATACTATAAGCGGTCGTCATATACTTCTCAGTTGTCAGTAAGTCATTGATAAAGTCGCGCTCGTTCATTTGCGGTGTTTTTGGTACCTGTGTTTCGGGATTTTGAATTTTTTGCTGGTTCATCTCAGATTGCTCCTTTGCGAAAGAATGCTTATTGCATATTATTTAACGGCTGTTGTTGGTTTAGGTGCTCATTTAAGTGACCTAGTAGTTGCTGGTAGTGTTGCTGGTGCATTTTCCCACACTTTTCCGCCTCAGCTTTTAATTCTTGATCCTGACATTGTTGGGCAAAAAAGTTTGCTTTTTTACTAGCTAACAAATTCCAGGACATCATATCAGTCAAATAGAGTGAATCCTTTGTTGAAATAACTCCTGGAGGCTGTTGCATAACCCCTTGTTGATTTTGCATTGTAAGATTTTGCTGCTGCATCAATACCCCTCCTATATCATATTTTTTAACTCGTACATCTTATATGATTTCTCTGCATGAGGCTATTTATGCAAAATCTATCGAAATAAAGGGTAATTTAGAGTATATAAATTATTCTTAAAAAACAATTCGGTTCGTAAGATAGAATTGGAAAGGTTCTGTATTAATCAATAGATAAAGTTCATTCAGATTGGTTTTCAGAGGGGGAGAGAGAATGGAACAAGCATTAAAAAATTTTTTCCTATTTTTATCAAAGAACAAATCTTTTAATAAATTGGCGAAAAAGTATGGACTACGTCTTGGTGGATCACACTTTGTTGGCGGTGAAACAATTGAGCAAGCAGTTCAGACTATCAAGGATTTAAACAGCAAAGGGCTATCCGTTACAGTCGATTATTTAGGTGAATTTGTAGATACGGAGAAAGTTGCTGTTGAAAGAACGGATCATTCTATTAAAACAATTGAGGCCATTAATCGTGAAAAATTAGATGCCCAATATTCCTTGAAAATGACTTCTATGGGGATGGATATTTCCGACGAGGTGATCATGAGAAATATGCGTCGAATTCTTGAAGCAGGGAAGAAAAACAATGTGTTTGTCACAATCGATATGGAAGATTCGGGACGCTGTCAAAAAACGCTAGATATTTTTAAAGAACTTAAGGCGGAATATGATAATGTCGGAACGGTTGTCCAAACTTATTTATACCGAACTGAAGCAGATATTGATGATTTAAATAAATTTTCACCAAACCTTCGCATTGTAAAAGGCGCATATAAAGAGCCTGTGGAAGTGGCTTTCCCTGATAAAAAAGATGTGGACGAGAGCTTCAAAAAGATTGTTAAAAAGCATATGCTAAATGGAAACTTTACAGCGATTGCCACTCATGATGAAGCGATGATTGAATATACAAAGCAGATTGCCAAAGAGTATAAAATTCCAAAGGATCAATATGAATTTCAGATGTTATATGGCATTCGTTCAGAAAGACATGTTGAGTTACTTAAAGAAGGCTATAATATGCGCGTATATTTACCATTTGGAACAGACTGGTGGGGCTATAATATGCGTAGATTAGCCGAACGTCCAGCAAACGTTGCATTTGTTTTAAAAGGCGTATTTAAAAAGTAAGACAAAACAGGCTGACCCCTAGCAAAGGGTTTACTTGTGAAGTTCCAAACAAGAAAGAACAAATCAATTGAATGGTTCATTTGCATGTTGGGTCAACCGAGTTTTGTCCTTCATCGCCAAGATGAAGGACATTTTTCATGTTGTTCCTATTTCTTAAATTGGTTATTCTGGCTATTTACTTTCCCACCGCCGTCTCTTTCAACTGTTGGCCCGGCGTTTCCTTTAACGCTTGCGGCACTTATACCTGCTCTGGATGGGTCTTTTTTTATTTTTCCCATTTTGAAATCACCTCTCTACTAGATTGCCCTTCCTGAATAAATTATTTCAAAAAAAATTTATTTAGGGTTATCAAATGTTGCGAGAATTTTCAAAATATTTTATTATAGAAATAACAGTATTTAGTTGATCCGATTTTTTTTGACAATAAAATGAATGAGTATTCATTCAGTGAATTGAAAGGGGAGATGAAGTTGATCCAATTTATAAAAAGAGCTGCTGTTTTAGGTTCTGGGGTAATGGGTTCGGGAATTGCTGCCCATTTGGCGAACATTGGTATTCCGACATTGCTATTAGATATTGTTCCAAGGGAATTAACAAAGGAAGAAATAGAAAAAGGGCTAACTTTAGAGGATCGACAAGTTCGTAATCGCTTTAGTACTTCTTCCATTCAAAAATTAGTTAAACAAAAGCCTGCATTATTGACATCAATAAAAAATTTAGCTCTGATTGAAGCGGGTAATCTTGAGGACGATATTAACAAACTAAAAGATATTGATTGGGTGATAGAGGTAGTAGTTGAAAATCTAAGTGTTAAAATGCAAATTTTTGAAAGGGTGGAACAATACCGGAAACAAGGTAGCATTATTAGCTCCAATACATCAGGAATTTCGGTTGAAGCCATGGTTGAGGGCAGATCTGAAGATTTTAAAAAGCACTTCCTTGGAACCCATTTTTTTAACCCACCTCGCTATTTAAAATTACTTGAAGTTATCCCGACCCAATTCACAGATTCTAAAGTTCTTGATTTTATGAGGAAATTTGGTGAGGATGTGCTTGGTAAAGGTGTGGTAATAGCGAAGGACACTCCCAATTTCATCGCCAACCGAATTGGTACGTATGGCCTCATGGTCACGTTACAAGAAATGCTATCGGGGAGATATAGTGTTGGAGAAGTGGATTCAGTGACAGGTCCTTTGATTGGACGTCCAAAGAGTGCGACATTCCGTACACTAGATGTCGTGGGCCTCGATACATTCGTCCATGTTGTTACGAATGTGTACGAACAGGTATCAGGAAATGAAAAGGAAGTTTTCACTGTCCCAGCTTTTATGAAGGAAATGCTTGAAAAAGGATGGCTTGGGAGTAAAACGGGGCAGGGTTTTTTTGCTAAAAAGGGTAAAGAAATTTTTGAACTTGATACAGATACGTTACAGTATGGTCCGCGTAAAAAATTAAAAACTGCTTCTATTGAGATGAGTAAGCTTGAAAAGGGTTTATCCAACAAACTAAAAGTACTTGTATATGCGAATGATCGAGCTGGACAATTGCTGTGGAATATCCTTAGTCCAGTTTTAATGTATTCCGCGGAGTTACTTGGGACAATTGCTGATGATATTGTCGCCATCGACAATGCAATGAAATGGGGTTTCGGGTGGGAAATGGGCCCATTTGAAACATGGGACAGCATTGGTCTTGAAAAGTCTGTTCAAAAGATGAGTAATTCTGGTATAGCCATTCCTAATTGGATAACCGAGATGCTTGCGAAAGGCTTCCATTCTTTTTATAAAGAGGTGGATGGGCAAACATGCTTTTATCAAAATGGCGAATACAGATCCGTTGCAGTTAATCCTAAAGTGATCAATCTTAAACAATTGAAGAAACAAAAAGGAGTTATTAAAAAAAATAGTGGTGCGAGCCTGATTGATCTAGGCGATGAAGTTGTCTTGCTAGAATTCCATTCGCCAAATAATGCGATTGGTATGGATATTATCCAGATGATTAACTTTGCAATCGACGAGGTAGAGAGAAATTATAAAGGACTCGTTATTGGAAACCAAGGGAAAAACTTTTGTGTAGGGGCAAACTTGGCAATGATCCTTATGGAAGCTCAGGATGATAACATCTATGAACTTGATCTGGTAGTCCGTCATTTCCAGCAAGCGATGCAAAAGATTAAATACAGTACTAAACCAGTTGTTGTAGCACCTTTTGCGATGACACTTGGCGGGGGTACAGAAGTTTGTCTTCCGGCTGCGCACATTCAGGCAACGGCCGAAACCTACATGGGTCTAGTGGAAGTTGGCGTTGGCTTAATCCCTGGTGGTGGAGGCAATAAAGAGCTTTATATAAAACATCTGGAAAATTTGCCTCATGGTGTTGAATTTGACCTGCAAAAAGTTGCTAATAAGGTGTTTGAAACGATTGCAATGGCTAAGGTATCAACATCTGCTGAGGAGGCACGCGAACTGAATCTATTAGATCTTGCAGATGGAATCAGTGTAAATAGCGACCATCTACTTTTTGACGCAAAACAAGCTGTCCTTAGGCTATCGGAAACAGGATATAAATCAAAAGTACGCAGAAAAATTCCTGTTGTCGGGGAAACGGGATATGCCACATTATTGCTTGGAGCAGAAGCAATGTTCTCTTCTGGCTATATTTCTGAACATGACTTAAAAATAGCGAAGAAGCTAGCGTATGTCCTTTCGGGCGGAAAAGTCCTATATGGAACCGAAGTTGATGAACAATACTTATTGAATTTAGAAAAAGAAGCATTCTTAAGCCTAGTTGCTGAACAAAAGTCGCAACAGCGCATGCAACATATGCTTCTAAAGGGAAAACCACTTCGGAACTAGAAAAGTGTTGGTGTTTGATCAAAATTTATTCACGGATAAAAACTGCCTAGGTACTGGGGTTGGACAATAATAGAGGATTCATATTTTTAAAGAGAAAGTGAGGGAATGGGATGAGAGAGGCTGTTATCGTTGCTGGGGCACGAACCCCTGTTGGTAAAGCGAAGAAAGGGACGCTTGCCCATGTTCGCCCTGATGATTTGGGTGCACTCGTTGTTAAAGAAACATTAAAACGCGCGGGTAATTATGAAGGGAATATTGATGATTTAATATTTGGGTGTGCAATGCCGGAAGCGGAGCAAGGAATGAACATGGCCCGCACTATTGGGGCACTTGCAGGTTTGTCATATACGGTTCCGGCGCTCACTATAAATCGCTATTGTTCGTCAGGTCTTCAAGCAATCGCTTATGCGGCCCAAGGGATTATCTTAGGTCACTCGGATACAGCTATTGCAGGAGGGGCGGAATCAATGAGCCTTATTCCAATGATGGGGCATGTTGTACGTCCCAATATCAAACTTGCTGAAAATACCCCCCAGTATTATATGGGGATGGGGCATACAGCAGAAGAAGTAGCAAAAAAATATGGCATTTCTCGCGGGGAACAGGATGCTTTTGCCGTCCGTAGCCATCAACGGGCTGCAAAGGCAATTTCAGAGGGGAAATTTAAGGATGAAATTGTTCCTGTTGATGTGAAAATTAGGTCTGTTGGTGCTGATCATAGGCTTACTGAAAAAAACATACAATTTTTGCAGGATGAAGGGGTTCGACTTGACACAAATTTAGAGTCGTTGGCAAAACTTCGCCCAGCCTTCTCTATAACAGGTACAGTCACCGCAGGTAATGCCTCACAGACAAGTGACGGGGCAGCAGCAGTTATGGTAATGGACCGCGTCAAAGCAGAATCGCTTGGACTTAAGCCTTTGATAAAATTTCGTTCATTTGCTGTCGGTGGTGTTCCGCCTGAAATCATGGGTGTCGGTCCAGTTGTTGCTATTCCAAAAGCATTAAAGCTAGCTGGGCTTGAACTTTCAGATATTGGCTTATTTGAACTGAATGAAGCATTTGCCTCTCAATCAATTCAGGTGATTCGTGAACTAGGGCTTGATGAAGACAAAGTAAATGTGAATGGTGGTGCAATTGCCCTCGGACATCCACTCGGCTGTACAGGTGCAAAGCTTACCCTAACTCTTTTACATGAGATGAAGCGTAGAAATGTACAATTCGGGATTGTAACTATGTGCATTGGTGGAGGAATGGGAGCTGCTGGTGTGTTTGAACTTTTATAAAGGATAATCTTGGGAATGTCAGCTAAAAAAATGCTGTTTTAAAAAAATAGTTGATGGGAGGAAGAGAAGCGAATGACAAATCAAACTGAAAAAATGATAAAAGGTGGAAGTTTTTTATTGGAGGATATTTCCTTTGATCGAGTTTTCACCCCAGAGGATTATACCGACGAACATAAAATGATCGCAAAAACAGCAGAGGAATTTGTAAAAAATGAAGTGTTACCAGAGGTACCATATCTTGAAAGCCATGAATTTGATCGGACAGTAAAGTTACTAAAACATGCCGGAGAACTTGGTCTTCTAGGTGCAGATGTACCTGAAGAATATGGTGGGTTAGGGCTTGATAAAATTAGCTCTGCATTAATAGGCGAAAAAATGTCACGCTCTGGGGGTTTCTCCCTTTCTCACGGAGCACATGTTGGTATCGGTTCTTTACCGATTGTTTTATTTGGAAATGAACAACAAAAGCAAACGTATTTGCCTCTTTTGGCTTCGGGAGAAAAGCTTGCAGCATATGCCTTAACGGAACCAGGCTCAGGATCAGATGCACTAGGTGCAAAAACAACAGCAAGACTAAATGCTGAAGGAACCCATTATGTCTTAAACGGTGAAAAGCAGTGGATTACGAATGCTGGGTTTGCAGATGTATTTGTGGTTTATGCGAAAATTGATGGCGAATATTTTTCCGCTTTTATTGTAGAGAGAGAATTTCCTGGAGTTTCAACTGGAGCAGAAGAAAAGAAAATGGGGATTAAGAGCTCTTCAACAAGAACATTGATTCTACAAGATGTACTGGTTCCAAAGGAAAACCTTCTTGGGGAAGCGGGTAAAGGGCATGTGATTGCCTTTAATATTTTAAATATTGGACGGTATAAATTGGGAGTAGGTACTGTCGGGGCATCCAAGCATGCTTTCGAGTTAACTGTAAAATACGCCAACGGAAGACAACAATTCAAAACACCAATCTCACAATTTAATTTAACGAAAGAAAAGCTTGCGACAATGGCGGCCAAAACATATGCCACTGAAAGTTCAGTGTATCGGACTGTTGGCTTATTTGAGGAACGGATGAGCAAGCTTTCTGATGAAGAAATTAAAGATGGGAAAGAGGTAGCTAAATCGATTGCAGAATATGCCATTGAGTGTTCGTTGAATAAAGTGTTTGCAACGGAAACGCTCGATTATGTAGTTGATGAGGGCGTCCAGATTCATGGCGGCTATGGCTTTATGCAAGAATTCGAAATAGAGAGGGTTTACCGTGATTCCCGGATTAACAGAATTTTCGAAGGAACAAATGAAATTAATCGTTTGCTCGTTTTGGGAACATATTTGAAAAAAGCTTTAAAGGGTGAGTTGCCATTACTGCAAAAAGCACAAATGCTTCAAGAAGAGTTGATGATGTTGTTGCCTGAAGAACCCGGGGATGAACCACTTGAACAGGAGAAATATTTGGTCATGAATGCGAAAAAAATTGGTATCATGGCCTCGGGATTAGCTGCACAAAAATATGGAAAGGCGCTCGAAAAGGAACAGGAGGTATTAGCGAATATAGCAGATATAATCTCAAATGCCTATGCAATGGAATCTGTGGTGTTACGGACAGAAAAATCTATTGCCAAAGTAGGACTTGAGAAGAGCAACCAGAAGCTTCTATATACGCAAATTTTCTGCCAAGAGGCTTTTAATGAAATTGAGCAGCATGCAAAAGAGACCATCATTGCAATGGAGCAAGGTGATGCACTCCGGATGCTACTTTCCGCATTGCGTAAATTTACTCGCCATACTCCGATAAATGTAATTGCAAAGAAACGAGAGGCTGCAGATCAACTAATAGAAGCAGAACGATTTATTGTTTAATCTAAAGTAAAGGCTGTTTTTGTACAGATTGTTTTTTTGTACCTAGTCTAAAACCCGTAATTACTATGATATCGTGCTCTTTTCTTAAAAATTGCCTGCTGATTCATCGATAAACTAATATAACACACCATATTACCTTCAAATAGCAACAAAGTTTAAGAAAAGAGCCAAAGTAAAAGAATGTTGAGAGAGCCTACCCCTTATGAGAGCATAATATATAGTATGATATAGGGTAAACTTTACTATATATTAGTGAAAGGGGTTGGCCTTTTTGTGTGGAGAAAAAGGACAAGGCACATAAAAATTCTAATCGGTGAGTAAAGATATGTTGTTGATTATTTTTTGTCAAAAATAATCAACAAAGTTATCTTACATTGCCTAATAAAAATATAGTAGAAAAATATTTTCAAGATGGAGAAGAACTTTTTGAAAAATAATTGAACTCCTTATTAATAGAATAGTTTTCCAAAAGATTGCGCTTTCATATATGAAATTGCGTATTATTATGGTAATATCAAATTGAAGAAAAGAGTTAATGGAAAAGATGGCGGTGAAACTGATGGCATTAACTTTTTATTGGTACCCAAATTGCGGTACATGTCAAAAAGCGAAGAAGTGGCTAAATGATCATCAACTGACCTATACTGAAATACATATTGTTGAAAATCCTCCTTCACGGGATAAAATAACAGAAATGTATCAAAAAAGTGGCCTCGAACTAAAGAAATTTTTCAATACGAGTGGCCATAAGTACCGTGAATTAGGATTAAAAGATAAAATGAAATCAGCTACTGAGCAGGAGCTGATGGATTTATTGGCATCGGACGGTATGTTAATCAAACGGCCACTTTTGACAAATGGCGAAAAAGTAACCGTCGGATTCAAAGCTGATGCTTTTGAAAAAGTGTGGCTCTAAATTTTTATAAAAAAACAACGGAGGGATTTAAAATGACTACACCAAAGGATTTGCGTTATACCGAAGAACATGAATGGGTAAAAGTTGAAGGCGATCAAGTTCGTGTTGGGATTACAGATTTTGCTCAACATGAATTAGGAGATATCGTTTTTGTAGAACTTCCTGAAGTAGGCGATGAAATTATTGCAGACCAACCATTTGGTAGTGTAGAATCTGTTAAAACAGTTTCTGAACTTTATGCTCCTATTAGTGGTAAGGTTGTAGAAATTAACGAAGACTTAAATGATAATCCTGAGAATGTCAATGAATCTCCATACGAAAAAGCCTGGATGATTGTGATTGAAGTTTCTGACAAGAGCCAAGTTGATAAACTAATGACTGCAGAACAATATGAAGAGTTGCTTAAAGATCATTAATAGATAAAGAAAACACCTTGATTTTTGAGGTGTTTTTTTCATTTTTAGCTTATAAGAAAGTTTTTCTTTGTTAACGGACTAAGTGGTGAGTATCATTGATAAATAATCTGCACTCAAATTGCATAAGGGCAACAACGCCTTTGCGAGTTTTCTTTAAAATATACATAGATAGGTAAAAGGGAAGGCATACTTAGAAAATTTGAATAGGGTATGATAAAAGCAAAAAACTATAACTATAATTTATGGGTGATTTCATGATAGATTCTTATTTAGAAAAAGTAATTATTGTTGAAGGAACATCCGATAAGAAAAGGATTAAGAATATTATTAAAGAGCACGTTGAAATCATTTGTACAAATGGTACGATTGGTATTACGAAATTAGATGAATTGATTGATTTCTTAGAAGATAAAGAGGTCTATATTTTGGTTGATGCGGATGAATCTGGTGAAAAACTGAGAAAACAGCTTAAAAGGGGGCTTCCTCAAGCAAAGCATCTCTATATTGATAAAATGTATCGTGAAGTAGCAACAGCTCCTGAACATCACCTTGCAACTGTCCTACTAGGAGCAAATATCGATGTATTTACTGAGTACTTAGAGATGGGCTGAGGTAGTTCGTACATGAATGGAATCGTAATGAATTACAATCCTTGATACAAAACTGATATAGCGCTACTCACCACCACGTTAATGTTCTAAAAAAAGTAAAATTACAATCGTTTTTTTAAAGACTCTTTCGCATAAATGGTTGATTTAGACCATAACTGTGTCCGTTGATTTCCGCTCCGGGCACTTGCTTTCCGCGGGGAGGGATGGGAGCCTCCTCGGCGTACCGCCTGTGGGGTCTCCCATTCCCTCAAATCCCGCAGGAGTCAAGTGCCCTCCGCTCCAATCAACTCAAGTAGAAAAATCTGAAAACATCCTTTTTATCTTGATAAGATTGTACAGACAAACATTGATAATACAAAAACCATGCTTAAGGATTATGGATATAAGTTTTATTAAACAAAGTGAGAACTCCAAAAATAAGGAGTTCTCACTTTGTTTGTAATTATAGTAAATTATTAATGAAATCAGCATAATTTTGTAACGGGTTCCGTTTCCTATCACAAACATTAAAAATGTTAATTAAAATGAGTGTCAAATTGTATATGAATTTGCACTCATTTCTTTATTGGCGTATAGCGGTTTGCACGGAAATTCACTCTAAAATTTGTATGGGAAAATGTACACCAATTTGTAAGGGTGCACTAGCTGTTGTACCCCTACAATTTCACCAGCATTTTGATATACAAATAGACTTACAAAAATTGATTAGACTGGATGTTGAACATGAAATATTAATGGATACTTATGTTAAGATAAATAAAAAATATGAAAAAATGTCCTTAAGCTACGGTTAGTTGAAGGAAAACTTAATAATCTGAAACATAAAATGTATTACAAACGTATTACCATTAAAAGGGGGTATGTTGTAATGTCAAAAAATAATAACAAAACAAAATCCATTATTTTTTTAAGTTTAATGATGATAATGTTAGGATTTTTAATAGCTTCTTGTTCTCAAACAGTAGCGGAAGACCAGCATAGAACAGCAATTAAAAAAGTTCTTGAGCAAGAGTTTACTGGTCCGGATGAGAAGTTAGTGGATCTATTATGGAATCCTAAATATAGGTCTGTTGTGAATAAGAAAGCAGAGAACCAAGAGGCAGATAAATATTTAGCTGAAGTATACGGACGTTACTTTGCAGATTTTTCTAGGATTGAGACCTTCATTGCAGCATATGGTGGTACTTCATACCAAACTCTTGCCTACTTTAATGGATATAAGTTAAGTCTTAAGAATATCACGATGGAGCAAGAGAAAATTTCATATCGTTATACCTTCATAGCAAAGGTCGGATATCAGAAAAATGGAGAAGAAGAAAAAACTGCAAGTGTAGAAGGTGAAGTCGTCTTTTCTACAAAGGAAAAGGAAGAAGGGAAAATCGTGGGATTTCAATACGTGAATGACAACGGCTTGTCGCATATTTTGAGATAAGGCAATTAAGTAATGGCTTTGTTTTTCATTAACGGATAGCTTTAGTTCAATCCCCTGCAAAATAAATAAGGTGTATAGCTTAGTTCGTATAAGGCTTGGCTATTTTTTATAAACAAAATGCACCGCAAAAGCAGTGCAAATTAATATACATTTTACCGTACATTTTTTATTGTAAATTCACGTTTTGTGATAGGAAACGGAACCAGTTAATAATTTTGTTGGCTTTTTCTTATATCGATTACGGACGATTATTATATGCATTTATTAAAAGGCTATGTTAAAGTGCATGATTGATTATTACACTGTGTTGATTGGAACGGAAGGCGCGCAGACTCCTGCGGGAGTACGGGGCAGGGGAGACCCCGCAGGAGCGTAAGCGACGAGGAGGCTCCCCGCAACGCCCGCGGAAAGCGAAGCGCCTGAAGTGGAAATCAACACACCCAATTATCAGAGACTAAAAAAAGAAAGGAGCTCCAAAAAGTCAGTTTTCATTGGCTTTCTGGAGCTCCTTTTGTGCGTGGAATAGACGTTATGTCTCCTTTCATACTTAATTTTGGAAGGTATGTCAAATTCACTAAATTTACTTATATAAAAAAGTTCAAAATTTCTCTATTTACAAAAAATTCCGAGATGTATTATGATATTTAGGGATGCGAAGTATTTTAAGGAGCGAAACTAATGGCATTTTACCATGACTGGAAAGCTCAATTTCGGACATTTAATCGTAATATTAAGTTAAGTTTTATGATGAATATTTTCACCCAAATCGGAATGGGAATTTTCATGGTCATTTATAATTTTTATATTAGAAATCTTGGGTTCACCGAAGCAGTAAATGGCAGGGTTATTGCAATGGGATCATTAGCAACAGCTATAATTTTGATACCAGCGGGCTTGGCGAGTGATCGATTTGGGAGAAAAAAGGTTATATTTTTAGGAATTATTTTTTCGGGAATAACCCTATTTGCGAGAAGCATTATTGACCAACAAGATCAATTAATTGCCCTCTCCTTTATTGGTGGATTAGCGATGGCGTTTTTTCAAGTATCAAGTATACCCTGGCTTGCTGAAAATTCAACCTCCGAACAGCGTGTCAATTTATTTAGCATACATTTTGCTATGATGACCGCTGCAAATGTAGTGGGGAATTTATTGGGGGGTATCCTAACTGATCTATTTTCGTTATTTGTAAGTGACTTGAATAGTATTCGTCTGACTTTGATCATTGGAACCTTTATATTTTTAATTGGTGCTATCCCTGTCACTAAGTTTAAAGAGCATCAAAGAAAACTTCCAGAACGCAGAAAAACCACCATAGGTCCAAAGTGGAATTGGAAAAGTGAAGGAATTAAAATCATCATATTATTTGCGGTTGCAAACCTTTTAATTGGCTTTGGATCAGGTCTTGTTATTCCATACTTGAACCTTTATTTTGCTGACCGTTTCAAAGCTTCTACCTCTTCTATTGGGATCATTATTTCTCTAGGCCAAGCAGCGACTGCTGTAGCCATGTTCATTGGTCCGCTCATTGTAAAAAGGGTTGGGGAAGTGAAGGCAGTTGTTACACTTCAACTTTTTTCATTGCCTTTTCTTCTGTTGACTGCCTACACAGAACATTTATGGCTAGCAATAATAGGCTTTCTTTTTCGGCAAGCATTGATGAATGCAGGAAACCCTATTCAAATGTCACTCATGATGTCAAAAGTAAATGATTCTATGAAAGGGCTTGCGAATTCAATAAACCAAATGATTTTTAACCTAGGATGGGCGTTTATGGGTCCAGTCTCAACAGGAATCGTTGTTAAATATGGCTCATATTGGGGCTATTCTTATGTTTTTTCGATAACTGCATCATTGTATTTAATAGGGTCCCTTTATTTTTATATTGTATTTAAGGGCATCTCTATTTCTAAAAATAAAACTGCTCCAGCTAAAACAGTCTAAATATGACATATTTCTCGGGAAATGTAGAAAAAAATGTAATTGTTTGTATGAAGTAAAAGAATTTGTCGAATAAAACTTAAAGGATTTTTTTGTTCAGTAAAGGAATATGTTGATATAGGCAAAAAAACCGGAGTGGTAAAAATGATGGAATCCGTACAAAACTTTATTATGACAATAAAGGAACGAAACCATGTTTTACAATTAATTAATACTATTGATTTCCTTTCGGTAAGACTTGTGTCAGGAAATATGAGCTTGTTACTTGCGATTACAAATGGTGAGTTGCTTATGATCGAAGATGAAGACGAAGAAATAAATACATGCAAAATATCAGGAGAGATTGAGACTATTAAAACATTGCTAAAAGGAAATGAAAAGCTGAGAATTCTTCTGAATAGGGGATTGCTAAAGATCTATGCCCCTTTTCGAACGATTTTATTACTGGAATCCATTTTCTATTTGACGAAAGCTGAAAAGAGAAATGATGAAAATAGTTTTAAAAAATATATTGACTCAAATCAAACTTTGGTTTAATATGTTGTTTAAATATTCAATTAATAATGACAATTCAATAGTGACTCTTATCAAGAGAGGCGGAGGGACTGGCCCTACGATGCCCAGCAACCGGTTTAAAACACGGTGCTAATTCCAGCAGAGCTTTTTTGCTCTGGAAGATAAGAAGAGAACCCCCTCTTCTTAATGAAGTGGGGGTTTTATACTTTATGGAATGTCTAGTGGAGGAGAGAAAATGGGAGTCGAGCAAAAAAAATATCGTTTTGAAACAATCGGTGTACATGGTGGATTGTCGCCAGATCCTGTTACAGGTGCCCGGGCTGTCCCGATATATCAAAACAATGCGTACCAATTTAAAAATACAGAACATGCTGCAAATCTGTTTGGATTAAAGGAGCCTGGCTATATTTATACACGAATTCATAACCCGACAGTGACTGTTTTTGAAGAAAGAGTCGCATTGCTTGAAGGTGGAGTTGGAGCACTTGCTGTTGCGAGTGGTATGGCTGCTATAACTTTAGCCATATTAAACATCGCTCAAGCTGGAGATGAAATTGTTGCTGGTTCGAATCTTTATGGTGGAACGTATAATTTATTTGCTGTTACACTCCCGAAGTATGGGATAAATGTAAAACTCGTGAATCCTGAGGATCCTGAAAATATCCGCGAGGCGATTACTGAAAAAACAAAAGCAGTCTTTGCAGAAACAATTGGAAATCCAAGTCTACGAGTTTTGGATATTGAAAAAGTTGCTGATATTGCTCATGAAGCAGGGATTCCGTTAATTATTGATAATACATTTGCGACCCCTTATTTATGCAGACCAATTGAGCATGGGGCAGATATTGTTATTCATTCCGCAACTAAATGGCTTTTAGGAAATGGGACTTCAATGGGCGGAATCATTGTTGATGGAGGAAATTTCGATTGGAATTCACCTAAATTTCCTGGTTTAACAGAGACAGATCCAAGCTATCATGATATCGTTTACGCGGATGCTATTGGTGCAGCAGCATATATTGTGAAAGCACGTGTCCAACTATTGCGTGATCTTGGTCCTGCATTAAGCCCGCAAAATGCATTTCAGTTTGTAGTTGGGCTTGAAACCTTACATGTCAGGATGAAGGAGCATGTTGCAAATACAGTAAAGGTTGTTGAGTATCTTTTAAATCACCCTGCAGTTGAATGGGTTTCGTATCCTGGTCACTCAACACATCCTGATTCACAATTAGCTGAGAAATACCTTCCAAAAGGGGCAGGATCAATTGTTGTTTTTGGTATAAAAGGGGGAAGAGATGCAGGAGCTAAATTAATTGATTCCATTTCTCTATGGGCACATGTTGCCAATGTTGGCGATGCAAAAAGTTTAATTATCCACCCGGCGAGTACAACCCACCAACAATTAGATGCTGAAGGTCTAAAAGCTTCAGGTGTAACTGAGGATTTAATTCGACTGTCTATCGGTATCGAGAATGCAGATGATTTAATTGAGGATTTGGAATCAGCTATTGAAATAGCAACAGGCTTAACATCTTTAGTGGCCAAATTATAATTATTACCATAAAAAATATTTAGGAAAATATCGTTGACACCTTTTTTTATCCATGATACGATAACTTTTGTAATTTATAAATAATTGAATCATTTAAAGCGTTAATTGAATATAGGATTTGCGATAGCTCTTATCAAGAGTGGTGGAGGGATGTGCCCGATGAAACCCGGCAACCGTCAATATTTATTTATTGAAATGGTGCCAATTCACACAAAGCGTATGCTTTGGGAGATGGGAGAAAGGTTTGTATGATTATGCCTTTCTGCCCCCGTGCAGAAAGGCATTTTTATTTAGCTAATCAGAATTTATATCCATAAATTCTGCTAGCGCATAAGTGCAAATACGTCTAATCATCGCCCTTAGGGGCTCGCCAATCGACGAGTTTTCTTTAGCTAAAGGAATGATTTTACAAAAAGAGTCAAACCCTATATTTAAAAGTACTATCGTAATCGAAATTCCACAAATAACCATGTGATTTCGGGAAAATTGGATAAAAAGCAGGTGATTTAATGATTTCTATACAAAATGTTCGAAAGATCTTTCCTTCAAAGCAAGGTCAATTAAAAGCAGTTGACGATGTTAATTTAGAAATAGAAGAAGGTGAGATATTCGGAGTTATTGGATATAGTGGTGCTGGAAAAAGCACACTAATAAGAATGCTCAATGGATTAGAACTTCCAACCGAAGGTTCTGTTACAGTAGCCGGGAGGGTTGTTTCTAAAATTAAAGGAAGCGAGCTTAGGAAAGCGCGCCAACAAATAAGTATGATCTTTCAGCACTTTAACCTTTTATGGTCCCGAACAGTAAGTGAAAATATTTCTTTTCCATTAGAGATCGCTGGAATTAAAGGAATTGAAAGACAAAAAAGGGTAAATGAATTAATTAAGCTCGTTGGTCTTGAAGGAAGAGAAAATGCCTATCCCGCGCAATTGAGTGGCGGCCAAAAGCAACGAGTTGGTATTGCTCGTGCTCTCGCAAATAACCCGAAAGTGTTACTTTGCGATGAAGCTACTTCAGCCCTAGATCCACAAACAACTGATTCAATATTGGATTTATTGGTTGATATAAACAAAAGGTTAGGATTAACGATTGTGTTAATCACACATGAAATGCATGTTATTCGAAAAATTTCTCATCGGGTTGCAGTAATGGAGAATGGGAAAATTGTTGAGCTTGGCCCAGTATTGGATGTCTTTAAAAATCCACAGCAGCCGATTACCAAAAGATTCGTGCAACAGGTAACTGAGCCGGAAGAAACAAAAGAAACAGTCGATCATTTAGTTGAACGATACCATTCAGGTCAGATTGTCCAGTTAACCTTTATTGGTGAAGCCGCAGAGCAACCAGTAATTACAAGTCTTATCCGTAATTTTAATGTTTCGGTGAATATTTTACAGGGGAAGATTTCCCAAACGCAAAATGGTTCATATGGTACCCTCTTTATTCATCTTGATGGCGATACGGAAGAAGGAAATAAGGCAGTCGAATTTCTTCGTTCGCAGCAGGTAGGGGTGGAGGTGGTTACAAGTGAATAATCAATACTTCCAAAATATTGATTGGATCGCTATGTGGGAGGCAACAAAGGAAACCTTATATATGACAGGGATTTCTGTTCTTTCTACCTTTATTATAGGAACTTTACTTGGTTTATTATTATTCCTTACTACTAAAGGGAATTTGTGGGAAAACAGACCAATTAATACTGTTATAAGTGCTGTAGTAAATGTATTTAGGTCCATTCCATTTATTATCCTAATTGTTTTATTAATACCATTCACAAAATTCTTAGTCCACACAATGATTGGTGAAAATGCAGCACTCCCTGCACTTATTATTGGGGCAGCACCATTTTATGCTCGGATGGTTGAGATTGGTCTTAGAGAAATAGACAAAGGAGTTATTGAAGCAGCTAAGTCGATGGGTGCAACAACGGGTACTATTATATGGAAGGTTTTGCTTCCAGAATCCATGCCCGCTCTTGTTTCGGGAATTACCGTGACAGCCATTGCCCTTGTTGGTTATACAGCGATGGCAGGTGTTATTGGCGCAGGTGGACTCGGGGACCTTGCCTACCTTGAAGGGTTTCAAAGAAATCAAGGCGATGTAACGTTAATTGCGACAATTATTATTTTAATTATTGTATTTGTTCTTCAGTTTATTGGTGATTTTATCACTTCAAAATTAGATAAAAGATAAAAGGAGAGATTAATATGAAAAGATGGTTAGGGGTTATTTTATCATTATCACTTGCATTTGTATTAGCAGCTTGTGGAAGTTCTAATGACAAGTCTGATGGAGGCAAAAAAGACGGGTTAACAAAATTAGTGGTTGGTGCATCCAATGTCCCACATGCTGAAATTTTGGAAGAAGCAAAGCCAATTTTAAAAGATAAAGGAATCGACCTAGTCATTAAGAAATTCCAAGATTATGTTTTGCCTAACAAAGCTTTAGAATCAAAGGAATTAGATGCAAACTATTTCCAACATATCCCTTATTTAAAATCACAAATTAAAGAAAATGGATATGATTTTGTAAATGCAGGCGGTATCCATATTGAGCCAATTGGTGTTTATTCTAAAAAATATCACAATTTAAAGGACCTTCCTAAAGGTGCACATTTGATTATGAGCAACTCTGTAGCTGACCATGGACGTTTATTATCATTGCTTGAAAAAGAAGGTTTAATTAAGTTAAAAGAAGGTATCGACAAAACGACTGCAACACTTAATGATGTAGTTGAAAATTCCAAAAACCTTAAGTTTGATACTAAATATGAAGCTTCCCTTTTACCACAAATTTATAACAATGGTGAAGGCGATGCCGTATTAATTAACTCTAACTACGCTATTGATGCAGGTTTAAATCCAATTAAAGACTCAATTGCAATTGAAGATAAGAATTCACCATATGTAAATATTATTGCCGTTCGTAAGGGTGACGAAAACAAAAAGGAAATCAAAACGCTTGTAGAAGTACTTCATTCTAAAAAAATTCAAGATTTCATTCTTGAAAAATACAAAGGTGCAGTAGTACCAGTTTCTGAATAATATATAATATAGAAGAATTGCGAAAAGCCAGTGACAGTTTTCACTGGCTTTTTCCTTTTATAAATGTACATTGAAACAGTCCACCTAGGAAAAAATATTGGTGTATAGTCAAGTTCTGATATTAACGAAAGGTACGCAAAAATCCGCAACAAATTTTTGTGACCTTTATCACTGTTTTACTGTTGCTAATAGATTTCATTTGATATAAGATTGTAATGAGAATAGAGTGAGAATAGATTGAGAAATAGAATTACGATCCATAGTTTATAGGATATAAAAAACTTAAATTTTCTTTATGTAGCGGAGGTATAAATATGGCTGGTTCAACATTGACGATTAAGGATCTTCATGTGGCAATTGATGGGAAAGAAATTTTAAAGGGTGTAAACCTTGAAATAAAGGGTGGAGAAATCCATGCAATAATGGGGCCAAATGGTACTGGTAAATCTACTTTATCTTCTGCGATTATGGGTCATCCAAAATATGAAGTAACAAGCGGAAGCATTACCTTAGATGGAGAGAATGTATTAGAAATGGCTGTTGACGAGCGAGCAAGAGCTGGCCTATTTTTAGCTATGCAATACCCTAGTGAAATTAATGGGGTAACAAATGCCGACTTTTTACGTTCAGCCATAAATAGCCGTCTAGGAGAAGGCAATGAAATTTCTCTTATGAAATTTATCCGTCAAATGGATGCAAAAATGGAATATCTTGAAATGGATCTTGATATGGCACAACGATATCTGAATGAAGGCTTCTCTGGTGGCGAGAAAAAACGCAATGAAATTCTACAACTTATGTTATTAAAGCCAAGGATTGCTATTTTGGATGAGATTGACTCTGGATTAGATATTGATGCGTTGAAAGTTGTATCGAAGGGTATTAACGAAATGCGCGGTGAAGACTTTGGCTGCATGGTCATAACACACTATCAACGCCTTCTTGATTATATTACTCCTGACTATGTTCATGTAATGATGCAAGGTCGAGTTGTTAAGTCTGGTGGATCTGAACTTGTACAACGTTTAGAAGCAGAAGGATATGACTGGATCAAGCAAGAACTTGGAATTGAAGATGAAACAGTAGGGCAAGAAGGATAAGCGTTAGGAGGATCATAATGACAACGGAAACGAAACTACCATTTAATGTGGATTTTGTTAGCTCCTTTTCGAAGGAAATGGGCGAACCAGCTTGGCTTGAAGCATTCCGCCTAAAAGCTTTAAGCAATGTAGATACATTGCCACTACCAAGACCAGATAAAACGAAAATTGATAAATGGAACTTTACTCAAATTAACAGCCATATTGTCAAAAGTGAAGTGTTTGCTTCACTTGCACAATTGCCAACAGAAATAGAGGCATTAATTGATATAGAGGCTGAAAATAAAAATTTATATATCCAACGAAATCAAACACCCGCCTTTTTAACTTTGTCTGAAGACTTAAAAGAAAAAGGTGTCATTTTTACAGACATTTTTACAGCTGCTCGCGAACATGGTGATCTACTTCAAAAATACTTGATGACTCAAGTGACCAACGCTGATGAGCATCGATTAACAGCGCTAAATGCAGCACTTCTAAACGGAGGAGCATTTTTATATGTTCCAAAGAATGTCGAAGTTAAACAGCCTATTCAAGCTATTTATATCCATGATAATGCAGAAACAAACCTATTTAATCATGTAATTGTTGTTGCTGAAGAAAATAGTGCTGTCACATATGTGGAAAATTATATTTCAACTGTAGAGTCTACAAATAACGTATTCAATATCATAACTGAGGTAATTGCAAGTGCTAATGCAAAGGTTAAGTACGGTGCAGTTGACACGCTTGCAAAAGGTATTACCACTTATGTAAACCGCCGTGGAATTTGTGCAAAAGACGCTCGAATTGAATGGGCTTTAGGCCTCATGAATGATGGAAACACGATCTCGGATAATACAACCAATCTTCTTGGCGACGGATCATTTGGGGATACGAAAACAGTTGTAGTGGGTCGTGGCGATCAAATACAAAACTTTACGACAAAAGTTGTCCATTATGGTAGGTACACAGAAGGTTACATTTTGAAGCATGGTGTAATGAAAGACAGCGCTACCTCTATTTTTAATGGAATTGGTAAAATTGAACATGGTGCAATAAAATCAAATGCAAACCAAGAATCACATGTATTAATGCTTAGTGAAAAAGCCCGTGGGGATGCCAACCCAATGCTGTTAATCGATGAAGACGATGTAATGGCAGGCCATGCTACAACTATAGGTCGAGTTGATCCTGTACAGCTTTACTACTTGATGAGTCGTGGTATTCGAAAAGAAGAGGCAGAACGCCTTATCATCCATGGTTTCCTTGCGCCAGTAGTTAACCAACTTCCTATTGAAGGTGTTAAAAAGCAATTAACCGAAGTGATCGAAAGGAAAGTTCGCTAATGGATATAAAAGATATTCGTCAACTATTCCCAATCCTTAACCAGGAAGTGAATGGACAACCACTTGTCTATCTTGATAGTTCAGCAACATCTCAAAAGCCTATCCAAGTCATTGAAGCATTAGAAAATTATTACCGACTAGATAATTCAAACGTCCATCGTGGTGTTCATACGTTAGGAACTAGAGCAACCGATGCCTTTGAAGGTGCACGTGAAAAAGTTCGTAAATTTATCAATGCAAAATCTACACAAGAAGTTATTTTTACAAGAGGAACGACGACTTCTTTAAATACGATAGCGGTAAGCTATGGAGTAGCAACTTTAAAAGAAGGTGATGAAATTGTTATCACCTATATGGAGCACCATAGTAATATCATTCCGTGGCAACAAGTTGCGAAACGGACTGGTGCTACATTGAAATACATTCCACTCCAAGAGGATGGATCAATTTCGCTTGAAGATGCTCGTGCTACGATCACCTCCAATACAAAAATTGTTTCAATCATGCAGGTTTCTAACGTGCTTGGTGTGATCAATCCTGTCAAAGAAATTGCGAAAATTGCCCATGAAAATGGAGCTGTGATGGTTGTTGACGGTGCACAAAGTACGCCACATATGAAAATTGACGTACAAGACTTAGATTGTGATTTCCTTGCTTTCTCTGGACATAAAATGTGTGGACCAACTGGAATTGGTGTTTTATATGGAAAAAAACATCTTCTTGAAAAGATGGAACCGGTTGAATTTGGTGGAGAAATGATTGATTTTGTACAATTATACGAGTCAACCTGGAAAGAACTTCCTTGGAAATTTGAAGCTGGTACACCTATCATTGCCGGAGCAATTGGCCTTGGTGCTGCTATCGACTTTTTAAATGAGATAGGCTTAGATACGATTGCTGATCATGAACACCAGCTTTCTGCCTATGCATTTGATAAACTTTCAGTAGTTGAAGGAATGACCATTTATGGTCCAAAAGATCCTGCTAGTCGGGCAGGACTAATTACATTTAATATCGATGATGTTCACCCACATGATGTAGCAACTGTACTAGATGCAGAGGGAATTGCCGTAAGGGCAGGTCATCATTGTGCACAGCCGCTGATGAAATGGCTAAAAGTTTCAGCAACAGCTAGAGCTAGCTTTTACCTTTACAATACAGAAGAGGATATTGATAAGCTTGTACGTGGGCTTATCAAAACGAAGGAGTATTTTAGCGATGTCTTCTAATAATTTAGATATGCTCTACCGTCGGGTTATTATGGATCATTATAAAAATCCCCGCAATAAAGGGATTTTAGAAGATGGTAGTCTAACTGTGAATATGAATAACCCCACTTGTGGTGACCGCATTCAATTGACGATGAACGTCAAAGATGGAGTGGTAACGGATGCAAAGTTTGAGGGGGAAGGTTGTTCGATTTCGATGTCATCTGCTTCAATGATGACCCAAGCAATAAAAGGGAAAAATGTGGAAGATGCCATAAAGCTTTCGAAGGTTTTTTCTGATATGATGCAGGGTAATGAGTATGACGACGACTTGGACTTAGGCGATATTGAGGCACTTCAGGGTGTTTCTAAATTCCCAGCCAGAATAAAGTGTGCCACATTGGCATGGAAGGCAATGGAAAAAGGGCTGAAGGAAGAGGAATAAAATAAAAATAGAAACTACGTACATGTGTTGACAAGAGTCAGCGAGCCTTTCATTTTGGGGTTTAAACCTTAAGGGCGGCTTCTAAAAGGTATCAGCGGGAACAAGCATTGCTTTTTCCAAAGGCTTGTTGCGGTTTCTATTACGTAAAGGAGGAAAACACGATGGCGAAAAAAATGCCGGAAATCGGTGATTATAAATATGGATTTTCCGATAAAGACGTTTCCATTTTCCGATCAAAACGCGGTTTGACACGTGAAATCGTTGAAGAAATTTCAAAAATGAAAAAAGAGCCGCAGTGGATGCTTGATTTTCGTTTAAAATCATTGGATCATTTCTATAGTATGCCAATGCCACAATGGGGCGGCGATATGGCATCATTAAATTTCGATGAAATTACTTATTATGTCAAGCCGTCTGAAAAATCTGAGAAAAATTGGGATGAAGTCCCTGAAGAGATTAAAGCGACATTTGATAAGCTTGGGATTCCAGAAGCTGAGCAAAAATATCTTGCTGGTGTTTCTGCCCAGTACGAATCAGAGGTTGTTTACCATAATATGAAGGTGGAACTTGAAGAATTAGGTATCGTATTTAAAGATACGGATTCTGCCCTAAGAGAAAATGAAGATATTTTCCGTGAACACTTTGGAAAAACAATTCCACCAACTGATAACAAGTTCTCTGCACTAAATTCTGCAGTATGGTCTGGTGGTTCATTCATTTATGTTCCAAAAGGAGTTAAAGTGGATACTCCATTACAGGCGTATTTCCGTATTAACTCTGAAAATATGGGACAATTTGAACGGACATTAATTATTGTTGATGAAGGCGCACACGTTCATTATGTAGAAGGATGTACGGCTCCTGTTTATACAACGAACTCTCTACATAGTGCCGTTGTTGAAATTATCATTAAAAAGGGTGGCTACTGCCGCTACACAACAATTCAAAACTGGGCAAATAATGTCTACAATCTTGTTACCAAACGTGCAGTTTGTGAAGCAAACGCAACAATGGAATGGATTGATGGAAATATTGGTTCAAAATTAACGATGAAGTATCCTGCCGTAATTTTAAAAGGTGAAGGTGCTCGTGGTATGACTTTATCGATTGCAATTGCAGGCAATGGTCAACATCAGGATGCAGGAGCAAAAATGGTTCATTTGGCTCCAAATACTTCATCCACAATTGTCTCAAAATCAATCTCCAAACATGGTGGTAAAGTAACGTACCGTGGATTGGTGCATTTTGGACGAAAAGCGGACGGGGCACGTTCAAACATCGAATGTGATACGCTCATCATGGATAATAAATCTACATCAGATACGATTCCGTATAATGAAATCTTAAATGATAATATTTCGCTTGAACATGAAGCAAAGGTTTCTAAAGTGTCAGAAGAGCAGCTCTTCTATTTGATGAGCCGTGGTATTTCTGAAACTGAAGCAACAGAAATGATTGTTATGGGCTTTATTGAGCCATTTACAAAAGAATTGCCAATGGAATATGCTGTTGAAATGAACCGCCTGATCAAGTTCGAGATGGAAGGTTCCATCGGTTAAACCGCCCAAAAACGTTGTTTCAGCAACATTTCTGAGCGATTTAATAATATGCAATAAGCTAAGCGTGCCGATTCAGATTTTATGTTTAGTGTAGAAGGCGAACTTTTTGAGTTCGTCTTCTTCTATTTTTTTCGGCTATATCGAGATAGGTGTCAGGTGTTGTTTTTATCGTTTTATAGCCAGGACGTTGCAAGAAGAATTTTATGCTTGCACCAGATTCAAGCAGCAATACTGCATGAGTGTGTCTAAACCCCTGTGTACCTTTATATTCAACACCAGCTTTTTTACAATAATCTCGAACTGTAGAAGGGGTTAAATAATGGCCGTTATAGTTTTGAAAAATAATGTGTCCTCATTTTTTCTGAAGCTTTTATTACCTAGAATAAATTCCTTTTGTTTAATTTTAAATTACTTTAATAACGGTAACAGTTCCTCATGGGATCCAACCTTCTAATGAAATCATTCGGTAAGAGGATGATTTTTTAATGTAGTTAGGGTTACATTGTTGCTATCATCTCTTCTTGTCTGCCGTTCAATCGTAATTTTGTCTCCATTAAGATCCGTCCACCTTAATGCTCCGTAAGCTGTGTTGTCTTTTTCTTACATCGGATTCCCAAGTAGAATAGTGTTAGTTATGAATCTCATACGTTAAAATAAAAAATGCTGTTTGTTCAACTGCAAGTGTATTATATGCAATGTGTGGGACGAAGGGACAGGTCCCTCGTCCCACTTACTCGATTTAAATATTGGAAAGCCCTGTGGAGAGTAAAATTTTTGCGGGGCTTTTCTTTCTTTCTACTATCAACTCTTAAATATACAGAAATTGATCTTTTTTATTTGAGAGACAACAGGGTGGGGGGAATTTCATATTCATATCTTATTAGGCAAATTTAGAGTTTGTTATCTCATTAATATTTATTTTATAGAGTGTACTTTTTTGGACATTAATGTGGCTGGTTGGTTAACATTCAACACTAATTCTGTAAAACTTAGCAACAATGAAAAAGTAAATACACTACTTTATACCCATTTTTTAATAAATGACTAAGAAGAAAACAAGATAAACCTGATAATAATATTGGATACTATTGGATATTGAGTAATAATATTCAATTCCCATCCAACTTTAATTCTAGGGGGAGGAAGAAGTCTTGTCTGTTTTTAGTTCAATAGGTCATGCATTTCATTCAGTAGAAAGGAGTGTAGAACACACAGCCAAAAAGGCTGCACATGAGGTAGCCCATGCAGAAAAGTCAGTGGCAAAAGCCGTCCATCATGTCGAAAAACAAGTGGAGCACACAGCTAAAGCTGTTGCTCACGACACAGTTAAGGTTAGTAAAGAAGCTAAGCATGCATTTCATTCAGCGGAAAAAAGTGTAGAACATACAGCTAAGAATGTGGCACATGAAGTAGCTCATGCTGAAAAATCTGTTGCTAAAACAGTTCATCATGTTGAAAAACAAGTGGAACATGCTGCCAAGAAAGTAGAAAAAACAGTAGAACATACAGCCAAAAACGTGGCCCATAAGGTGGCGCATGCAGAAAAATCAGTGGCGAAAACCGCCCATCGTGTAGCAGGGAAAGTGGAACATGCTGCTAAAGGCGTGGAAAAATCAATAGAACACACAGCCAAAAACGTGGCCCATGAGGTGGCGCATGCAGAAAAATCAGTGGCGAAAACTGTCCATCGCGTAGCGGGAAAGTGGAACATGTTGCTAAAGGCGTGGAAAAATCGATAGAACATACAGCCAAAAACGTGGCCCATGAGGTGGTGCATGCAGAAAAATCAGTGGCGAAAACTGTCCATCGCGTAGCGGGAAAGTGGAACATGTTGCTAAAGGCGTGGAAAAATCGATAGAACATACAGCCAAAAACGTGGCCCATGAGGTGGCGCATGCAGAAAAATCAGTGGCCAAAGACATTCGTCATGTAGTTGGACAAGTTGAGCATGCCGCTAAAAAAGTGGGGAAATCTGTAGAAAATTCAGTTAAGAATGTGGCCCATGAAGTATCCCACGCTGTGGACAAAGAAGTTAAAAATCAGGAACAAGCTGTGAAACAAATGAAAACGGCCATTTCTAAATATACAGAGAGCATGATGGCTTTTGGAAAACATGTGGGTAAGGATATTGCTGACTCAAAGGTGGCAAAAGGTGTAGAAAATCTCGCTAAGCATCCGTTGAAGACAGGGGAGGCACTGCTGTCTGTAGTAGGCGGAGCAGCCGAGACGGTCGGTGGAACGGTATTTGGCCTCGCCACATCGGAAACCGTTGCGGGTGATCTGGCAAGCATTTTCAATGGGAACCTCTCTAAGGTAGGAACGCACAATTTTGCGGAAAATATGGCAAAGAAATATGGTGGACAAGCCGGTGATGTTGCGTATCTAGCTGTATCAACAGGACTTGGTTTGACCACGGCACCTGAGGCGGAGCTATCGAAGGTAAAGGACTTGGTTAATGTTACCCGCAGTGATATTAAATTTGCCGCTCAAGGTGGCAAAAGGTTGTTGCAAACAGTACGGTCAACGTTAGATAATGGTGGAGAGAGTAAACTAGCCTTGGCTGGGGTTGGTAGACGAGAAACGGTGAGTGTTGTGGGAGTGAAGCAGACCGCATCCAAGAGCAACGGTTCTTTGATAAAGTCTGGAGAGCACGCAGGAGCCAACGGCACGGAGGCGGTAGCAGCTAAGGGTACGGGTAATGGTATTACAAAAGATGAATATAAAAATTTGAGGAAAAAGACACCAAGTAACGATATAAGAAAAATGGTTAATCCAGATGGTCCTAAAGTAGACCCAGTATACGGGTATGAAGTTGATAAGTTTGAAGCAGACCATATTGTTTCAATGAAAGAAATAACTGAAATGGATGGATTCAGTAGGTTAACTAGAGAACAACAAATAGAAATTCTAAATCTAAAAGATAATTTTGCTGGTCTTGGAAAATCTTCGAATGCATTTAAGGGGGCTCATAGTTGGGCTGATTGGAAAGGACATTCTAAGATGGGAGAGGTTCCTGTTAATGTTAGAATGGAAATGCTAGAAAAAGAGAAACAAGCTAGAGAAGCTCTAAATGTAGCTATAGAAGAGAGGTTGAGGTAATGAATAAATTTGAAAAGATTATTATGGGTAAAACCATTATAGTGACTGCTGAAAAAGAATTAGAACCTCAAATAGAAATTTTGTTTGCTATATTAGAACAGGTAGATCGTAATAAATTAATTCATGGATTCTCTCTACAAGTTGGTTGGTCCGTCTATCATTTACATGAGAGAGAAACCGGGAATTTTATATTGACTACTCCTGATTACACTAGAAATCCATTTGAAGATATAACAGAAGATTTAACTTTAGCATTGTGGGTACAACTAGAACAAGGTCATTTTTTGAGAAAGATAAATGTCGATGGTTTATCAATAAAATTTAGTGATAAAATCATACTTTCTAAAGGTGTACTAGAACTCGAGAAAATATATTTACAAAGAAATGGAGATGTTGAAAAAGGAGATTCAGGTTGGTATATAGGCTCTGTAGAGGATAATAATCCTACAGAGTTGTATGCTCTATATGCTTATCAACTACTAAAAATTAGACCAGAAATCATTCAAGTTCTTGCTTTACCAAATGACTATATGGTTGTTTTTGAAGGTAATGAAATAAAAGCAGTATTAAACGAAAACGATGTAGATGTTTTTAAAGGCTCTATATAGATTTTATTTACGGAAATCTTAAGTTACACAACTAAACTATACAGGAAGTAAAACATTGAATAAAGCACTTGATTTGTCTACTATAGGCACAAGTGCTTTTTGTTTTTTTTGTAAGAAATTTATGCATTGGACAACTAAAAAAAATTGTATGAAATTCATAGCTCATGAAGGTAGTACCTTCAAGGCATTCTGTTTTAGTACTGTGTTTGTGAAAATAATAAGAAAAAATAGGCGAGATGACATTTTACATGCCAAGAGGACTTATTATACTGCAAAACCTACAAACTAAAGACAATGACAAAGCTCGTAATGCTAAAGATGGTAACGATACAGATACATAAATCTAGTGAATAAAAAGAAAGTGAGGGTTTTTGAGTGAGACAAAAAGAAAATGATTTACTTGAAAATCGAAAGCTCATTATGGTTGTACCATCAAGGAGTATCATCTTGATACTTGGCGGAACTGAATAAGAAATAGAAATGGGCGAGATGACATTTTACATGACAGGGATAGTTATCATATGGAATGGTTGACAAACTAACGAGATTGACAAAGCTCGTGGCGATAAACAAGAGGTAACGTTAAAGGACGTTCTTTTACAGCCTTTTGCCTATAAATTTTGTGTTGTATTTTAACTAAAGACGGTCGTATAATATTCGCTATTCGTTTAAAAAGTGTTACAAAAAAAATGAAACCACTTACCATCTGGTAGGTACGGTTCTTTGGATGAAATCAAAGAACGGCCGTAAGTAGTAGTCGAGGTTGACTAAGTCGATACCCCTTTTAACTCCTTTATTAGTGTAACTTTTACTAAAAAATGTCTAATTAGCCAAAACCCTTCAATAAATTGCCAAAACCCCCTTAAAATATAGCCAAAACTTAAACGGGTTATTAAATGATCAAATTAATCCCAAAAAGCTCGCATGAAAAACCTATATTTTTGGAGTTAATCCACAGAATAATTTTATGATGGTTTAAAATGGAGTATTTCCAATGGAAAAATTAAACACATATGCTATCATGAATAAATGAGGGTGCTACTTTCACCAGTGTAAATATCGTGGACAGGATTTTGACACGATAATTTGGTTAAGTAGAATTCTATATCCATAAATTCTGCTAGCGTATAAGTGCAACTACGCATAATCATCGCCCTTAGGGGCTTGCCAATAGGCGGGTTTTTCTTTAATTTATTTTTTAGTATGGAAAGGTATGGTTGAACAAAATGGAATGGATTATTCTGGTTCTGATTGGTATTGGAGCAAGTTCACTTGGCTCACTAATTGGTCTAGGTGGTGGAATTATCGTTGTTCCCGCCTTGCTCTATTTAGGTACTTTAACTGGTTTTGAGCATATGACACCACAAGTAGCAGCAGGAACATCCCTTTTTACGATGATTTTCACTGGAATGTCCTCAACACTTGCGTATATGAAACATAAGACAGTTGATTATAAAAGTGGCTTAATTTTCCTAATTGGTAGTGGTCCAGGAAGTATTCTAGGTGCTTGGGTGACAGAAAAATTAAATTTACACTCATTTAATATCTTTTTTGGGCTATTTATTTTGCTCGTTTCGATTGTTTTAATGTTAAAAGAAAAACTTAAGCCAATTCCTTACCGCAAAGACAAAGGAATTATCAGAACGTTCACTGATAACACTGGAAAATCCTTTGAGTATGGCTTTAGTCCACTAATGGGAATTGTTATTTCTGCGATAGTTGGTTTTTTGTCTGGTATTTTAGGGGTTGGTGGCGGTTCCCTAATGGTTCCGACTATGATTTTAGTCTTTTTCTTCCCACCACATGTTGCCGTAGCAACGTCAATGTTTATGATTTTACCAACATCAATCCTAAGCTCGATTACACATGTAATTCTAGGTAATGTTAATTGGATGTATGCATTGGCATTGGTACCAGGGGCATGGATTGGTGCTAAAATTGGTGTCTATTTGAACACCAAAATTAACAGTAAAACGATTGTTATCATTTTAAGAGCAATCTTGGTTATTGTTGCTATACGTCTTATTTATCAAGGAATTATGGGCTAAGAAAATAGAGGGAAGAAGATAATGGAAACTATACATATATATCATACGAACGATATCCATAGTCACCTGGAACGCTGGCCAAGGATTCAACAACTTTTGGTTAATCAGAAAGAAGAACATCTAAAAGCTGGGGATGAGGTATTACTATTTGATATAGGTGATTTTGTTGACCGTTGGCATCCTTTTACAGAGGGAACAAAGGGAAAGGGAAATACTAGGCTATTAAACCAATCCGGCTATACAGCGATAACGATTGGCAATAATGAGGGAATAAATTTTTCTTATGAGGATTTGTCTCTTTTATATGAAGATGCGGACTTCGATGTTCTTGTTGCAAATCTCTACAATAAAGAGGCAATCCATCCTGAATGGGTAAAGGAATACAGGATTTATCATACTGGGCAAGGGACAAGGATCGGTGTCATTGGATTAACTGCGTATTTTCACCATATATATAACTTACTTGGATGGAATCTTTCGAAACCAATGGAAGAATTGAAGAAATGGATTGAAATTGTGAAAAAGCAATCCGATATCATCATTTTACTCTCACATTTAGGAATTCAAGATGATGAAAAAATTGCAGAACTGTTTCCTGAAATCGATGTGATTCTAGGTGGTCATACCCACCACATTCTTCCAGAGGGCAAACGAGTAAATCAAACGATTCTTGCGGCTGCGGGTAAGTATGGACATTATGTTGGACAGGTTACGATCAAAATAAATGACCAAAAAACTGCAATTGAAAAAACGGCTATTTTATTTGATGTAGATATGCTTTCCCCAATCATCGGTGAAAAAGAAAAAGTAGAATTCTTTTATGAACAGGGTAAGAAGTTACTAAATCAAAGGATCGTAAACTTAAAAAGAGAGCTACAGTGTGATCCTTTTCGTGAAACAAATCTTTCCCGATTGCTTTGCAACACATTGAGAGAATGGTGTGCGGCAGACTGTGCGATTATAAATGCAGGCCTCCTTTTGGGGAATTTATCAGGGGAGGTAACAAACTTTGATTTGCTAAAAATTTGCCCTCATCCGATTAATCCATGTAAGGTTGAGTTAACGGGTAGACAACTAAAAGAAGTCATTTTTCAAACAAAAGATCCAAAATGGCCACATATGGAGATTAAAGGCTTTGGCTTTAGAGGAACTGTTATGGGCGTATTCATATTTGATGGAATTTGTTTTAATGATGATAGCCGTCCTTTACTCATAAATGGTGAGGAAATCAACCTGGATAAATGTTATTCCCTTGCCATTCCAGATATGTTTTCGTTTGGAAGATTTTTTCCTGAAATTTACGATTGCAAGCATAAAAAATATTATCTCCCTGAATTTCTGCGCGATCTTTTAAAATGGAAATTACAAACAGAATAAAATTTTCACCTTTTTTGCGCTAGTTCCTCTCTTTACAGCATACATATAGCTTGTAAAGGGGGGATTTTTTTGGCTAAGTTTCGTAGGAAGCATGTAAGCTTTGGCCTACCATTCCGCTATGTATTATTAATATCACTTGTCTTTTTTATATTCTCAACAGCAGCAGGGTTATGGCTTGTTAATAAAGCTATAGAGCCAACGCTAATGAAATATGCAGAAACTCAAACCCGAAAAATCGCTTCACTTGTTATTAATGACGCCATTGATAAAAAGACAACGAATGTTGATGATATTAGTAATGTTATTGAAATAAAAACAAAGGGGAAGATATCTTCTGTACAATTAAAAACATCGGTGATTAATCGTGCTTTAGCTGACACTGTTGCTGAGATTCAAAAGAACATAGATGAGGTAGAAAAGGGAAGTTTTCCTTCTTTATCTCAAGTAACTGATGTGGAAATCGAAAAAAATAATAAATTGAGTGACGGGTTTATTATCTGGTATGTACCTTTAGGTCAAGCAACGAAAAATGCCTTGTTTGGTAACCTAGGTCCAAAAATTCCAATAAAATTTAATGCTATTGGTGATATCCGTCCAGATGTAAGAATGAAAGCCACTCCGATGGGGATTAATAATACTTGGATTGATGCCTCACTACATTTGGTTGTGTCTGTCCAAATCATAACCCCATTCACGACAAAAATAACAAAACTGACAGAAAACATTCCGATTGCAGCAGGTTTAATTCAGGGAGATGTTCCGCAATATTTTAATGGAGGTAGCGGTTCATCTCCAGCCATTCAACTGCCAGATAAGAAAAATAAATAAAATGGTGTACTGAAAGTTCATGTGAATCAAAGAACTTAAATTTCAATAATAAAATGACGTGTGCCAATTCACACGTCATTTTGTATGTCATTTTTCGTTAGAGTATTGTGTAGGATTTGTAATAGGTACCAAGACTTAAAATGTCCTTATTTTCGTCTTGCTTGAAATCTTTCTTGGCGCTCCCACATCCTTAAATGCGGATATGGATCAAAGGACCACTCTGTGTATCCATTGTCCTTGTACATGCCATAGTGTAGGTGTGGTGGGAATTTACCTGAAGTCCCTGGAGGCCCGTAACCGGAACTTCCTACACTACCGATAACCATTCCTGGTTCAACAATTTTACCTACCTTTAAATCATTTGCAAAACCGTTCATATGGGCAAAATAATGATAGGTATTATTTATATCACGAATCCCAATTCGCCAGCCTCCATACCTATTCCAACCCTTCATTTCGATAATTCCATAATTAGTTGCACGAACAGGAACTCCGTATCCAGCAAAAATGTCTGTGCCTTCATGTATTCGTCTTCCACCCCAGCCGCGTGCATCTCCCCATGTGGTTCGATAACTATGATTTGAACGAATTGGAACAGGAAATGCATGTGTATTTAAATCAAGCTTCTTAAAGTGACGGTATACTTTTGCCTTACCGACAATAATACCAACTGTTTTATCTCGGTGATAATAATTCCACAGCCCTATTTTTAAGTTATCTTCATCTACACCGTAACCAAGAAGATAGTTAGCCATGGCATATAATAGGTCTTCATCATTCTGTGCGCTTGCTTTTCCATCTCCATCTCCATCCACCCCAATTCCATTGAAAAATTGAATGGTGGCAGGATTTTCATCAGATGGATTTGGATTTGTTAAGCCGGCCCATTTTTCCTGGTTCACAAATATTCCGATAATTCCATCGGTTTTTGGCAAGTCTCTGCGGACCTGGCGAATGTTTCTTTCATATTGATCAATTGCCGCCAAATAGTACCAGGGAATTTGCGTAATCGCTTCTACCTTTTTATATAGCTCCATTCTTTTCTGATATGGATCCAAATCATGGGCTTGGGTATTGTTAACAGCCATTGGAGAGATAAAAAGGATAAGGCATGCGAAAAGTATCAAAAATGCCCGCAAAGGAATTCTCCTTCCATAAATCATTTACAATTTTAGTTTATGAGTTATTGGCTATTTCATAAGGACTAATAAATGGTAATAAAATTGTGAAAATAGTTTGTCTTGTTTCTTCCTTTGTCAATGTGTTACATTGACAAAGGAAGAAACTCATTTATAACAATTTATTTTTAGATTTTGATGTTTAAAACGGAGGTTGGAAAATGAGCAGGAATGAAGAATATGTTAGAAAACCGGAATGGCTAAAAATAAAATTAAACACAAATGATCATTACATAGGTTTAAAAAAAATGATGCGGGAAAATAATCTTCATACAGTATGTGAAGAAGCTAGATGTCCTAATATCCATGAATGTTGGGCAGAAAGAAGAACGGCTACATTTATGATTTTGGGAGATGTTTGCACAAGGGGCTGCCGTTTTTGTGCGGTAAAAACAGGTCTACCCACCGAATTAGATTGGGATGAGCCAGAAAGAGTAGCTGATTCGGTTCAATTAATGAATTTAAAACATGTGGTTGTGACCGCTGTTTCCCGTGACGATTTAAAAGATGGTGGAGCTGCCGTTTTTGCAGAAACAATTCGAGCAATCCGTCGGAAAAATCCAATTACTACTATTGAGGTACTGCCTTCCGATATGGCGGGTAAGGAAGAAAACTTAAAGGTTTTAATGGAAGCGAAGCCCAATATTTTAAACCATAACATTGAAACAGTTCGACGCCTTACGCCAAGTGTAAGATCACGTGCAAAATATGATCGATCACTGGAATTTTTACGTCGAGCTAAAGGGTTATTGCCGACTACTCCAACAAAATCAAGCTTAATGGTTGGTTTAGGTGAAACGAAAGAAGAAATTTTTGAAACTATGGACGACTTAAGAGCAAATTCTGTAGATATTCTAACGATTGGCCAATACTTACAGCCAACGAGAAAGCATTTAAAGGTTGAAAAATATTACAGCCCTGAGGAATTTGAAGAATTAAAACAAATTGCGATTTCAAAAGGATTTAGTCATTGTGAAGCAGGGCCGCTTGTTCGTTCTTCGTATCATGCTGACGAGCAAGTAAGCGCTGCGGCAAAACATAAACAGATGCTTAGTGAACAAGAATCTAAAGAAGCGTAATGTAAAAGAGGGCCTGACCCATACACAATAGACATCGAAATTTGCTGTCATTGTGGTTAATGGGGAACAGGCCCATTTTCTTTAGCTAATCAGAATTTATATCCATAAATTCTGCTAGCGCATAAGGGCAACTACGCTTCTGTCATCGCCCTTAGGGGCTCGCCAATCAGCGAGTTTTCTTTATCGATTTGGTTGACCAATTTTATCATCTGGGGTTTCGCCATTGGCATTTTCACTTGCATTCATTGGTTTTCCTTGTGGTGATTTTTTCATTTGGGTAACTAAATGATTGACAAGGTTACGAGCATTTCTGCTTGTGGAGTCAAGATGTGATAGATTTTCTACATCCCTCATTAAATGTTTATCGTCTGTGACATACACATGATAATAACGTGGAATGACCGTCATTGCAGTTTTCTTTACTTGATCTGCTGTCATATTTCGGTCTTTTGTATCTGTAAGATAGGAAATAAGGACCTCACTATCAGTGACAAGTGTAGCAACGTCATTTACATTTGGTATAGCTGTACAGTATTTACTGATAATGTTGGCCAGTTGTTCACGGTCAATGGCAGCATAGTGTTTATTTGCTTGGTTATTCATGACCGGGTTCTTTTGATGTCGAACAAATCCATAGTTATTACTTACATTGCGAATGTTTTTGGCACCACCTTCATTATAAAGATCCGTCCTTTTAGTATTTACATTCAGGGTATTGCCGCTTTTATGATAAACACCATGATCTTCCAAATTTTTGGAACATCCAGTTAATCCTGTTATAATGCAGAGACTGGCAACCAGTATAAATTTTTGCATCAAAAACCCTCCTTTTTTATTAAAATGACCAAAAGGGAGATTTTTTTTCTTAGTAATTGATGGTGAATCGGTTATAATGGAAATAAGATTGGCTGTTAAATTGGGGTGATATCATGATACTAGTCAACAACACCGCATATGAGGTTACTCTAGAATACCAAAATGGTTTTAATGAAGAGGCCTTTATAGCAAGATATAGTGATATTTTATCAAGGTATGACTACATTGTTGGAGATTGGGGCTACGGTCAGCTCCGTCTAAAAGGTTTTTTTGATGATCAAAATCAAAAAGCTTCCTTTGACACAAAGGTCAGCACTGTAACGGAGTATTTGTACGAGTATTGTAACTTTGGCTGTGCTTATTTTGTTTTGAAGAAAATAAAAAAATAAAAAAAGGGGCAGACTTTAAAATCTGGCCCTTTTTCTAATTGTTAAGGAATTATTGGCAATTTACCTATTAACTCTTTCCGTATGGAGGCTGAACATCCGTATCTGGATCGTCATGTGTAGGATGTGCCCCCTCCATTTGACGAGGCATATTCTGATGCAACGTTTTGTTTTCATAATTAAAGGCACTATAGTAGCGCTGCCCGTCTCTCCAGGGAGTGCTTTTATTCTGAACGGGTTCGTTCTTTCTAATTGGAGAGCCGTAAGGGCCCTCTGGTAAGCTTTCAGCAGTAAGATAATTTCTTTGTTTTTCAACATTAGCGAAATCAGTATACTTTTTTGTTTCTTGATCATCCATCATGCTTTCACCCCTTTACGTTGTTATTATCTCAATAAAGGGAGAAATTCATGTTAGTAAGATTACACTATCTCAGATAAAAGAGACGATAATTCTTCAGCATCCTCTTCACTCAATTGAAAAGCATGCTCTATATACCCTTCCTCCTGTAAGTCATCTTGTCCAATAATGGCGAATCGATTTCCTTGTAAATCAAGGACAAGCTGCTTTCCATAATGGCGAGTTGTTTGAACGATGGCTAAGTCAAAGCGCTGATTCGTCCCAACGAAGCTAATGAATCTTGTTCTAGTTTCTTCTGTATCATCGTATAAAAAAAAGCGATCTGTCATGAAATTACTCCTTTTTTAATATTGTACTTATTTCGACACACTCCTATTTTAGCAAAGTATTGAACGCTTTTGGAGTTAAGGCATTATTTATGGGCGGAAGAATTTTCATTGTAAGGAAATAATACGAATATTGTCATTTTATGTTACAATTATAGTATCTTATTGATGTTTTCTTCTGAGAGGAATGAATGAAATGCATCGTTATGTGGAAAAAGCCAAAAGACTTTTTCAATGGGGAAAACTTTTTTTACCTTTCACCTCCATCCGTTTTTATCCCCCAAAATTTATTTTAAGAAATCCTGTTGTTGAAGGTGTTAAAGCCGCGTTTAAACAAGGATATGAAGTAGCTGTTATTGTTTTTAATTTAGAAGATACACAAGAATTAGCTGATCAATCTGGAAAATTCCATTACACTCGAATTATGGAAAGCTTAAAAAAGCATTTTCGGATTGTTATCGGGCAGGAGATTGCGAAAGACAAAATAATCTCTCTCCATGATTATTCTGGAGAGGGCTTCACGCTCCTAATTAAATTGGAGCATGACCGTTATTATTTATCAGAAATTGATGGCCTCATTACTAAAATTATGGCTGAAGTTGAGGATAGACTCATAGTTCAGGATGCTTTACTGTTACCTCATTTTCAAACAGGTTATATGTTTGTTGAAAAAAAGCATGCTGCAATTGAAGATACAATTGCAAAAGCCTTGAAGCAAGCTACCATGATGGCTGAAAAAAGAACTGATTCAGAGTATAATGAAATGGTGTATCAGATGAGTAAAATTGTTTCTCAAAAGGATATAAAACTTTTGGCACAGCCTATTTTTAATGTAGCTTCGAATGAAGTTTATGCTTGGGAAATGCTTTCTCGTGGCCCTGAGGGGACCATTCTTGAAAGCCCGTTAACGCTCTTCTCTGTGGCAAGGCAGACTGGAATGTTATATGATTTAGAAATGATTGTGTTTGGCAAAGCACTTCAACAAATTAAGGATACAAAATGTAAGCAGAATATATTTATAAACTGTACACCACTTACTCTTGGGAATATGAGCTTTATCCGTGATCTAAAACTACTGATGCTGCGGTTTAAAGGGATTTCCCCAACGCAAATAACTTTTGAGATAACTGAGCGTGACTCGATCGAGGAAATAAAGGATTTTATACATAATATTAAAATATTGCGTTTAATGGGTTTTAAGATTGCAATTGATGATACTGGTGCTGGATACGCAAGTTTGAATACGATAAGTGAAGTATTACCAGATATCATTAAAATTGATCGGTCTGTTATTCAAAATATTGATAAAAATACTGTTAAAGAATCAATGCTAAAAGGATTGTTATTAGTGGCGAGGGAAGCAGGTTCTTTAGTTGTCGCGGAAGGTATCGAAAATAAAGAAGAAGCTTCTGTTCTGACAAGGAACAATGTAGATTTAGCCCAAGGTTTTTATTATGCACGACCGGGTGTCCTTGTGTGAAATAGTAAAACATCTTATAAAGGAAGTGGATTTGAATGTATTTTGTCGATCGGGAAAAAATAGAGGAAAGATTAGTTTGTCTTGAAAGTCAAATTGCGCTTTTTTCAATGAAGCAAGAATGGACAACACCAATTGAAAAAGCCGCATTGGAACGAATAGCACATGTGATGATTGAGGTTGTTTTAGATGTTGGTAATGCGATGATCGATGGATTTATTATGCGGGATCCCGGAAGTTATGAGGATATAGTTGAAATTTTAATCGACGAGAAGGTTATTTCTTCAGAAACAGGCAAAAATTTAAAAATGCTTGTTCAACATCGTAAAATGCTTGTTCAGACCTATACCGAAATAGATCATCACAAATTACATAAAGCTTTTTCAAATCATATTCAGGAATTTACTTTATTTTCTCAGAATGTAAGGGACTATCTCTTGAATGAATTGGGTCCTGTTTCAGCTTTTAAAAGCTAATTTTAGACCGCATATGCGGTTTTTTTTCTTAATAAAGATAGGAGTTTTGATAAATGAAAAAATATAAAGGCTATTTGATCGACTTAGACGGAACGATGTATAAAGGTTCAGAACGGATTGAGGCGGCAAGTGATTTTGTAAAAAGGCTTAAGGAAAAAGAAATTCCATATTTATTTGTTACAAATAATTCTTCACGTACACCAGCCCAAGTTTCGGAAAAATTACAGGAATTTGATATCCCCTCAAATGAAAAATTGGTGTTTACAACAAGCCAGGCTACAGCTAATTTTATTTATGAGCAGAAAAAAGATGCGACCATTAACGTGATTGGTGAAGAGGGCATTAAAACAGCACTTGAAGAAAAAGGATTTGTTTTTGGCGGAGAGAATGCTGATTTTGTAGTTGTTGGGATTGATCGAGAAATTAATTATGAAAAATTAGCCACTGCATGTTTGGCTGTAAGGAACGGTGCCACATTTATTTCTACAAATGGGGATATTGCCTTACCAACGGAACGAGGTTTACTGCCTGGAAATGGATCGCTAACGGCTGTTATTACAGTATCTACCCAAACAGCGCCCATCTTTATTGGTAAACCAGAAAGCATAATCATGGAGCAAGCGTTAAAGGTTTTAGGCACGACCAAAGAAGAAACATTAATGGTCGGCGATTATTATGATACAGATATTTTAGCAGGAATGAATACAGGGATGGACACCTTATTAGTCCATACAGGTGTCACAACGAAGGAATTGTTAGCTGGTTATGATCGTAAACCTACGTACACCGTCGATTCATTAGATCAATGGGATATAATATAAACGAAGAGCAGGCCTTCTCCCTTTAAAGAGAGGGCCTTGCTCTTTATTCTTCTTCAGCTTCAGCAGCAACCCTATGTGCTAACCTGCTAGAGGCAGCAGCAGCAATAGCCCCAACAATATCATCTAAAAATGTGTGGCATTCCCCAGTAGATTTATCATTAAGCCTTTTCAAGATACCAGGCTTTTGCTTATCGATGTAACCATAGTTGGTAAATCCAATGGAGCCATATACATTAACGATTGAAAAAGCTAATATTTCATCAACACCATAAAGGCTTTCATCTACTTTAATAATGGATTGAAGTGGTTCTTCAAGCATCCCCTTTTCTGCAAGCATATCAAGCTGAATCCCGGTTAGAATTGCATTTTGTACCTCTCTTTTCGAAAGAACCCGTTCTACATTTGCCAAACAATCGTCGATTTTTAGGTTTTTATGATATTTTTGCTGAAGATAATAGACTAAATCAGCAATATCTTGAATCTCTACGCCTCGTTCTTTTAGCCACCTAAGTGCTGTTTCTTCTGTTATATCTGATTTTTTTTTACTTGCCATTCAAATCACCCTTTCCTCAGACTTTTTCTAATTTCCTTTTTGCAATAGAATTTTTATCTTCAACTTTGAAATTTGTCTAGTGAAAGTAGCTCTAGCAAAAGTAGCCTTTTAGCTTTTCTAATAAAATATGCTCTATTCTAAAAAAATGAACTTACAAAGAATTATTCTCCTTACATCATTTCCGATCTTAATTTTCTTATTCTTTTAAAAACAAGTTTTATATAGCTACTACATATATATGACATATGAAGAATGTTGGGGAGAGGTGGAAAAAATGCTGCAGAGGATGCTTGAAAAGCAATATGGAGTGAAGGTAAATGAACAGGTAAAACTTGATTCGTATGATGCATTAAGAGGAAACGGATGGTTGTATTTGATTGCAAAACCCGGAAATCGAGCGGAAGAAGAAATAACGGAATTAGAACGGATTGCAGAGCATTTACGAAAATATGGTGATCAGCATGTCCCAATGTTTCTTCCTTCAAAGGATGGGAAATTGTTAACAAGTTGGGAGAACAACCAGTATTGCGTTCTCGCAAACAAACAAATGGATAATCAATCAAAACATAGACTGGGGCGAAAGTTGGCAAGGTTTCATGAGAGGGGACGGAAGGTACCGTTTCAGATTGAACGGTCAAGTAGGGTTGGACAGTGGAAGGATTTATGGGAAAAGCGTTTAGAGCAAATGGAGAAAGTATGGAATGGGCTTCTTTTTCAAACTCCAGAGGATGAGTTTGAGAGAATGTTCATTGAATCATTCCCTTATTATTTAGGGTTGACTGAAAATGCTATCCAATATTTAGTCGATGCAGAAATTGATGATGAACCCATTGAGTCAGATTATGGCACCGTTTGCCATGAACGGTTTTCATCCCAATCATGGGGAATCGATTGCTGGATCAAAAACCCGTTTGATTGGGTGTTTGATCATCGAAGCCGTGATTTAGCTGAATGGACAAGGGAACGATATTTCAGGAATAGTCAAACCTATCACTTAGATTTAAAGCAATTTTTTGAAGAATATCAAAGCATTGCTAGACTTTCACCTTTTTCCTGGAAGTTGTTATATTCAAGAATTTTATTTCCACTTCATTTTTTTGATTGTATAGAAAGCTATTATATTACCCGTTCTGAACAAGAAAAAAAGTTGTTGGAGGAACAGTTAAGCAAAATTTTACGGCAATCAGGAGAGTATGAACGCTTTCTTGGGGGCTTTTATCAACTTGTGGGAGCTCCTGTTAAAATGATGAAACTTCCACAGCCAGAATGGATCCATCCATAAAACAATAAGCTAAAAATAGAAAAGTTATGCTAAAATAAGATGAAGTTATTTTAGTTAAATAGGGAAGGGAATGTAGCATGAAACCTTATATTTATATCACTAGGAGACTACCAAAGACTGCAGTTGAATTAATTGAAACGAAGTATGAAGTTAGTATGTGGGAACATGAAGATATACCCGTACCAAGGGAGATTTTAATTGAAGAAGCTAAAAAGGCGAACGCGTTGCTTACTATGTTATCTGATACTATTGATGAAGTTGTTTTAACAGCAGGAAGTCAATTAAAAGTTGTGGCAAACCTTGCAGTAGGATTTGATAATATTGATGTCGAAACAGCGACTAAACAGGGAATTGCAATTTGTAATACTCCCTATGTTTTAACAGACACTACTGCTGACCTAGCCTTTGCATTGTTAATGGCGACAGCAAGACGGATTGTTGAAGCAGCCGAGATGGTTAAGCAAGACCAATGGAAAAGCTGGAGCCCATTATTATTAGCAGGACATGATATCCATCATAAAACAATTGGAATTGTTGGAATGGGTAAAATTGGCTCAACAGTTGCAAGACGTGCGACTGGTTTTGAAATGGATATTCTTTATCATAATCGGACAAGAAAACCTGAAGTTGAAAAAGAACTAGGTGCTGTTTATTGTTCATTTGATGAACTTGTTACGAAATCAGATTTTATCGTATGCTTAACACCACTTACTGATGAAACGAGAAATCTATTTACCCGGGACATTTTCAAAAAAATGAAGCCTTCAGCTATCTTTATCAATGTGGGTAGAGGTCCGGTTGTGGATGAAAATGCACTATATGAAGCACTTTTGGAGAAGGATATTGCTGGAGCAGGATTAGATGTTTTTGCAAAAGAGCCTATAAATGGGGACCATCCACTTTTGAAACTTTCAAATGTTGTAGCATTACCACACATTGGTAGTTCAAGTGTAGAAACAAGGGTTATCATGATGAAGCTATGCTTAGATAATATTGAAGCAGTGCTTACTGGAAATAATCCCACAGCACTTGTAAATAAAGATTGGAATGCGTTGGTTAACTAAATAAATAAAGGACCCGATCACTAGGAAACCATATATAGCAGAATTACTACGCTATATTTTGGATTCCACGGTGGTCGGGCCCTTATGTGTTTCCTCATAATTAAAAAACCTGTTCTACTTCAAGCACCCCTGGAACTTCTTCCAACAGAGCACGTTCAATCCCAGCTTTCAATGTAATGGTTGAACTTGGGCAGCTTCCGCAGGCACCTAATAAACGAAGTTTCACAATACCTTCCTCAACATCAACTAATTCACAATCGCCACCATCACGAAGAAGAAATGGGCGCAATTTATCTAAAACTTCCTGGACTTGTTCGATCATTTCGTTATCTTGCATAATTATCGACTCCTTTCCTAATCTTTATTATAATGGGATCGTAAGTAAAAATCTATTATGTGAGATGCTTTTCTGGTTTTAATAAGGAATGTATAGATTAACAAATAAAACCAAAAATTAAATAAAAAGATGAGGAATGAAACTGATGGAAAATCGTGGAGTTGAAATTATCGTTTACGGTGCAGAAGAGCTTTGTCCTAGCTGTCTCCATTCGCCATCTTCAAAGGAAACGTTTGACTGGCTTAATGCAGCTATTTCTAGGAAATATCCAGAACAGCCGTTTGAAATCACGTATGTTGATATTAACAATCCCCCAAATGTGGATTCAAAACAAGAGTTTGCTAAAAAGGTCATCGAAGAGGGGATGTTTTATCCTGTCGTCGTTATAAATGGAAAAATAGTTGGTGAAGGGAATCCTCGTTTAAAGACGATTTATACAGAGCTTGAGAAGCATGGCTATCAACAGTCATAGCAAAAAGGGATATTCCTATTTAGGAATATCCCTTTTGTTTAGCTAAGCAGAATTTATATCCATAAATTCTGCTAGCGCATAAGGGCAACTACGCTTAATCACCGCCCTTAGGGGCTCGCCAATCAGCGAGTTTTCTTTATTTACCCTTGGTGATACTTATACATCCACAGAATTCCTGACTTGATTAAACGGGCAACCCTACCTGTAATAGCACGATCTGCCATCATTCCAAATCCTTGTTTTTTCCCGAGGGAACCCATGATTCCTTTTAGTTTTATTGGAGGAAAGGAATCTGGGAGCTCTTCATCTTTCCAACGTCTTTTAAATACTTCAGCAATTTGTTCAGCCTGTCCTTCAGCTAATTGAGCACTTGGTGCATGTGGAAGGCTTGCACAATCACCAACGACAAATACATGTTCATCAGATGGTAAGTGATGATGTGGTGTTATCTTTACTCGACCTGATGGATCCTTTTCAACAAAAAGATCACGAACAACTTTATTAGCTTGAACCCCTGCTGTCCAAACAATCACATCACAATGGATCGGTTCATCGTGGTTGTATAATATTTGTTCTTCTATTTTTGTAACATTGGAATTGTTTATTATTTCGATATTATGTTCATTGAACCAATTTCCAACGTATTTACTTAACCGATCGGGAAAATCAGAAAGAATATGATCGCCTCTATCGAATAATTTAATAGCTAAATCCTCTCGGCTTTCAATAAGTTCGCTCGACAATTCAACCCCACTTAGTCCTGCACCAACAATTCCTACGATTGAGCCAGGGCCTAAATTATTTAATATTGAATAAGTATTTCGTGAACTTTCAATACTTTGAATGCTGTGGGTGAATTGATCAGCCCCAGGAATATTGTGGTACTTATCTTCACAACCAAGACCAATGATTAAATCATCATAATCAAGTGATTCTTCATCATTAATGAAAACTTTTTTCTCCTGGATATCTATAGTTGAGATTTCTCCGTATTTTATCTTAAGTTGTGGATGTTCAGGAAACGAAACTCGAATATCTTTATCAGAAATTGTCCCGGCTGCTAACGCATAGTATTCTGTTTTTAAACAATGGTAAGGGACACGGTCTACTAAAGTAATCATTACGTCATCAGGTAGGTGATCAGGAAGGATTTCATTAAGAAATTTCATTCCTCCATACCCGCCACCCAAAATTAATAAATTTTTCATTTTAACTTCCCCTTTATGATGCAAATTACATTTGATACTAGTTTTAAGCTCTAAGCATTTATTTATAAATTTTTTTCATGGAAATTAGAATTAAGTCACAAAAATTATACCTAAATTGTGACAATATAACAACAAATATACCGAAGTATGTTGACGAATTCACTGTTTGGTGATTATTGACGATGAACCTTAAAAAGGGTAGGATTGGATGTTAGTAGAGGTGAAGATCCATGATTAAGCCAATCATTGAATTTTGTATAAGTAATCTTGCGAATGGCTCGCAAAAAGCACGTGAAGTATTAGAAAGAGATCCGAACTTGGATGTTATTGAATATGGTTGTCTTGGCCATTGCGGAATATGTGCTGTTTCTCTTTTTGCACTTGTTAACGGGGAAAGGGTCACAGGTAAGACACCTGAAGAGCTTGTTGAAAATATTTATCAATTTTTGGAAGAAAATCCAATGTTCTGATAGAAAGGGGGAACGACATGTTCGTTCCCTCTTTTAGTTAAATATAATTCTTGCATTTTAGTGCGTTTACGTTTTTTGTTAACTATCTACTGCCCTTTTTTCTCTTATCTCATGCCAACGTTCTCTAGCCATTTCAATAATTTTTGGCTCAACAGTTTGCTTTTGTTTTTCAATTACTTTGGAAAAATACTTAACAGCCTTTTTTACATCGTTAATTCTTATGGAAAGTTCCCCTATTAAGTACATAAGTTTCACAACAGAAACTTGAGTACCTCGGAAATCATCTTGTATATAGGATGCCTCATATTCTTCTATGGAGAGTTTCAAAAACCTTTGCTCCTCCTCAATGCTACCTTTTGAACGATAAAGCCATGCAATTCTCATGTACATTCCAGCTTGGACGATATGTTTTTCCTTTTTTAATGTCCCACAGTAAATAGCTAATTTATATGTTTGCAGGGCTTGCTGGATGGTTCTTTTAGAACCAAAATCACGTGAAACCCATCGATTTGTGACCTCTTTTTGAATTAGCTCAATTGTGCCAGGTAAAAAGTATTTAGAAAAGTCGTCTGAAAATGAGAAACCACAAGCAGGACAAATTTGTATATGATAAAAAAGGGGGTTGGCTTCATCAGATTCATAATTAGGGGAAAAATCTGTATCGAAATGAGTTATTTTAACAAAACGAGAGCGGACTTTTTTACTAGTAAATGATTTTTTGCAAAGTAAGCATTCATACTTCTTGTCGAAAATTGGGTCAATAGTAATACTCACGATGGCACTCCTTTAGAAATGTTATATCTTAATAGGACAATTATAACTTATATATAGGGATTATTGTCCATGAAGATATGACTATACATGAAAATTCAATTATTTGAGTACGGTAACCGAAGTGTTTATACTTAGACTAAGTAATGGAAATTGATAAAATCGATGTTTAGCTCATTCTTGTTTTACACTAGACGATAAAAATAATTTTGATTGGAAAAAGCCTCAACTTGAAGGAGGAAATGGAATGAATAAAGATACAATTGTTTTGACCGAAGCTGCGGCACTTCAGATAAAAGAAATGATCAAACAAAATGAGGAGGAAGGCGCTCTATTGCGCGTTTCTGTACAGGGTGGTGGATGCAGTGGCTTATCATATGGTATGGGATTCGCCCATGAGATAAACAATGAGGATCTTCATTTTGAACAGTTTGGAATTCAAATCCTTGTAGATAACGAAAGTGCTTCTATTTTGCAAGGAACTAAAATTGATTTTAAACAATCATTGATGGGCGGCGGATTCACAATGGAAAACCCGAATGCTATTGCATCATGTGGTTGTGGTTCTTCCTTCAAAACAGCTTCAGAAGAGGGAACGCCTGAAGAATGTTAAATACAAAAAGGCATCTAGATGGATGCCTTTTCGTAAATTCGCTATGTTTTAGATTACTGTTGATCATTAAAGAATAATCAAAAGCACCTCTTCATTTTAGTACACATCACGTTGGTAACGCCCTTGCTTTTGCATATCCTTTAGATACGCTTCAGCTGCTTCAAGGGTCATCCCACCTTCTTTTTCAATTACCTCAGTAAGAGCACTGTTAACATCTTTCGCCATACGATCCTTATCTCCACAAATATAGAAATATGCTCCATTTTCCAGCCATTCAAACAATTCTTTGCTGTTCTCAAGAATTTTATGCTGTACATATACTTTTTGCTCCGTATCACGGGAAAATGCAGTATCTATTTTTGTCAATACACCATCTTTTTGGTATTTTTCAAATTCGTCTTGATATAGGAAATCCGACGCTGCATGCTGGTCTCCAAAAAATAACCATGATTTTCCTGTTCCTTTATTCACTGCACGTTCTTGGATAAAGGAACGGAATGGTGCAATGCCTGTTCCTGGACCAACCATAATAATATCTTTATCTTGAGACTCTGGCAGGCTAAAGTGTTTATTTTGTTGAATAAATACTGGAAGTGTATCCCCTTCTGGAAGGCGTTCCGCACATAAAACAGAACAAACTCCTTTCCGTTCGCGTCCATGAGAAGTGTAGCGAACGGCACCGATGGTTAGATGCACTTCCTCAGGATTAGCAGCAATGCTACTTGCAATTGAATAGAGGCGTGGTGTTAATTTTCTTAAAAGAGACACCATTTCTTGAGCAGAAGCGTTCCATGGACCGAAATCACGTAACATATCAAGCAAATCACGCCCGTATGTATATTCTTTCAGCTGGTCTGCATTTTCAACTAACACAAGCTTTTTTAGCTCTTCGTTTTCAGTTAATTCCGCTGCTTGCTGTAAAATTTTTCTTGACAATAGTGTAATTTCAAAGAAGGTTGTTAGCGCTTCCTTTAATGGGAGTGTATCGTCTTGCTTATTTATTGTAACAACTATTTCTGCATCCCATTTCATTTCTTCAAGGATAGAAGCCACTAGTTCTGGATCATTCTGAGGGATAATTCCAAGGGCATCACCTGGGACATAGGAAAGGCCTGATCCTTCTAATGAAAACTCAATATGCCTAGTTTCTTTACTAGAGCCAGCTCCATTTAAATTTACATTTTTGAGAACCTTTGCTTGAAATGGATTAGTTCTTGAAAATGGTGTTGGCATTTTGGTATCTTCTTTTGTATTTTCAGGGTTTACTACAGTATTTTTCATAATCTTCACCTCAAAAAGTTTTATAAAAATTAACTTGTCTAGCCTTTTACTTTTAACATCACCACTCAGCACTTAATTAATTAACTTCCCCTTAAAAACGAATGCCCTTCCTTATAAAATGTTGAAATCTTTTTGGGAAAAAGGGTGGGAAAAGTATTTCTTTACTAAATCTGAGATGAAAATGTTATATGTGTGATGCTCTAAGAAATCCGTTTGTTATGAAGCCAAAGATACGGTGTGAATGAAATTGAGGCATGGTCAAATTGGAAAATATGACGAATCATCGGTAAGATCATAAATTTTCTGCTACTTTACTCACACCGAACTCTCGATTGTTAAATTCCACACAATATCATAACACAAAATTAAATTTTCCTCACTACTTTCTGCGAATTTTCAGAAAGGTGGCACTAACTTAAAAAACGGTAAAAACATCTATAATTTTACCATAATTTCCTTGAAATAAAGATTTTACAATATTCATAAGTTTTTTAAGTTTCTTACTGTTATTAATCTCTTGAAAAAGAATTGAAAAAAGAATAAGATATATTTGTGGAGATATTGTTACTATTTAGTGACAAAAAAAGCACATTTTTTTTGCCAATTATAGTGAATTGTATCACAAACTTTTTTACTCGTATCAAAATAAAAATGTATATAGCAGTGGAAGATAAGAAGAAGATTTTATATTAAAATATAAAGGTGGAAGTGATCACTTTGAGAAAGCCAAAGATCGTTATTTTAGGTGCTGGATATGGTGGACTAATGACGGCCGTACGCCTGCAAAAATTAGTTGGCGTAAATGAGGCAGACATTGTCTTGGTTAATAAAAATGATTACCATTATGAAACGACATGGTTACATGAAGCATCAGCAGGTACAATGCACCATGATAAAGTACGTTACGAAATTCGTAATGTTATTGATAAAAGCAAAGTTGAATTTGTGCAGGACACTGTGTTAGAGATAAACAAGGATGAAAAGAAAGTAATTTTAGAAAAAAGTGAAATCAGTTATGATTACCTTGTTATTGCAATTGGGGGAGAGCCAGAAACATTTGGCATTAAAGGTTTAAAAGAATTTGCATTTGGAATTACCAATGTAAATTCATCTCGTCAATTACGTGAACATATGGAATATCAATTTGCAACTTACAATATGGAAGAAGAAAAGAAAGAAGAAAGATTGTCCATCATTGTTGGAGGAGCAGGATTCACTGGAATTGAATTTCTTGGCGAATTAACGAACCGGATTCCTGAGCTTTGTCATGAATATGATGTTGACTTTAATAAAGTAAAAATAATTTGTGTCGAAGCCGCCCCTACTGTACTCCCAGGATTTGATCCTGAACTTGTTAAATACGCTGTTTCTCAATTAGAACGTAAAGGCGTTGAGTTCTTGATCGGTACTGCTATTAAGGAATGTACACCAGAAGGTATCTTTGTTGCAAAAGGTGAAGATGAACCGCATGAGATTAAAGCTGGCACAGTTGTTTGGGCAGCTGGTATCCGCGGAAATGCAATTGTTGAGAAGTCAGGATTTGAAGCAATGAGAGGTCGTGTTAAAGTTCAATTAGACCTTCGTGCTCCAGGGCATGACGACGTCTTTATCATTGGAGACTCCGCATTGATGATCAACGAAGAAATCAATCGTCCATACCCACCAACTGCACAAATTGCAATGCAACAAGGTGAAACATGTGCGCGCAATCTTGCAGCCTTAATCCGTAATAAAACGGATCTTGAGACATTTAAGCCTGATATTAAAGGAACAGTTTGCTCATTAGGTGAGGACGACGCTATTGGTGTTGTTTTTGGCAAAAAGATAATGGGTACAAAAGCAGCCTTCATGAAAAAAGTGGTTGATAACCGCTCTCTTTATATGATTGGTGGAGTACCTCTCGTTTTGAAAAAAGGTAAACTTAAGTTTTTATAAAATATGTTAGAAAAAAGGGTCAGCTAATGCTGTCCCTTTTTGCGTTAATTAGAATTAATGTCTGTGAACGTTACAAGCAGTCTTTTTCCTTGATTTGCGACCGTTAACAGGATATTCTGACATCGATGGTCGTAATAAGAAGAGGCACCCTTTACATGATGGAAAGGATCTTTGGAGGTTTTTATGAAAAATAAACGAGGTAATGTTTGGTTGGCTGTTTCAGGATTAGTCCAATCATCGGATGGGAAATGGCTTGTTGTAAAAAAGAAATACGGCGGTTTAAAAGGAATGTGGTCATTGCCGGCAGGATTCGTGGAAGCTGGTGAAACTGCAGATGAAGCTGTTATCAGGGAAATTAAAGAGGAGACTGGGATTAACTGTGTAATAAAAGGATTAATTGGCCTAAGAACTGGTGTGATTCATGAGGAAATAAGTGATAATATGCTCATGTTTATGCTTGAACCAATTGGTAACGGACAAATCAAACATCAAGAAGAGGAACTGTTTGAAGCAAGGTATATAGCAGTTGACGAACTACTTACAGATAAGGATGCTTCTATCCTCCTTCACCAATTAATGGTTCAAAATTCCACATCTCTAAAGCCATGTACGAATGGTTTGAATCCGGGAGATCAATTTGGTTATACAAAGTATAAAATATTTTTATAATTTTTAGAAAATTTAAGATATGCTAAGAATGAAAGAGGTAAATTTATATGTATCCGCTTTCTTAGCCAAATTCCCCTCATTCTGAACTTTGCAATTTTCGGTATATTATCAGAAAATTAAGTTAATATAAATGAAGGGGATGAGGGTAATGAAAGATAATAAAGTGAATTTAAAACCTTGTGAGTATTGTTCTGGTCATGGGTATTTTCAATTATTGCTTGGCGGCTCAGAAACATGCACATGCTGTGAAGGAACTGGAGAACAAAAAAAATAATATAAAAACTTCGTATCTCCGCTTCCGGAAATAATTTCGGAGGTCTTTTTTTGTTTAGTTTTGGGGCCAAGTCAATTTTCAACTCCGAAATAATCTCCTAAGTGTAAATTGTGAGAAGCTCTGCATCAAATAGTAATATCACTTTTTAAACCATTAACACTATTCTAATATTGACTCCCTTTTTTACTTTGAGTACACTAAGTGGTGTGTGTTAGGGGGAATTTTTAATGCAAATGAGTATTGTTGTGTTTATTATATCGATTTTGTTATTTTTTGTATTATTTTTTGGGATTGGTTTTTTGCTTAATATGATACTACGAATGTGCTGGGTTATGACTATTCTTTATCCTATATTTGTTATTTTGTTTATTGATAAGGTACGGTTTAGTGAATACTTTACAAATAGTGGTGTAGCCTTCCAGTCACTTGGGCACCGTTTAAGCTCTTTGGGCACAGCGGATATCGTTATTTTGCTCAGTGGGTTTTTGGGTGCCATCTCGGCAGGGATCGCGATTAAACTTTTAAGGAAAAATGGATATCAAATGTTTTAAGCCCATTTACTTTTTAGTAAGTAGTTCCGTTTTTGTGGAGGAACATTTCAAATAGCCTAGGAATTAGCATACCAATTGAGATACAAATTGGTATGTTTTTTTTATTGATATACCATTACTTTTGGCTCAATTAAATCCAAAAAAGCATAATAAGTAGCGTACCAAATAACAGCCTGAAGATCATCATGGTCATTGCAAACCATATAGGAGGGCAAAAAAAGTCTTCATGAACGTTCTTTGAAACTTGTCTGTTGATTTCCACTCCAGGTGCTCGCTTTCCGCGGGGCGGGCGGTGAGCCTCCTCGGCGCTTAGGCGCCTGCGGGGTCTCACCTGTCCCGCTACTCCCGCAGGAGTCTCGCACCTTCCGCTCCAATCAACAGGGTGTCAAAATTAATTAGACTTTAACATAGTCAATGTAAAAAAAGTAAAATACCTCTTTTTTGAGGAAATTATACCTTTTTTAATAAAGCTATATATCCTTATTGAAAAAAAGAAAGTTTTTTAGTGCCATCGCTTTAGAGCCTGCGGGTTTTCCACGAATGTCATTACATATGGTAACAATAAATAACAGTTTTGACTTTATTCTTTTTTGGGGATTTATTTATAAACGTAAACTTAAAAATTTACCCTAAAATAGACTGTAGGATGCCATGGAGATGAAGGATTATCAAAAAGTTTTACATCACCTTAGGTTATCCTATTTTTTTGTGGTTATCGATCGTGTCTATCTGTATTAATCTGTTTGAAATCTCCGCTAGCTATCAAAAAAAGTTCTATGGTTCAAGCAATTTTTATTGGTCTGTAACCTGGTGTTTTTTACAAATAGTCTTTCTTCCAGGTAGTAATGGGCTCCTACTCGTTGGATTTCTTTCAATAGTTTTTTATAAATCTGTTTCTTCGCTATTGAATTTTTTTCCAAAAAAGTTTTTTACAAGCTTGTCTTTTAATTTACCAATTAGCATAGTACGATACGGAACAGTCATATTTTAAATTCTTATTCTTGTGTTCTTTGGATTCATCAGTCCGCTTCTTGTTGGACAAGTGACCCCATTTTAAAGGAAACATAGTTGCAAAAAAATCTTGTTCTATTAACCCTCGTGTTTCTCCTTTGAATTTTCTGAATCTTACCTAGCTGAGTTGATTGGAGCGGAGGGCACTTGACTCCTGCGGGAATAGAGGGAATGGGAGACCCCACAGGCGGTACGCCGAGGAGGCTCCCATCCCTCCCCGCGGAAAGCAAGTGCCCGAAGCGGAAATCAGCGGGCAAAGTTAAGGCCATAATACAACCATTTTAAAATTTTTTTCGTCTTCCTTGAATATTTCTTTGAATCTTGGGAAAAGACTAGTTCAGGGAGGATTGAAAAAATTAATGAATAGATTAAAAACTTGGATAAGACGGTTAATCATGGTTTGTCTTTTTGTTTTTGCCTCATTATCGACCTTTCAATCTATTTCGGGTGTAAGGGCACAATCACTTTTCTCTAATGATGATTTTGGAATGGAAGATTACCAATCATACAACGATGAAGATTACCAATCATACAACAACAATGAAGATTCCCATATAACACAAGGATTTAAATCACTTGGCCTTGCTTTTAAAATGATTAAGCGGCTTGTACAATTTGAACCGCTCATTTCATCAAGTGAAGCAGTAGCAGGAACACCACCAACATTAGAAGATGCTTTTGATTGGTCACAATATCCAAAAGAAACAGTAGTAGCGACCGGCTATACTGCAGGGTATGAATCAACAGGGAAACACGAAGATAATCCTGAATATGGGATTACCTACTCTGGAGTTAAAGTTAAGCGGGATTTATATTCAACGGTTGCTGCTGATTTAAGAGTCTTTCCAATTGGTACGATTCTTTTTGTTCCTGGTTATGGATATGGTGTTGTAGCTGATAAAGGTGGAGCCATTAGAGGAAATGAAGTAGATCTTTATTATGAAACAGTTGATGATGTTTATAATTTTTGGGGTAAGAAAAAGTTGGATATTTATGTAGTTCATAGAGGAAACGGTGAGCTTACTGAAGAGCAACTAAAGTCACTAAATGAAAATGAGACAATGCAAGTTTTTCGTCAGCAGTATAATAAATCAGAACAAAGGTAAACTGGTACAGGGTAAGCAACCGAAGCGACTTCGAACGGTTCGAAGTAAGCTCCAGAAAAACAGGCCATGGGTCTGTTTTTTTGTTTCGCAGAAAGTGTAGAGCTATGCTAAACCGAAACAGTTTATTATGTAATAGGAGCTATATTGAAAAATATTCTTACTCCAGAAGATTAGCTAATCGAAATAAAAACAGTTATCAGATATAATGGAGTAAAACCTTAGGAGGTAATAAAATGTTTCTAGTAAAAGATAATTTCCAGGTTTCAAATGTTCATGAATGCTTAATTATTGGCCTTTTTGAAAGATCTGAAAAGTTCGAAGGTAACATAGCAGTTTTGGACGAAAAATTTGAGGGACAATTAGCAGAGCTTTTTAAGAGTGGGGATATATCTGCGAAACTTGGAAAAATTAATAAAATACATAGCCTTGGTAAAATAGGTTCAAAAAGAATTTTGTTTGTTGGACTTGGAAAAGAGAAGAATTTAACGTTTGAAAAATTACGTGATTCGTTCGGTAAGTTGTTTAAAGAAGTAACTAAAAATAAACTACAAGAAGCAGCAATACTTTTAGATTCATTTGTTACTGAAAAAATAGGCAGTTTAGATGCAGCGCACGCAGTTAGTGAAGCGTTCGCATTAGCAACCTATCGATTTGAAGGGTATAAACAAAAATCGAATGAACCAGAAAAGAACATCAAAGAACTTACAGTTTATAGTGAAGTTTCGGATGAAGATGAAATTGAATCGTCACTCACGGTTGGGTTTGCTTTTGGTAAAGGGACCAATTCCGCAAGAACACTCGTGAATATTCCGGGTAACCTACTAACAGCAACAGATATTGCCAACTATGCAAAAGAGTTGGCAGAAAAATACAATTTCGAAGTAGAAATTTTAGAAAAAGAAGAGATTCAAAAACTTGGTATGGGAGCATTTCTTGCAGTAAACCAAGGATCTACTGAGCCTCCAAAGATGATTGTTCTTAAATATCAGGGGAAAGAGCAATGGGAAGACGTAATTGGGCTTGTTGGAAAGGGTATCACTTTTGATACGGGTGGCTATTCGATCAAAACAAAGGATGGAATAGTTGGTATGAAAACAGATATGGGTGGTGCTGCTGCAGTTCTGGGGGCAATGGAAATCATTGGTGAATTGAAGCCAGAACAAAATGTTGTTGCCGTCATTCCTTCAACAGACAACATGATCAGCGGTTCAGCATTTAAACCTGATGATGTAATTACGTCGATGAGTGGAAAAACAATTGAGGTTTTAAATACAGATGCAGAAGGCCGACTTGTGCTTGCAGATGCGGTAACGTATGCATTACATCATGGTGCAAACTATTTAGTGGATGTTGCTACTTTAACGGGCGGCGTAATCACTGCCTTGGGACTCCATACCACAGGGGCAATGACGAATAATGAGTCATTGTATGAACAGGTATTAGAAGCCTCATTTGAAGCAGGGGAACCAATGTGGCAACTGCCGTTATTTGAAAAAGATAAGGAAAGAGTGCGCAATAGCAAAATAGCTGATTTAAATAACTCTCCAGGTCGTGAAGGCCATGCAATTGTCGCAGGTGCTTTTATCGGTGAATTTGCCGAAAAAACCCCATGGGTTCACTTGGATATTGCTGGAACTGCAACGACTTCAAAGGAATACGACCTTGGCCCTGCTGGCGCAACTGGTGTAATGACGCGGACATTAGCATTATTTGTTGAGTGCTTTGAACCATTCGGAAAATAAGTAAGAAGCTTCTGGTGTATCGCTTGGACACTAAAAAAAATGTTAAAACCATAAAATAGCTTATTTAAGAAGCCGACATTCGTTCCATACTTTTTTGGAAGAATAATCGGCTTTTTTTCTTGTATATGGACTTAAGGGGTTCTTTTTATTAACCCAGGAGTTTTATAAATAATTTGATATGGTCATCCTAAAATGGCCAAAACCTATATTCACAGTACTGAAAGCCCACGCCAATCCCTGGTCAATCGCATATGAAATAGTGTAGGCAAGTATATGCTTAGGAGGAGGTACGCAATATGTATGGATATAGGAATCCCTATCAAGTACAGGATCAAAGATTTATTGGATTGTTTGGATTGCCGCTAGCAGGTGCATTTTTAGGAGGCTTAATTGGTGGTGGCTTAGGAAGTGCATTTTTCAATCGTCCATTCTATGGTGGTTACCCTGGGGTGGGCTATCCTGGAGTAGGATATCCCGGAGTAGGAGTAGGCTATCCTGGAGTAGGTTTCCCTGGAATGGGTTATCCCGGTATGGCTTATGGTGGTTACCAGTATTATTATTAAAAGGTAAAAAAACAGCTCTAGAGGCTGTTTTTTCTTTTAAGAAAAAAGAATATAGTAAAATAAATAAAGATGTTGCCAAGGTGCATATAATCAAGGAGGAAGAAAATTGGAATTGAAAAACACATTAATGGAAGCACTAGGGATTAAAATTACTCTCCTGGAAAAAGGAAAGGTTATTGCGGAAATGCCGGTGGATGAACGAACCAGGCAACCGTTTGGAGTATTGCATGGAGGAGCATCGGTTGCTTTAGCAGAAACAGTTGCTAGTATTGGTGCATATGAATTGGTTGATAAAAATACCGAAGCGATAGCAGGATTGGAGATCAATGCGAATCATGTTAGGCCTAAAAAGGATGGGTGGGTAACAGCAGTTGGAACTGTTCTGCATCAAGGGAAAACAACAATGGTTTGGGATATTAAAGTAATGGACGAGCAAAAGCGAATTATTTGCATCTCGAGATGTACGATAGCTATTATAAAAATAAAGAAATAATATCAATATTTCTGGATAGAGTAAATCACATTCTTTTCTTTCAAATTTTAAAAAATGACCTCTGATTTCGTGTTATACTAAAAGAAAAACTAGTGCAAATTTTTGTACTAGTTAATTTATATAATGTAATAAAGTTAGGGGTGATAGAAATGAAAGGAAGGCGGCAATATTTATTTATTGATTTTGAATTTACGATGCCCGAAAAAAATATGAGGATGAAGGACTTTTATCCGGAAATCATCGAAGCTGGAGTTGTTTTGGTTGTGGATGATCAAATTATTGAACAGTTTTCGTCCTTTGTGGCCCCCCTTAAATTCCCGACCCTTTCAGAGCGCTGTAAATCTTTTTTACATATTTCACAACAACAAGTAGATAAAGGGATGTCATTTTTTGAGATGATTCGAAAATTCGAGGATTGCATTAAACAGTTTGAAAATGTAATTGTAACATGGGGCAATATGGATATGAAGGTTCTTCGCCATAATTGTCTTCGAGCAGGAGTCCCTTTTCCATTTAAGACGGCTTCAGAAATTGATCTATCCATGGAGTATAAACGCTTTTTTGGGGATCAAAACCAAACGGGCCTGTGGAAGGCTGTTCAGCAATACGGAAAAGAAGGAACTGGTAAGCATCACCGTGCCCTTGATGATGCATTGACAACCTATAATATATTCCGTCTTGTTGAAAAGGATAAACGTTACTTAGAAAAGCCAAAGCCAACCACTATTGGTGACCGTATTGATTTTTCAAAACTTTTAAATGAATTCGTATAAAGGCCAAATCACTAAAAATGTGATTTGGCCTTTAACATTTTCTTTACTTAAGGCTGTTTTCGCATAGATTGTTGTTTTTCGTACCTAGTCTAAAAACCCGAAATAACAACGGTATCGTGCTCTTTTCTTAAAAACTTCCTACAGTTTTTATCGGTAAACTGGAATACCATTCTAATTTAGTTCCAAATAGCAACAAAGTTTAAGAAAAGAGCCTTACTTAAAATAATCCTTTTCGAGCGAATTGACCAATTCTAGGCATTTTTCAGCCCAAGGTGAAGCTGTTTCTGTTAGTTCCTGTTTCATTTTATCCACAGCTGCCCGTAAGGAGATTTTATACTCAGGAATTTCTTCCTCGTAAAGTTTTACCATTTTTATTGGTACATTGGTTTGCTCTCTAAAAGCCAAAGCACGTCTCTCATGGAAAAAGCCTACATCGGTATCTTTTGGATGATGAATGTCACCTTGCATTGGATGTTTAAGGACGGCTAAGACTTTAACTAAATAATGCTCTGGCCGAATGTCTGTGATTTCCCCTATGTATTTACCGGTTTTATTCATTGCTGTAACATGATCGCCAATTATTAGTTCTGACACAAAATCCCTCCTTTGTTAATTTATTATGACCGATATCAAAACAGAGTGCAAAAAAGAACATTTTCGGTTAAAGTAAAAAAATGGAGGGATGATAAATGAGAATAAAAACATATGTCTCGATAGTGGCTATTATTTTCTTGCTCGCCGCTTGTGGGACAGGCAATGGGAAGCAACAAGAATCAAAAACGAGCAGTCCTAAAAATAGCACTCAGAAAACTGAGCAAAAGGAAGGGGAAAATACGGTGATAAATTCAAGTTATCCACAGCTAACAACAGATGTAGCAGCAAATGAAAAATTAGTTGAAATGGAAACATCTATGGGTAACATTAAAATTAAATTATTCCCTGAATATGCACCTAAAGCAGTGGAGAATTTTGTGAAGCATAGTGAAAAAGGATATTATAATGGGTTGATTTTTCACCGTGTTATCAAGGATTTCATGATTCAAGGTGGAGATCCTAATGGCAATGGAACGGGTGGAGACAGCATTTACGGGCAGCCGTTTGAGGACGAATTTTCCAAGCAGCTTTTTAATTTAAGAGGAGCTCTTTCCATGGCAAACTCTGGTGCGAATACAAATGGCAGCCAATTTTTTATCGTTCAAAATGCAACACTGGATCCAGCTATGAAGGATCAAATGGAGAAGGTGGGTTACCCGAAAGAAATTATTGATGCCTATGCAAAAAATGGGGGAACACCATGGCTAGATCATAAACACACTGTTTTCGGTCAAGTTATTGAAGGAATGGATGTTGTAGATAAAATTGCAAATACACCAGCAGGTGCAAATGATAAGCCTAAAGAAGATGTTATCATTAAAAAAATTAATATTTTAAAATAGTGTCTCTAAAATAAGGAATGGCTTCTTAGGGGCTCGCCAATCGGCGAGTTTTCTTTAGCTAATCAGAATTTATATCCATAAATTCTGCTAGCGCATAAGTGCAACTACGCCTCTGTCATCGCCCTTAGGGGCTCGCCAATCGGCGAGTTTTCTTTAAAAAGAATATTAACAGGTAAGAAGGTGAAACTAATTCCAAATAGGGATTTTGGAGGGTTTTACTTATGAAGAAAAGCTGGTTCATCATTCCGTTGTTATTGCTTTCAGGATGTACACAACAGAATCCGACTAAGGTTGATGTGGAGATGTTTAATGCGGTTGGTGATTCGCTCGGGAAAATAAAACTAACTGAACAAGCAAGCGGATTGAAGCTTGATGTGAATTTAAAAGGCCTTTCCCCAGGTGTTCACGCTATTCATATTCATGAATGCGGGAAATGTAAGCCCCCAGAATTTATATCAGCTGGGAACCATTATAATCCTGAAAGTAAGGAACATGGTCTTCTTCATCCAAAGGGAGCACATGCTGGGGATCTACCAAATTTAATCGTTGAAGATGATGGAAGTGTAAAGGCGGAAATAATGGCGCCAAATGTAACATTGAAAGATGGAAAAAAATCGTTATATACGAAAAAAGGTACTTCGATCGTTATTGATGAAGGAAAAGATGATGGTATGACTCAGCCATCTGGTGATTCAGGAAAACGAATTGCCTGCGGAGAAATCACAAAGGGTAAAAAGTAAGTATGGAAAAAAAGAAGGCCAGATAATAAAAAAACAAAGACTATTTCCTTCATATGGAAATAGTCTTTGTTTGCTAATCAGAATGTACTATTTATAAATTAAGCTACCCAACCGGCTTATATATTTTAAATTAGTAGGTAATCATCTAAGCATATTTCAGATGTGGACATACACTAATGTGTACAAGTTGGAAAGGAGGGATTCAAAATGAGTAGACAATTCTATGGAGGATACCCGGGTGCTGGGGGGGTTCCGCAGCAAATGGGAGCATACCCACATACAGGTTATCCACAAATGATGGGAGGATATCCTCACACAGGTTATCCACATATGGGCGGATATCCACATCCTCATATGGGTTACCCGCAAATGCCGGGGGGCTATTACCACCATCAGCATAAGGTTCATCCACATGGATATCCACATTCAATGGGCGGTTATCCACAAATGTCAGGTGGTTATCCACATTCACAAGCGGGTTACCCACAAGTAACGCATCCGCAATCAATGGGAAGTTATCCTCATACCGGTTATCCACAAACAGGCTATCAGGGATATCCTCGATCAAAAAAAGAAAAATAATAAAGGAACCTTTATGACTCTATTTTTATTCGAAAATAATTAGACTACCTATGATAGGTAGTCTAATTACTTTCTTTTTAACTTGATTTATTTTATTTTTTTGAACAAAATGGAAGAAAAACAGGTTGATCATTATGGAGGGTACTACTTGTGGAAAACAAATTATATTTTCAAGATGCATACATACAATCTTTCACAGCGGGCGTAGTTAGACATGCAAAGGATGATGAGGGCCAAACATATATTGTGCTAGACCAAACAGCTTTTTACCCAACGGGTGGTGGGCAACCGCATGATGTTGGGACAATTAACGATATTAATGTAATTAATGTGGAAGAAACAGACGGTGAAATTCGTCATTATCTTGAAAGACCAATACCCGAAATAAGCAAGGAAGTTTTTGGAGTAATTGACTGGAAGAGAAGGTTTGATCATATGCAGCAACATGCGGGGCAGCATATTTTATCCGCCGCATTTGAATCTCTCCACAATTTTAAAACAGTAAGCTTCCATCTTGGTAGGGAGATACTTACGATCGATTTAGATACAGAACAGTTGTCAGAACAAGAGGCAAAGGATGTAGAGGCCTTAGCAAATCAAATTATTTTAGATAATAAAGCAATTGAAACGAAATGGGTCACAGAAGAAGAATTAACACACTATTCTTTGCGGAAGGAAACAAAGGTTAAAGAGGAAATTCGCCTGGTCATTATTCCGGAATTTGATTATAACGGCTGTGGCGGAACACATCCAAAAACAACTGGTGAAGTTAGAGCTATAAAAATTCTAGATTGGGAAAAGCAAAAGAAAAAGGTTCGAGTTCAGTTTATATGTGGAGAACGCGTTTTGGAACAGTTTCATCAGAAACAAAAAGTACTTCTTACGCTTACAAAGCAGCTTAATGTTCCTGAAATAGAAATGGAGACAGCGGTGAATAGGATTCTTGACGGGGGAAAAGAGTTGGAGAAGGCATTGGAAGAGGCAAGAGAAGACATTCTCCAATTTGAAGCTAAGGAATTACTCGATCATAACGAAGCCCAAGGTGAGGAAATAGTTATCGGCCATGTTTATCAGGATCGAAGCATTCAAGAGCTTCAAAAGCTTGCGCGTATTATTACTATTGGTGAAGAAAATTCTTATGTTTTCTTTGTGGCTGAAAATAAAGATCGTCTGCAATTTGTCAGTGCTAGAGGTAGTAAAGGCATAGTTAATATGAAAAATTTATGTAAGGAAGTTCTCCCACTTATTAACGGAAAAGGTGGTGGGAATGAAATGTTTGTCCAGGGCGGCGGAGACAATCTAATGGAGGGTGAACAATTATTAGAGATTTTAATAAAAAGTATAAAGTAAATAGGCATGGTCAATTCGCATCAAAAATAGGAAAATGATGTTTCCGATTATTTCCTTCAATACCATCCATTTTTAAATGAAGATTAGAGATTTAGGACGATTATTATACTTAAAAAAATTGTTTGAAATTTTTTTTCGTTATATAATATTGTTATATAAAATTTTTTTCATTGTGAAAGGATTGTTTTGTTTGGAAAAGCAGCAGATAGGAATAGTCGGTGTAGGAGTCATGGGAAGAAGTCTAGCCCTTAATTTCGAGAGTAAAGGTTTCTCTGTTTCCCTCTACGATCTCTCAGTCGAAAAAATAAATGAAATAATTGAAAATAATAATGGGAAAAAACTATTTGGGACTACGAATATTAAAGAATTTATTGAGTCCCTTGAAGTTCCCCGCAAAATAATGTTAATGGTTAATGCAGGAGTGATTACGGATAAAGCAATCGATTCCTTGCTCCCTTCCTTAGATAAAGGTGATATTTTAATTGATGGTGGCAATAGCCATTACGAAGATACAATTCGTAGAAATCAAGATCTTGCCAAGAAAGGAATTTTATTCATCGGGGCAGGTGTTTCGGGTGGAGAAGAAGGTGCTCTTACCGGAGCTGCTATTATGCCAAGCGGGCAAGAAGAGGCATATCAAGCGGTTAAGGAACTATTAACTGCTATTTCTGCAAAAGTTAATGGTGATCCTTGCTGCACATACATTGGTCCAAACGGGGCTGGACATTACGTTAAAATGGTTCATAACGGGATCGAATATAGTGATATGCAATTGATTTGCGAGGTCTATCATTTAATGAAGGAAGTTCTAGGCTTATCGACAAATGAACTTCATGATGTGTTTAAAGAGTGGAATCAAGGTGAACTTGATAGCTATTTAATTGAAATTACGGCAGATATTTTTACAAAAATAGATCCTGATACTGGAAAGCCACTTGTGGACGTCATTTCAGACACTGCAGGACAAAAGGGAACTGGGAAGTGGACCAGCGAAAGTGCACTTAACCTAGGGGTTCCACTTTCGATTATTACTGAATCTGTTTTTTCGCGTTTTCTGTCAGCAATTAAGGATGAGCGTGTAAGGGCAAGTAAAATTTTAAGAGGCCCTACGAGCGTTTTTACCGGGAATAAGAATGAGTTTATCGAGTTAATTCGAAAAACACTTTACTTAAGTAAAATAATCTCCTATGCACAGGGTTTTGCTCAATTAAAGTTAGCATCGGAGGACTATGATTGGAATTTAAAACCTGGGGAAATTGCGATGATCTTTAGAGGCGGATGCATCATCCGTGCTGCATTTTTGCAGAATATTAAGGATGCATATGATCGGAATCCTAAATTAGATAATCTTTTATTAGATCCTTATTTCCAGTCAATTGTTGAGAACTATCAGGATGCCGCACGAGAAGTTGTTGGAACTGCAATTAAAGTAGGAATTCCTGTTCCCGGTCTAGCTAGCGCACTTGCTTATTATGATAGCTACCGGACGGAGGTTCTTCCAGCCAACCTTCTACAAGCACAAAGAGATTACTTTGGGGCACATACGTATCAAAGAGTTGACAAGGAAGGTATTTTCCATTCAGACTGGCTAAGGGCATAAATGGAAAATAGGCTAGACCCATCCGAAAACCAGAGTTTGATTTTGAACTTTTAAATAGTATACTTCGGGAATTGAAATGGTTAAAGCTATCTGACAAGAAGGTTAAAGAGAAACCATCTTGTCTATCGTTTTTTGCTGTGTCGACGAGTGAATCACCAAGCTTTTTTTGGAACCTTTGCAAAATCGTATATAATAGGATTATCTTTTGAGAGGTGGGAAATGTAGTGGGTATTTTTGATGGAATGATGGGTAATGCTTCTGAAGTAAATGTTGCAGAGGTACAAAGGGATTTTGCTAAAATTCTTTCAACTAATGAAAGAATTGAAAAAGCATATAAACTGATCAGGGATTTATTTATCTTTACAAATAAGCGGTTAATTTTAGTTGATAAGCAAGGAATTACCGGAAAAAAAGTGGAATTCCATTCTATTCCATATAAAAATATCACTCATTTCAGTATCGAGACAGCCGGTAATTTTGATCTGGATGCAGAATTGAAAATCTGGATTTCTGGAAATGCCCTTCCCCTTCAAAAACAATTTAACAAGAGTCTGAACATTTACGAATTACAAAGTGTTCTAGCAGAATATGTACTAAAATAAAAGCTGTTTTCGAAACGGACTTCATAAAGACGGGCACAATTGCCTGTCTTTTATCAGCCAAAAAAAAGAGGACATACCACATTATTGGTTGTCCACTTCAAAAAGGGGGAATACTAGAAAGCCTTATATAGTTAGGTTTACCAATATGCCTTTTTATATACTCATTAAATGTAAAATAATTAAAAGTAAGGAAAAATTATCTGTTTCCGCCCTGTAAATACATTTAAAGCTTTAATAAAAATGGATTCTGATAATTGAGTCTTTTGATAAAGCCGTTTCCTTGTGATATAATATTAAAATGCGTATAAAATCGATGTAAATAATTTATTTAGGAGTGTTTTCATGTCTGAAAAAATCGAAGTTGGTAGTATAATGGTAGGAAAGGTAACTGGCATCCAGCCTTATGGAGCATTTGTTGCGTTAGATGATAAAACGCAAGGTCTTGTTCATATTTCTGAAATCACGCACGGTTACGTAAAAGATATTAATGAACATTTAAAAGTAGGGGACGAAGTTAACGTTAAAATTTTGTCTATTGACGAAGCAGCTAACAAAATTGGTCTGTCGATCAGAGCTACAGAAGAAGCACCTGCACAAACAATCGCAAAACCAAAGAAGCCTCGTGCTAAACGTCAAACTGCTACAATTATTCCTGAAAGTGATGATCAACAAGGATTTAATACTCTAAAAGATAAACTTCAAGAGTGGATTGATCAATCACAACGTGAAGATTTAGTGAAAAAATAATATAAGTAAAAGGTCTGGTCTCAAATTTGAGACCAGACCTTTTTTTCAACTTGTTAAACAACTCTAGTTAATCAATTGTAAAACCTTCTTTTCACTGAATGGTCGGTTCAACTCGTATTACAACAAAATAATGTAACAAAGCAAATTTTTAGAAAAGTTAAAAACAATCCTTCATTCTTTTAACTCACTCGGCTACAATAAAGATAGACTGATTTTACATATAAAATGGAGGAGTTATTATGGTATCAGGTGAAAACTCAAAAGAAATAATCGAACAAACAGAAAAATATGGAGCACATAATTATCATCCGCTACCAATCGTAATTTCAAGAGCTGAAGGTGTCTGGGTAGAGGATCCAGAAGGTAATAAATACATGGATATGCTTAGTGCCTATTCCGCTGTAAACCAAGGTCACCGGCATCCAAAAATTATCCAAGCATTAAAAGATCAGGCAGATCGGGTGACATTAACCTCACGGGCATTTCACAATGACCAACTCGGTCCATGGTATGAGAAAATCTGTAAATTAACCAACAAGGAAATGGCTCTTCCGATGAATACGGGAGCAGAAGCAGTTGAAACGGCGTTTAAAGCTGCCCGCCGCTGGGCATATGATGTAAAGGGAGTAGCGGATAATCAGGCTGAAATGATTGCATGCATTGGTAACTTCCATGGACGGACAATGACAGCTGTCTCATTATCATCAGATCCAGAATATCAACGTGGCTTTGGTCCGTTGCTTCCAGGAATTAAACTGATTCCTTACGGTGATCTTGAAGCATTAAAATCAGCCATTACACCAAATACTGCGGCATTTTTAATTGAGCCTATCCAGGGCGAGGCAGGCATTGTCATTCCGCCGCCAGGTTTCCTAAAAGAAGCATTTGAATTATGTAAAGAAAATAATGTTCTATTTATTGCCGATGAAATTCAAGCAGGTTTAGCAAGAACAGGTAAAATGTTTGCTTGTGAGTGGGAAGAGATAGAACCAGATATGTATGTCCTTGGTAAAGCTTTAGGCGGAGGCGTTTTCCCTATTTCTTGCGTAATGGCAAATAAAAATATTCTTGGGGTCTTTAACCCTGGTTCACATGGCTCAACCTTTGGCGGTAATCCAATAGCATGTGCGGTTTCCGTTGCTGCCCTTGATGTACTTATTGATGAAAAGCTGGCAGATAAGTCATTGGAGCTTGGCGAATACTTCATGAGTAAATTAAAGGAAATTAAAAATCCAATCATAAAAGAAATTCGCGGACGTGGATTATTTATTGGTGTTGAACTAACGGAAGCTGCACGTAAATATTGCGAAGAATTAAAAGAAGAAGGACTCTTGTGTAAAGAAACACATGATTCCGTTATCCGCTTTGCTCCTCCGTTAGTGATAACTAAAGAAGAGCTAGATTGGGCTATTGCACGGATTAAGAATGTTTTAGGATAATAACTTACAAATGAAAATCCTTGCATGAATGATGCAAGGATTTTCATTTATTTTTGCTATGCAGAATTTATATCCATAAGTTCTGCTAGCGCATAAGGGCAACTATGCCTAAACATCGCCCTTAGAGCTCGCCAATCGTTTATCTTGTAGGTCTTACCTCAGGTTCTCTCTCCATTGCTTCATTTGGTTTAAAGAGAAGCCCTAAGTTTACAAGGCCTGCAATACCAACTAATCCGTAAATAATTCTTGAAAGTGTTGAACCTTGACCTCCAAAGATGGATGCGACTAGATCAAATTGGAAGAATCCGATTAAGCCCCAATTTATTGCACCAATAATTGTAAGAACTAATGCAATGCGTTGAATAGCACTCATGATGATGCCTCCTTATTTAAATGAAATTCTTTTATAGAATGAATCATACTTTTGAAAATTATTCATTCTAAATGATTCATTATATATTTCCCCCATTTCAAAAAAAAAATCATCCTCTTTGCAATTGAAAACAAAATAAATAATAATAAACAATGAAAAGGAGGCTTTTATAAATGGATAATTTTACATTTTGGAATCCTACGAAATTAATATTTGGCAAAAATCAATTAGAACAGCTAAAAGCTGAAATTCCTCAATACGGAAAGAAGGTATTGCTTGTTTTTGGAGGGGGCAGTATTAAACAAAGTGGTTTATTCGACAAAGTCATCCAGAACCTAAATGAAATAGATGTTCAGCTTTTTGAACTTCCAGGTGTTGAACCAAATCCTCGTATCGCAACTGCCCGAAAAGGGATTGAAATCTGTAAAAAAGAAGGAATTGACTTCATTTTAGCGGTAGGTGGTGGTAGTGTCATCGACTGTACGAAGTTGATTGCAGCAGGATCAAAATATGATGGGGATGCTTGGGATTTAGTTGTAAAAAAATCATTTGCAACCGACGCTATCCCATTTGGAACCGTTTTAACCCTTGCGGCAACAGGTTCTGAAATGAATGCTGGTTCTGTTATTACCAACTGGGAAACAAACGAAAAATATGGATGGGGAAGTGCGGTTACATACCCTAAATTTTCAATCTTAGACCCAGTAAATACTTTTACCGTGCCGAGGAATCAAACCATTTATGGAATGGTTGATATGATGGTACATGTTTTGGAACATTATTTTCATTTAGAGGAAAATACACTACTTCAAGATCGGATGTGTGAATCATTACTCATAACGGTCATTGAGACTGCTCCAAAACTGTTGAATGATCTTGAAGATTATGAAAATCGGGCAACTATTTTATACAATGGAACGATGGCTTTAAATGGAATGATATCAATGGGGTACCAAGGCGATTGGGCCACTCATAATCTTGAACATGCGGTCTCTGCTGTATATGATATTCCACATGGAGGGGGACTTGCGATTCTTTTCCCTCACTGGATGGAGCATAACCTGAAAGTGAAGCCTGAGCGCTTTAAGCAACTTGCCGTTAGAGTATTTGGTGTGAATCCAGAAGGAAAGAGCGACGAAGAAGTTGGTCTTGAAGGAATTCAAAAACTTCGTGATTTTTGGACAGGTATAGGTGCCCCAGCTCGTTTGGCAGATTATGATATAGATGATAGTCAACTTGATCTAATGGCAGACAAAGCAATGGTCAATGGAGAATTTGGCAATTTCAAAAAGCTAAACAGGGAAGATGTTTTAGCTATATATCGAGCTTCATTGTAAGCGAAAACCGGGCAGATATTGCCTGGTTTTCTTGGCTTAGCAGAATTTATAAGGTTGCTTTAAATATAAACTAAATCTTATACGTTTTAAAAAGCTAAAATTAGTAAAAATGGTGTAAAAAGTAAGGCTAAATCAGTTAAAAGTAACGATATTTTAGAAAAATATCTAAATATTTATTTGGGTGCGCTTACATTAAGGGAGGTTTCTTGATTAACTTGTCGTCATTGGTTAAAGTGGGTAGTGAAAATAAAATTTTGGAGGATCCTTCATGACACATGTTCATTTTGATTATTCAAAAGCATTAACGTTCTTTGGAGAACACGAACTTACATATCTACGTGATGCTGTTAAAGTGGCTCATCACTCATTACATGAAAAAACAGGAGCAGGTAGTGACTTTTTAGGATGGATTGATCTACCTACCAACTACGATAAAGAAGAATTTTCACGTATTCAGAAATCTGCTGAGAAAATCAAGTCGGATTCTGACGTCCTTCTTGTTATTGGTATTGGAGGCTCTTATTTAGGAGCACGAGCAGCGATTGAAATGCTTCAGCACAGCTTCTATAACGCTCTTCCAAAAGAGAAAAGAAGTACACCGCAAATCATTTTTGTTGGAAACAGTATTAGCTCAAGCTACATGACTGATGTAATAGATCTTCTTGATGGGAAGGACTTTTCTATCAATGTTATCTCTAAATCAGGAACAACAACGGAGCCAGCTATCGCATTCCGCCTTTTCCGTAAGCTTCTTGAAGAAAAATATGGTAAAGAAGAAGCCCGCAAAAGAATTTATGCTACAACGGATAAAGCAAGAGGTGCATTAAAAACAGTAGCAACAGAAAAAGGTTATGAGTCGTTTGTTATTCCAGATGATATTGGTGGCCGTTACTCTGTCCTTACAGCTGTTGGTTTATTACCAATTGCAGCAAGTGGTGCAAATATCGAGAAAATGATGGAAGGAGCAGCAGCGGCAAGCAAGGATTATAGCCATTCTGAACTTGAAGAAAATGAAGCTTACCAATATGCGGCTGTTCGTAATGCTCTTTATAATAAAGGAAAAACCATTGAAATGCTTATTAACTATGAGCCAGGACTTCAATATTTTTCAGAATGGTGGAAACAGTTATTTGGCGAGAGTGAAGGAAAAGACCAAAAAGGAATTTATCCGTCATCAGCAAACTTCTCAACTGATTTGCACTCGCTTGGACAATATGTTCAAGAAGGTCGTCGTGATTTATTTGAAACCATTATCAAGGTGGATAAGCCACGCTACGAATTAAAAATTGAAAAAGAAGAAAACGATCTTGACGGCTTAAATTATCTCGCTGGAAAAACAATTGATTTTGTTAATAATAAGGCATTTGAAGGTACAATGCTTGCCCATACAGATGGTGGAGTACCGAACTTAATTGTTACTATTCCTGCAATGGATGAATACACGTTTGGCTACTTAGCTTATTTCTTTGAAAAGGCTTGTGCGATGAGCGGGTACTTACTAGGAGTAAACCCATTCGACCAGCCAGGAGTTGAAGCGTATAAAGTAAATATGTTTGCGCTACTCGGAAAGCCTGGGTATGAAGAGAAGAAAGCTGAACTTGAAAAACGATTATAAGAAAGCAAAGAGAGTGTTGATCACGATGATCAACACTCTCTTTAATGTGAAGCCATTTTAACTTATGATTAATAACTGATCATCTTTTTCCAATTGAAGTGAGTGGGAAGGGTTCAAAAAGGTTTTTTCTCCTCGCTTTATCCCAATCAACAGATTTCCGTGTTCATAAAGCTCGATATAGATGTCTTTAAAGGCTTTTCCAGCAAATTTTTCAGCTACTGAAGAAACTTCAAGTCTGCTTTCTTGCAAATGATGGACAAAATCTGATAAAAGTCCATCACCCTTCGAGTGGAGGCTGTTTACCATAAAGATGCTTGTCAATTTGTTGGATTGGATGACTTCATCTGCTCCAGCACGAACGGCATTACCAACTTGCTCTGCTGTTAAAATTTCAACGATACATTTGACATGAGGGCATAAGCCTTTAATTGTAAGCAAGGTTAAGATACTATTCATATCGGCCTGAAGTTCATCATCTCCGCGGTCTGCAGTGATTAAAACCTTTTCTGCCTGATCGATATTGCTTTTTAAAATAGTCTCATCCATATGAGATCTTCCTTGAATAAAATGGACATACCTTGATTGGACTGGATTTGATTCAAGTGTTTCATCAATTAACACAATTGTTTGAGGAAATTTTAGAAGTGTAAGTTTTCTAATTAACTCTCTTGATCGCTCATTCCAGCCAACAATAATGATATGTTTGTTTCCTTTAAAGGCTATTTTTCCTTCCGAAAGGGCATCCTGTCTTGTGACAGCCGTAGTAGCAAGAGTTATAAAATAAGAGGAAACCAATCCAACCCCAAGCAAAATAAGGATGACGGTCGTGAATCTTCCTAATAAGGTACGTGGAACATAGTCCCCGTAGCCGACAGTAGACGCCGTCACAATGGCCCACCAAATCCCATCAAAAATAGTAGGAAAGGTAATAGGTTCTAAAAGATGAATGATGACACCGAAGGTAAGAAACACAAGGAGTGCAATTAATAATACTCGTATAAGGAGCGGCAAGCGTAAAAAACTTATATAAAAATGGTTTGACATGCCGATCACCTCAGATTGTTCATTTTTTTTAGCTAATCAGAATTTATATCCATAAATTCTGCCAGCGCTTAGGGCAACTACGCCTCTGCCATCGTCGCCAATCAGCGAGTTTTCTTTACCATTATTGACGAAAAAGAGTAACCTCATAATCAAATAAAGGTAAAAATGGATATTTTATAAATACTAGTAAAATTATTTACAAAATATCTATTTTTTAGATAGTTTTTCCTTGCATTTAATCCTAAAAACGAATAATGTATGATTAATAACCTATCAATGTTATAAAATTGAAAAGGGGATCTTAGCTATGACATTACCTTTGGATACTTTATTATCGGATATTGAAAGCACTAGGACTGAAATGATCACGTTAGCCTATCAATATGGATATTCAAATCCACATGTTGTTCAATGTAGTCAAAAGCTGGATTACCTTTTAAATTGGTACAACACTAATAAAAGTTAATAGATCTTTGTAAAAGCCTTCCGGGAGATCGGAAGGCTTTTTTAATTTCAAAATTAATTTGTTTGTTTAATTCAACAGCCCTTTAAGGATAACTCAAGTTAATTTAATCAATAGATCACTTCATTTTGGACCCACTAATGCTCCCTCAGATCAACAAGACGTTTGCGAATTACTAGGCATCCAAAACTATGATTTTTAGGAATAATTTTCTTGTAGCTTGCAAATAGTATAAGCAATGTTATTTCTTAAGGGGTAAAAAAGTGATGATTCAAAGGATCAAAGAACGGAAATTGTTGGTTATTGCTTTCTTAATCCTAGCAGCATACCTTGCTCCGCTGTTTATTTTACAAGAAAATGCTCATATTCGAATTCATGATAATTTGGATTCCAATTTAGCTTGGTATAAGGTGTTAGCGAGAAGTGGGAAAATGTTCGGAGCACTGAATTCTGTCATCCCACAAGTTATTAATGGATTACCTAGAAATGCTTTTGGGACTGAGTATAGCGGAATCGTTTGGCTCTTTGCCTTGTTTCCAACCATGATTGCCTATGGATTAAGCCAAGCACTGACAAGAGTTGTAGCTTTTATTGGAATGTATTTACTTCTTAAAAAGCACTTGTTGCGAGGTAAGAAGTGGGAATTTATTCAAGTTGGCACATCTCTTGCCTTTTCCTTAACACCCTTTTGGCCTTCTGGAATGCTAAGTACACTTGGAATGCCTTTCGCACTTTGGGCTTTCCTTAACATAAGAAACGGCGAAGCATTCTGGAAAAGTTATCTGGTCCTTACCCTTTTACCTCTATATTCAAGTATTGTCTTAGGCTTCTTCTTCTTTTTAAGTGCTATGGGGATTTTTTGGCTTTGGGATGTTCTAAGGGGAAGGGGCTGGAATGTCCGGTTTTTCTTAGCTATTTTTTATATGACATCGATTTATATGCTTGTCGAATATCGACTTGTTTACTCGTTTTTATATACAACCGAACTAAACAGCCGTGATGAATACTTTCATGCTCACCTAACATTTTGGCATGCGGTTCGCTTAGCTTTTAAAAATTATTTGCTTGGACACACACATGATATGACGGTCCATGGATTAATTATTTTACCCGTAACACTTATTGCCATTTATTTTGTTTATTCACAGAAACTTTGGCAACAGGAAAAGATCTTTGTGTTTTTATTTATCTTTAATATTTTCCTGTCATTCTGGTATGCTTTTTGGTTTTATAAAGGATGGTTGCCTATAATTAAACGGTTTCACTTCATGGATACCTTTAATTTTGCACGGTATCACTTTTTACGACCCCTTGTTATTTATGCAGGATTTGCACTCGCATTAAAGATTCTTTCTGTTCAAGGGAAAAGCTGGGCAAGGGCAGCCAAATGGTTAATTGCGGCACAACTTGTTTTTTTAGCCCTTTTTAATGATGAAATTATTTACCATGAAAAGCCTACTGTAAAAGAGTTTTATGCGGAGGATTTATTTAAAGAGATTAAAAATTATATCGGCGAGCCACAAAAGGAATATCGGGTTGCTAGTATTGGTATTCATCCAGCCATTTCTCAGTACAATGGCTTTTACACCCTTGATACATATAATAATTTTTATCCATTACGTTATAAACATCAGTTTAGAAAAATTATTGAAAAGGAACTAAAAAAAAATGGCATCGTTCGCACCTATTTCGATCAATGGGGTGGGCGCTGTTACATTTTTACTAGCCAGCTTGGGAAGCGCTATATGATAAAAAAAGATTCAAAAAGGCATTTGAAAAATCTCCAGTTAAACACGAATATTTTTAAAAAAATGGGTGGTCGTTACATTTTCTCAAGTCTTCCAATTGACAACGCAGGCCAAAATAAACTAATCCTTGAAAAAACATTCGAAACCAAGAATTCAGCATGGAAAATTTATTTGTACAAGGTAATGTAATCATCAGGAGGTATGCAGCAATGAGTGAACCAGTCCTTACAGTTGTGGTGCCATGTTTTAATGAAGAAGAGGTTTTGCCGGAAACGATGGTAGAACTTCATCAACTATTGCTTGCGTTAATAAATGAAAAGTTGATCTCGAACAGAAGCAAACTCCTATTCGTTGATGATGGTAGTAAGGATCGAACGTGGGATTTAATTTATAAAGAAGGAATAAATAATGAATATGTTCGCGGTTTAAAGCTTTCAAGGAATGTTGGCCACCAAAATGCTTTATTAGCTGGCTTGTTTTCGGCAAAAGATAATTCAGACTGTATGATTTCCATTGATGCTGACCTTCAGGATGATATTTATGTGATCCGTGAATTCATTCATAAATTCAATGAAGGAAACGAAATTGTATATGGAGTGCGTAAAGGAAGAGATACTGACACCTTTTTTAAACGAAGCACTGCCCAAGGATTTTATAAGGTAATGAAAAAATTAGGGGTTGGTCTCATATATAATCATGCTGATTTCCGATTAATGAGTAGACGTGCCGTTAGTGAACTAGAGCGCTTTAATGAAGTGAATCTATTTTTAAGAGGTATTGTTCCTCTCATTGGTTTTCGTTCCTCAGAAGTTTATTATGATCGTCAGGAAAGGCATGCTGGTGAAACAAAGTATCCATTGAAAAAAATGCTGGCGTTTGCGTTTGACGGAATCACGTCCTTTTCGGTCACACCGATCAGATTGGTTTTATTGCTTGGCTTTGTCTCATTTTTTGGCAGCCTCCTTTTTGGCCTTTATTTTTTAACGCTAAAGTTTTTAGGGCAGACACAGACAGGATGGACATCTCTTATCACTTCTATTTGGCTCATTGGAGGCTTGCAACTAATTGCAATCGGCTTAATTGGTGAATATGTGGGTAAAATTTATAAAGAATCGAAACACCGCCCAAAGTATATTATTGATATTGATATGTTTAATATGGGAATACCAAGGCTGAAAAGTTCTACAATTGATGAGGAATTGGAATTGAGTAGGTTCGATGAATTTAGGAAGCTATCTGAAACAAAATAAAATGTATAATCACGGGTCTGGCTCTTTGCTTTGGAGTCAGCCTTTTTTTGTGGTAAAAAATGAATCCCCTGAATAATAATTTGTAGACAGGCTTTTTTTGGGAAGTCTCCGTTAAGTTTGCCTGTTGATTTCCGCTCCAATCAACCTGGTGGCAAAAAAATAAATTTTAACACAGACTGTCATCCATTATTAGCTTAGTACTTGGAGAAATATATTCCCACGTACAGATTTAAGGGGGAAAGAAGTAATGAATACCTTTTTAAGTTATATCCTGTTAGGTTTGTCGCTTGCGGCCCCAATTGGCCCAATTAATGCGGCACAAATTGATAAAGGAATTCGGAATGGATTTCTTCATGCGTGGTTTATAGGGGTTGGAGCGGTTATAGCAGATGGAATTTATATGCTTATTGTCTACATAGGGGTCTCGCATTTTCTTGAAACGTCTTTCATGAAAATGTTCCTGTGGTCGTTTGGTTGTTTTGTGCTTATCTATACTGGTGTTGAAAGCTTAATCGGCGCTGGAAAACTGAATCTAGATCAGCGCCGTAGTGAAGAATCCCTTCTGAAAACTCTTTTTTCAGGGTTCTTTATGTCGATTTCCAACCCTTTAACCATTCTTTTTTGGCTAGGAATTTATGGATCAATTCTTGCCAAGACTGTTGCCACCTATGAGAGAAGTCAACTCATGATTTACAGTAGTGCTATTTTTATTGGATTATTGCTTTGGGATATCATGATGGCGGGGGTATCAAGTAGTTTTAGAAATTTTTTAACTTCGAAATCAATTGTTTTTATATCAATCTTATCTGGCCTTTCCCTGATTGGATTTGGAATTTATTTTGGTGTACAGGCCATTGGCATATTTATGAATAATTAATGAGGGGCCAAGCCCCCAAATTAATCAAGTTTTCGGCCAGTTGCCCCAATGGATTTATCTGTATTGTCTTGATTGTTATATTCAGGGTCATTCAAACCAGGCTTCTGTTTTTTATCGGATCCAAGGTACTCCCCTTGATGTTGATGCTGAACCTTATTAAATTCTCTGAAATTTTCATTCACCATTTTGTATCCTTCTTTCTCTTTTTAAATGCAGTTCTGTTTGTTAACATACTCCTCTAAACAAAAAGTATTCGATTATAGGTGGGAAATGTGATTAGGAGTTTGTTGGAATTGAAAACTTTTTTACATAATCAAGAGAAAAAAACTCGAAAATAAGAAGGAACATTATGAAATGGGAAAATGTAAAAGTTATATACATCTGTTGCTTTTATATCTTTTACAAGGGGGTAAAATCATGGTATCCACGCAGCAATTGGCTGAGTTACGTTCACAATTATTTAAGGAAAAAAAGGAATTAGAGAAGCATTTAGAGCAAAATGATCATTTTGGTTTAGAGAGGGGCTTTTATCATGAATCTATGGGAGAGTTGTCGAGTTATGATAACCACCCGGCTGATGAAGGGACAGACCTTTACGAGCGTGAAAAGGATATCGCTTTAAATGAACATTATGAAATGGCATTACACAATATTGATCATGCTCTTCTTGCTATGGAAAATGGAACATATGGTAAATGTGAAGTTTGTGGACGTGAGATCCCGATAGAGAGATTAGAGGCTTTACCAAATACAACATATTGTAAGGAACATAGCCCTGATCAATTTGTTTCACACGACCGACCAGTGGAGGAAGGTGTTTTAATGCCTCCATGGGGGAAATTTGATATGGATGAAAAACATGAGGATGTTGCTTTTGACGCTGAGGATTCCTGGCAGGCGGTTGCAGAATGGGGAACATCGGAAACACCATCAGATTTGGCTTTTTCTCAAGATGACTATAAGGATATCTACATCGAGGCAGATGAAAATGTTGGATACGTAGAGGATTACGAAAACTTTGTTGGAAATGATATGTATGGGAAAAATATTACCGTCTATCCGAATCCACAGCATGAACAATACGAGGAAGCGCTGGATGAAGAGGGAATCATGACAAGCTTTGGTGATTTACCGGCATATGAACATGATCCTTACGTGGATGAGGATTAATAATAAAAGAAAACAGCTTTCAATAGAAGGCTGTTTTCTCTAATTATGCTTTTATTTCTTGGTTACATTTGCTTTGTCATCGGTGACAGCACCGATTTCACCTTCCATATACGTATCACTAACCTGTTCATGGGTTGTTGCCAGCCCGTTTGAGAGAGAATCTTTTTTTTGATAATCACTTGTATCGTAAGTGCGTCCTGCTAGTTTTGTACTTCCGTTTGGAACCTTTTTATCCATTTTTAAACCCTCCTTTTTATTGAAATTGAACAAAGGTATTTTCTGCAAATGGAGAAAGGATTACTCTTTATTTTAAAAATAATTTACAATGGAGTTGGGACAAATGAAAGAAAAGAGACAATTTCCTTCTCGGGAAAACTTAGATGAAGCATTCCATCAGCTGCATGATCAAATTACCAGGATAACTGTTGACGAAGAAGAGGAAGCAGTAAGAGAAGAATTAGATGAAGAAGGAAAACTTATTTAATCAAAGCAAATAGAGGGAAAGGGGAATGATTTAGAAAAATTCCCCTTAGGTGAAATTAAAATGGAATTAAGGGAAGCCCTTGCTAAAAAAGTAGCATGGATTAGTGTTGTAAGTAATGTGATTTTAACATTGGGGAAAATTATTATAGGTTTGTACGGAAATAGTGATTCTGTGTTTGCAGATGGTATTCACTCTGCAGCGGATGTTTTTGCATCGATCATTGTTTTGGTCGTGATAAGGATTTCCAACAAGCCTGCAGATAAAGAACATCCATATGGACATGGTAAAGCAGAAGTCATTGTATCGGGGATTGTGGGGATATTGCTTTTTTTTGTCTCCATTTACGTTGTTTACGAAGGAATAAGTGGCTTTTTTCATAAAATTGAAACCCCGAGCTTATTAGCTTTGTGGGTTGCTATATTTTCCTTCCTTGCAAAGGTTATTTTGTTTAGAACATCATTGGGTGTATCAAAACAGTATAATAGCAAGGCGATTGAAGCGATTGCTTTTGACCATAAAGCAGATATTTGGGCATCAATTGCAGCGGCAATTGGGGTTTTACTTTCCATCATTGGAGAATGGGCTAATATAGCCATTTTACAATATGGAGATAAAGTAGCCAGTATTTTTGTTGCCTATTTGATTTTTAGAATATCAAAGGAAATGTTAATTGAAGCTTTTGACATTTTGTTGGAACGAAGCATAAATACCGATACTTTAAAGGACTATCTTGCGATTATTTCAGAATTCGATAAAGTAAAAAGGATTGACCGAATAAGGGCTAGAGAACATGGTCATTATATCCTGGTGGACTTGCGAATATCTGTAGATCATTCTATGACGATTAAAGAAGGCCATGATCTTTCAAAAGCGATAAAAGAAAAACTAATGAGTAAATTTGATAATATTAAGGAAGTATTAATCCATTTAAATCCCTTTTATCCAGAAGAGTAGCAAAAATACGCGGAATACTATTTATGAAGCCAATCCTTTATTCATATAAACATTTCGAATTAATGGAAAAAATTCTACGAAGCACGTAAAAACAGGTTTGTGCTTTAGTGGATTTGGGTTTATGATAAGGAAGTAAGAATAGGTGGAAAAAGGAGTTGATATTGTTGAGTTTGCCGATAGACCCAGACCCAAGTAGTAGGCAGGGGGAAGTCAATATCTTTGAATTGAATGAATTGGTTTCTGCAAGAATATCAGCTCTAGATAAGGTAGGATGGCTTCCTCAAACAAAGTGAGGAGGTTTTATGAATGCTCGAGATTTTTAAAAGCAATGAAGCAAAAATTTTAGAAAAGATCGATACAATCACAAAGGGCTGTTGGATCAATATGTATGCTCCAACAGAAGAAGAAATAAATCGAGTTGCAAATGACGCACAAATTCCCGTTGATTTAATCAAAGATGCTCTGGACGATGAAGAACGTCCACGGATTGAAAGGGATAATGACCAAGTATATATTATCGTCGATTATCCTTATATAACCCATGATGATTCGGGTTTTCCTATTTACGAAACCATCCCGATTGGTATTGTCTTAACAGGGGATTGTATTTTAACGGTTTCATTAAAAGATACACCCATTTTAGCTGATTTTAAGAGCAATAAAATGAAAGAATTCTTTACCTTTAAAAAGACGCGGTTCGCCTTGCAAATTTTATTTGTTATTTCATCTTATTATCTTCGTTATTTAAAACTTATTAATAAGAAAACAAATGAAATTGAACGGGAAATCCATCAATCCATGAAAAATAAAGAATTATATGCCTTTTTAGCGTTAGAAAAAAGTTTGGTTTACTTTACCACCTCATTGAAATCTAACAAGGTTGTGTTGGATAAAATTCTTCGGTTTAATTATTTGAAGATGTACGAAGAGGATAAGGACTTATTAGAGGACGTTATTATTGAAAAAACACAGGCCATTGAAATGGCGGAAACATACCGCTCCATCTTAAACGGAATGATGAATGCTTTTGCATCAATTATTTCAAACAATTTAAACATCGTGATGAAATTCTTGACGTCAATTACGATTATTCTCTCATTTCCAACGATGGTTGCTAGCTTTTATGGGATGAACGTTGGGATACCATTTCAGCATGTTGCACACTCATATATGATACCGCTATTAATATCCGGACTTTTAACAGGATTAACCGCATTTATTTTTTGGAAAAAGAAATACTTTTGAAAGCTAGCCCAGAAATTCGGGCTGGCTTTTTCTAACGATTTCTATATTAAGGGAAAGATAAAGTCATTTATTAGATTATTTCATGGCATATTCATACTTTTAATCAAAAAATTAGCTCATAAAATTTTTATAATGAAAATAAAAAGGGTATGATAAAAATATGCGTTTCTATATGAAACCAATAGTTACGGAGGAGGAAAAAGGATGAAGTCATTTGTAGTAAGTTTTCATCAAGAAGATCGTGTGGATGCCATGCAAATCCAAAAGCTTAACCAAGAGGATTTTGGAAAAGCGACAGAAGGTGGGACAAGGCACTTATTTGATTTGGATACAAATATGGGCTTTTTTGTATTTTTCGATGCAGAGGATAAAGACGGAGTAGTATCTTATCTCGTTCTACAATATGAAGAGGAAAGTGAAGATCCAAGCGGATGTTATTCCTTCCGTTTAGAGGATTATTATGAATTTACAGCCCTTTTCCTAAATGATCTTGAATATAATGAAGAAACAAACGAAGAGGAAGAAGAAGAGGAATACGGACCAATTCATCATCTAGCCCACTTGCTTTTCCATATTGTTGAAGAAGGCAAGGATATTGAAGTGTAAAAAAGTAAGACCATTTTTGAAAAAGCATACAGCCAAGGCTGTATGCTTTTTTCTATTTTTTAGCTAAGCATAAGGGCAACTACGCTTAATCATCCCTTATAGGCTCGGCAATCGGCGAGTTTTCTTTAAGGATTGTACATATTTTTCTTCATCAATCAATAAGTTGTACAAGTAAGAAAAGATAGGAGCCGTCATATGAGAAAGGACCTTCACTTGTTATTGGACATACTTTTTTATTTTGCACTTCCAATATTCTGTTGGGAAATCGGTCGTGAGTATTTACCCGATTATATTGCGATGATCTTTTCCTCGCTTCCTGGGATAATTTATAGTTTTTTACGCTTGATAAAAACAGGAATACTGAATTTTACGCGAACGTTCCTATTGATCAATATTATTTCGGGATTGTTTGTTGATTTATTATCAGGTTCTGCATTGCAGTTGCTTTGGAATAATGCATTCTACTCGCTATTCCTTTGCCTGCTTTATGCGAGTAGCTGTGTCTTTAATAAACCACTATTTTTGTATTTTTCATTAGACATTTTAGAACAGCAAGGGTATGACAGGAGTTTGACAAAAGAGTTACTAGTTGAAAAAAGGGGCCTACGTATCCTGAAAATGTTAACCTTCTTTAATGGTATTCGTGAATTTGTTTATGCCCTCCTATTAATAAATCTACTAACAAAATATGGGGTTGAAATTTATACCGTGAGTATTTTGACTGAACAGCTCCTTAATTTCCTTATGTCGGGGATTTGTATTATCGCATTTATCTATTTATATAAGCTTCTTAATGAAATAGTTTCAGTAAAGAAACTAGGTGGTCCATTAAGGAAAAAAGTCGTTCGTTTATCTATTCAATGGTTGTATTTCCATTTAGAAAGATGTTATTTTTTTATTTCCAACCATCATTTCTAAATTTATGTGAAGAATGATTTTTTTTATGGATCGAGATGGTTTATTTGCGAAAAAGTGGGGTTTATTTGTAAAAAGGCCCATTTCATTTGCGAAAAACCATGGTTTATTTGCGAAAATATACCTCTCTTTTGCGAAAAAATGACCAGCAAATTAAACGATTAATTTGCTGGTCTTGTTTATGTTTGCGCTAGAAAAAGGAACTCTTTAAGATCTAGTTCATTTTCTTTTAGTAAATAGTAAAGTAGTAACTTCCGGACTCATTTTCTACTTGTCGTTGCTATGCAAAGCACTATCTTTCCTAGCCTTTAGCTGGTTTTTTCATTATTTCAACCCTTGCTTTGCCCATGAAGAAGATCGTAATTACAGCAAGAACAATTGGAATTAATGTCAGCAAAAATGTATGAGTAATTGAATCAGACATTGCATGAACCATTTTATTTAAGACAAAACCAGGAATTTGTGAGCGTTCACTTGATTCAAAAATTTGACGGGGATCCAATTTTATCATTGGAGCACCGCCCTTTCCGCCAGCACCTTGCATACCTTTAAAAGCCTCTTTCAGTTTATCTGTAAGCAAATTGTTTTGAATGGTACCGAAGATGGTAATGCCAAGTGTCATTCCAAATGAACGTAGAAAAGAGTTTGTTGAGTTGGCCGATCCACGGTAGCGTGGCTCCAAATTGTGTAGAGAAGCCGTTGGGAGTAATGAAAACGAAAAACCAACTCCAAATCCAACTAGAATCATATAGATCGTTAATAGAAAGCGAGCTGTATCCGGTGTCAACGTTCCTAGTGAATACATCCCAATTGTATAGGAAAGAATTGAAATTAACATCAGGTTTCGATAAGAAGTTTTCGTAAGGAAAATACCACCGACAGAGCTTCCTGCTACAGATCCTAACATCATTGGTGTCAAAATTAATCCGGCGTTCTTGGCTGTACCGCCATATACTGCTTGAACGAAGATCGGAATAAAAACGGTTAAAATAATAAATGTTCCCCCATATAAGAAGGCAAGAATTTGTGATGTTGCAAATAAGCGTTGTTTAAAAAGCCATAATGGAAGAATGGGCTCTTTCGCTTTTACTTCGGCAATGAAAAAGGCTACAAGGAAAATGAAGGCACTCCCAAATAATCCTAATATCTGAGGGGAATTCCAATCGTATTCCTTTCCGCCAAATTCAAGTGCAAACATAAGGCAGACAACGGAAATAACAAGGGTAATTGCTCCAATCCAGTCAACCCTTTGCTTAGAATGCTGAAGGGATTCCTTGTAATAGCGAATAATGAAAAATAGTGCAAGAATTCCGATTGGAACATTCACATAAAAGACCCAATGCCAGCTAATATAATCGGTAATATAAGCGCCAAGTAAGGGACCAAGCACACTTGCTGCACCAAAAACGGCACCAAGCAAACCAGTCATTTTTCCACGATTTTCAGGAGGGAAAATATCAAAAACGATCGTAAACGCGATCGGCATTAATGCACCCCCGCCAATTCCTTGAATGGCACGAAAAACACTAAGCTGAATGATACTTTGAGCAATTCCGCATAAGGATGATCCAATTAAGAACACAGTTAATCCAAAAATAAAAAAGCGTTTACGCCCATACATATCTGAAAGTTTTCCGAAAATCGGCATTCCAGCCATAACAGCTACCATGTAGGCAGAGGTAACCCAAATAAATTTATCGTAGCCCCCAAGGTCTGATACGATCGTACCCATTGCAGTGGCAACAATTGTATTATCCATGGCAGACATTAAAATTCCTAAAAGTAAGCCTGCAACAACGAACTTAAGATTTTTATCTTTTTTTATCATAAAAAGTCCCCTTACAATTTATTTTGTTCAATCGTAGAATTGCTCCTTTACTTAAATTTCGAATGTTTGGTAAGATAATAATAATTCGTTTCGGAATTATCTTGATGATCAAGATAAAATAATTTTAAAAGAATGGGTGAGTGTTGTCAATGGATTTACCCAAATATCCTGACCTTGTTAAAACCTTAATTAAAAATTTACGAAAATTAAGTACCAGAATGGTTCTCTTTCAACAAAATGCAGCACATAGTTTAGGTGTTATTCATACTGATTTTAAAACGGCCGATATTCTGAATGAAAATGGTCCTCTTACTGCAGGGGAATTGGCAAAAGTAACAGGACTTAGTACGGGCTCTGTAACTGCATTAATCGACCGACTTGAACATGCTGGATATGTAAGAAGAGAGAAAGATCCAAATGATCGCCGTAGGGTTATTATTATTCCAGTTAAAGAGAAGCAGAGTGGTATTAAAGAATATTATTTACCGCTTTCTCACGCAATGACACAGCTTTGTTCCCGTTATAATGAAGATGAAATGTCTCTCATAATAGATTTTATCGAAAGAACGATCGAAATTCATGAAACGGAAATAAAACGGTCTAATAGTGTTGAACCAGAATGATTTCCACAAAATTACTGTTATTAAAAAAGCACAAATGCCGTAGTAGCTTGGCAACTTGTCCTAAAACAGTAATCCAAATTCTGTTGTTAAAAAAATAATTCCCCTTGCAATTTGACAAGGGGAACCTTTACCATTTAAGATTTTAGAATATCATGGTCTACATAACGTTCGCCATTCATTTCACTAATCACATTGATAGCTACTTTTGCACCATCACCAGCAGTAATAATAGTATGAACGCTTACGCCAGCTACTGTTCCAGCAGCCCATATTCCTTCAATATTTGTTCTTCCATCAGCATCTACTTCGAAAACAGTCTTTACTCTAGGCTCTGTCCCTGCTTTTGTCTTTAATCCAACCTTTTCAGCAAGATCTACAGAAAATCCAGTTGCAATAATCACATGCTTAGCTTCATAGTTTTCCTGATCTGTTTCTACATTGAAACCATTTTCGGTTTTAACGATATTGGTAACAGTTGCTTGAACAATTTCAGCACCAAATTTACTTGCTTGCTTCTTTCCAATTTCAACCATGTCAGGACCAGAAATTTCTTCTACACCATAATGGTTTTCCATCCATGCCTTTTTCGTTATACTTTTATCATTCTCAATCACTACTGTTTTTTTGCCAGCTTTTGCAGTAAATAATGCAGCACTTCCACCTGCTGGTCCAGCCCCAATAACAACAACATCAAACATTTCCATACCTCCATGTAGATAATAATTATTATAAAAATACTATAGATGAAATAAATGATTTTGTAAAAGAATTGGTCCTCATTTGAGTAATATATCCAAATTAATAAATATTTACTAAGAAAAATCATATGTCCAACAAACAGATCCCGCTTGATATTAAACCAACTTAAAAAGCCAGTTCGCGGACTGACTCAGATTATTATTTTGTCTTTTTATTTAGCAAACTCTTAAACTAGGTCCCTCTCTAATTTTCCTTTAATGGCTTTTTGCTTGCGTGTATGAAGGAAGTAATAGAGAATAACTCCCACTAGGATATAAATAGAACTCAATAAATAGAATGAGCTAAATCCTATTTTTGTAACAAAAATCCCAACCAAAAAAGAGCCCAGCCCGATCCCAGTATCAAAGATTGATAGGAAGGTTGCTGTTGCCAGCCCTTTCTTCTTCGGCTCAGAATCCTGAATTGCAATCGTTTGAAAGGTTGGAAAAAGTGTTCCCCATCCTAACCCTATTATTCCTGCGGATAAGAGAAAAACAGAACTGGTTCCACTTTTACTTAAAATAAACATTCCAATTGCAAATAGAATAATAGAAGGAAAAACGATTACGTTCGGTCCATGAAGGTCAAACCATCTTCCAGTAAATGGCCTTGATAATAATAATACAATCGCATAAACAACAAAGAAAAGGCTGGAAACATCTCCTAGATGAATTGAATTAGCATACACAGATACAAAAGACAAAATTGATGAATAGACAAGTGCAAAGAATGCGCCAACAAGTGAGATCGGCACGGCGGAAGCTTCAAAAAAGTTTTTAAATGAAAAGGGCACCTTCCCCTGCTGAGGCGAAAGAATTGGTTTTCTTTTCGACAGCTTCACACTGATACCGGCAAGTAATGCAGCAAATGCCCCAATGATACTAAGGATGAACAGGACATTTGGTCCAAAGTGTTGAATAGTAGTTAAACCTATGAAGGGCCCGAGCACCATGGCCAAGTTAGTCGACATAATAAAGTATCCCATTCCTTCGCCTCTCCGTGAGATAGGAATGATGTTGGCAACAATTGCTCCAGTAACTGTTGTCGCCATACCAAAACCAATCCCGTGTAAAAAGCGAATGAATAGAAAACCTGACATTGAATTTGGAAAAAAGTAAAGAAAAGATGCACCGAGGAAGACAATTAGGGCTGTTAATAGCACATTGCGCGGTCCTGATCTTTCAATCCACTTACCTGCAATCGGTCGAGTAATGATAGCAGAAAGTAAAAATACCGTTGTCATTAATCCTGCTCCTGATTCATTACTGTGAAGGTCTTCTAGAGCATAACTAGGAAGGGTGACAAGTAAAAAGTAAAATGTCATAAAAAGAAAAAAATTACTAAGAGAAATGCCAATGAAATCTTTTGTCCATAATGGTGATTTATTCATTTAGTGTAACTCCAATCTATGAAATTTGTAGCAACCATATTTTTAGTAATTCGGAAAGATTATCTTGTGAAGTCGAAGGAAGATCCTTCAATAGTGAGTGATTGAGATCATTAACAGACTTTTCCCACTCGGGATATCGCCTTAATGCTTCTTCTGTTAATTGGATATGCTTCTCCCGTTTATCATACCCTTGGACTTGTTTTACATATCCTTGTTTCACAAGCCTCTGGATTGTACGTGTCAATGGGGGCGCCTCAACTGACAAATATTCGCAAAGCTCCTTTTGCGTCAATGTTTCCCTTGTTTTTAAAACAAAGATAACGGCCCATTGAGCACTATATAGTCCGAAAGGTTTTAAAACTTCATTTACCCGATTCGTTAAGTTGCGTGAAAGCTGATGAAGAGTGTGAATCAATGCGTGACTGGTTGATATAGGAATCACTCCCTAGTGAATAAGTGCTAATATAATTACCTAGGTAACTATATAGAAAATTTAGCAAATGGTCAATGTTCGATTGATAAGAACTTTCTTATTGCCCATTAAGAGTAAAATTTAGACCTTTTTTAATTTAATGCTCGTTCAAATAACTTTGCTGAAATAAATTCACGGATTCAATGAAATTGGCGGGTAAATCACGATTTTCTACGGGTAAAATGAAAAAACTCGCGGGTAACCACTCTATTCCTGCGGGTAAACAGTAAAAGTACGCGGGTAACGAGGCAAGATTTAATAAACGAAAAGCAAATAAAAAAACCGTAGAATAATTTGATATTCTACGGACTCAAACGTTGATCCCACTCTACATATTTATTTCAAGACATTAAAATACCTTGCCTCCGGATGTGCGAAAACCATTGCTGTTACTGAAGCCTCTGGTTCCATCATAAATCCATCGGTTAATTCTACCCCAATTTCTTCTGGACGAATCAATTGGAAAAGTTTCTTTTGGTCCTCAATTTCTGGACATGCCGGATAGCCAAATGAATATCGCTGCCCTTGATAGTGCGCGGAGAAACGATCCTGCATGGTAAACTGTAGTGGATCAGGAAATCCCCAGCGATCACGCATTTGGCGGTGAATTAATTCAGCAAATCCTTCCGCAGTTTCTAAGGCTAATGCCTGTAATGCATGGCACTCAAGGAAGCGGCCATCCTGCTTAAATTGTTCCGCTTTTTGGCGGATCCCTTTCCCTGTAGTAACTGAAAAGAATCCTACATAGTCTTTGATTCCGCTATCAACCGACTTGACAAAATCAGCTAAACACAAATATGGTGCTGATTCCTGCCTTGGAAACTCAAAAACTTCTATTATATTGGTTGGTTGTTCCGGATCAAAGATGTAAATCTTATTTTCCTCTGACTGCGCAGGAAAAAATTGATAGACTGCGGCAGGGGAGATCCAGTTATCCTGATTTGCCTCCTTAACCAGAGTGTCAACAATCTCTTTTACCATTAATGCTTTTTCATTTTTTTCGGCAATCAGTTTAGATATTTTTCCTTTCACTCCTAGATGATGTCCTAACAGCATCTGCATATTGATGTAAGGTTCAATATGTGCGAGTGAATAGGATTTTAAAATATGTTTCTTTGTATCCTTCGGAATAAATACCGGTACTTCTGTTGAAACGGTGGATTTCGGCCTGATTGCCGTTGTGACAGCAGAAGAAGCTTGGAATACTCCAGAAACATTGATAGCGGCCACTTTTTCACTTTTTTTCTGTAAAAGTTCTTCCAATTCCAAAGGAGATTGGACTTGATTAGCTAAGGATAAACCCGTCATCGCATCCTTCGCATAAAGGACAAGTCCGTCGTAGCTATTAGCAATCTTTGTATCAGTGAATTTACGAGAAAGGGCAGCGCCACCGACTAATATCGGGAGTGAAATGCCTGCTTCCTTCATATCTTGTGCAGTTAACACCATTTGCTGTGCAGATTTCACGAGTAAGCCTGATAGTCCAACCATATCCGGTTTTTCGGCACGAATTGCTTGAACTAAATCGGTAGGGGAAACCTTAATCCCGAGATCAACCACTTGGTAGCCATTATTGCTAAGAATGATGTCCACTAAGTTTTTACCGATATCATGAACATCACCTTTTACGGTTGCTAAAATAATTTTTCCTTTCGTAGCAGAAACATCGCCCTTTTCCATAAATGGTTCCAAATAAGCTACAGCCGCTTTCATTACTTCAGCACTTTGTAGCACTTCAGCAACAATCAATTGATTATCGTTAAAAAGGCGGCCAACTTCCTTCATCCCATCCATGAGGGGACCATTAATGATTTCGAGTGGAGCCGGATATGTTTCGAGTGCTTTTTCTAAATCTGGTAGCAATCCTTCTTTTGTTCCTTCGACTACATAATAGCCTAGGCGCTCCTCCAAACTCATGTTAGGAATAGTACTCTTTGCTTCTTTCTTTTTTCCCCGATAAAGTTCAGTAAAAGTAGCTAATGTCACATCGGTTGTAGTAAATAAAAGTTCTTCCGCTAATTTAACTTCTTCTTTTGAAATGGAAGCAAACCTTTCAATCTTCTCAGTATTTACAATTGCATAATCAAGCCCAGCATGTGTGCAATGATAGAGAAAGACAGAATTTAAGATTTCTCTACCAACAGGTGGAAGGCCAAAAGATACATTACTAATACCAAGGATTGTTTGCGTTTCTGGCAACTGCTCTTTAATTAGTTTTATCCCTTCAACAGTTGCCTTTGCGGATCCAATATATTGTTGGTCACCCGTACCGACTGGGAAAACCAATGGGTCAAAAATCAAATCCTGTGGTTTTAAGCCATACTTATGAACCAACAATTCATAGGAGCGTTTGGCAATCGCAAGTTTTCGCTCTGCGCTCACTCCCATCCCTTCTTCATCGATTGTTCCAACCACTACAGCAGCACCATAACGGTGAATTAACGGAACAATCGCAGCAAATCGTTCTTCGCCATCTTCAAGGTTAATCGAATTAATAATCGCTTTTCCTTGTGAAAATTTGAGTGCTATTTCGATGACTTTTTCATCTGTCGAATCAATTACAAGAGGAACCTTAATTTTCTTTACGACCTCTTTAATGAAGTTTTCCATATCAATTAATTCTTCACGATCAGGATCGGCGAGGCATATATCAATCACATGTGCACCACCCTTGACCTGTGCTCTAGCAATTTCAGCTGCTTCCTCAAATTTTCCTTCTGTAATCAATCGTTTAAATTTGCGGGATCCAATTACATTCGTCCGTTCCCCGACCATAATTGGTCTTAGGGTTGGATCATCGTAAATAAATGGCTCAATTCCTGAAACCATATGGATAGATGATGGAGTGATTTCCCTTGGCTGCATCTGGTTCACCGACTCTGCAATTGCTCGAATATGCTCTGGAGTTGTACCACAGCAGCCACCAACAATATTAAGCCAGCCGTGATCCGCAAAATCCGCTAATTTTTTGGCGAGAGTTTCAGGTGTTTCGTGATAATGGCCTTCTTCATCTGGTAACCCGGCATTTGGATAACAAATGACTGCTGTTGACGCTAGCTCCGAAAGAGAACGAACATGATCCTGCATAAATTCAGGTCCTGTCGCACAGTTTAGGCCGACCGCTATTGGATTCATATGTTCTACTGAAATATAAAACGATTCGATAGATTGCCCGGCAAGAGTTGTTCCCATTGGTTCAATTGTTCCTGAGATAATTAGTGGAAGGGTTATACCCGTCTTTTCAAAGGCACGTTGAATGCCGATGTATCCAGCTTTCACGTTTAACATATCTTGACTTGTTTCGAGTAAAAGAAGATCGACTGCCCCGTCGATTAAGCCAATTGCTTGTTCTTCGTATGCTGCGGCAAGAGCATCAAATGTAGCTCCACCAGTAACACTTAATGTTTTGGTTGTTGGGCCCATTGAACCTGCTACATAACGTGGCCATTCATCAGTCGATACCTGTTGCACCGCTTTATTAGCGATGAATGCAGCAATTTTATTCATCTCATAGGCTTTGTAGCCTAGACCATATTCCTCGAGGACAATACTTGTTGCCCCGAATGTATTGGTTTCAATAATATCAGCACCAGCCATTAAATATTCATGATGAATCCTTTCGATGACAGAAGGGGCCGTGAAATTTAGATTCTCATTGCAGCCTTCATACTCTTCGCCACCAAAATCGCTAGCTGTAAGGTTGGCATTTTGAAGCATTGTCCCCATCGCACCATCCATGACAAGAATGCGTTTTTTAAGTTGTTCAGTTAATGGTGTTTTCGACATAGTTGTTAAACCTCCTCAATTCAAAGGCACGTTGGCGCGCATAATGGGCTAACTCTACGGTTAATTCATACCGTAAAAAGGGAGTAATTAAATAAACTCCATTAAATAGCTCCAGTGCGGCATCAATTAATGACTTTGTGATATCGATTCCTTCGCGAATTGCAAGCAAAGGAAGATCATTGAATTTCGTCATTCGATTGCGAATTGTTTCTGATATTTTAATCCCTGGTACCTCGTTATGGAGAAATTCGGCATTCTTACTACTTAATAAAGGCATTAAGCCAATATAAATAGGAGCATCAAGATGCTTCGTATTTTCATAGATTTCAATTAATCTTTCTTCTGAGAATACGGGCTGTGAAATAAAATAATCAGCCCCAAGAAACACTTTTTTCTCCATCCGCTTAACGGCATTCTCAAGTGAGCGAACATTTGGATTAAAAGCAGCGGCAATACTAAATGTCGCTTTTTGCCCAAGATCCTTGCCTGAAATGGATAAACCTTCATTCATTTGCTTGATCGTTTGAATAAGCTCAAACGAAGAAACATCGTAAACGGAAGACGCACCAGGGAAGTCTCCAACCCGAGCAGGATCGCCTGTTATTGCCAAAACATCATGTAATCCTAATATATGAAGACCCATTAAATGAGATTGTAAGCCAAGGATATTACGGTCCCTGCAGGAAATATGGATGAGTGGCCTTACTCCTAATTGTTTTTTTGCAAGATATCCTAATGCCTCGTTTGAGATCCTTACGGAAGCAAGGGAGTTATCTGCTAGTGTAATAGCGTCGATTCCAGCTTCCTTAAGAGCTTTTGCTCCCTCGAAAAATTTTGTGGTATTTAATTTCCTAGGTGGATCTAATTCGACAATCACCGATGGTTTTTCTTTTACAATCTCCTGTAGTGGAGGATATTCCCTTTTTGCAAGAGGAGATTCGACGATTATTTTTGTTTGTTTAAATTTTACGACTTTTTCGGTAATTGGAACAACATTTTTGAGTTCAGAAGCGAAGGCACGGATATGTTCTGGTGTAGTCCCGCAACAGCCGCCAAGTAATCTAACCCCCTGATTACGAAATGAATGTGCCGATCTTCGAAAATAATCTGCATCCCCTTCATAATGGAACTTTCCATCTGTATAAGCTGGAAGGCTCGCGTTTGGATAGGCAGATAAATAAGCATGTGTGGGAATCTCTATCTGCTCCAGGGTTAACAACATATGATGTGGTCCAAGTCGGCAATTTAGACCGATGACATCTGCACCAAGGCTCTCCAACTGTTTCAGGGCGTCATTTACGAGAGTTTGATTCTGCAAAATTCCCGGCTCTTGTAAGGATACTTGCGCAATAATCGGCAAGTCTGTTTCTTTTCGTGCTATAGTAAGGACTGCTTCGAGTTCTTTAAGATCGTAAAAGGTTTCGAGAAGAATACCGTCTACACCTTCAAGCAGCAAACAATATAATTGTTCGCGGAAGCTTCGTTTGATTTCTTCAATAGTAATGGTATTTTGCTTGATTCCGCGATTCCCTCCAAGGGTACCAAGTATATAAGAATGGTTTTGTGCTGCCCGTTTAGCATTTTTAACAGCTGCACTGTTGATTTCCTTTACTGAGTCTTCAAGACCATACCGTTGAAGCTTTAAATAGTTAGCTGCATACGTATTTGTTTGGATGACATCTGCACCAGCATCAATATAGGCTTTATGGACATTCTCAATTTGTTCAGGGTGTGAAAGGTTCAATTCTTCAAAACAGCAATCTGTTCCATATGAATAGAGAAGAGTTCCCATCGCCCCATCGGCTATTACTATTTGATTCTCTAATTTTTTTAAGAAATTCATAGTCACTCTCCTTGCTGAAAGACTAATTGGTTGGTAAGTATATGAGTTAATGCAGTTGAAAAGTCCTTTATAAGATCATCCGGACTCTCAAGACCAACTGATAGGCGCAAAAGGGTATTCGTAATCCCTCGCTTTTCCCTTTCTGCTTGTGGCATTGCCGCATGAGACATTTTGGCTGGATAGGATAAAATGGATTCGACTGCACCAAGGCTTACTGCAAAAACAGGTAATTTCACATTCTTTACAAATAAACGTACTGCCTCTTCACTTTCAAGTTCAAAGGAAAGTACAGCCCCCGGACCCTCTGCTTGTGCTTTTTGCAAGTAGTTTTGGGGGTGATTCACAAGGGCAGGGTAATAAACTCTTTTTACAAGCGGATGGGTCTGTAAAAATGCCGCAAGTTTTATAGCTGAATTTTGTGATTGTTCAAGGCGAACATGTAAGGTTTTGATCCCTCTTAGAACAAGCCACGCATCTTGAACACCAAGAATGGCACCAAATGAATTCTGTAAAAAACCAAGTTTTTTTGCCAACTTTTCATCCTTAACAACCGCAAGTCCAGCGATCACATCACTATGCCCTGATAAAAATTTGGTTGCACTATGCAGGACAACATCTGCACCAAGCTCTAACGGCCTTTGTAATGCTGGGGTAAGAAACGTGTTGTCGACAAAGGTTAGTGCCTTCACTTTCTTTGCTAAATTACAAATTTCCTTGATGTCGGTCACTTTTAATAATGGGTTGGAAGGTGTTTCAATATAAAATGCTTTTGTATTTTGTTTGATCGCTTTTTTAACCTGATCAATGTTTGTCATATCAACAAAGGTATGTTCAATTCCAAAACGAGACAGAACTTCAGTAACCATTCGATATGTTCCTCCGTACACATCCTCTGTGATAACAACATGGTCTCCTGAGGAAAGAAGTAGAAATGCTGTTGAAATGGCGGCCATTCCCGATGAAAAGGCAAACCCTTTTATTCCACCCTCTAATTCGGCAATCACATCTTCAAGTGCTTCCCTTGTCGGATTTAAACTACGGCTATAATCGTATTTCCCAAACTGGTCAATAGAAAATTGATGATATGTAGATGCATGTTGAATAGGTACACTTACAGCTCCAGTAGTTGGGTCGATTTTGTGCTGATTATGGAGGAGCCTTGTTTCAAACGAAAATTCATCACATTCCGTCATACCGTCACTTCCTTTTTGATATGGGTAAAGGCTTGCTCAAGGTCGGTAATTAAATCTTGTGCATCTTCAATTCCAACGGAAAAGCGCAATAAACGATTACACACACCTGCTTGAATTCTAATTTCCTCCGGAATATCTGCGTGTGTTTGCGTTGCAGGGTAGGTAATCAAACTTTCAACTCCTCCAAGGCTTTCTGCAAAAGTAACTAGTGACAACCCCTGCAAAAATGGGTTAATCCATGTTTCTTCTTTTAGGCGGAAGGAAAGCATCCCGCCTCTTCCCGGATAAAGAACCTCTGTTACGGCATCATGCTTTAAAAGGTAATCAACAATCTTACTGGCATTTTTCTCATGCTTCTCCATTCTTAAAGACAATGTTTTCATCCCACGCATCAATAGCCAGGAATCAAATGGACTAAGAACAGCACCAGCACCATTGTGATAGAGTGCGAGGCTTTCACATAATTTTTTTCCTTTTGCCGCAATCAGACCTGCAAGCACATCATTATGTCCGCCAAGATACTTGGTGGCGCTATGAATTACGATATCAGCACCTTGATTGAGGGGTTGCTGAAGAAGTGGGGTATAGAAAGTGTTGTCAACAATCAGCAATATCCCATGCCTCTTGGTTATTTCAGCTACAGCCGAGATATCAGTTTGTTGCATAAGAGGGTTTGTTGGAGTCTCGAGAAAGATGGCCTTTGTTTGAGATGTTATTTTTTTTTCCAACTCTTCAGGACAACACGTATTTACATACTGGCACTTTAATCCCCATTTTTTATAGCCTTGTTCTAATAAACGGTATGTCCCACCATATAAGTCTTCGCTAACTAACCATTCATCTCCTGATTGGAATAAGGATAGGACAGTAAAAATAGCCGCCATACCAGAGCTGCAAGCAAACCCTTGATCCCCACATTCAAGATTGGCAATCGTTTCTTCAAGGATCTGGCGAGTGGGGTTTCCTGTCCGGCTATAATCAAATCCAGTTGACTGGCCGATTCCTTCGTGCCGGAAAGCAGTAGAAAGATAAATAGGTGGATTTACAGTCCCAGTTGCTGATTCACTGCGATTACCAATTTGCGCTAGCTTTGTCTCGATCTTATACATCAAACCACTCCTTGTCTTTGAAAGACTTTAAATAATTATTTTGTTAAAAAAACAATTATTAACTTATTGTGTAAAATGACTAAACAAGGTCTAAAATTCCTTGTAAAAAAACAAAAAAAGCCTTCTATAAGAAGAAGACTTTTGTCATAACGCAAACAGAGCCATTCTTCTTATCTCCCAAGTTATTAAATAACTTGCTGGACTTAGCACCTTTTCAATGGAAAAACCATTGATGGTTGCTGAGGCGTCTTCGGGCCATTCCCTCAACCTCTCTTGATAAGAATACAAATATTTAGACTTTTCTTTAAAATTTACAGTAGGTTTATGCTTTATGTCAATTGTTTTTTTTAAAAATGACGTTTTATGTAAAAATCAATTGTGCTTTTTAAAAAGAAAAGTTATTGACATAGGTATAGGAGAGATGATATTTTAATCTTACAAACTTGTTCTTTATAAAGAACTTTATTTTGTTCGTTGGTTGAAAATGGTGAATTTGAGATCAAAAATCGGCTAAACATTTACAAAATTGTAATTATAAATATTTATAGGGATTACTATGCCTTTTGTGTTCTTTTTAAAGAACTAATAGATTCAATAAGTTTTTTTGAAAAAGTGGGAGGAAAAAATGAGTGCAATAGCCGGAATCTTTCACTTAAATGAAGAACCGATCAATCTCGAACATGGTAGAAGCATAATGAAAGCATTAGAGAAATATCCTGCTAATGACATTCAAATATGGCATAACGAAAAAGTCTTTCTTGGGTGCCATGCTCAGTGGATCACACCTGAATCTATTGGTGAACAGCTCCCATACTACGACTATGAAAGGCAGCTAGCCATAACGGCTGATGCGATTATAGATAATAGAGAAGATTTGTTTGAAAAGTTACAAGTGGATCGAAGCCTAAGAAAAGAGATAACCGATAGTGAATTAATTTTGTTAGCTTATGAGAAATGGGGCGAGGAATCTCCCAAGTTTTTGGTTGGAGATTTTGCTTATATGATTTGGGATGGGAAAAGACAGAAGCTGTTTGGGGCGAGGGATTTTTCGGGGAGTAGGACTTTGTATTTCTACTTCAACAGTCAAAAATTTGTAGCCTGTACGGCTATAAAACCACTTTTCGCTTTACAAGAGATTCAAAAAGTTCTTAATGAGCAATGGCTAGCAGAATTTTTGGCAATACCCGTGAATTTTGAATCAGTTGATCCCACGTCAACAGTCTATAAGAATATCCAACAGATACCTCCTTCCCACTTTATTTCATTGGTAAATGGAAAATTATCACTCAAAAGATATAGCACATTATCACAGAGAGAAAAAATACATCTTAATTCAAACAACGAATATGAGGAAGCCTTTCGTGAGGTTTTTCAGGAGGCTGTAACAGCACGATTAAGAACTCACCATGAAGTGGGAGCCCATTTAAGTGGGGGACTTGACTCAGGTTCAGTTGTTAGCTTTGCTGCAAAGGCCTTACGAAAACAAAATAAAAAATTGCATACATATAGTTATGTACCAGTTCATGATTTTGTTGATTGGACACATAAAAGTAGAATTGCTAATGAAAAACCTTTTATTGAATCGACTGTGAAATTTGTCGGAAATATTAATGATAATTATTTGAGTTTTGATGAAAGAAGTCCTTACACTGAAATTAATGATTGGCTAGATACACTCGAAATGCCCTATAAGTTTTTCGAAAATACCTTTTGGTTAAAAGGGATTTATGAACAAGCCCAACAGCAAAGTATAGGGGTATTACTTAATGGACAAAGGGGTAATTGGACTATATCCTGGGGACCAGTTCTAGACTATTATGCAGTTCTATTTAAAAGGATGAATTGGATTCGGCTTTACCAGGAATTAAACCAATATAGCAAAAATATTGCGGTGAAAAAATCCAGAATTATGTCTGAAGTTCGTAAAAAGGCATTTCCATCCCTTTATCGTTTAATTCAATCAAAAGAGCAATTTCACTTTCCTATGATAATCAATCCACATTTCGCTGAAAGAACATCAGTGTTTGAAAAACTAAATGAACACGGGATTGATATAACCGCCTCTAATTTACCAAGTGCGTATGAGGTAAGAAATCGGCAGTTTGAACAGTTATATTACTGGAATACAACTGGAACATACGGTTCTAAGTTATCCTTACGTTACTCGCTTTGGGACAGAGATCCCACAAATGATTTACGAGTTATCAAGTTTTGTTTATCGGTTCCCGAAGAACAATATGTTCGAAATGGACTTGATAGATCGCTCATAAGAAGATCTACAAAGGGGTATTTACCAGATAAAGTAAGGTTGAACCTCAGAACTAGAGGTGTTCAAGGTGCCGACGGTGTTCATCGTATGGCCTCATATTGGGATACCTTTATAGACGAAATTCGACAAATTAGTCTTGACCCTGTTGTTGGTGAATTTATAAATTTGCAAGTGATCAAAGAATCAATGTTTAGGATTAAAGAAAAGCCACGACCTGAATATGCTTTTGACTTTGATTTTCGAATCTTAATGCGATCTATTATTGTTTCTCGATTTATAAAAAACTTTACTTGAAAGGGGGTGAAAATTTGAAAAAGGAATGGAAAAAGCTAGAACTTGAAGTACTTAATATTAATATGACAATGGCTGGACCAGGTATTAAAACACCTGATGCCGTACAGCCGGATTGTGATGAAATGGTAAATTACAGTTAATAAAGAAGAATGAGCTTTGTTGAAAAATATGCCCTTATACAATGTAAAAATAGTATGAGGGTTTTTTAATATTAAATAGAAATTGATGGAGTGAGGAAGGTGTCAATAGGAATTCTTAAAAAAGGTATGTATAAAGCATTTGGGTTAACAATTTGTAGTGAAATATCTCTGCCTGAATTAACACAGCTACATAAAGATGAAGAAGTAGCAGACATTTTTATTGATATAGGATACTTATCTTGTTTCTGGGATGAATTCAAAATCCATCAAAGGAATTTTATCGTTAAAGAAAGTCTGGTAATATTTCAAATCCCTAATACTGCGACATTTTGTATAAAAGACGGGAAAAACATAATTGTATCCCCAATGGATGGATCTGATTATGATAAAATTCGCCTTTATATCTTAGGAACTTGTATGGGAGTACTGTTAATGCAGAGAAAAATATTCCCACTGCATGGAAGTGCTATAGCTATAAATGGGAAAGCGTATGCATTCATAGGAAACTCAGGTGCAGGTAAATCAACTCTTGCTTCAGCATTTATAAATAAAGGATTTCAACTTCTTAGTGATGATGTGGTTGCAGTTAAATTTTTAAACGAAGATGGTCCTTTTATTATGCCATCTTATCCACAGCAAAAGTTGTGGAAGGATAGTTTGGAAAAATTCGGTATGCAGACGAGCGATTACCGACCATTATTCGAAAGAGAAACTAAATATTCGATACCCGTAAATTCTAATTTTTCTCATGAACCCTCCCCTCTTGCAGGTGTCTTTGAGTTGGTTAAAACCGAAAATGAACATATTCAAATTTGTAAAATTGAAAAGTTGGAAAGGTTTCGAACCCTGTTATATCAAACATATCGTCATTCTCTAGTCAATAAAATGGGATTGACAGAATGGCATTTCACCGATTCTTCAAAAATTATCAACAAAGTACAGATGTATCAATTAAAAAGACCTACATCTGAATTCACTGCACAGAACCTAGTATCCATGATTTTAAGTTTTATTAAAGAGAGGGAAATAATATGATCGATACTAAAATTTCAATCAAATCACCAATTAAGCAATGTGAGGGAAACATAGTGAGTGATATGGATGGAGATAAAGTAATGCTAAGTATCAAAAATGGAAAGTATTACAATTTAGGTAGTTTGGGTGGGGAAATATGGGATTTAATAAAAGCTCCAATAAAAATAAATCAGTTGATTACAATCCTAATATCTGAATATCAAATTGAAAAAAGTGAATGTGAACAGCAAGTACTTACCTTTATTGAACAACTATATAGTGAAGGATTAATACAAATTGTTAACCAAGAATAATTCGAGGAGAAGGGAAAATGATACTTGGTCAAAAAGTTAAGACATTTAGTTTATTGGATTCAAGGAAAAAGATGTTGTTACTAGAGGCTTTTATTTTTTTAGCATTCGCTCGCATCCTCAAATTAATGCCATTTTCAAAAGTTTCCCCTTTTTTAGGTACTCATAAGGAGGAAACAACATTTGACCTAAATATATCTGAGCAAAAAACGTTAAGAAACGTGTCGAATTCCATTAATATTATGAGTAATTATACTTTTTGGGAAAGTAAATGTCTTGTTAAAGCTATAGCTGGAATGAAGATGCTTCAAAGACGGAAAATTGAAAGTACTTTATATTTGGGTATTGCCAAGGATAAGTCAGGAAAGTTAATTGCACATGCATGGTTACGCAGTGGTTCCTATTATGTTACAGGGAGAGAAGGAATGCAGGGGTTTACAGTTGTAGGAAAATTTGCCCGAAAATTTGTGTTTAGTGATAAGAGGAGAATATCATGAATAACCATTTTAAAAGTGAACTAGAGCAATTACCTCATGAATTACGTCTACTACTTTTTTTTCTGAAAACTGAAATTGACGATGATACAATTTCTATAAATAAAGGATTATTTAAGAGTATTAATTGGGGGATATTTCTTGAATTAGCTAAGCATCATCGAGTATATCCTATTATTTATAAAAAAGTAAAAAAGATTAATGAACCCTCTATTCCTCCATTTGTACTGCAATCATTACATCAGGAATACCAAAAAAATATTTTTAGAATGCTTTCATTAAGTGGAGAAATGGAAACTATATCAAAAATATTTGCAGACAAAAAGATTCACACTCTCTTTTTAAAAGGTCCAGTACTTGCAACTGATCTTTACGGTGATCTATCGTTAAGGACATCTGCAGACTTGGATATTTTAATCCCAATCAAAAATTTGAATCAAGCGGAAGAAATTCTACTAAATGACGGATACATAAAAGATGATTATATTTTAACAGTATTAAATGATTGGAAATGGAGACACCATCATATTACTTTTTATCATCCATTGAGGAAGATAAAGGTGGAAATACATTGGAGGCTTAATCCAGGGCCGGCTAGGGAACCCCGATTTAGTGAATTGTGGGATCGGAAGAGAGTAAGTTCATTAACGAGTTATCCTGTTTATATTTTAGGATTAGAAGATTTATTTTTATTTCTTATTACCCACGGGGCACGGCATGGGTGGTCTCGTCTTCGTTGGTTAGTTGATATTGATCAAATGGTCAAAAAAAAAATTGATTGGGAAAAAATAATTAGATTACTAAGGAAAAATCATTATCTTCATTTAGGCGGTCAATCCCTTTTCTTAGCCTCTAATTTACTAAATACTAAAATGCCAATGGAAATGACTAAAATATCACATGGAAATCGGACAAAGCGATTAGCAATTGATGCTTTGTTTTATATAAAGCAAATGGTTAATCTTCATTCTTATCCAATCCCTGATGAAGTATCCATATATCACAAACGACATTTAATTTCGCTAATGTCTAATCAGCAAAAAACTATTTTTGTTCTAAGCTATCTTTTCCCTTACCCGAAAGATACTGAATTTTTTCCTTTACCTAAAATCCTTCATTTTTTATATTTTCCTTTACGCCCTCTTTTAGTGATTGGGAGGAAAATAAGGAGACGCGCCATAACTAGGAGGGCATAAAAGTGAATCAAGTTCATTATTTCATTAAACAATTGCATTCTTTTTCTGGCAGAATTCTATATGTTAACCTTCTAGGGATGGCACTAGTTAGTATTCTTGAGGGAATCGGGATATTTCTATTGATACCAATGTTAAGCTATAGTGGAATCGTCAACATTGATATTGGAGGAACCAAGTTCTCTAAATATTTTAGTTTCACGCATGATTATCCTAAAAATATTTTTATGATTTTGATCTTGGGATTTTATGTCTCTTTGGTAATCATACAAAATATAGTACAACGAAACTTATTGGTAAGAAATGCAAAAATAACTCAAGGGTTTATCCGTCAATTAAGATTAGAGACATATAATCTATTATTAAGAGCACGTTGGAGTTTTTATACGAAGGAGAGAAAAGCGGATCTTATCAACGTGATGACAATGGAACTAGCACGTGTCGCTGGAGGTATTATTCAATTCTTACAGCTTATAACTTCCCTTATTTTCACCTCTATACAGATTTTTATCGCTTTTTATTTATCAGTAAAGCTAACTGCTTTCGTATTATTGTCAGGTTTCATTCTTGGTTTCTTTTCTCGAGGATTTATAAGAAAATCAAAATTTTTAGGGGGAAAAACTTCCGTTTTAGCGCAAGAATATCTAGCTGGAATAACGGACCAACTTAATGGTATGAAGGAGATCAAAAGTAATACATTAGAGGAATCACGTTTAAATTGGCTTAATTCTTTAACTAAAGGAATGGTAGAAGAACAAATTGAATATGTAAACTTGAAATATGCCTCTCAAACAATTTATAAAATTACATCAGCTAGTTTAATTGCTGTATTTATTTATATTTATCTCATGATTTTTGATGCCCATCCAGCACAATTTTTATTAATTTTTATCATTTTTTCTCGATTATGGCCACGATTTACTGATATCCAATCAGGTTTGGAGCAAATTGCATCTTGCGTACCCGCCTTTAGATCTTTAATTGAGTTGCAAATAAAATGTAAGAAAGAAATAGAAATAACAGATGAAAACTACTATAAAGAAATAAAACCCTTACGATTTGAAAAAAAGCTAGAATGTCAAAATACTTTTTTTCGATATAATCAAAATGAACCAACCTATGCACTGAAAAATATTAATTTAGAGATTCCAATTAATTGTGTAACAGCAATTGTAGGTTCATCAGGAGCTGGAAAGAGCACATTAATCGATATTTTAATAGGGCTAAATAAACCAGAACTTGGAGATGTACTTATAGATGGAAAAACCCTTTCTGAGGAAAACTTATTATCTCTGAGACGTTCTGTTAGTTATGTTCCTCAAGATCCTTTTTTATTTAATGGCAGCATTCGAGATAACATGCTTATGATTGAGCCAAATTCAAGTGAAATACAAATTTGGGATGCATTAGAGTTTTCAGCAGCTGCTGAATTTGTAGGTAAGCTTCCAAATGCACTGGATACAATTGTTGGTGATAGGGGAATAAGGCTTTCCGGGGGAGAACGTCAAAGGCTTGTGTTAGCCAGAGCCATTTTAAGAAAGCCTGCCATACTTGTTTTGGATGAAGCAACAAGTGCATTAGATATGGAAAATGAGGCGAAAGTTCAAGAGGCATTGGAAAGATTAAAAGGAACGATGACTATTATCGTCATTGCACATAGGTTGTCAACTATTCGAAATGCTGATCAAGTAATAGTCCTAAGCCAAGGTGAAGTTATCCAACAAGGGAAATATAGCGAGCTTGCGAGTGAAAAAAAAGGAATGTTCAATGATCTATTAAACAAACAAATTAAAATGAGTGTGTGAATGAAAGAATTTTTTTTCACCATTTAGTGTTAATGATAATGAAATTGCTAATGTTAATAAATGGTTGACACGTTCTGTATAAAGAACTATTATAATATTAGCAATCTAGTGGTTTTGGATTATAATTTAATTATTTTATTTGAGGAATACAATAATTAAAGAGAATTTTATTTTTTTTAGAAAATAAGTTCATTATTAAGAACACTCGCTGATAAAAGAAGATAATATTTTCTGTGGAAAAAGGGTGGTTAAATGAATAATCTTGATCAAATGAAAGGTATAGAAAAGATTAAAGCAAAGGAAATAAATCTAAAAGAGTTATATGCAGTAATAAAAAAAAGAATGTGGGTAGTAATTATAATGGTGGTAATTACTACTTTATTGGGCGCATTTTACAGCTATTCAACTAATATTCCAATGTATCAAGCTTCCTCAAGAATTATTATTGGGGCAGATCCTGAATTTAGGAATACTCTTCAAGTAATTATAAAAGACACTACAGTGTTGGAAAAAGTTGTGGAAAGTTTAAAATTGAAAACATCACCAGAGGCCCTTTCTGGACAAATAAACGTTGCAAGTATTGATAATTCTCAGGTGGTAAGTATTAGTGTTACAGATACAGACCCTGATCGCGCTGCAAAAATTGCGAACACAACGGCAACGGTATTCAAAAATGAAATTCCTAATATTGTTAGTTTCAATAATGTTCGCCTACTATCAGACGCTAAAGTGAATTCTTGGCCAATAAACCAAAATCAAAAGAAAATCATTCTAGTTTCTTTGATAATTGGATTAGTGATTGGTATAGGGTTGGTATTTTTGCTAGATTCCTTAGATGATTCAATTAGGTCTACACAAGATGTGGAAAAAATATTAGGTTTAACGTTATTAGGGAGAGTTCCTAGTGTCAATAAAAAGAATTTAAAAAAGAAATATGTAAAGAAATTTGAAATGGAAATTGGAGATGAGGCAATTGGTTTTGAATAGAAGGATAAATGTAGCTTCGGCAAAAAAAAGAATGTTAATTGCATACTCTCATCCCGAATCAATCTTTTCTGAGCAATTTCGAATGATCCAAGCAAATATTAATTTTGCAATGGAAGACAAAAAAAGTCGAACTTTCTTAATAACTTCTCCTTGTAAAGGAGAGGGGAAATCAACTTTAGTTTCTAATTTAGCCGTTTCAATGGCTCAGCAGAAAAAAAAGGTCCTTTTAATTGATGGGAATTTAAGAACTCCTAATTTACACAACATAATGAAAGTCAGAAATACAATCGGATTAACAGATGTTCTTACAGGTAAAATAAAATTCGAGGAAGCAATCATCCATACAGAAATAGGTGAATTGGATGTATTAACAAGTGGACTAATTCCAGTTAACCCTTCCGAGTTGCTAGGTTCACAATATTTAAGAGATATTTTGTGTGACACATTACGATCATACGACATGGTTTTAATTGATTCTTACTCTGTCCTGGAGTTATCAGATACGAAACTTTTAGCAAATCAATGTGATGGAGTGGTATTAGTTATTCAAAATGGAAAAACCTTAATCGATAAAGCCATAGAAGCTAGAAAAGTGTTAGAATTTGCAAAAGCAAAACTAATTGGAGTAATTATGAATAAGTAATGGGTCAATAGTTGGATATATTATGTTTGTTTTTTTTTATTTTTTCGTTCTTAATTAAGAATTAATCGTGCGTTTTTTATATTTTTCAATGGTGATGTCTCCTAAAACCATTATCGATGGAGGCACTCGGTCATACTGTGGGTTTAAGAACCTTAGACGCTAGTCGTCAAAAGTGTGATGTGAGGATGGGTTAGATGCCCATATTTAATTTGTGTAAAAAAATTACTAATGTGCTCTTTGAATTAAGGAACATATCATTAATTTTTTTAATGAAAGGAGTTGTATTTTAAATAGTATTTGCAGATACCCTAAGTCAGTAAAAAAACAATAAAATTCATAAAACAAGGTGCAATATAAAAACTACTTAAAGGAATAATAAGCTTAGTTGAATACGCCATCAAGTTAAGATCTATTAAGCTAGAAAGACGTTGATTAATAGATTATATAAGGGGGGATGGTATGACATACCGACAGAGATTATCATTATTTATCTTAATTGATTCATGTATTGTTTTGGCTGCTGTCTATTTTAGCCACTTCTTAGTGGGAGCAACTTATGAAGTTTTCACTTTTCCAATCATTATTAGCTCCTTTGTTCTTTTGTTGAGTCACCACTTTTTTTCATTGAAATTCAGATTGTATAAAAAGGCCTGGGAGTATGCAAGTGTTGGGGAGTTACTTATTATCATAAAAGTTGTAACATTTTCAATTCTAACCACCGCCATTGGTCAACATTTGATCCTTCTCGACACCCATATGCGTCTGCTTACTGTTACATGGCTACTCAATATATTAATTATTGGAGGCTCTCGTTTTTGCTGGAGGATGCTTAGGGATATGATTTTTAATTCAGCAGATAATAAAAAACGTACCCTTATAGTAGGTGCAGGATCCGCGGGTATGATGGTGGCAAGGCAACTGAAAAAAAATAATGATGCAGACTTAATGCCCGTTGTATTTATTGATGATGATAGAAAAAAACATAGGCTTGATATTTTAGGAATACCTGTATTTGGAGGGGTTTCTGAAATCAAGCAAGCTGTAGAGACATTAGATATTGATAACATCGTTATTGCAATCCCTTCACTAAGTAAAAAGGAATTAAATACTATTTTTCAGGAATGTGCAAAAACAAGTGCAAAAACACAAATCATGCCAATGCTCGAAGATTTGGTCACGGGAAGAGTATCTGTCAAACAGTTTCGGGATGTTCAAGTAGAAGATTTATTAGGGAGAGAACCTGTAGATTTAAATATTGATAGTATTTCAGAATATGTAACAAATAAGGTTGTTCTAGTTACTGGTGCTGGTGGGTCTATTGGTTCGGAAATTTGTCGCCAAATCTCGAAATTCAATCCAAAACAATTAGTATTATTGGGACATGGAGAAAATAGCATCTATACCATTGAAATGGAGCTAAAAGAGATTTTTGCAAAAAAGAAAATTCAATTTATCCCCGTCATCGCAGATGTGCAAGACGTTAAGAAAATGATGTCTGTAATGGGTGCATATCAACCAGATGTTGTTTATCATGCCGCAGCTCATAAACATGTTCCCTTAATGGAAGCCAATCCAGAAGAAGCTGTTAAAAATAATTTAATTGGTACAATAAACGCAGCCAAAGCGGCCAGATGGAATGGTGTAAAAACATTTGTCATGATATCAACGGATAAAGCTGTTAATCCAACAAGTGTGATGGGTGCGACCAAAAGGCTCGCGGAAATGATGATACAACATATGGATCAAGTAAGTGAAACAAAATTTGTCGCCGTTCGGTTTGGCAATGTGCTTGGAAGCAGGGGGAGTGTTATCCCACTATTTAAAAGACAAATTGAAAAGGGCGGTCCCGTAACAGTTACTCATCCTGATATGGTTAGGTACTTTATGACTATTCCGGAAGCATCAAGACTAGTGATCCAAGCTGGAGCCCTTGCAAAAGGCGGAGAAATATTTGTCCTTGATATGGGTGATCCAGTAAAAATTGTTGATTTGGCAAGAAACTTGATCAAACTTTCTGGGAATTTAATTGATGAAATCGATATTGAATTCACAGGAATGCGACCAGGAGAAAAGCTATTTGAAGAATTATTAAAAAAAGAGGAAGTTCATGAAAAACAAATTTATCCGAAAATTTATGTTGGTAAAAAAGCGACACTTTATTTGAACGAAATCGAAGAAGTTATCGCGACTTACTCTAATTTGAATAAAGAGGAACTAAGAGAGCTGCTTGTGAATTTAGCGAATAATAATGTTATTTCAGAATCTAGATTATCAGCAATTGTTTAAAAGGAGCGTATTTTAATGAAAGTAAGAAAAGCAATTATACCAGCTGCCGGGCTAGGAACTAGATTCCTACCAGCAACGAAAGCAATGCCAAAAGAGATGCTACCGATCGTAGATAAACCTACGATCCAATATATTGTTGAGGAAGCAGTAGAATCAGGGATTGAAGATATTATAATCGTGACTGGAAAAGGAAAGAGGGCAATTGAAGACCATTTTGACAATTCGTTTGAATTAGAACAAAATCTATTTGAAAAAGGAAAGTTTGAACTATTAAACGAAGTACAAAAGTCCTCAAAGCTTGTTGATATTCATTACATTCGCCAGAAAGAACCAAAAGGATTAGGTCATGCCATTTGGTGTGCCCGAAAATTTATTGGCGATGAACCGTTCGCTGTGCTCTTGGGCGATGATATTGTAAAGGCTGAGAAACCTTGTTTAAAACAATTGATGGAACAATATGAAAGGTATAATGCCTCCATTCTTGGGGTGCAAACTGTACCTGATAGTCAAGTTTCCAGGTACGGTATCGTTGATGGGATGAGTATTGGTGAACGTTTTTACAGTGTGAATAGTTTGATAGAAAAGCCAAAACAAGAAGAAGCACCCTCGAATCTTGCTATTCTTGGACGATATATTCTGAGTCCAAAAATATTCGACGTATTAAGTAAACAAACACCTGGAGCAGGTGGAGAAATTCAACTAACTGATGCTATTGCAAGGTTAAATCAGCACGAAGCAGTTTACGCCTATGATTTTGAAGGAATTCGCTATGATGTTGGCGAAAAAATGGGCTTTATCCAAACAACAATTGACTTTGCCCTACAACGTAGTGAATTAAGAAATCAGTTATTAGATTATCTTTCGAATGTTCTGGAAAGGGAGTTAATTAAGTAGGACCCAAAAGGTGGACTGATAGAAATTGCAAAAAAAAGTGTTATTTTGTGCAACGGTCGATTATCACTTTAAAGCTTTTCATTTACCATATTTAAAATGGTTTAAAGAACAAGGATGGGAAGTCCATATTGTAGCATCAGGAGAATTAGAACTTCCATTTGTCGATAAAAAATACACTATTCCTATTCAAAGATCTCCTTTTAATAAAATGAATATATTGGCCTATAAAGAGCTAAAGTCCATTATTGATCAAAACCAGTATAAAATCATTCATTGCCATACACCTATGGGCGGGGTGCTTACGCGCTTGGCTGCAAGAGCGGCAAGAAAAACTGGAACAAAAGTAATTTATACTGCGCATGGATTTCACTTTTGTAAGGGGGCTCCACTCTTAAATTGGTTGCTCTATTATCCTATTGAAAAGGTTCTTTCCAGATTCACAGATTGTTTAATCACGATCAATCAAGAAGACTTTAATCTAGCGAAAAAACATCGATTTAAAGCTGAAATAATCAAACATGTACATGGCGTTGGCGTCAATACAGAGATTTTTAAACCAGTAGATGAAAACCATAGAAATATGTTTAGAAAATCATTAGGCTATGCACCTAATGATTTTTTAATGTTCTATGCTGCAGAATTTAACAAAAACAAGAACCAAAAATTACTGATTGAATCATTAGCTCTCATAAAAGACGAAATCCCAAATGCAAAACTGTTACTAGCAGGAGAGGGGCCTCTATTACAGGAATGTAGTGATCTTGCACGAAAATTAAATTTAGAAAATATGATAGACTTTCTTGGCTATAGAAATGATATTGATGAATTACTAAAAATAAGTGATATAGCAGTTGCATCTAGTCTTAGAGAAGGGCTTCCGGTAAACATTATGGAGGCAATGTCTAGTGGGTTGCCGGTGGTAGCAAATGATAACAGGGGTCATAGAGAACTTATTGAAAATAATATAAATGGTTGGATTATTTATAATAACTCAGACATCTTATCAGAAAAAATTCAGGTTCTAGAGAAAAATGACGAGTTAAAACGTAATTTAGGAGCTCAGGGACGCAACGTGATAGTAACAAAATATAGCATACAAAAGATTTTAGAAGAAAAAAGAAATATTTATCGACTTTATATGGATGAAATGGAGGATGTATTGTGGGCTGTCCATTAAGAATCTTGCATGTTGTTGTCAATATGAACCGGGGCGGTGCAGAAACACTAATTATGAATTTGTATCGGAATATTGATAGAACTAAGGTTCAATTTGACTTTTTAACATGTAAAGAAGGAGCATTTGATGCTGAAATCAAAAAAATGGGTGGGAAAGTCCATAGAATTCCATACATTTCGGATGTGGGTCATTTCAAATATATTAAAGAATTAAATAAGTTTTTTACACTCCAAAATCATTATAAAGTTGTCCATTCACATTTGGATAAAATGAGCGGCCTTGTTCTTAGATCTGCGAAAAAAGCGGGCATACCTACTCGGATAGCACATAGCCACAATACAAGCAGTGAGGGTGGAGCTGCAGCAAAAATGTATAAATGGTATGCCGGTCAACACATCCTGCCAAGTGCAACTAATTTATTTGCATGTTCAAAGGAAGCAGCCCAATGGTTATTTAAAGAAAAGTCCAATTCGTCTAATATCTTAAAAAATGGGATTGAAAGTAATAGATTTGAATTTTCACAAGAAATAAGACAACAGGTAAGAGAGGAATTTCAGCTTGATCACAATACCTTTGTCCTAGGTCATGTGGGAAGATTTAACCACCAAAAAAACCATTCCTTTCTTATTGATATCTTTAATCAATTTAATAAGGTATATAAAAACTCAATTTTGATATTAGTAGGAGACGGTCATTTAAGATCAGAAATGGAGAAAAAAGCAAAGGATTTGAATTTAAAGGAAAAGATAAAATTCATTGGAATACGGGAAGATATAAACCTGATACTTCAGGCCTTTGATGTATTTATATTTCCATCTTTACATGAGGGGTTACCCGTTTCGCTCATAGAAGCACAAGGTGCAGGATTACCTTGTGTTATATCTAATAAGATATCAAAAGATGTTGATCTCAGTATCAATTTAATTGAATTTTCTCCCCTAGGAGATATTCAATTGTGGGTAGATAAAATAATAAAAATAGCTACTAAGAAAAATTCCCGTAAAACTGTGCCAAATTCTTTATCTAAACAAGGATACGATATTAAAACGATTGCCAGTTCCATTGAAAACTTCTATTTAAGGGTATCGGGGTGAATTCAAGTGAAACTACTAACTGTCTTTACGCCAACTTATAATCGAGCTTACTGTTTGGAAAAATGCTATCTAAGCCTAGTAGCGCAGACTTGCCAAGATTTTATTTGGTTAATCATTGATGATGGATCAACGGATTCAACAAGGGAATTGGTAGAATGCTGGATGCAGCAAAATTTAATTAAGATCAGATATATTTGGCAAGAAAACCAAGGCATGCATGGGGCACATAATACAGCATATGAACAGATCGATACCGAATTAAATGTCTGTATAGATTCTGATGACTATATGCCAGTGGATGCGGTTGAAAAAGTCACATCTTTTTGGAAGAAATACGGTAGTGAAAAGGTAAGTGGAATGATCGGCCTCGACGCTTACACGAATAATACTATTATTGGAACGAAGCTACCTGAAAAGCTTAAAAGCTCAACATTGTTTGATCTATATTACAAACATGGTGTATCAGGCGATAAGAAGATTGTCTACCGTTCAGAACTAACAAAAAGATATCCATACCCGATCTTTACAAACGAGAAGTATGTGGGATTAGCTTATAAATACTTCAAGCTTGATCGTGATTACGAAATGCTATTAATGAATGAAGTTCTTTGCTTTGTAGAATATCTTCCAGATGGTTCCTCTCATAATATGGTCAATCAGTACCGCAAAAATCCAAGAGGATTTGCTTTTTATCGGAAAGAGTTAATGAAATTGCCATTTGTAAGCTTATCTTTTAAATTTCGACAAGCAATCCATTTTGTTTCAAGTAGTTTTATACTGAAAAATTGGAGGTTTTTAAGTGAAACTCCTGCCAAAACTCTAACATTTTTAGCCATCCCATTTGGCTTTTTATTATATTTATATATCCAACAAAAACATAGGCTACTTAAGTTGAAGCCTTAACTTCTGAAGCCCCCATACTTTTGAAACCAGAGAGAAGGCAAGCTAACTCCAATTCTTTCATAAGAATAGAGCGTATCTGAGCCAAAAATAAACAGAGTTATTTAATATAGCCAATAAAAAAGAGGAATGAAAAAAGATAATCTGAAAGGAAAATAAAGGATGACAATTCTTTGGATTAATCTTGCTATCGTTTTTATTTTTTCATATTTTTCAAGGTATTACGCTACTGTTACCATTTCACCCACAACTGTTTCAATTAAGCCAAACAAAATATTAATATTTGGAGCTTTGGTATGTTTAGTAATTGTTTCGGGGCTAAGGGGGTCAACGATCGGTGATACCGGAGCATACAGACATGCTTATTTAATAAATAATTTTACCTGGGATTATGTTAAGTCTCAAAAGGATATTGGTTTTGGCATCCTTCAAATGATTTTAAAGAAATACACAAATGATCCACAAATAATGATATTTATTAGTGCTGTAATTACAAATGCACTTATTATTTTTGTGTTTTACAAATATTCAAGAATGATTGAACTTAGTATTTTTGTTTATATTACCAGTGGTTTTTTTATAACATCTATGAATGGGATACGACAATGTCTAGCTGCTGGTATAGTTTTTGCAGCGACGAAATTTCTAATTGAGGGTGGATGGAAAAGATACTTTTTAATTGTATTATTAGCCTCCACTATCCATGAAACAGTTTTAATTCTTATTCCAATTTATTTCATTGTTAGAAGAAAGGCATGGACTAGAGCAACCTTTTTCCTTATTTTATTGACTATTTTTATTGTCCTGGGATTCAATCAATTTACACAAGTTTTATTTGCAGCCCTAAAGGATACGCAATATGGAAGATATAAGGATTTTTCTGAAGGTGGAGCAAACGTAATTAGAGTGGCAGTCGAGGGGGTCCCGCTTTTAATTGCTTTTTTGGGTAGAGAAAAACTAAGAAAAATCATGCCTAATAGCGACTATATTGTTAATATGGCCATGCTTAGTTTAGTCTTCATGATTGTCTCAACTCAAAATTGGATTTTTGCTAGGTTTGCAATTTATTTTAGTCTCTACCAAATTATTTTAATTTCTTGGATTGTTAAGCTTTTTAATGAAAAAAATCAAAGATTAATTTATTTTATGATTCTTATATGTTATCTAATTTATCATTATTATGACAGTGTTATAACTTTGAATATTCAATATAAAAGCAATTTCTTGGACCCTATCTTTCAATAATACATTGGGGTGAACAAATGGAAAACGGGAAAAGTTTGAAAAGAATTTTGCATATTGTGAGCTCCATGGATCGGGGCGGTGCTGAAACACTTATTATGAATATTTATAGAAATTTAGACAGGTCAAAGATCCAGTTTGATTTTGTTACTCACACAAAGAATAAAGGGGACTTTGATGAGGAAATAATTTCCCTGGGTGGGAATATCCAACAAATTTCAAGTCTTGGAGAATCAGGCCCTATTAGATACTTTAAAGAATTGAAAAGAATTATGGCCTCAAACCATTATGTTGCGATCCATTCACATACTGATTACCAAAGTGGTTTTCCCGCTTTAGCTGCAAAAGTTTGTGGTATCAAAAAGAGAGTCTGTCATTCTCATAGTAATAATTGGTCAAAAAATAGTGGGTTTAAAGATAAATTTATATTAAAGGTGTTACAAATACTTATTAAATTTTCTGCAACAAATTTTTGCAGCTGTAGTAAGGAGGCAGCTGAATTTTTGTTTGGTAAGAAAATGGTAGATCAATGTAAGGTGGATATTCTAAACAATGGAATTGATATAAACCAGTTTTTAAGTATCCAAAATAGTCGGGATAGTGTAATTCAAGAGTTAAATCTACCAAAAGAAGTAAAAATAGTTGGACATGTCGGACGGTTTTCTCAATCAAAAAATCATTTTTTTCTTTTAAAGATTTTAAAGCATATCGTGGAGACAGATCCTACATTTGTTGCTCTTTTAGTAGGTGATGGTCCATTAAAAAATCAAATAGAAAAAGAAGCAGAAAAGCTTGGATTACTAAAGAATATTCGGTTTTTAGGTGTAAGAGCTGATATCCCAAGACTAATGAAAGCATTCGATGTATTTTTATTTCCATCCCTATTTGAGGGCTTTGGGATTGTGACGTTAGAAGCCCAATGTGCGGGTACACCTTGTGTTGTTTCAAATGGAGTACCTATTGCCACTGATATGGGCCTTGATTTAATGTCATTTATAAGTTTAAAAGAGGATCTAACTATGTGGTCAAAAAAAATAAAAAGTGCCATTTTATTAAATCGACCTACAGATGAAACGATAAGTAGGAATTTCATTAAGAATGGTTTTAGTATCCATGATAATGTTCCTAAATGGGTATCGTTATATTTAAAAGAAACTAAAAAACAGTATCCCTAAATTATTTGATTTTTTAATAAGGAGTTAATAGTAATGAAAAAGCAATTACTATTTGTAACACAATATCTTCATACAGGTGGAATAGAGAAAAGTTTATTAACTCTTCTCTCGGACTTAGATTATAAAAAATATGATGTAGATCTCCTCCTTTTTGATCATAGTGGGGTCTTATTCAAATCAATACCACCTCAAGTGAATATTCTTCCACCATTGTTTGAAACTTTCTCCACTCCATTATTACAAGCTGCGCCAGAACTAATCAAAATGGGCAAATTCCCGATATTAATGGGTAAAATATTGGCTGCACTATTGTCAAAGCTCTCGAGAGGTGTTGGAACTGGTATTAGATGGGGGGTGTACCGAAATATCCTGCATAAGCCAAATAAGCATTATGATATAGCAATAAGCTATATCGATTTTTTTTGCAATTACTACGTGGTTGAAAAAGTAAGTGCTAATAGAAAAATTGTCTATAACCATATGGATTATGCCTACAGTCAAAAAAATGGCTGGCCATGCATTAGACTTGAGAAAAAAGCTTTTTCCGAATGTGATTATATTATTACAGTTGCGGAATCTTCAAAGAAATCATTAGAATCTTTCTTTCCTGAGTACTCCAATAAAATGGAAGTGATACATAACAGAGTTGCACCGAATACAGTACGGGCTATGGCAAATGAGGTTATAGAAATGAAAGATACGGAGTATACAAAAAAGTTAAAAATTGTGACTGTTGCTAGGCTCGTTGAAGAAAAAGGAGTCTTTTTTGCATTAGAGGCTTGTAAACTACTTATTGAGCAAGGCCTTGATATATGCTGGTTCTTAATTGGAAGTGGTCCAATGTATAAAGAACTAAAGAAAAAATCAACAGAATTAGGAATGGAAAAAAACTTCATTTTACTTGGTGAGAAGGAAAATCCATATCCTTATATGCAATTTAGTGATATATATGTTCAACCATCAAAGACAGAAGCACATTGTGTGGCTGTGGAAGAGGCTATTGCTCTACGATGCCCTATAGTAGTAACGGATATTCCTTCATTTAAACATCAAATAGAAAATGAGAAAACAGGATTAATTGTAAATCTTAGCGCGCAGGGAATAGCAGATGGAATAAAGAGAATAATATTTTCAAATGATTTAAAAGAAAAGTTAAAAAACAACTTAATAAATTTGGATCAAAGGAACGAAGAACATTTAATGAAATTTTATAAACTAATCGAGGGATATTAGTAAATTTATTTCCTAGTGGGGAGAATTTTATGAAGAATGGGGGTCGATAGAATGGCAATTTTAGTTACAGGAGGAGCGGGCTATATTGGAAGCCATACGGTTGTTGAATTATTAACCGCTGGATATGAAGTAATAGTACTTGACAATTTTTCTAATAGCAGCCCAATGTCATTAAAGCGTGTTAGTGAGATTACAGGAAGAGAATTCAAGATTTATAATGTAAGTATTCTTGATAGGAACGGACTTGAAAAAGTATTTTCGGAAAACAGTATCCACGCAGTGATACACTTTGCTGGATTCAAAGCTGTTGGTGAATCTGTAGAAGCCCCTCTCAAATATTATCAAAATAATATTTCTGGAACAATTCTTCTTTGTGAAATGATGCAAAAATACGAGGTAAAAAGATTAGTATTTAGCTCCTCAGCTACAGTATATGGAGTTCCTAAGGTAGTACCAATATCGGAGGATTCCCCCTTAAGTGCAACCAACCCTTATGGACGCACAAAACTTATGATTGAAGAAATACTCGAGGATCTCTTTAGATCGGATAATCGATGGAGTATTTCAATTTTACGATATTTTAATCCAATTGGAGCTCATGATAGTGGGAAGATTGGCGAAGACCCTTCAGGAATTCCAAATAATCTAGTTCCATATATTACAAAAGTGGCCGTAGGAAAATTAAGAGAACTAAAGATTTTTGGGGCAGATTACCCTACGAAAGATGGGACCGGAGTAAGGGATTATATTCATGTGGTAGATCTGGCAATGGGGCATTTAAAAGCTCTCGAGAAAAATTTTGCCTCAACAGGAGTTAGTACGTATAATCTTGGAACTGGAAAAGGTTATAGTGTTCTGGAAATTGTTAAGACATTTGAAAAAATGTGTGGGGAAAAAATTCCTTATACAATTACCGAACGCAGACCTGGTGATGTGGCTGTTTGCTTTTCGGATCCGTCGAAGGCTAAAAAAGAACTTAATTGGTCGGCAAAGAAAGAAATTGAAGAAATGTGTGCTGATTCTTGGCGATGGCAGGCCAAAAATCAAGAGGGATATGATGAAGAGGAAAATACAATTTTAGCTGGAACAGGAAATCTCCGTTTAATACAAAATAACGGGGATTTTTTGTATTAAAAAGGTAGATTTAATTAATGTGAGGATATAAATAATGATGAATATTTCTGACCAACTTACACAAAAAAAGCTACTGGAGATCTTAATGGCTGCATATAAAAAAGGCGAAGAAAAAGAAAATATTAGGTTAGTTGATTTATTAGAAGAATTGAAGCAAAACGTAATTTTAGCAATAGGTGAAAAAGATTAGAATTAAATAGTTTGGCGTGAGGGATCATGGTATAAATTGACCTCCAAAAAGTGGTGATGCAGGGGGAAGTAAAAGTTGAAGAGACTTTTTGATTTGCTTATTTCTATCATTTTATTGATTTGTTTTTGCCCAATTATTTTTTTGATAGCTATTTTGGTAAAGATCAAATTAGGTTCACCAGTTATATTTAAACAACGGCGTCCGGGACTTTATGGAAAACCCTTTTATATTTATAAATTTCGTACAATGACCAATGAACATGGCGAAGATGGAAAACTATTGTCTGATCAATTTAGATTAACTTCGTTTGGGAAATTTCTTAGGAAATATAGCCTTGATGAACTAGTCCAATTGCTGAACGTAATAAAGGGAGATTTAAGTATTGTAGGGCCAAGGCCGCTTTTAATGGAATATTTACCTCTATATAATACGGAACAATCAAAACGTCATCTTGTTAAGCCGGGAATTACGGGATGGGCCCAAGTAAATGGGCGCAATTCCATTTCATGGGAGGAAAAATTTAAAATGGATGTCTGGTATGTAGAAAATCAAAGTTTATTCCTGGATTTTAAGATTCTTTATATCACTTTGGTTAAAGTGATAAAATCTGAAGGAATTCAAAATGGAGATCATGCTACCATGCCCGCTTTTACAGGAAATTCTGAAAAACGGCAAAAACCAGATGTATTTAATTGCTAATAAGTTTTTCTGAAAAAGAAAATTACAACATTAAATGGGTATAAAAAATGGGGTAGTTATATGTACAGGTTTGAAGTAATAAACAATCCAGGCATTTGGAAGTCTATTTTACTGAATATTAAAAATGTAGATTGCTATTACACATTTGAGTATGGAAATTTATTTGCAAAGAATGAAAACGGAAAATTATACGCCTCCTACTTTGAAGAAAATGGAACAAAAATATTCTATCCATTCATAAAAAGAAAAGTTCCTTTTGTAGAAGATGAAACTTACGATATTGTGACTCCATATGGCTATGGTGGGCCATTAATTAACGGTGAAAGTAAATACCTGGAACATTTCTATCAAGTATTTAGTGAGTATTGCCGACTAAATAATATAATAACTGAAACAATCAGGTTTCATCCTTTGTATCGAAATTATGAATGGTGTGAAAAAGTAATGGATGTGGAATATATAAGGCAAACAACTGCAGTAGATTTAACTTTAGCTTTGGCTGAAATAAGAAATAAATATACATCCATGAATAAAAGAAATATAAAGAAAGCGTTAAAGAATAATCTGACCTGTTTTGTTGCCGAAAATAATAAAGAAAATATTAAAATATTTATGGATCTTTACAAAGAAACGATGGATAGGAATAATGCAACAGATTTTTACTATTTTGATGAGATATATTTTTTAGAACAAGTTAAAGATACTGCTTTCAGTAATACTTTCTTGCTCTTCACTAAAGTAAATAATGAAATCATTGCTGGCGTTATGGTTATTTGGGGTCAAGATTTTGCACATTACCATCTTGGTGCATCAAAAACAAAATATCTTGATTTAAAACCAAATAATGTATTGTTTGATTTTATGATTGAATTTTGTAAATCAAAGGGCTTAAAAAACCTTCATTTAGGTGGAGGTTACCAGGAAAACGATGGACTTTTTAAATTTAAAACATCATTTACTAATAATAATAATTTTAAATACTTTATTGGTAAAAGGATTTATGATTCAAAAAAATATAATAAAATCATAGAGTTTTTAAGAAATTATTATGAAATTAATGAAAGTTATTTTCCAATTTATCGTAGTCAAATACAAAAAAAGAAATTATTTTTTAATTCAAAAGGGGTGTAACCAAGGTGGAAAGTTGCAGGATATTATTATCTCCTCCCCACTTAAGTGGTAACGAACAGAGATATATTGATGAGGCGTTTAAAACCAACTGGATTGCACCATTGGGTCCTCATGTGGACGCATTTGAAAAAGAAATTGCTTGTTATGTAGGGGCCAGTGATGCTGCTGCGGTTAGTTCAGGAACCGCAGCAATTCATTTGGCTCTTTCTTTATTAGATGTAAAAAAAGGGGATACAGTTTTTTGTTCTAGTCTTACCTTTGTAGCTAGTGCAAATCCCATCATCTATCAGGGGGCGGAACCGGTATTTATTGATTCCGAGCCAGATACATGGAATATGTCCCCAAAAGCTTTGGAAAAGGCATTTAAAGCTGCATCTGCTGAAGGAATACTGCCTAAAGTGGTTATTGTAGTGAACCTATATGGTCAAAGTGCTAAGATGGATGAAATCCTTTCTCTTTGCAACCATTATAAGGTACCTATGATCGAAGATGCAGCAGAATCACTAGGTTCAAGTTATAAAGGTAAACAGAGTGGAACATTTGGTAAGTTTGGCGTTTTTTCATTTAATGGTAATAAAATTATTACCACCTCAGGTGGGGGTATGCTAATTTCAAACGATATTGAAGAAATAAGAAAAGCCCGCTTTTTAGCGACACAAGCCCGAGACCCAGCTCCACATTATCAACATAGTAAAATTGGCTTCAATTATCGGCTAAGTAATATATTGGCTGGTATTGGAAGAGCGCAATTAGAAGTTCTGGAAGAACGAGTAAGGGCCCGAAGAATAATATTTAACCGGTATGTCCAGGAATTGGGTCATTTACCAGGAATCAATTTCATGCCTGAATTAGAAAATACTCGATCTAATCGCTGGCTTACAGCCTTTACAATCAATGAAAATGAAACCGAAGTTACTGCTGGAGAAGTGTTAAAAAATTTGATGAATGATAACATTGAAGCGCGTCCAGTTTGGAAGCCGCTGCATATGCAGCCGATATTTGAAAAGGCAAGATATTATCCACATAGCGAAAATGAGAATATCTCAGAAAAGTTATTTAATCATGGAGTCTGTTTACCATCAGGTTCTTGCATGACATATGAAGAACAATTAAGGGTAGTTAATTGTATTAAGAAGACTTTAACTAAAGGATTAAAAGAAAGAGACGAATCAAGGTTAAAAAAAATACTAACATAAAACGGGGTATTAGAATAATGATTGGAAACATGATTTATGAAATCCGGAAAAAACGAGGGTTTACACTATCTGAGCTTGCAATACGTGCTCGAATATCAAAGTCCAATTTAAGTAATATTGAACGAAATATAAACACAAATCCATCAATAGATGTAATCAAAAAAATTGCATTGGTTTTAGATGTTGATTTGAAAACATTATTAGGAAACGAAATAGTTGATGATACCCAAAAACACCTTGACGAGGAATGGCTTGATTTTGTATATGAATTGAAAAAATCCGGTATTGAAAGAGAACAATTTCAAGAGTATAAATCCTTAATAGAATTTTTAAAATGGAAAAATGAAAAATTAGGAGAAAATAATTAATTATGTATCCTAAAGTAAGTATTGTAGTTCCTATTTATAAGGTTGAAAAATATCTTAATAGATGCCTAGATACTATTGTAAATCAAACATACACGAATTTAGAAATTATATTAGTGGATGATGGATCACCTGACAACTGTGGCAAGATTGCAGATGAGTATGCGCAGAATGATTGCCGCATAAAAGTTAATCATAAAAAAAATGGGGGATTATCTAGTGCAAGAAATTCAGGAATGGAGCTTGCAACTGGTGATTTCACCTTATTTGTAGATAGTGACGATTGGCTTGAAAAAAATATGATTGAGAAAATGCTGAATATTAGTAATGAGTTTAAAGCTGATGTTGTTCAATCAGCTTTTTATTATGCCTATGATGATCATTTCCTTTTTGATAATAGGTTTTATCAAAAGGAAAGTCCTCCAATTGTTTTAGATAATAAATCTTTAATGGCTGAGTTAGTTGTGAATGAAAGGGTCAAGAATTTTGCATGGGGAAAGCTTTATAAAATGAATGTTATAAAGGATATTCCATTTAAAGAAGGAGTCTTATTTGAAGATGTATTTTGGGCCCATAAAGTTATGCACCGTGTAAATACGTATGTTATTTTAAATCAACCTCTTTGCTATTATTTTCAACGGAGCGACAGCATCGTTACTACCTATACTCCAAAAAACTTAGATATGATTTTAGGGTTAAAGGAAAGGCAATGTTTTATAGAGGAACATTACAAAGAATTATCAATTCAAGCCAATAAAGTACTTTTAAACAATATTCTTATTCACTATAACTTACTTTTAATAAATAGAAAAAAAGATAAAGAAGGAGTTCATAGAAGAGAATTACAGCAATACATCAAAACTAACCTTAACAAATTTAAAAATGCTGCGGGAAAAGATAATAACTTGAAAGTGCAGCTTATTTTGTTTTCTATCCACCCTTATTTTAATATTTTTTTTCTTATTTTAAGAAAAATTTTTAGAAGGTTAGGGATATGTCCAATACCTAAAGGGTTAGAAAAAACCAATCTTTAGAGAAATAGATAAGACTCTTTACAGGAAGGGGGAGTTTTTTGTTTTGTCACTTAAAAATATTACTATAGTAATCAAAAAAAGTATTTCTCTAATGCTTATTTTTATATTTAATTGCCTGCCTATAAAAAATAACAAAATCTTTTTGTTTAGTTACTATGGGAATCAATACGGATGCAATCCTAAATATATTTCAGAGTATATACTCAATAATTACCCGAAAGACAAATTTGATCTTGTTTGGACCTTCGATGACGTATCTAATAAACGGACGATATCAGGAATTAGAGAAGTTAAAACAATGTCTCTAAGGTATTTTTATGAACTATGTACCTCCAAAATTATTATTACCAATTTTAGAACAACAGATCTGTTCCAAAAAAGAAAAGGTCAATTTTATATTCAAACATGGCATAGCTCTTTACGTTTAAAACAAATTGAAAAAGATGCAGAAACAGTATTACCGGAGCAATATGTTGAAATGGCTAAAAAGGACTCTAAAAAAATAGATCTACTTATTTCTGGATGTGAGTTTAGTACGAAAATTTTCAAAAAATCCTTTTGGTATAATGGCGAAATTTTGGAATATGGAACTCCACGAAATGATCTTCTTTTTCAAGAAAATTCAGCGTTGAGAAAGAAGATACTAAACAAATTGAATATACCTGCAGATTATAAGGTTGTTCTATATGCACCTACATTTAGAAAGAGTGGTAGTTTTGAAATTTATAACTTGGATTATGCAGGAATCCAGAGAGAATTGATGAAAAGTTTTGGAGGAAAATGGGTCTTTCTTGTTAAATTTCATCCACATATGATATCCCAATCTAGAAAAATATGTGGAAGATCGCAAGTCGTTAAAGATGTAACAAATTACGATGATATACAAGAATTATTAAGTATTTCTGATGTTTTAATTTCTGATTATTCATCACTTATATTTGACTTTTCTATTACACAACGTCCCTGTTTTCTTTATGTTCCTGATTTATTTGAATATACAAATCAAGATAGACCATTATATTTTGATCTATCGGAGTTACCCTTTATCACTGCGACAAGTAATCAAGAGTTTTTAGAAATGATCGCTCATTTTAATGCTGAAAAATATATTCGGGATTTATCTGATTTTTTAGAAAAAGTAGGTTCTTTTGAAGAAGGAAAGGCTTGTGAATTATTGAGTAACAGGATAGAACAAATTTGTTTTAATAAAAAGAAAAGAGGAATTACTTATGAAGCGGTATAAAGTAGGGTATACAACGGGAGTATTTGATTTATTCCATGTTGGCCATCTAAATATTTTGAAAAGAGCAAAAGAGCAATGTGAATATTTAATAGTAGGAGTAAGTACAGATGAGTTGGTAATGAAATATAAAAAAAAGAAACCTGTTATATCCCATATCGATAGAATGGCTATTTTAGAGGGAATCAAATATGTAGATAAGGTTATTCCACAAATTAATAGAGATAAGTTTGAGGCTTGGACCCATTTGAATTTTGACGTCATGTTTGTTGGTGACGATTGGAAGGGAATGCCATTATTTAATGATGTTGAAAAGAAATTTTCTGAAGTGGGAGTGAAGCTGGTTTATTTTCCATATACACAGGGAATTTCATCAACGATCGTAAAGGAAAAAATAAAAATTTAATGAAACGGATGTAAAAATTTATGGAACCTGTAATAAGTATTATTGTACCTGTTTATAATACTGAACAATATTTAAAAAAATGTATAGATAGTATTCTTAAGCAAACTTTTACTAATTTTGAAATTATCATCGTTAATGATGGATCAACAGATAAAAGTGGCAGCATTAGTGATGAATATGCAACAAAAGATAATAGGGTCAAGGTTATTCATAAAAGGAATGGCGGGCTTAGTTCCGCTAGGAATGCAGGGATTAAAATTGCGAAGGGTGAATTTATTGGATTCGTGGATGGGGATGATTATATTGATGTAAATATGTATTATGAACTTTATAGGTTATGTAGAGAAACGGAAAGTGATATTTCGATTTGTAAATTTGAAAGAGAAATTAAGGGAAAGTTAACCAACAAGATTGAGGCAGAATTTAATAAAGTAATGGATAATCAAGAGGCGATGAGACAACTCTTTCTTGGAAATTTATACAGGTTTTCTGTGTGTAATAAACTATTTAGGAAGACTTGCTTCGATAATATCTTGTTTCCAGAAGGCAGAATACATGAAGACTTATCAACAACTTATAAACTCTTTTCTAATTCTAATAAAGCTGTTTATACGAACTATAAAGGATACGTATATGTGAAAAGAGAGAATAGTATATTGACTTCTAAATTTAACGAAAAAAGATTGGATGCATTTATTGGATGGGAAGAAATTCTATCATTTATGAATCAAAATTATCCTAAGCTATCTAGGGAATTTATAAGTTGTTTTGCGTATAGTTCTGTTGATAATATTTTTTATATTCTTGATCAAGTTGAAAACAAGGAAAAAAGGGGATCATATTTATTTATTATTCAGCGTCTAGTTAGAAAATATTATAAACAGATCTTAAAGAATGACTCTTTATCCATAAGGTATAAATTTATCCTTTCTTTGATAAATTATAGTTTCATATTATTATTCTGTTCGAATAGTTCGAGGAAACTATTAAGTAGAATGCGTCTTAAATTTCAATAGTAGAAATGGAATTGGGTTTAAATAAAAAAATAGTAAAAAGGATTATAAATATGAAATTGAAAATAAGTATTATTGTCCCTATTTACAAAGTAGAATCATTTTTACATAAATGTATTAATTCCATATTAGCCCAAACATTCACCGACTTTGAACTTATCCTTGTAAACGACGGCTCACCTGATAAATGTGGGAGTATTTGTGATCAGTATGCAAAAACGGATGATAGAATTAAAGTAATTCATAAACAAAATGGAGGATTATCTTCAGCGAGAAACGCAGGAATAGAGGTTGCTAAAGGAGAATACATTTCATTTATCGATGGTGATGACTATATTGATGAAGAAATGTTTGAAATTTTATACCATAATGCAATTATTCATTCATCAGATGTAATAGTGTGTGACTTTGAGAAGGTAACGGAAGATGAAAATCATCAAAAGACAAAATGTGAAAAAGAATATAGTGTCCAACATTTCACAAATATACAAGCGCTGCATCAATTATACGATCCTAAAATAAGTGATCGTGATAAGTGGGTAATTGCGTGTAATAAGTTATATAAAAGATATCTGTTTAATGGTTCAAAATTTGAAGAGGGTAAAATTTTTGAAGATGAATTCATAGCACATAAGGTTCTTTATGATTGTAAAAAAATAACCATAATACCAGAAAAGTTATACTATTATGTTCAAAGATCAAATAGTATTGTAGGATCCCCCTTCTCAACTAAAAAATTTGATAGAGTTTATGCACTAAAGGAAAGAGCTCATTATTTTAGAACTATCAAACAATATAACTTATATTATCTAGCCCAAAGACATTTTATGGACGTATTCTTATGGTACTATTACAAAGCTAAATCTGATATTACCGACGGTAATAAAGAATTAAAGACGCTAAAAAAGAAATCGAATATGAGTTTGGTTCTTATGTTAAGAAATCCACTAATAAGCTGGAAACAAAAAGTATTATTAGTCTCATTCGTAATAAATCCATCTTTTTATTCTTTCATTATCAATTGGAATAAAGAATAGAGCAAAAATTGGAGATCAAATAATGAAAAAAAACTTATTATTTGTTATAGATTCATTACACTGTGCTGGGGCTGAAAAAAGTTTGGTTACACTGCTGTCCCTTTTAGATTATTCTGCGTACAATGTTGATTTGATGCTATTTGGGCATGGGGGGGATCTGGAAGAATTAGTACCTGAAAAAGTGGAAATTTTAACGCCTCTCAAGTACACAGATTTTGCAGCGTTAAATTTAAAAAATGCTATTAAGTACTCTATTCGCAATTTGGAATTTAAAATGTTATTTTTTAGAATAAAATATTCTATTAATATTAGAAAGAAAAAATATAGTAATGCTCAGAAAGCCAGGATATACTGGGAAAATATATCTAGAGTTATTGAGAGTAATCCTAAAATATATGATATTGCTATAAGTTATGCACAAGGAATTCCAACTTTTTATGTAGCTGAAAAGGTAAAAGCTCAAAGGAAATATGCATGGGTAAATGTAAGTTATCGTTTAGATGAAAATGAAAAACATTTTCAAAAGAAATTTTATGATTTGTTTGATAAAATTGTTGCTGTATCTGACACTACAAAAGACATTATTTTGGAAACATTCCCTAATATAAGAGAAAAGGTAGAGGTCATATACGATATAAATAATCCAAATATTATTTCTATGATGGCGAACTATGGCCAAAGTTATGATGATAATTTTGATGGTTTAAAGATTTTGACGATAGGCAGATTAGCTTATCAAAAGGGATACGATATTGCATTGGAAGCGTGTAAGAAACTAAAAGAAAGTAATATAAAATTTAAATGGTATGTATTAGGAAAGGGACCATTAAAAAAGGAAATAGAAGATTATATTAAACAAAATAATCTCTCAGATAATTTCATATTATTAGGAGTTAAAAAAAATCCTTATCCATTTATTAAAGACGCGGATATTTATGTACAAACATCACGTTTTGAGGGATTTGGGCTAGCTATTGCAGAAGCACGAATACTGAATATACCAGTAGTTACAACAAAGTTTGATGCTGTGTACAATCAAATGATAGATCAAAAAAATGGACTAGTAGTTGAGATGAACGGAACTGCAGTTTTTGAGGGGATATTAAAATTAATAAATAATCATTTATTAAGAGAAAATATTGCAAAATACTTGATGTTCGAAAAAAAAGGCAATATTGAAGAACTTGAGAAATTTAGTAGACTAATAGGGCAACATTAACCCTGAAAGGAGAATTCATGAGGGCAAAAATATTATTTATGGTTATTAGTATGAATGTTGGTGGAACTGAAAAAGCGTTACTTAACATGCTTTCCATAATACCTAGGAATAAATTCGATATTACATTATTAATGCTTGAAGAATATGGTGGATTGCTAAATTCAATTCCCCAAGGAGTAACTATTCAATATTTAAATGAATATAAGAATATCAAATCAATTTTAAATAATCCACCATTAATAACAATTTTTGAATTGCTTAAAGGAAGAAAGATAGTTAAAGCAGCTATATTTTTCTTCTTAATATTAATTTCAAAAGCTCTCCAAGACAGAAGCCTCCTTTATAAGTATGTTTTACATAAATACCCTGGAATGAACAATGAATTCGATGTTGCTGTGGCTTATGCTGGTCCAATGGACTTCATTAGCTATTTTATAATAAAGAAAGTAAAGGCTAAAAAGAAGATTCAGTGGATTCATTTTGATATTTCTAAAATAGGTTTTAACAGGAAATTTGCTTCTAGAATATATAGTAAGTTTGATAGGATTTTTGTCGTCTCGAACGAGGGGAGAAATAAACTTCTTAATATTTTGCCTAACCTTCAAGAAAAGACAGAAGTATTCTTTAATATTATTTCTTCTGATTCAATTAAGGAAAAGTCTTGTGAAGGGATTGGATTTAATGATCAATTTAAAGGGATTAGAATATTAACAGTAGGGCGTTTAAGCAAAGAAAAGGGTCAAGATTTGACTATTCCTGTATTAGCGAGACTTAAAAAAGAGGGATATAATATAAGATGGTATTGTATAGGTGAGGGAAGTGCTAGAAAAGAGTATGAAAAACTCATAAAAATGTATGATGTTGAAAATGACTATATCCTTCTAGGCGCTAATGCCAATCCATACCCATTTATGAAACAGTGTGGTATATATGTCCAGTCCTCACGGCATGAAGGCTTTTGTATAACACTTTCAGAAGCAAGATGCTTTGATAATCCTATTATAAGTACAAATTTTACAGGCGCAAATGAGCAAATAGTCAATAATCAAACAGGTTTCATTGTAAATTGCGAACAGGATCAAATTTATGAAACGATAAAACGATTATTGACTGATATAAAATTAAAAAATAAAATTAAAGGAAATCTTCAAAACGAGATTATTGATACTACAAAAGAAATATTAAAATTATACAAATTTACAGATATTTGTTAAAGATCATAACCAAAGTAATTGGGAATGGTCTTTTTTATTTCTTATTGATATTTGGGGGAATAACATGAAGAAAATATTATTTATGATAACTAATATGAATATAGGCGGTGTAGAAAAATCACTACTATCCCTTTTATCAGTAATTCCAAAAGATAAATATGATATTACATTATTATTATTAGAAAAAAGGGGAGCATTGCTGGAGTATATTCCAGATTGGGTAAAGATTGAAGAAGCAAATTGGTTTGAGAAAGTAAAACCAATCATGATGCAGCCTCCTCAAAAAACGATTAAAAGTTATTTGCGAAATAAAATGTATGCTAAAACACATTCTTTTTTATCTGCTTACTTAATTTCTAAACACTTTGATTGTCGATATAGTTATTATAAACATATTCTAAAAGAGGTTCCGGTGAATTTAAATCAATACGATATTGCAATATCCTATCAAGGCCCCACCGATGTTATTGATTATTATATTGCAAATAAAGTAATAGCAAGAAAAAAAATTTCTTGGGTTCACTTTGATGTATCCCACCATTATATGAATAAGAGGTTACATGAAAGAATTTACAAAAAATTCGATAAGATTTTAATCGTTTCTGAAGAGGCAAAAAAGCGTTTAATTGAAAAAATTCCAGGAATTAGAAGTAAATCATCTGTTTTTCAAAATATAATCGAAATAGATTCAATTAAAGAAATGTCTAAAAAAAAGGTTGATTTTGATTCAGATTTTGAAGGTATTAAGATTGTGACGGTTGGAAGACTTGCAAAGGAAAAAGGGCAAGATCTTGCAATAAATGTTCTATATAAATTACGAAAAGAAGGATATCTTGTAAAATGGTATTGCATTGGTGAGGGTAAACAAAGAAAGGAATACGAATACTTAATAGATAAATATAATCTAAAACATGATTTTATTTTATTAGGATCAAGAACTAATCCTTATCCTTTTATAGCTAAATCAGATATTTATGTTCAAACATCGAGACATGAGGGCTTTTGTCTCACTTTAGCTGAGGCAAAATGTTTATGTAAGCCTATTGTTACAACCAATTTCATTGGAGCTTTTGAGCAAATTGAGGATGGAATTACCGGATTTATTGTCGGTTGTAGTGAAGAAGAATTATTCGAAAGGGTAAAATTCCTTATAGATAATAAAAAAGTGAGAGACAATTTGAGTGAAAATCTATCTAAAAATCAAGTTAATCAAAAGTTGCTAAATTTTTCAAAAATATAAAGAGAGAATATCTTTTAGAAAGAAATTGCTCTGAAATAAGCTAGAAAAGGACTAAATTATGAGAACAATTCATTCAATGAAAAATATATCTATAAGTATTTTTTGTCAGATAATTATTATTATTTTAGGCTTTATTTCTAGAAAGGTATTTTTGGATGGACTGGGAGTAGATTATTTAGGGATAAATGGATTATTAACGAATGTTTTATCAATATTGGCATTGGCTGAAAGTGGTATAGGTATAAGTATTGTATACAATTTATATAAACCATTAGCAGAAGATAACAGGGAAAAAGTAATTGCATTGATACAATTATATAAAAAAGCATATGGAGTTTTAGCACTAATCGTTCTATTTATTAGTGCGGGTATATATCCATTTTTAGGTATTCTAATGAAACATAGTGAATCAATTTCATATATGCCAATAATATACAGTATCTTTATTGCTAAAAATATGATTTCTTATTTAAATGCTCATAAATGGTCTCTGATTAATGCAGATCAAAAAGGATATGTATTAGCTAGAGTTAATCTTGTATTCCAAATATTGACAACAATTGCGAAAATAATCATTCTTTTAGAAACAAAAAACTACATAATATATTTAGCAATAGAACTATTTCTTTACGCAATCCAAAATGGGATAAATGGAAGAATCGTCAATAAACGATACTCATATATTCGAACGAGTGAAAAATATTTAATTGACAAAAGCACTAAGGAGAACCTAGTAAAAAATATAAAAGCTATGTTTCTGCATAATATAGGGGCTTTTATAGTTTACGGTACGGATAATTTATTAATATCTTCTTTTTTCAGCGTTGCTTCAGTAGGCCTGTATTCTAATTATACAATGATAATGGGACAATTATCTGCCTTATTAAATCCAATACTCGGTGGAATTGGGGCCAGTGTCGGTAACCTAATAGCCACTGAGAATAATGAGAAGAACTATTCAATTTTTAAGGTATCGTATTTAGTAAACTTTTGGATATTTTCATTTTGCGTAATATTTTTATATAACTTATTAGAGCCTTTCATACGTTGGTGGCTTGGGAATCAATACATTTTAAATAAACTGACATTTATTTTTATACTTATAAATTTTTATTTAGATGGGATGAGGACATCTATAGCTACATTTAAAAATAAAGCTGGATTATTCGTCCAAGATAGGTATGCTCCATTATTTGAAGGATTTATTAATTTGGTTTCATCACTAGTTTTAATAAAATTTTATGGTTTGGCGGGAATATTCATGGGGACTACATTGAGTACGATAAGTACAGTTCTATGGACACAGCCCTTTATCGTTTTTAGAAGAATTTTTAAGAAATCTGTTTGGAACTATTTTTTAAACTATGGTATCTATGCAGCGCTAACCGTAATTACGTGTTTTATTGTTACAAGTATTTGCGATGCTCTAGTAACAGGTCATAGCTTTAAATCATTAATTATAAGAGGGATTGTTTGTTTGTTTGTACCTAACCTCATCTACCTTGTCATATTTTATAGAAATAAAGAATTTCAATATATTAAATATGTATTATTAAATAATCTTATGAATCAGATAAAATATAGGAAACTTCAAAAAATTAAAAACATTGTAGGCTCTGGTGCAAAGTAGGTAATGGGTTGTATTAGGTTGACTTATTTAAGTCAATCTATTTTTTATTTCATAGGAAACTTACTAAAAATTGTGAGGTTATATAAAGATGAATTTAATAAAAAATAGGATTTTACAATTAATTAACCCTTTAACAAAAGTTTATTACAATTGGCGATACTGGGGAAATCTTTATAGAGAGATGAAGAAACATGTTGAAAAGTCTAACCATCTAACACAAGAAAAATTGATTCCCTATTTAAATAAACCAGGAATCGTGTTCTCCTTTGATGATAGTTATAGGATCAATGACTGGATTAAGTATGGAAAAGAAATGTTTGGATATTATGATGTGAAAGTAACGTTTAATATTAATGCAATTCATCACTTTGAAGGTAAAAGAGAACACACCCAAAATGAAATTGATAGACTATTAGAATTACAATCACAAGGACATGAAATTGCACATCATGGTCTTAAGCATAAAAAAGCTGTAGAGTATACTCAAGAATTTGGATTAGAAAAGTGGATTTATGATGAAATACGTTCTTTATTTAATTGGATGGAAAAACAATCACATTCAATGACTAAGGAAAAGTTTAAAAAACCAGTTTCCTTTGCGTTTCCTCATTTTATCTACAATAAGGATATCATAAAGGAATTAGTTCCGAACTATTTTAAAATTGTTAGGGGGCATATGAATGAAGATAATTTAACCCCATTTAACTTTAGTGGATTTGCTCCATCTATTTGTTTGGATGTCTATTATTCATCTAATCTCTATTATGTAAAAAAAATAATGAAAATAGCTAAAAAGACAGGGAAAAATTTAATTATAACGTGCCATTCAATATTACCAGAAGAAGTTAATTGGGAAAATTTCGGGTGGGGAAAGGAGGCAATTAAATCTGGAACATGGAGAACTACCCCAAAAACAATTCAAAGGATTATTGATGAAGCAAAATCAAATGATTTCGAATTTTATACTACTTCTGAAATTGCAGGAGTAGCCACTTTCATTGATAGCAATTTTGAAAAATCGGTGCGGAAAGTAATTTCAAATCCGCTTGAAAAATGGATTTCAATAAAGGAATTAAGTGGTATTAAAGAATTAGATTTAAGTAATAACAACATTACTAATTTAGATGGAATTCAATATTTTTTAAATTTAGAAAAACTAAATTTAACTAACAATAATATTACAGATTTTAGATTACTAAAAAAACTCCCTAAATTAAAGATAATAGAAACTGATAATAATGCAATAAAGAAAAAAAGAGGAATAAGGTAAATCCTGTTTATTATAATAGTTTATTGCTTTTTTGGGTTTTTCAAATTTATGGAGTAATTTTTGTGTTTAATCTGAATGGTGAGGATTTAGAATAAAGGAGTGCATTAAAATTAGGCAATTTGCAATTTTTGATGTTGGAGGTTCATCTATTAAATTTGCTTTAATGAATGAGTATGGAGAATTTATAAAGAAGGATTCAATTATAACACCGAAGTATAGCATAGAAATATTTATTGAAACAATTAACACGATTGTAAAGGATTTTCAGAACAATTATTTCCTCTCTGGAATTGCGCTTAGCATGCCAGGTGCAGTAGACGTAAAAGAAGGTTGCATTGGGGGAGGAAGTGCCATTCCTTATATTCATGGGCCAAACATAAAAAAGCTTTTACAAGATAAAACAAAACTCCGGGTTGAATTGGAGAACGATGGCAATTGTGCGGGATTAGCTGAAGGCTGGATTGGAGCAGCAAAGGATGTTAAGGATTATGTATGTATTGTTTTAGGCTCAGGTGTTGGAGGAGCAATAGTTTTAGATAGAAAGATACACCATGGGAAAAACCTTCATGGTGGTGAGTTTGGTGATATGATAATGGAGAATTATTTAGATCAGCAAATAGGTGAAAATTGGAATTCTCTTGCCGCAACCGCTGGATTAGTTAGTCAAGTTGCAAAGCGTAAAAGAAAGGCAGAATGGACATTAGATGGAAAGAAAGTTTTTGAAATGGAAGATAATGGGGATGAAAAAGTTAAAGATGAAATAGAAAAGTTTCTCAAACGTTTAGCGGTAGGTATTTTTAATATCCAATATGTTATTGATCCTGAGAAAATTTTAATTGGTGGTGCCATTAGTGAGCGTCATGACTTAATTGAACGGATTAATGAAAAACTCAAATTGATGAAAAAAGGCTGAATATTTCCGTAGAAAAGTGTAAATACGGAAATGATTCTAATCTAATTGGAGCGTTATACCACTATTTACAACAAGAAAAATCTAATAATTAGTGTGAATGTTACAATTTGCACAAATTAGGGATCTAAAAGATTTCAATGGTATATACCTAAAATGAATATAGTAAATTAAGAATATAAAAATACTATGAGATAAGACATTTTCTCTTATATTGAAATTAGGCTTAAAACCCCTGAATTTCAAAAGGGGTATGATGTCTTTTTTTTTATTCTGTATAAAAGACTCTATCGTTTTTAAAACTATAAAAAGGAAAAGGAGAGAATTCAAAATGAATTCAAATTCCAATGTTCTACGTACGGCTTATATTCTACAAATTCATAAAAATCCAAGTCAAGTAAATAAGTTTATTAAACAGATTGTTTCAGAAGAGCATTCAGATATATATATCCATATTGATAAAAAAAGTTATGCTGAAATGTATCCTAAAATAGTAGCTCATCCTAATGTAAAAATTTTACATGAAAGCATAGATGTAAAATGGGGAGATATAACACAGGTTGATGCTACAATTCTATTAATGAAAGAAGTAATTGCAACGGGTAAGGATTACGATTTTATTTGTTTTAGAAGTGGGCAAGATCTATTAGTGAAAAATGGATTTAAAGATTTTCTTTTACATAATAAAAATAAAATATTTATGAATGCCTATCGGGTTGACAGGCATGAACCACATGCGGCCTTTGTAAATGTAAGTTGGCCAAAAGCGATGAGAAGTCTATACAATAATCCATTTCATCCATACAGGGTTTTAAGACGGTGCATCGCTATGTTATATGGGTTCGGTTGGAATATATTGCCGAATGGGAATCAACTACCAGAAGGTTTTTCAATCTATAATGGTTCTAATTGGTTTTGCATTCCATTAGTGGTAGCTCGCTATGTTATAAGATTTTTGGATGAAAATAAATGGTATTATGAGGTATTTAAAAACAGTCTGGTTCCTGATGAATTTTTCTTTCAAACGCTAATAATGAATTCCAAATTTAAAGCAAATGTTGTCAATGATAATTTAATGTATATAAAATTCTCAGAAACTTTAAAGGGGCGTAATAACCCTATTACGTTAAAAATTGAACATATAGATATTATTAGGAAATCAAATGAATATTTCGCCAGAAAATTTGATGAAGATGTGGATAAAGCTGTAATTGGATATTTTGCAAGCCAAGTAAAAATGTAATTATAAGACTTGTTTCGTTTCGAATAAATTAAATAACCAAAATAAAGTGAGTAACCTTTTTTTAGTTTGAATTTAAATAATAAAGGAGTTGATATGATGGCGAATAAAGTAAAACGATATTTGAATAATTTTCTAAACCTATACTTAAGGCTACAAAGAATTTTTTACATTTTTGTATTACTTCCTAAATATAAAATTAAGAAAAGTTTCGCTTTTTTATTAACTCCTCTCTTTGTTAAATTACCTATTAAAAATAATAAAGTTGTATTGACAAACTTTAATGGTAAAGGATATGGAGATAATCCGAAATATATAGCAGAAGAAATGTTAAGACAAAAGCTGGATTTTGATATTGTTTGGATATTAAAGAAAGAATTTATAGGAAAGGCCAATATACCTAACTCTATTAGAATTGTAAAATATAGGTCAATTAGGCATCTTTACGAGTTGGCAACAGCTAAAGTTTGGATAGATAATGAAAGGAAGTTTTTTTATACTCCAAAAAGAAAAATGCAATTTTATATTCAAACATGGCATGGTGTCGTTGCATTAAAACAAATTGAAAAGGATATAGAAAAACAACTTTCTCCAAGTTACATTTCCAAGGCAAAAAATGACTCGAAAATGATTGATCTTCTTATATCAAACAGTAGATTTCACACTGATTTATATAGGCGTTCGTACTGGTATGATGGTGAGATACTAGAAATTGGAGCTCCGAGGTGCGAAGTTTTAATAAATGGTCAAGAAGAAATGTCAAAAAAAGTTTTAAAATACTTCAATATTAAAGGGAAACAGAGCATTTTATTATATGCTCCAACTTTTAGAGCTAATTCAGATACTGCAGTATATAATGTAGACTTTGAAAGATTAATTAAGGTTTTAGAGAAAAAGTATGGTGGAGAATGGATAGTATTAGTTAGATTACATCCAGATGTAACAGAAAAAGCAGATTCTTTACAGTACAGCTCAAAAATACTAAATGCAACAGAGTATGAAGATATGAATGAATTATTAGCAGTTAGTGATATTTTACTAACTGATTATTCGAGTTGTATGTTTGAATTTTCTTTAACTAAAAAGCCAATCTTTTTATATGCACCTGATATTGAGAAATATATTGAAGAACGAAACTTTTACTTTAATCTTCAATCCTTGCCATATCCATTAGCTGAGAATAATGACCAATTACAAAAGGTAATAGAAGGATTTGATAAGAGTAGGTATTTAACGGAACTAAGTGCCTTTCTTAAAGAAATAGAAATATATGATTCTAATGGTGCTTCTGCTAAAATTGTTAAAATTATTAACAGTGTTACGAATAATAATAATAATAATAATAAGTTTGCTAACAAAATTTCTGAGTTATCAATTTAAGAAAATATATTAATAGAAAATTTATATTAAAAGCGCGGGTTGAAGATTTTTATCCTTTATCAACCAATGCTTTTTTAATTTTAAATATTAAAAGAATCAAAATTTTTAAGGGGGTAAAGAAATGGAAACAGTAGGCTTATTACCATGCGCAGGTAAGGGAACGAGGTTAGGAATGCCGTTCTCGAAAGAAATGTTCCCAGATGTCCATCATGAGAGTTTCAGACCAATTATAATGTATACAATTGAAGCAATGAAAAGGGCTGGGATAAAACATATCATTATTACAATAAATCCAAATAAAACGGATTTATTAAAATATCTAGGTAATGGAAAACAATTTGGAATTGATTTAACTGTATGTATTCATCCTGAAGCAAAAAGTTTACCTGAATCCCTAAATGAGGCTTATCACCTAATTAAAGATAAAAAAGTTATTTTCGCAATGCCTGATACTATAATTGAACCAAGTAATTTTTTAAAACAAGCAATAGAATACCACAATAGAAATCATAATTCAGATGTTACTTTAGGCTGTTTTAAAACTGATAATCCAACTAGTGTATCTGTTGTGGATTTTAATGGTGATTTAATTACAAACGTGATTGAAAAACCAAAAGAAACAAATTTAGAATATATGTGGGGGATGATGGTCTGGAATCCCATTTTCTCTGAGATTTTAAATAAGTTTTGTTCAACAAATAAACCTAGAGAAGGGGCTAAAGAACTATATTTATCAGATGCTTTATTTCCATTAATTGAAAAAAATAAGGTTTATTCTTTTACTTGTGAAAATAGTTATTATAGAGATTTGGGAACTTTTAAAGAATTAAATCGATGGTCTCAGGCTAATTAGTTAAAAAAGGTAGTAGGGAATTTTGGAGAATAAAATCCGGTCTTTTATAGGAAATAGGAATTATTACAACGATTGTATCCTTATTAATTTCATTCCGTGCATGGAAGTATATAGAAACTTCTAGCTTGATGAAAGGTAGAGTAGTTGCTAAAAAATTATTAATATTAAAAGAGAAAACTGAAAAGATGTACAACGTACCCTATACTGAGTGATCTTTTGAAAGCTGTTTTTACATTATCAAAAAGACCTTCATTTGGAAATCAACTAAAAATCCCAAACGCATTGACAAAACCATATATAAAAGCCCTATGATTGAGAAATCACGGGGCTCACTTTTATAAGATCGAACCATTCAAAAGTAGCTCTTTATTAATTTTATATACATCTGCAGAGTCATTTATTTTAAAGGCCAAACTGAAACACCGTTACCTCCGGCCGGCAAAAAAAACGAACAGGTAAATCTGTTGTCCCAATCCCTCGGTTCACATATAATCCCATTTTACTTTCCCCAACCTGATAATATCCCTCTACATATTTTTTCTCAAAATCCTGTCTAATAATAGGCCCGAGGAAAGGAATCCGTACTTGTCCCCCGTGTGAGTGCCCAGAAAATTGTGTGGCAATCGGATACTTGCTGCTTTCATCAGCAATATCAGGTTCATGTGCAAGCAACATCATACAACTATCGTCCGGTACCCCCTCAACAGCTTTTCCTATATCTGGGTCTCCGTACATTACATCGTCGATTCCTGCAATATAAAGACGTTGTTGGCTATGCTCGATATAATCGTGGCTATTATCCAACACCTTAAAGTCTGCACTTTGGAATACCTTGATTACATCATTCTTTGTATAAAAATCATGGTTACCGATAACAGCCCATTTTCCTCCACAGAGTGCATTTAATTCCTTGAGTAATGGAATAGCAAGTTCTGGTTGCTTATTTCCGAGCTGTATTAGATCCCCTGTAAAGAAAATTATGTCGGGCTTCAATTTATTAATCATCTTTACAACCTTTTTAAAATCGTCAATTCCATAATGGAATCCTAAATGAACATCACTGAACTGAACGATTTTCCATCCTTCAAAAACTTGGGGAAGATTTTTTACTATTAGACGTACCTCTTTGATTTGATACCAAAATCGTTCTATTTTATAAGAGTAGGTTCCCATCATCGTTCCAGATGCTATCAATCCTAGGAATGCTTTTCCTGATTTTTTTAAAAATGAACGACGATTCATCAGATTCCATTTCTGTTCAGACTCTGTCATTAGTTGTCCCTTTCAATAGGATGCAAATTTATCCTTAAAATTCCTGGAACTTTCCTTTAAAAAATATCCAAAATTTAGAGAATGTTCCTTTTAATGAAAATTATAATAGGAAGTAACAGATTATTCAAACGTATATTGAACCATTAATTAAACCCTTTATAAAATAATAAGGAAGTTAATTTTCAAATTTGGACAAGATTAATTCATTTCCCTTTAAAAAATAAATAATCGTTTATTTCAAGTAATAGCTTAATAATATTTTTACTGTGCATTATAATAGACTTTGAGAGTAGAAAATTGTAACATTTTGGTGAAATATGAGGAATAAACTACCACTGGGGGATTTAGCATGTTTATAAATAGAACAAAGTATCAAGGTTTACAACAAGAAAATAAAGAACTAAGAAATAAGCTTGATTTGGTCCTTGGGGAAATGCAAGAAAAAGGGGAATTCTTCGAGAAATTTATCGAGTCCTTTAATTTCGAATTGACTAAGACGATTGACCAGCACGAATTGGTGAACAGTCAACACCATGTAATGGGAGATTTAGTAGAGAAAATAAAGGGACGTTTCGACAATGTTAATAATCTAAGTGAATATTCTTTTGATAATTCAAAAATTCTTTCTGTTAAAGGGGAAAATTTGATTGAGTCGGCAGAGGATATGGTTTTAAAGTCAGAAGAGGGTAGAAAGTCTGTCGGCATGGTAGAGCAACTTATTTTACAACTAGGCAAGCAGCTTGAAGAAACGTTTAATAAAATGAATCAATTAAATGAACGATCGAAGGAAATCGAACTTATTGTTAGGGTTATTAAAGAGATTGCCGATCAGACTAATCTTTTAGCATTAAATGCATCAATCGAAGCAGCAAGAGCTGGCGAACAGGGCAAGGGTTTTGCTGTTGTTGCTGAGGAGGTACGCAAATTAGCTGAAAATACGGCTGTTAGCACAAATAGTATCAGTGAATTAACGAAGAATATTCAAAATGATATTCAAGAAACACTGCAATCTACTACAACTAGTACAGAGCTTGTTAAAAGCGGCATAAATTTGAGCGCAGATACATCTTTGAAAATTGATTATATATCTGGTGTCATTAACAATGTTCAGACAGAGGTAAATGATGTTATTGAAAAGATCGAAGAGCAGAAAGCGTATTCACAAAATGTTATGAGTGAGATAAGTGATACGAAATCCCTTTTTGATGAAGTGAATGAAGTAATTCTTAAACACATTGATGATGCGAGTGTTGTAGACGTTAAATTAGAGAGTGCAATGAAACAAGTAAATCTTTTGGATCAAGAAAAGGAAGTAGTTTTAGCAGAAACTGCTGCTACACAACAAATCGAGGGGGTATAAGCAATGGAAGCTAAAGGGGTTTTATTAGAAAGTGGAACAAATGAACTAGAAATCGTGGAATTTAATGTTGCAAATAATAAATTTGGAATTAATGTGATTAAGGTAAGAGAAATCATTAATCCTATTCCAGTTGTAACAATTCCTCATTCTCATAAAAATATTGAGGGTATTATCGAAATAAGGGGAGAAATTCTACCAGTCGTTAACATGGCAAAGGTTTTAGGATATCCAGAATCCGAACAACCAGCACTTGATAAATACATAGTTACTGAATTTAATAAACAGAAGATCGTTTTTCATGTTCATGGGGTAGATAAAATTCATCGCATTTCTTGGGGGGATATCGAAAAGCCAACTAATTTGTATCAAAGCCTTGAAAGCCAAATTATTGGTGTAGTCCGTAAAGAAAACGATATGATTTTGCTTTTGGATTTTGAAAAAATTGTGGTAGATATTAACCCCGCAACAGGGATTAACAATGATCGATTAAAACATGTTGAAAAGCGTGATCGGTCGAATTTTAAAATTGTTGTAGCAGAGGATTCAGCTTTACTGCGAAAATTGCTCTCAGATACGTTAACAGAAGCAGGCTTTCAAAAAGTGGATTTCTTTGAAAATGGGAAAGATGCTTTGGATTATTTGGAGTATTCGATTAAAGAGGAAGCTGAATTAGAAAAAATAGTCGATCTTATTATCACTGATATTGAAATGCCAATAATGGATGGATTATTTTTAACCAAACAAGTGAAGGAACATCCAGTATTATCTAAACTTCCTGTTGTTATCTTTTCTTCCCTTATTACGGAGGATCTCCGTCATAAAGGGCAAAATGTCGGGGCAAATGCACAGGTAAGTAAACCGGAAATTGGTGAACTAATTAACATCATTGACCGATTATTAAATAAATAAGTTTATCATTTTCTAACTAAAGGCTTTGTTTAATTCTTTTTTGATAATAGTTCAAAAGAGTGTTTTAACATAGTCAACAAAAAGGGAGATTAGTAATTTAATGAGAAAGTCATCTATGAATTCCATATCCTTTAAGCTATTACTAACAATAGCTTCTATTTTAATCGTAATTAGTAGTACGATTGGGGTGCTTAGCTATACTTTTGCTAAAAAAGAGTTAGTGAATAGTGGAAAATTGGATTTACAACATCTTACTAATGCAGCCATACCCACATTAGATTTATTGAATAAACAAGTAGAATTGGGAAATATCACTTTAGAAGAAGCGCAAAACCAGGCCCGTAAAACTTTTCTAGGGCCAAAGGTAGGGCAAGGTGAGGAACGAGGCTACGATTTTTCCAAATCATCTTTCTTGTATAAAAAATCAGGCTATCTTTTTGCTTATGATGAAAAAGGAATAGTCGAAATGCACCCTACTATACATCTTGGGGAAAATAAATACAACTTAAAGAATAGTAGCGGAGAATCCGTTATACGGGAGATTATAAAAGCAGCACACTCAAAAAGCTTAGATGGGCACTATTATACTTATATGTGGAAAAACCCAGGGGAGAAAAAGGAAAAAGAGAAAATTTCCTATGAGGTTTATTACGAGCCGTGGGGCTGGAATATCGGAATCGGAGTAAACACTGAAGAATTTTATGCTTCTTTACAAACGATTAAATTATTAATAACTTTCATTTCAATTGGAATTACAATTGCTAGTTTATTACTCTTTTATTTCATGTCGAAAAGAAAAATAAAACTATTGGGTGAAGTCTCCAATGCTTCACTAAAAATTGCTGGTGGAGAATTAAATCTGCCTCAATTACCTGTGTCAAACGATGAAATTGGACAGTTAGGAGCTTCTTTTAACTTGATGTCAAAAGAGCTAAAAGGGTTAATGACTAAATTACAAGAAACTAGTTCGAAAATGATGATATCTTCCTCAGATTTAGCAGCGATCTCTGAGGAAACAACAGCTAGTAGCGAGGAAATCGGAAGTGCAATGATTGAAATCTCTAGTAGCACTGTTGTGCAATCGGAAGATATCGAAAAAACGAGCAAACGAATGGAAATGTTAACAGAATCCATAAAGAGAATGAATATCGAAAGCAATTCAATCAAGGAAATTACGGATATTTCTAAGAAAGCTACCTTCCGCGGTGAGGAAATGGTTTCTATTCTTAAGATGTCAAATAGTGAAAGTGAAAAGGCTATTGATAAAATAAGTATAGGAATAACGAATCTTTATATAAAAGTAAAAGATATCTCCCATATTACGGAAACGATCCAACATATTACACAACAGACAAATCTGTTGGCATTAAATGCAAGTATTGAAGCTGCAAGGGCTGGTGAGTACGGGAAAGGTTTTGCAGTTGTTGCTGAAGAAGTAAGAAAGCTTGCCGAAGAGTCGAATGAAGCTACGAAAACGATTCAAGGTATGATTGCTGGGATTGAAAAGGAAACAGAGAACACGGTTTTATATATGTCGGAAACTTCAACCCTGTCTAAACAATTAAATGAATCAGTTACTAACACAGAACTAGAACTAGTCGAAATTGGGAAAGCCGTTACCTTGACGACTGAGGCAGTTGAAAAATTAAATGCGGAACTTATTTCGATAACAGAGGAAAATAATATCATCATGGATCATATTCAAAATATCTCTGCTATTTCTCAGCAAACAGCAGCTGCATCAGAAGAAGTGTCAGCTTCGGTTGATGAACAGGTAAAAGCTGTTCTAAATGTTAGTGTGTCTGCTGATGGTCTAAGTGGATTAAGCGAAGAATTGAATTCGGTTATAAAGAAATATAGGTTTTCATAATGGATATAACGGCAGACCATTTGGTGCAATTATCTGAAGAATTACAAGGTAGAGTTTCTCGGTTTAAGGTATCGTCTAAATAAAGAATGGTATTAAAAAAGAGAGGCAGGATAAGCAGCTATTAATCGCTTATCCTGCCTTTTTAGCTATGCAGAAACTTTACACAAACCGGATCGGGTACTAAGACATCGGATTGTAACAGTGTAAGTTTTCCTGTTTCGGTGTCTCTTGAATACAGGACAAGATTGCTGGATTCTTGATTTGATGCTACGAGGAATTTCCCTGATGGATCAATTTCAAAATCCCTTGGCCAATCTCCTTCTGTTGAAACACGCTCTACAAATTGAAGCTCTCCTGTTTCTCCGTTTACCTGAAATACAGCAATACTATTATGTCCACGGTTTCCAGCATAAACAAAACGCCCGTCAGTTGAAAGATGAATGGCACTGCCTTGATTATTTTCCTTGAAACTGTCTGGAAGGGTTGTGACATATTGGAGTTCCGTAAAGCTGCCATCTTCTGCACTATAGTGTAAAGCAATAACCTCGGAACTGAACTCTGTCATAATATAAGCGAATTTTTTATTTGGATGGAAGGCTAAATGCCTTGGACCACTTCCAGGATGGGTGGCTAATCTTCTAACTTCACTTAATTTTCCATCATCACTAATTTTATATGTAATTAATTGATCACTACCTAATTCCACAACTGCAAGGTATTTCCCATCTGGGGTAATTCCAGCAAAATGGGTATGTGGCTTTTCCTGTCTTGGATCTGGTCCAGTACCCTCGTGTTGGATAATGGATAATGGAGGATTTATAGTTCCGTTCTCCTGATTTATTGAATAGGATTCAACTGTTCCTTTATGATAATTAGTACTGAATAAAAAATGGTTATTACGATCCATGCTAACATGGCATGGAGGTGACCCTGCCAACAGTTGTGAATTAAGGGGTGTAAGTTCCTTTGACTGGTCGTTAATTGAAAAGGCAGCGACACCACCGAATTCTCCTTCTTTTACGACAGAATAAAGATAACGATTATCTTCACTGACGTTTAAGTAAGTTGGATTATCTAAACATGCTGCCACAATAACATCTGATATTTTCATTTTCTGTGTATCAAGAGTAAATGTGTATATCCCTTTACTACTACCTTTCGTGTAAGTCCCAATATATCCGATGAATTTTGTATTTACTGTCATGTTCCATACTCCTTAGAAAAATTTATCTTTTATATCTTACAAAATTGTAATAAATTACTTAAAAAACTACTTAGGTATTGTTAGAATAAGGATATTATTAAAATTCTTGTATGAATTAGTTGATTACCACCTAACAATAATTTTTAAAAAAACATAAAATTATGAGCAGGCCAAATGCCTACTCGATTTATCAGCCCTCAAGTGTTACCCACTCCTGTGACCATTTCTCTATTCCCCCGATAACAGTCTCAAGTGCTTTTCCTTTGTCTGTTAAAGAATATTCAATTCGAACCGGTGTTTCCGGATACACATCTCGTTTTACAATTCCCTCATGCTCAAGGTCTTTTAGCCGTTCGGAAAGAAGTCTTCCACTAATGGGGAGTGATGACTCAATGGTGCAAAATCTTTGGGGGCCAAATAAAAGTTGGTAAATAATTAAGCCGGACCATCTTTGGCTGATTAATTTCATGGCTTTTTCAAATTTAGGGCACAATGTAGTTTGACTCATTTCCATCACCTCTGTACATTTATTATATCTCATCATGAGTTTTAATAAAATAATGACGAATCAATATTTACATACTTGACATACATTAATTACTTATTTAAAGTAACTTACATAAAGTAATTGAAATTAGGAGGGGAAAATAAATGGTTCCATCATTATTTTTAGCTCATGGTTCACCGATGCTCGCATTAGAAGAAACGGATTATACAAGGTTTCTGGAGAAGCTAGGAAAACAAATAAAGCCTAAAGCCATTGTTATTTTTACAGCACATTGGGAAAAAGAAAATGTAACTATTTCCTCTATTAATGAAACATATGATACTATTTATGATTTTCATGGGTTTCCGAATGAACTATATGAAATCAACTATCCAGCAAAAGGTTCAGTAAAGATTGCCACAATGATCCAAGATCAATTTCAACAAGCTGGAATACAAGCTGAATTAGATTCTAATAGGGGTCTTGACCACGGCTCGTGGACGTTATTATATAAAATGTATCCGCAAGCTACTATTCCGGTTGTCCAAGTATCGATTAATCCATTCCTAAACCCTGAACAGCAATTTCAATTGGGAAGGATAGTAAAGGATTTAGGTGGGCAGGACATTCTAGTAATCGGAAGCGGCGTTACCGTGCACAATTTGCGGGTTATCAAATGGGGACAAACGGAGCCTGAGCAATGGGCAATGGATTTTGACGATTGGTTAGTCGATAAAATCAAAAAAAGGGATTTGGTTAGTCTTTTTGATTATGATAAATTAGCTCCCCATGCAAAGCTTGCTGTTCCAAGACCAGAACACTTTGTTCCATTATTTATTGCGATGGGGAGCAGCAACGGCTTGGAGGAACCGAAAGTTATCCATAGAAGCTATGATTTAGGGTCACTTAGCTATCTTTGCTTCCAATTTTAAATGGCAAGGCTGATCCAAATATATGGACCAGCCTTATTTTTATGATATCAACATTTTTTTATTGAACGTTGAGAATTGTCGAGCACAAGTATCCTAGCTCCTCGTGGTCACTTTTCTTGATTAATGTGACATTACCATGCTTCCGTCGTCTTTACCATCCTTTGTGACTTTCAATACTCCATTAGCTCCTTTAGTCGCATCATTAAATTGATGGTTTACGATTGGATAACTTCCTTCTTTTGTAACCGTTAATTCAACAACGGCGCCACCACTTGCTGGGAGTAATACAGTTTGAAGTCCTTTCATATGGTTGAATGGATTTCCGTCTATATACACATCATCAAACAAAGTACCAACAACATGAAAGCTACTTGTTTCATTTGGGCCAACATTTAAGACATAAAGTCGTACCTTATCCCCCACTTTAGCAAGAAGTGGATGATCAACTAAAGAACCAACAGTTCCATTTGTATTCAATTCGCCCTCTTTTAAAGCTTTTGTAGACAAAACAACATATTTTGGTTTGTCATTTGTCATATCATCTAAATCATTGTATTTATACCATTCATTTTGGATAACAACATATTCACGATCTACCTGAGAATCAGTTGGATAACCATCCTTTGGTTTTACGATGATCATACCATGCATTCCATTTGCAATATGCATTAGCACTGGTTTTGTACCACAGTGATACATGAATACTCCAGCATTATCAGCAGAATAGCTGAAGCTGCCGCTTTTGTTTGGCATTACATTTATAAAATCTTTAGATGGTGCAGCATGGACAGCATGCATATCCATGCTGTGGGGAATGGCAGGATCCATGTTCTTTAATGTAAAGTTTATTTTATCGCCTTGATTGACAACGATTACTGGACCTGGGGCTTCGCCGTTAAACGTCCATGCTTTATAGAATTCATCTTTAGAAATTTCAATATTTGTGATTTGAGCAGTCATCTCAATAGTAACTTCGTGCTCACCAATTCTTTTTATTTTAAGGGGAGTTGGTTTTTGGTTAACATTTTTATGGGGTTCGAATACTTGTGAAGTGGCATTCGAACTAGATTTTGTTTCAACAGGCTTTTGCTTATTTACGGATACATTGCTAGTGTTACATGCACTTAAAACAAGCGCACTTGTGAATATAGTTACCGCTAATTTCCCTATCTTACCCATGTAGATCTCCTCCATTTAAACTCTCTTTTTATTTGCTTTGTTATATCTTCATTTTAACTTTTGCTACTATCAAATGTGTGATGAAAATCACAAGTATTAGGCTGCAAAATGAACAAATTGTGAAATAGTGATCATAGTGAATGGGGGCGAAGGAGAATATAGGTGAATTTAGTACTTTGGAACCATTAGAGGTAAATTAAGTAGTGGTTAAGAATGATACCAGATAGTTTCCTGAAAGAAACATTTATAAAAACGGGCAAATTTTTTTCTCTAGACTCACCCAATCTGTTTCTGGTACGATTTTAATGGTGTTTTCAGCTATTCATAATTTTAGTACCATATAGGCATCGATGATCACGAATGGCGGTGGTCCTTTTAGTCGATGTTTCTTTTTTCATGGCGCTTGCGCTTTTCTTAGCTAATCAGAATTTATATCTATAAATTCTACTAGCGCATAAGTGCAACTAGGCAATCGCCGGCGCTAAGGCTTGGCGATTGCCTAGTTTTCTTTAGGGGGATTTAATTTTGCAGATGAGGGAATCAATATCAAAAAAGGTCTTGTTGATCAGCATTTGGAGTAACGCTTTATTAGCAATTGGGAAAATCCTAGTTGGTTGGTACGGTAGTAGTAATGCTGTATTTGCAGACGGAATTCACTCGGGGACCGATGTTTTTACTTCATTCATCGCTCTGTTTATTATAAAAATTTCTAATAAGCCAGCAGATGAAGACCATCCATATGGACATGGAAAGGCAGAGGTCGTATCGTCGGGAATTGTTGGTGTGTTATTAATCCTTGTCTCGTTTTATTTAGGCTATGAGGGGATTGTTGGTTTAATTGAACCTTTAGAGTCACCGAGTATGTTAACTCTATATGTTGCAATTTTTTCTTTTGGAATGAAACAATTTTTATATCGGTTCACATTGAAAAAGGCAAATGAATTCCACAGCAAGGCAATTGAAGGGATCGCACTTGACCATAAGGCCGATATTGCCGCTTCATTTACAGCTGCTATAGGAGTTGTTCTTTTTTGGACGGGGCTTCATCTGCATATCTCAGTACTGCTTTTTAGTGACAAAGTTGCTAGTATTATCGTAGCGATATTGATTTTACTATTGGCGATTAGAATACTGACAGAATCCATAAATGTACTGCTAGAACGTAATATTAATGGTGAAGTTCTTGATGATCTGAATAAGATGATATCTGAATTTGATGAAGTTAAAAGGATTGACAAAGTTCGTGCCAGAGAACATGGACATTACATTATGGTTGATGTAAGAATTTCAATTGACCATGATAAATCAATTAAAGAAGGACATGACCTAACCAAAGAAATAAAATTTACACTAATGAAAAAGTATACTAATATTGAGGAAGTATTAATTCATTTGAACCCGTACTTCCAAGAATAAAAATATAAGATAAATGAAGAATTTAAGAGGTGTTAAAACATGTCAAAAAGTAAAAAAAGTTCTAATTTAGCTTCTTCAAAATTGGTATTTTGGATCATTGGTGTTATTGCCGTTTGTATTATTGGTTTTCTTTTTTTAGGTAACCATCAAAAATCAGATACTAATTCAAATTCAAAAGAAACGATTGATTATACAAGCCAGCCATATCTTGGCGAGGAAACAGCACCAGTTTCAATTATTGAATTTGGAGATTACAAGTGCCCAAACTGTAAAAACTTCGCAGAGAATGTAATCCCGTTAATTCAGCAAGATTTAGTCGACACTGGAAAGGCAAAATTATATTTTTTAAACGATTCCTTTATTAATACTGATTCAACCCGTGCAGCTAAATTTGCTGAATCGGTGTATCAGGAACTAGGAAATAAGACATTTTGGAAGTTCCACGATCTTCTTTATAAAAAGCAGCCAGAAGATAGTAAATATGAAAAAATGGATATTTATGATGAAAAGTTTCTAACCGACACGTTAAAAGAAGTTGCAAGCAGTTCAGATGTTGCCAAAGTGGTTAGAAATTTCAATGAGAAAAAGTCAGATGATGCTTGGCAAAGAGATATGGATTTAGTGAAAAAACTAGGTGTGACGGGTACCCCAACATTATATGTTGATGGAAAGGTATTTGAGGGAAAATCTCTTGATGATTTAACGAAGATGGTAGATAAAGCAGCAAAGGCAAAGGAGTAGAAGTATGAATAAATCATTGCTTCTTTCATGGGTTGCTGCTCTCGTTGCAACCATTGGTAGTTTGTATTTTAGTGAGGTACGCCATTTCATTCCCTGTACTCTGTGCTGGTATCAGCGGATTTTAATGTACCCTTTAGCAGTGATCCTTGGTATTGCTTTTTATCGAAATGATAAAGGAATTTACATATATGCCTGTCCACTAGCGATAATTGGAATGATCGTTTCTGGTTACCATACTTTGCTTCAGAAAATTCCTTATTTGGAACAGTTTGAAATGTGTACGACGGGAGTTCCATGCGCAAAGGATTATCTTAATTGGCTCGGGTTTATTACGATTCCAATGATGGCATTTGTTGCATTTACCATTATTGCATTAAGTCTTTTTGTGCTTTCTCGGACGAAAGAGGGAAAATATGTTTAAAAAATAAGAAGAGACTATCCATCCGGACAGTCTCTTTTTTAATTTCAGAATAACGAGAAGGTTTCCTTTCCTTATAACATGGAAATGGGTATAAAGAAAACTCCCTGATTATCAAGCCCCTAAGGGCGATGACAGAAGCGTAGTTCTAGCAGAATTTATGGATATAAATTCTGTTTAGCCAAAAAAGACCGTCCGGTTTCTTCCTATTTAGCTTGTTCCTCTGCTTTTTTCACTTTTAACCTTTCATCCAATGCATGGATCATTGCAAGGAAGTGATTTGCTTCCCGTACTACATGGTCAGCAAGCAACGGATCGATGACACTGCGAATTTGGCAGCTCTTAATTAAATCTAACCCTACTTGTTTAAAATTCCTTAACTCAACTGTAGCGTTTTCACTATCTTTATTCAGCTTGCCGATAATTGGATATGTTGGACTTCTTTTATAAAGCATGGATTCTACATCCCTTGCCTGGTTGAGAAGAACCTCAAAATCATCTCCAAACTTACTTGCGGTATGAACTAAATTTCGTTCGGACTGGTCGAGTAATGAAGCGATAAACCGAGAATGCTCCATCATAATTTTTAACCAAAATACATTTTCTTTAATAATGGCATCTTGAATGGGGTCGAGTATTCCTTGGTTAAACTTCTTTAACGTCCTCATAAAATATTCAGCTTCCCGGGCAATATGGTCCACTAAAAGGGGGAAGTTAAACCCGGCTACTTTACAGTTAACAATCATAATGAGGAGATTTCGCTTGAAATTCCGGAAACCAAACACTAATTGAATGGTGTCTTCATTTAATTTTCGAACAGCGGTAACGTCATTTGGAGTCTGATATGCCCTTTTTTCCTGTTGCTCAAAAAAGTGATAAAAGCGGTCTGTTTGCTGAATTAGCTGTGTATCTTTTTTATTAAAGCCTTCTCCTAAAAAATAGGCATGTTCCTTCATTATTCTCAACCAAAACTTGTTTTCTGTAAGTGATCGTTCAATAAAGAGTTGTTCAGTTAATGATTCTTGTGGAGCAGCAAATGTTTCAGGTGTTATCAGCATTTGATTGTTTGGATCCATGTTAGTAAAGTCCTGATTAACCATTTTTCCCCTCCTTAAAAAGTACGCTATATTCCTCATTTTATTTGCAACTCTTGGGAAGTATGTTATTTGTTTTAAAAGTTTCGTAAAGAATAAGGGCAGTAAATAATTTAGTTGGAGGTCGAAATGAAAGCATCCGATGTGTTGGTGAGTTGTCTAGAAAATGAAGGTGTGGAATATATATTTGGGATTATTGGAAAAGAAGTGATTGATCTAGCTGATTCATTGTCAAAATCAAAACAAATTCAATTTGTACCGGTCCGACATGAACAAGGGGCGGCATTCATGGCAGGTGTTTACGGGAAACTTACCGGAAAACCAGGTGTTTGCTTAGCTACACTTGGACCAGGTGCAACCAATCTATTAACAGGAATAGCGACTGCTCACTTAGACCATTCCCCGGTTATTGCCCTAACCGGCCAAAAGGTCTTGAACATGCAACATAAGTCTGCCCACCAATATATCGGCATCTCAAGGGTTTTTGAACCTGCTTCCAAATGGTCACATCAAATTTTGAGTGCAAATACGATTCCAGAAGTCATTCGAAAAGCTTTTCGGGTTGCCTTAACAGAAAAGCCAGGGGCAGTTGTCCTTGAAATTCCAGAGAATGTAGCTAATGAAAATGTCACGACAAAACCATTGCCAGTAACAGTTCTTCCGGAAAGCGTACCTTCGATAGAAGCATTAAAGTCAGCAAAGGTGCTTATTGATCAAAGTATTCATCCTTTTATAATCATAGGAAATGGGGTAATAAGAGGCGGTGCTGTTAAGGAAGTCCAGGCTTTTATTGATCAGCTTGGTTGCCCTATAACAACTAGTTTTATGGCAAAAGGAATTTTACCTACAGATCATCCAGAAAACTATTTCACGTTTGGTTTCACTAATAAGGATTATGTCACACGCGGAATTGATGAGGCTGATTTACTCATTGTGATAGGCCTTGATTTTGAAGAGAAGCTCCCAACTGAGTGGAACCGAAAAAAAATTCCTATCATCCATATAGATGCAACACCTGCTGAAGTTGATGAATATTACCCAGTGAAGGCTGAATTAGTAGGGTCCATCCGCCTAACACTAGCGTTATTAATTTCTAACGGAATTATTTCTACGGGATGGAAGCCCTCAGGGAAATTAAAAGATAGAATCGAAATGTCATATTTGATTGAAGAAAACTCCAATAAGGATACTTTTTTGACGATAGAAAATATTCTACATGTAATTGAAAAAGTTTCAAACGAACAGACGATTATCGTTTCTGATGTGGGATCACATAAAATATCGATTGCGCGAATGTTCCAGCCAAGGAATGCTAACCAGTTAATAATGTCAAATGGATTTGCTTCAATGGGGATTTCAATTCCTGGGGCGATTGGTGCAAAATTTGCATGCCCTGATCAGACCGTTATTTGTATTACTGGTGATGGAGGAGCATTAATGACTTTCTCTGAACTTGAGACGGCAAAGCGATTAGGTCTTTCTTTTGTGATTATCGTTTTAAATGACTCAATATTAAAACTTGAAGTGGAGATGATGAACCAGAAATTTGGAGAGAGCTTCGGTACTACTTTTGCAAATCCAGATTTTCTTCTTCTAGCTAACAGTTTTGGGATAAAAGGAGTGAGGCCAAATTCGACTATTGAGTTTGAAGAAATGCTTCGTAATGCTATAGGTTCTAAGAATGAACTTATCTTATTCGATATAAAGACAGTCATCTAAATTCAACCTTCACATAATCGGCATATGTCTATTGTGTGAAGGTTGTTGTTTGTATGAAAAGTATGATTTATCATACAAGTAAGAGGTGAGTGATAATGATGAATAATCATGGAAAAATTTTTGGAACTACAAGTATGGGTGAAAGAGGGCAAGTGGTAATTCCTTCAGAGGCAAGAGAAGAGTTAGGAATTAAAGCAGGTGAAAAGTTTGTTGTCTTTGGAGATGCCAAAAGGGGAACGGTTATTCTTGTTAAATCAGAGATCATGAACAAGTTTGCTAATTTCTTTTTTTACAAGTCAAAAAGATTTGAGAAAATAGCAAAAGAGATTTTTGATAAAACAAAGGACTCTGATGAAGAAGATGAAGATGAAGAGGATAGATAAGGAGACCCGCTATGCGTGAAATGACACGCTTATTATTCAACAAGAGATTTCGTAAAGTATTTTTCATGTTTTTAGGATTTTTTGTTCAGTTCTGGTGGCTCGGAAAAATAAAGAAGTTTATTAATAAGGAAAAAGTAGATAGCAAATATCGTGCAATATACTCATTTCAAGCATCAAAGTTTACCACGGTTGCGGTGGAAATGGGTGGACTTATTATTAAGCTTGGCCAATTTATCTCCTCAAGAGTGGATATTTTGCCGAAGGAATACACCGACATCCTTTCTGAGCTACAGGACTCCGTTGCTCCTGTAAATAGTGAAATTATATTGAAAAGAATTGAAGAAGAAGGTTCCGGGACAATTGAGGATGTGTTTACAGCCATTAATCCGGAGCCAGTAGCCGCTGCTTCATTAGGGCAAGTACATAAAGCCATTTTGAAAAATGGAGAAAATGTAGCAGTTAAAGTGATGAGACCTGGAATTGAAGAAACAGTATCTCTTGATTTGGCCACCTTAAAGGTACTTATCGCTTTTGCTCGTCGTGGGACAAAGATTGGGAAGTTTGTTGATTTAAGAGAAGTTTATCAGGAATTTGAAGAAGTCATAATAGAAGAACTTGATTACATCAAAGAAGCAAAGAATATTGAGAAGTTTCGAGAGAATTTCCTTGGATTTCCGGGTGTATCTGTTCCAAATGTCTATGGGGAATTATCAACTAGTAAAATTCTAGTAATGGAGTACATCGAAGGGGTAAAAATCAACGAGGTTGATAAACTTGAAGAGTTACGAGTAAATAAAAAGAAGCTAGCTTCCATCCTGTTTTTGTCCTACTTAAAACAAATAATGGAGGACGGTTTCTTCCATGCAGATCCTCATCCTGGAAATTTATTAGTAAAGAAAGACGGCACCATTGCTTACATTGATTTTGGAATGGTTGGGTATGTGTCGGATCCAATGAAAGAAAGTATGTTCAAGCTTGCTTTAGCCATTTATTTGAAAGATGCTGGTGGAATTGTTGAAGCTTTTGACGATCTGGGCTTTTTAAGAAAAAAAGTAGACAAATCTCTATTAACGAAGAATGTTAAAGTCATTCTTGCCAACTTTTTAGATGGCGGTTTTAATTTTAACAACCTTAATAAAGATGGATTCCTTGAAGAATTACGTGAATTTTTGTATCAGCAGCCATTTCAAATTCCTTCAAGAACAACCTTTTTAGGTAAAGCAATTGTGACTGTCTTTAGTATTTGTAAAGGATTAGATGATAACTTTGATATTATTTCGATAACAAAGCCTTATGTTGAAGAGATGATGAAAAGTGATGAGGTAAGTGCTGGAAAGGAAACGGTGCTTGAACAGGTAAAGAATATTTTTCTTAAGGTAATTCCGGCATCTAGAAAAATTTTCACGGTTATCGACCAACTTGAATCAGGAGAAATACGAATAAAACCTTCTAAGGCATTTGAGAATAACATAATCGAGCACCAAGCTTTCCAAAATAGAAAAATCATTTTAGCTCTTTTTGGGACGGGCTTATTAATTGCAGGTGCACAGATCATTTATGAAAGCCATCAAATAGGAATGACCATGATGGTGAGTGGTGCCATTATCACACTTTTACAAGCACTCAGAAAATCGTCAACAAAAGGAAGAAGATATAGAAGACATCCATTCCTAAAAGAAAAAAATGAAAAAGGGAGGAGTAAGTAAAATTGACTCATACACATATTACAACTATCGTACTAACAATTATACTATTTCTAATTGCTGTTACAATGCAGAAAAAAGGTAAGAACATCAAGGTTTTACAGATGGTTCTGCGTGTCATGTATCTTTTAATCATTGTAACTGGAGGAATGCTGTTCTTATCAGTCTATACTATTAGTTTTCTTTACATCCTAAAAGCATTGCTCGGTTTAGTTATGATTGGACTATTTGAAATGATAGTATCAGTTGGTAAAAAAGGAAAGAGTAATTTAGGACTCTGGGTTTTATTTGGAGTTGCTCTCATTGCCTTACTGTATCTTGGATTAAAACTCCCAATGGGGTTTTACTTGTTTACAAGCTAATTTCTCTCTTAACCAAAATTGATCAAAGGCTGATTACAATTAAATTTGTAGTCAGCCTTTTTAAATAAAGATCTACTCATTTGTCATAACTAGAAAAATGGGTAAACTAATGGTTAAATGTTAAAGCTTATGAAAATAGATCATATGTTATTTACATATTAATATTGTCAATGTTAATTTTATTCACTATGATTGGAAGGGGAATAGTGGAAATTCACTATAGGAAACACTAATCTTTTTTAGGATTTCATTTATCACAGGGGGCATCACAAGTGTTTTATTCCAGAAAAATATTCTTTTTAATCATGACTCTTGCCATTCTTGTATTTTCCTTTCCAGGACTATCATCGGCCCATGCTTATATTGTTAAGTCATTTCCTTCTGAAAATCAGGCTTTAGACAAATCACCTAACAAAGTAAGTATTGAATTTGATGAAATAATCCAACCAACCTTTTATTCCATTCAAGTATTGGATATGAGGGGAACCCAGGTGAATAGTGGTAAGGGATATATTAATTCTAGTAATGGTAAAATCCTTGAGTCCGATTTACATAAAGGACTGCCAAAGGGGATTTATAGTATAAAATGGAGGGTCGTATCAGGTGATGGCCATCCGATTGATGGATTGATCCCATTCCAGATTGGTGTTGGGAGTAAGAATCAAGCACTGTTAAAGTCAAAAACAACTGGATATGTTCCACATTTTGATTTAGTTTTGCTACGCTTAATTCAATATGTAAGTGGTGCAATTTTTGTTGGATTAACATTTTTTTATCTTTCCATCTATCCACGGGAAAGTTTACGGAGCACTTCTATAGAAAAGCGGTATAAAAGTGTAATCCATCTATCTTTTCTTTTTCTATGGGTAAGTATCCTTTTTAGTTTGCCATTGCAAGCTACTATTGAAGCAAATGTTTCGTGGCTAAATGCTTTTGATTTTTCAATATTACGTGATGTAGCAACCAAAACTTTATCTGGGAAGGTTTGGATTGCACAGATTGTATTACTAAGCTTGCTTTTGCTAACGATAAAAAGGAATGAAAAATTATTTTTATGGTGGGCTTCTTTTGTTTTAGGATCTTGTTTATTTTTAGCAAAAGCAATTACCAGTCATGCAGTTGCCACAAATAATCTTCTTGTTGATATTGAATTTGATTTTTTGCATTTACTAAGTGTCTCAATTTGGATAGGAAGCTTGGTAGCATTAGTGGTTTTACTCCCCTTGAATCGGGAAGAAGAAGGTAAACTTCTTTATCAGCAGATTGTCCGACGATTTTCTACTTGGGGAAAGGTATTGGTTTTCCTCTTAGTTATTTCAGGTGTATATCTTAGTTTGACATATATTCCTACGTTTCACGCGCTTTTTTATACTAATTATGGGCGGGTGTTAATAGGTAAGGTAGTTCTTTTCTTCATTATGTTGGTTTTTGCATGGCTGAATTCTTCAAAAGGAAGAAAGAGTGGAGCGGAAAAATGGGGTAGTACTTTATGGGGCGAGTTAGCTACAGGGGTAATTGTTCTTGTGCTTGCTGTCATTTTAACAAATTTGCCAACTGCCGCGTCCTCCTTGGGACCCTTTAAAGAAACAAAAAGTTTTAATAATAAAGATACAGTCACGGTTAAAGTTGGCCCAAATGTGATTGGACAAAATACATTTGATGTCATCCTAAAAGACAAAACTGGAAAGCCATTGACTGAAGTCCAACAGGTCTCTCTAACATTTTCTACGCAAAGAATGGATATGGGAGAATATACCGTCAACATTCCGAAAGTGGCAGAGGGGCATTTTAAGGATCGAGGAATGTATTTCAATATGACCGGTAAGTGGAATGTTCATGTTCATGTTTTAACAAAATCATTGGAAGCCTTAGATACCGATTTTACTTGTGTTGTAGGCAGTCAATAAATAATTAGAGGTGTTTTTAAAATGAAAAAAATGATAACAAAAATATCTTTTGCTACAGTGATAATTTTCGGTTTATTTAGCAGTGTGGCAAGTGCCCATGTAGAAGTTAATCCAAAAACGTCTGCGACTGGAGAAGAGGAAACGTATACGGTTAAGGTTCCGGTTGAAAAAGAAGTTGCTTCAACCAAATTCACCTTAAAAATGCCATCAGGGGTAGAATTCGATTCCTTTCAGCCAGTGGCAGGTTGGAATTTTTCTAGCCAAAAGGATTCTGATGGAAAAGTCTCAGCTATTACATTCGAATCAACCGATAAAGGGATCTTACCAGGCCAATTTCAACAGTTTGTTTTTGTAGCTAAGAACCCAAATAGTGCACAAAAGGTTACATGGGATGCTTATCAGTATTACAAAGATGGTAGTGTGGTTGAGTGGACCGGAGATGAAGGATCAGAATCGCCACATTCTATAACAGATATTGTTGTTTCTACAGCTGGGGACCAGCAGCAAGGACAGGCTGTGCCACAAACCAAAGATAAGACAAAGACCGACGTGAAACCTAATTCAGGAAAAACTAATTCATTCCCACTAATTTTGTCGATTGTTGCGCTAGCATTGTCGGCATCAGCATTCGTGGCTTCTCGAAAGAAGAAATAAATAGTGGTAATAGGCATAACTTCACTGTTATGTCCCTTTTTATTTGAAACGGTCGGAGTTATGGGTCAACGATGAGATACTCCTGAAATATAACGTAATAATGGATCATTAATTTGGTAATAATGTTTTTATTAGGAAGTAAAAGTAGATTGGTGGGTAATTCCAGTATGTAGTTTAATAGCTTAAGGGCAGGGATCTTAGCATTTTTTCATGTAATACCATTTTTTGGTCAATGAAACGGTATGTTACAGCTGATAGCCTAGTAGTAGAGACAAACAAAACAACTACTAGGAGGCATTTATGAATAAAATAAAAAAACTAGTACTTGCAACGGGGTTATTACTATCAATCTCATTTGGTGCTTCGACAATACATTCTGAAGCTGCAACAACATCATACCAAGTAAAAACAGGTGATACGTACTGGAAAATTGCAAGTAAGTTCGGTGTTCCAGTGACGAATTTAAAAAATACAAATTATGCAACTAGCAATCTTCTATATGCTGGAAATACTATTGTAATCCCTAGTTCTTCTATTTCAGATGCAGACAAAGATCTTATCGCACATCTTGTTAATGCAGAAGCAAAGGGCGAACCATATGCAGGAAAGGTTGCAGTGGCTACTGTTATCTTAAACAGAGTAGCTAGTCCAGACTTCCCTAATACAGTAAAAGAAGTAGTTTATCAAAAATCGAACGGTTATTTTGCTTTTACACCTGTTCAGAATGGGTCTATCAATAATGCACCCGATGCATCATCAAGAGCGGCAGTAAATGAAGCATTAGCATTTGGGGGACAAGGTAAAGGATCTTTATTCTTCTATAACCCAAGAACGGCAGTAAGCAAATGGATATTTTCTCGTGAAGTAACGGTAACCATTGGGAACCATCGATTTGCGAAATAACAGTAAAAAACTAGCCATATTATTTGAGGGCACTGAAAAACTTTCTTTTTTTCAATAAGGATATATAGCTGTATTAAAAAGGCTCTTTTCTTAAACTTTGTTGCTAGTTGAAACTAAATTAGAATGGGATTCCAGTTTACCGATGAAAACAGTAGGAAGTTTTTAAGAAAAGAGCACGATACTATTGTTATTTCGGGTTTTTAGACTAGGTACGAAAAATAACAATCTATGCGAAAACAGCCATTAAAAAAGACGACTCTAAAATTCATTGCTGAATTTTAAGTCGTCTTTTTTACATTGACTATGTTAAAGTGCACCATTGATTTTGACACTCTGTTAATTGGAGTGTTAGTTCTTTCTTGTCAATTTGAATAAATCAAGAGTCTTTTTGGAAAATGGTATAAATTTGGAAATTTATCAAAAAATAAAGAAACATGTATATGATTATTAGCTGCATTTTAAATTAAGGATTGGTGTGATTGGGAAATTCAAAAGGTACATATCGGTCACCATTGGCCGCTGCATTGTGGTCTGTATTCATTCCCGGGTTTGGGCAATTCTATATTAAGGACTATATTACTGGATTGATTCTAATTTTATTTGAAATAGCATTAAATATATTCTCTCATCTTAACTTATCTATTTATTATTCTTTTTTAGGACAGTTTGAACGTGCTAGATCGGTTGTTAATTACGAATATGGTCTATTTTATCCATCTGTTTATGTTTATAATATTTGGCATGCATATAACGCTGCAATCGAAATTAATAATGGTTTGAAAGAACAGGGTATTAAAAAACCGAAAAAAATGACCTCGCTAACTGGTCCATTATATGGCTTAGGATTAGGGATGTTTTTCGGCCTTCATTTTCAGATTTTGAAATCATTCCCTCTTTTTCAATCACCTGTATTCAATGGTCTATTAACGGGACTAATAGGGACTATAATTGGGTATTCAATCGAAAAACTTTTCACCAGTAAAAAGGGAAAAATAAAGATAAAATAATTCTTTGAAGCACACTGCCTTGTCTATTTTGAGGGATGCCCAAATTAATAACCATCTTTAAAATTTCATTCTAAGATAATAAGTAAATTTAGTAACTTTATAAAAATTCTCTGCAATATCGTGTTACACTAAAGTATAAAAGCACGCTAGGAGTTGGGGGAGCGGAACATGATAAAGACAATTTTATTTGATGTTGATGGTGTACTATTGAGTGAAGAACATTATTTTGATGCTTCTGGGTTGACTGTTTGGGAAATGTTGATTAGTAAAAATTACTTAGGATTATCACCAGTTGAATACAAAACAGACTATAGTGAAACTGAAATTACAACGATTCGATCCCATGTTTTTGAAAATGATAAAGTACTTAAGTTTTTAAAATCATGTGGTCTTAATGCAAATTGGGATATGATTTATTTAACATTTAGTTATCAGTTAATTCACTTGTTGACACAGATTAAAGATAGTGAATTTGAACTATTGAATAGGGTGCTTAGCAAAGAAATCGAAAGAGAAACGTTAATCGAAATTGGAAAAGTGTTAAACAATTACAATGTACATATGGATTTTGATTCATTCATCCCTGATTTTCAGAGTTCTGAAAAAACAAAACAAGGTCTTATGAACCATCTGGATGTTCTAGCAAAAGAAAAGTTGGGTATAGAAACAACCATCTTTAAAGAAAAGAGTAATCTTTGGTCAATATGTGAGCATGTTTCACAAGAATGGTATGTAGGTGATGAGAATGTATTGGCCTCGACTGGCAGACCATCTGTGCAACTTGGTAAAAAGGGATTCTTAGCAAACGAAACGACATTATCTCCTTCAGAGAAAATTAGTCAATTCTTTGAGTCTTTAAAGGCTAAGGGAATTTCTATTGGAATTGGGACGGGCCGTCCTGAGCTTGAAACAATTCAACCATTTCAACATTTGGATTGGCTTCAATATTTTGATGAAAACCATATTGTAACAGCCGATGAGGTATTAAAGGCTCAACAGGAAGTTGCAGGAAACATCTCTTTATCAAAGCCACACCCATTTACCTATTTATTGGGATTAGTTGGTAAAAATTCTCCTGTCAAGGATTGCATTCAAAGAAAATTACCAATTGAAAATGGTAAGGAAATATTAATTGTCGGAGATTCTTTAGCAGATTTACTTGCGGCTCGAAAGATGGGCTGCCAATTTGCTGCTGTGTTAACTGGTTTATCTGGCAGGGATGCAAGAAGTGACTTTGAAAAACATGAAGCTGACTATATTCTGGATACAGTTTTAGATGTGAAAGAATTAGTTGATTCTATTAAATAGATAAAAAAAGGGTGTCCCAAATTATTACTTGGGCACCCTTATCATTTTTATTTACAAGCTTTCCGCCATTGCAAGCTCCACTTGTCCTGGAAAGATTGAATCGACGGTGGATAATTCAAGGAATTGTGCTTCATCTAGACCATTAATGGATGTTAATGATTGAACGACATCTTCTTTCAGTTTCTTATCAAGAGTTAATACCATGATGGCTTCGCCGCCAATTGTGCTTCTACCCACTTGCATAGTTCCGATATTAATTAGATATTCACCAAGGAGTGAGCCAACTTTTCCGACCATTCCTGGGATATCTTTATGTTTAATATATAATAAGTTTCTCTCTGGTCTAACATCTATTCGATAATCATTGATTTTTACTATTCTTGCGCCGTAGCCATTAAGAACTGTTGCCCCTATACTTGCAGTTTCATTTCCTTGGGTTACGATTAATTCTAAATAATTGGCAAAGCCTATATTTGCTGCATTTTTTTGAACATTATAAGAAACTCCCTGTTCTTTTAATAAATGAAAAATATTGATTAGATTCACAGAGTCACTTAAATGATGCGATAAAATCCCTTTAATCATCGTTCTTGTTAATAGGTCAGTATCCTCAACAATAAGTTCACCGTAGTAGTTAATCTCAATTTTAGCGGGTGCTTGCTTGAATAATTGCAAGACCAATCTTCCGAGTTGATCACCCAATAATAAATAAGGCTTCATTTTTTTCTGTGCTTCACCAGACATTTGGGGCATATTTACCGCATTGTGGATGGATCCGGACTCAAAGATTTCAATGATTTCTGCACTTACTTCTTCGGCAACCTTTTCTTGAGCCTCAACTGTTGAGGCCCCAAGATGGGGTGTAATGATAATATTTGGATTTTGAAGTAGTTCAGGATTAGCAACTGGCTCTTGTTCGAACACATCAAGGGCTGCACCCGCAACATGACCAGACTGAATGGCTTCTACCAATGCTTCTTCATCAATGATCCCACCACGTGCGCAATTTATTAATCTGACCCCTTTTTTTGTTTTTCTTAAATAATCCTCATTGATTAATCCTCTTGTTTCATTTGTTAACGGAGTATGAACGGTTATAAAATCGGATTCACTAGCAATCTTATCAAGGCTTGCTTTTGTGATGCCTAGTTTTTCGGCACGTTCTTCTGATAGATATGGATCAAATCCTAAAATGTTCATGCCGAAGCTCTTGGCCCGTTTAGCCACTTCAACTCCGATTTTCCCCATACCGATGACGCCAAGTGTCTTTTTGTATAATTCTACTCCTTTAAAAGAATTCCGATCCCATTTCCCGTTCAATGTCGTTACATATGCCTGTGGTATCTTTCTGGCTAGTGATAGCATCATCGCTAAAGTATGCTCAGTTGCCGCAATCGTATTGGCGCCAGGGGCATTAATAACGATTATTCCTTTTTTAGTTGCTGCGTTCACATCGATATTATCAACTCCAACACCGGCCCTAGCAATAATTCTTAGATGGTCCGCAAATTTGAGAAGTTTTTCGGTTACCTTAGTTTGACTACGAACGATTAGTGCGTCGTATTTCCCAATAATTTTAATTAATTCTTCCTCTGGTATAGTTGGCTGCCGCTCAATCAAAAAGTCAGGATGATTAAACAAGCTCTTTAGACCAGTGTCACTAATTCCGTCTGTAACAAGTACTTTATACATTTTTTATCCATACCTCCTGTGCTCTTTGCGTTGCCATACCTAATACCTGTCTACCAACTAACCCGTTAAGTGCCATTTCAATACTTCCTAAAACTTTCAAAATATCAAACGGGGTGCAATAGCCCATATGGCCGATTCGGAAAATTTTACCCTTCAAAGCCTTTTGTCCTCCACCAAGGGAAATAGAGAACTTTTCTTGTAGTACTTTTTTGATTTGTTTAGAAGATTCGTCAATGGTTCTAACAGCAGTCACGGTAGTTGATGCCTCTTCGTCTGTTACTAAAAGCGGAAGCTCAATTGCTTTTAACCCTACGCGTAGCATATCTCTTAAAAGCTGATGTCGTTTGATGACGTGTAGAAAGCCCTCCTCTTCAATCATATTACAAACCTCAAGAGCTCCGTAAATTAAGGAAACGGCTGGTGTAAAAGGTGTAGATCTTTCTTTGTCATAGGATGAAAAATAGCGGTTTAAGTCTAAATAGAAACGTTTTGATTGGCAGTTTTGGATCACCTCTTTGGCCGTTTGATTGACTGCAACAAACGCTAATCCAGGAGGTAGCATCAATGCTTTTTGTGATCCAGCAACAAGGATATCTATATTCCAGTTTGCCATATCAACCGGAACAGCCCCAATGCAACTCACCCCATCGACAATAAAAAGGGCATTGGTTAATTCTTTTGTAACCCTTCCAAGCTCTTTTATTGGGTTTAGAACACCTGTAGAGGTTTCACAATAGGTGGCAAACACAACTTTAATTTTCTTTTGAAGGGATTTCAGATAATCTTCAAGCTGGTCAGGAGCGCATGTTTTCCCCCATTCAATATTCAAACGATGGACGTTTGTACCAAAGGCTTCACAAATGCTGGCAAGGCGGTCACCAAAAGCACCGGTAACAATTACAACAACGTCATCATTTTCCTCAACTACATTTGCAACCGCGGTTTCTAAAGCCGATGTTCCGCTACCCGCGATCACAGTGACGGGATTTTCAGAACCGAAAATGGGCATTAACCGGGTAGATACGTCTTCAAGTAGTTGTGGAAAAGCACTACCACGATGCCCAATCATCGGGTGATTCATGGCATGTTTTACACGATCAGGAATGGGAGTAGGACCAGGAGTGAATAAATATTGTTGATTTAATAGCATAAGTAACATCTTCCCTTCTCATTTTATAAAAATAAAAACGCCCCTCATAACAGAATAAATATCCTGTTATAAGGGACGTGGTATACGTGGTGCCACCCTTTTTTGCCGCTAAAAATAGCAACCTCAAATTTTTAACGGTTTTTGCCGAGCGCGCCTATTTTTACTTTCAGCACGCCAGTTCAGAAGGGCTGGGTATTTTAGCTACGTCACTGTCATCGCCCTAAAGGGGCTTGTCAAATTGGCGAGGCTACTTTAAGAAAGAAGCACCGGTTCACAGCAACCACCGGCTCTCTGCAGCTTTTTCTTACTACCGTCTTCATCATCACTTTTAATTTACTAATCATTCCTAAAGTTTGTTATTTTAAGAATATTCTACAACTGCACCTTTAATGTTGTAAATAGGTAATATAAAATAATTATTTTTTAAAATTTTTCTGAAAAATAGAAATGTATATATACTGCCGTAGTAAGCGATTACATGCTTTTTTCATTAAATTATACTATTGTAAAAAAATATGGAGAGTCATATAATGTCTTTTATATAAAAACATTTGTACATATTAAAAAGACATTTTGGTGGAGGGGTAATGATGAAGACAATTTCAATTGGTTTATTAGGATTAGGAACAGTAGGTACTGGTGTTGTAACTATTATTGAAGATCATCAAGAAAAGCTAATGCACCAAGTGGGATGTCCTGTGGTTATAAAAAAAATACTTGTGCAAAATTTAGAAAAATTAAGATCAGTTGATGTGGAACAGAGCATGCTAACAACTTGCTCGAATGATATTTTAGATGATCCGGAAATTGATATTATCATAGAAGTCATGGGTGGAGTTGGAGTAACAAAGGATTATTTACTTAAAGCTTTAAGACAGGGAAAACATGTTGTAACAGCGAATAAAGATTTAATGGCGTTGCATGGATCAGAGCTACTAAGGGTAGCTGCTGAAAATGGGTGCGATTTATTTTATGAGGCTAGTGTTGCAGGAGGTATTCCGATCTTAAGAGGTTTAGTAGATGGCCTTGCATCAGATCGGATTACGAAAATGATGGGGATTGTTAACGGGACAACAAACTATATTTTAACAAAAATGAGCCAAGAAGGTCGTGCTTATGAAGATGTTCTAAAAGAGGCCCAAGATCTTGGTTTCGCTGAATCGGATCCTACTGCAGATGTGGAAGGTTTGGATGCAGCAAGAAAAATGACCATTTTAGCAACATTGGGCTTTTCAATGAATATTGATTTAGCTGATGTTAGTGCTAGTGGGATTTCCAATATTACAGAAGCTGATTTACGGTATGGAAAACAGCTAGGCTATACAATGAAATTAATTGGCTATGCCCATCGTGAAGGTGAAAAAGTAGAGGTAAGTGTTCAGCCGACATTCTTATCTGATAATCACCCGCTTGCATCTGTTCAAAATGAATATAATGCTGTTTACGTTTACGGGGAAGCTGTTGGTGAAACGATGTTTTACGGACCTGGTGCTGGCAGCTTGCCAACAGCAACATCAGTTGTTTCCGATTTAGTCGGAGTTATGAAGAACTTACGATTGGAAGTGAATGGCAGAAGTGCGGTCACACCACAATATTTCAAAAACTTAAAGGAAGATAATGAAAAGTACGCAAAGTATTTTATTCGTCTCCATGTCCAAGATGAGGTTGGTGTCTTTGCTGATATCACAACAGTTTTTGCTAAATATGGCATAAGCTTTGAAAAGATATTGCAGCTGCCAGTAAAGAAAAATGAAGTAGCAGAAATTGTTTTGGTGACACATCGTGCTTCCTTAACGAACTATCAGCATATTATGCAGCAATTAAGAGATATGAATGCAGTGAAAGAAATAAAAAGTTCATACAGAGTAGAGAGGAATTCGATATGAGATGGCCAGGATTATTAGAAGCTTATAAAGAATTTTTACCTGTAAATAGCGAGACACCTATCCTTACATTAAATGAGGGGAATACTCCATTAATTAAACTTGAAGAGATTTCTAAACAATTGGATGTTGAACTTTTTGTGAAAGTGGAAGGAGCAAATCCAACTGGATCATTTAAGGATCGTGGAATGGTTATGGCAGTGGCAAAAGCTGTTGAAGAAGGAAGCAAGACAATCATTTGTGCTTCCACTGGAAATACGTCTGCTGCTGCTGCCGCATATGCAGCTAGAGCAGGGATAAACTGTATTGTTGTCATTCCGAATGGGAAAATTGCTCTTGGTAAACTTGCGCAAGCAATGATGTATGGGGCGGAAATCATTTCAATTGACGGGAACTTTGACGAAGCTTTAAATATGGTTCGTCATATCAGTGAAAGTGAGCCTGTTACATTGGTCAATTCTGTCAACCCTTATCGTTTAGAAGGCCAAAAGACAGCTGCCTTTGAAGTTTGTGATCAATTAGGTTGTGCACCAGATATCTTGGCCATTCCAGTTGGAAATGCTGGAAATATTAGTGCATATTGGAAAGGATTTAAAGAGTATGCAGCTAAAAAGGGTACTGGACTGCCAAGAATGTTTGGATTTGAAGCTGCAGGCGCGGCAGCAATTGTCCACAATCGGGTCTTTGAAAGTCCCGAAACAATTGCAACAGCCATTCGAATTGGTAATCCTGCGAGCTGGCAATTAGCAGTAAATGCAAGGGATGAATCAAGAGGTTTGATCGATGAAGTAACAGATGAAGAAATCATCGCCGCGTATAAGAAAATGGCTGCAGTGGAAGGGATTTTTGCTGAACCAGCATCATGTGCTTCACTTGCGGGAATTTTTAAAAGCATTACTAATGGAAAGATTTCAAAAGGAGCAAGAATTGTTGCAGTGCTAACGGGTAACGGTTTGAAGGATCCAGATACTGCAATTGCTAGTAGTTTATTAAAACCTGTACAACTCCCAAATGATGAGTTAGCAGTTGCTGAACATATAAGAGGAGTTGTTCGACAATGACTCTAAAAGAACGATTCATCATTCAGGTTCCAGCAAGCACAGCCAATCTAGGTCCTGGTTTTGATTCAATCGGATTGGCAGTTGACTTGTATTTAACTTTAGAAGTGGAACTAAATGATAAATGGGAGTTCATTACTGAATCAAGAGAATTAGAACAGTTTCCAGGAGATGAACAACATTTTATTTGTCAGGTTGCTAAGCAAGTTGCTACTAGATATGGAAAAATACTGCACCCATGTAAAGTTGAAATGAAAAGTGACATTCCATTGGCACGAGGGCTTGGCTCAAGTGCAGCGGCAATTGTTGCTGGTATTGAACTGGCGGACACAATTGGAAACCTAGGATTAACAAAGCATGATAAACTTTTATTTGCAACCGAATTGGAAGGCCACCCTGATAATGCTGGCGCTTCACTTTTTGGGGGGCTTGTCATTGGTTGCTATCAACAAAATCAGGTTGAAATAGTCTCATTTCCAACGATCCAACTTGAGATTGTTGCTGTAATTCCACAAGAAGAATTACTGACGAAAGTGGCACGTGAAGTATTGCCAACTACTTTTTCCTACAATGACGCTGTCCAGGCATCTGCAAAAGCAAATATTCTAGTTGCAACACTCCTCAGTGAAAATTGGAGTTTGGCTGGTAAAATGATGGAACAGGATTTATTCCATCAGCCGTTTCGAAAGCCACTCATACCTTTTTACGATGAGATTCAAAGTTATGCTAAATCATCAGGTGCATTTGGAGTTGCCTTAAGCGGTGCAGGCCCGACTATTCTTTGTTTTACAGAAGATGGTAAAGGAACACAGTTGGTCCAATCGCTAAAGCAAGAGTTTCCCATGATGGGTGTTAAACTGTTGAAAATTGATAACCGTGGTAGCTATGTTTGTGAAAATAATAAGGATAGTTTAGTAAAAAAAGGCATCTATTCTTGAGAATAGGATGCCTTTTTTTAATTAACACTGGTGTATTTAGAACTTCTCGGAATAAATAATCCCCTTTGTTAGTTTTTTCTCAGCAACACGATCTACGACTCTATTAAAAAGCTTTAATGAACGATGGAACACTGGACTTTGGATAAAAGTATAAACGAAGCTTGCAAGAAAGACAGGACCACCTAAAAAATAACCTACAATTAAGACGAGGCTCTCGACTGTGATCCGTGCTTGGCTAACGGTTAATTTTGTTTTATCAGAAATGAAAAGCATAAACCCATCTCTTGGCCCTGCACCAATTCCGGCTGCAACATACATTCCCCCACCAATCCCTGTAATGATAATTCCACTAAGGAGAATCAGATAATCAACCCACGAATGGGTTGGATTAGGAAGAATATCTGTCCAAAGAAAGAAGTCCATAATAGGTCCGATCATTAAAGCATTTAAAAATGTACCGATATTAATATATTTTCGGTTCACAATTAAGGAAATAGAAACAAGGAAAAGTCCACAAATGACTGACCATGTTCCGATCGTTAAACCAAAGTGCTGAAATAGTGCAACATTTAGTACATCCCAAGGGTGTAAGCCGAGAAATTTCACTTTTACAGCAAGAGCGCTTCCCAACCCAAAACAAACTAAACCACAGAAAAATAACAGGTAACGAAATACTTTAATCATCCAATCCACTCCCAAAGCTGCGTCAATTATTAACTGAATATTAAAATATATACTAATGCAGAAACGCAACAATGGCAATGACTTTCGTTTAAAAAGAACTTCTTTTTTCTAAAAAACCACATAAATAAGGCCTAATTTCTTTGCCTAGTATTTTTTAGCTTCAAACTCTAAATTTATCCACTGCCTCTTTCAAATCCTCACCCATTTTCGCAAATAGGTTTGTTGATGAGGCAATTTCCTCCATTGAAGCTGTTTGTTGTTGGGCCTCGTTAGCAATATTTTTTGCACGATCATGAGCACTATGGGAAATGGCTTCAATTTTCTGGAAAGATGCAGTAACCATTTGCATTTCGTCATCTATCTGTTTAATAGCATTGGATACTTCATCAATTTGAGTGGATATTCCTGAAACAGAGTCAAGTATTTGATGAAAGGATTCCCCAGCTTTTTCGACTGTATCTATTCCACTTTTGACACTATTATAGCTTTGATTCGAAATAGCAACGGTTGAAGAAATTTCTTGCTGAACTTCAGTTAAAATATGGCCTATTTGCTGGGCAGCATGGCTTGATTGCTCCGCTAATTTACGCACTTCCTGTGCAACCACCGCAAATCCCTTTCCGTGTTCGCCTGCTCTTGCTGATTCGATTGATGCGTTTAAGGCAAGTAGATTTGTTTGTTCGGTTACATAATGGATCAAGGAAACGATCTTTCCAATTTCTTGAGATTTAGTTTGCAAATTCTCGACAGAGTGAGAAATGGACTCGGAAAATTCGTTTATATGTGCCATTTCAACAATGGCACTTTGAATAACGGTGTTCCCGTGTTCAGCGGTTGTAGCAGCACCCTTTGATGAAAAATGTACATTTTTCATCATTTTTACAATCTTGCCCATTTCTTGGCTAATCATGTATACAATCTGATTGGCTTCTATTGAATTTTCCACTTGTTGTTCAGCACCTAGAGCAATCTCTTGAATAGCTTCTGAAATTTGCAAAGTTGATTGGGAGGTCTGGTCAGTTCCAGCTGCTAATTGAACTGCAGCCGAGGCGACATTTTCAGAATTATATAGGACTTTTTCGATCACTAATTTTAAACTTTCGACCATTTTATTAAAATCATAACCCAACTGGCCAATTTCATCTCTAGATTTTATTTCAATGGCTTCCACCTTCAGATTGCCTCCAGCAACATCTTTCACATGGGAGCTTATTCTTTTTAAAGGAGATATGGCTGATTGGACAAAGAAAATCGTAATGGCTGCTGCAATAATGGGGATAAGAATTTGCAATAAAAGAGTTCCTTTTGCCATTTCCCAAGTTCTTTCAGTAATAATCTTTGCGTCAAAATCAATAGCATTGATGGCGATTATCTGTTTGGATGGATCCTGATCTTCAAAAATGGGAGCGTACCCTGTAATACGCTTAATACCACCATATGTATAAACCTTCGAATAGGCTGGATGCTTCATTTGTATAACCATATTAACTGCTTTTTTATCAATATAAAAGGTTTGCCCAGATTTAAACCCCTGGGACTGAAGTGAATGATCAGCGGCTAAAATTTTCCCGTTAAAGTCTAAGATGTATGCATCTTGAAAAATTTGTTTCTTTTTAACGGTCCAACTTACTTCTTTTTCTAGTTCTTTTATTTTCGAGGCATTTCCGTTTATCGCGGCTTTTAGTGTTTCAGTGTTGATAATCCCTGTGGTAATACTAGCACAGCCATCAAGTTCAACCCCTGCTGCTTTCTCCACTTGCTTGTAGCTAGCTGTATAGTTAAACGACGTAACAAGTATAGAACTGATTGTGAATAATAGAATGACAATTGTTGTAATTTTCCCCGTTAAACCAAATTTCATATGAATCCTCCAGTGTGTAATAGATTACTAATAGGTCTATATAACTATATAATTTAAGTTATTATTTTCGCATAAAAAAACTGAAAAATCTATAACTTAAAATAAAAGTTTTTTAAAAGTTAATATTAATAAATAAAATTTGTAACTTGTAATTCTGAAGCCAGTAATCTGAAAATTTATTTTGTTCCATTGACACTGATCTATCTTCTGTTATAATTCGTTACATACCATGTTAGAAAAACTAACATAAAGGACTGAAACACAAAAATGAAGAAAATTGAAGCAATAATTAGACCAGAGAAAATTACAGAAACGATTAAAGGGCTAAAAAATATTGGCATAACTGGATTCACAGTTTCTCAAGTTGTTGGTCGAGGGAAGCAGAGAGATACAGAAGGTGTGTACAGAGGGAAAAGTTATAAGGTAACTCTCCATCCTAAGGTAAAGTTGGAGATTGTTTTATCAGATTTTATGGTGGAGCCAACCATTAAAACAATTATTAAAACAGCTCAAACGGGGGAAGATGGGGACGGAAAAATTTATGTTTACCCCATTTTGGAAGCATACAATATTCGCACTGGTGCGTCTGACTCTAGTATTGATGATTTGGCTAATCAGGAAAGGGGATAGCGATGGAGCTAATGTACTTAAATACCGTTTGGATTGTAATGGCATCGGCGATGGTCTTATTTATGGAAGGTGGATTTAGTTTACTTGAAGCAGGATTAGTTCGAACAAAAAATGCAGTTAACGTAACGATGAAGATTTTTGTTGATTTAACAATTGGAGCCTTAGCCTTTTGGATGATTGGCTTTGGAGTCATGTTTGGAAAAGATTACTTGGGAATCATCGGTACAAGTCTTTTTGGCAGTCCACAAATGATCTCCTTGCCGGTCGAATTACCTGGGACAGCTTATGTCCTCTTTCAAATGGGATTTGCTGTTGCATGTATTTCCATTGTATCGGGTGCAGTAGCTGAACGAATGAATTTTAAAGCATATATCGTGACGGCAGTGATGATTACCGTCTTTATCTATCCTATATCAGGGCATTGGATATGGAATAGCAATGGCTGGCTAGCAAAATTAGGAATGAAAGATTTTTCGGGTTCTGCAGCCATTCATGCGGTTGGTGGCTTTACTGCTCTTGCGATGGCAAAGTTTCTAGGTCCGAGAAAAGGAAGATTTAATTCTGATGGCAGTGCCAACGTATTTGCTCCAAGTAATATTCCGTTAGCTTCAGCAGGTACATTTATTTTATGGTTTGGTTGGTTTGCCTTCAATGCTGGAAGCACGCTTGATGCATCAAATGCTTCACTTGCGCCAGTCGCTATTAATACCATGTTAGCAGGTGCAAGTGGTGGTATGGTTGCTTTAATGATGACACTAAAAAAATATGGGAAAGCTGATCCGAGTATGACCATAAATGGAATTCTATCCGGATTGGTCGCAATAACTGCGGGATGTGCCTTTGTTTCTCAATGGAGTGCAATTGTTATTGGTGGAATGAGTGGGTTGATCGTTATTTATGCAACATTATTGATTGATAATTTAAAAGTAGATGATCCTGTTGGAGCTGTGGCAGTACATGGCTTCAATGGAGTATTTGGAACTATTGCAGTGGGACTATTCGATTCTTCTAATGGTCTTATAACTACAGGTGACTTCTCACTATTTAAAGTGCAGGTATTAGGCGCTGTGGTAGTTGTGATTTGGGGGATAATTGGCGGTGTAGCTATAGCGAAGGTTTGTCAGCAAACGGTTGGTTACCGTGCAGCTGAAAGAGAGGAAGACGAAGGCCTAGATATGTCTTATCACGGTATTCCTGCCTACAATGAATTAGAAAGGTTTACGGATATGCCTTCCAGCTTGTTTGATTTTGAAGAAACGACAGGGATTAGTATTGCGAAAGTAAAAGAACTAGTTAAATAGTTTTTAATTATTCGAAAAAATATAAGTATAATCTTTTATAATCCTTGAAATTTTTTGAAAAAAGTCTATATTTTCAAGTATAAGTATTATTTTACAAAAATGAAAATATAGAGGTGTATGACTATGAATCTCGTTGCATCTAAAAAAATTCAAAAGTTAACAACTAGTATTTTTACGGAAGTTTCCAATCGAAAACAAGAAGCCATTAAAAATGGAATGGATGTTATTGATTTGAGCGTTGGAAGTCCAGATTTCCAGCCCCCATCTTTTGTGGTGGATGCGCTTGTAAAGTATGCGAATGACACGAGCAGGTACGGTTATATGTTGAAAGGAATGCCTGAGTTCAATGAAGCTGTTTGTTATTTTTATAAAGAGAGATATTCTGTTGACTTAGATCCCTCTAAAGAGGTCCTTCAGCTTATGGGTTCGCAGGATGGACTTGCACATTTAGCCACTGCGATGATTGACCCAGGCGACTATGTTTTAGTTCCTGACCCGGGTTATCCTATTTATGAAGCAAGTGTGACCCTGGCAGGAGGAATAATATATCCAATGCCACTTCTACAAGAAAATCAGTATCTTCCGCAACTAGATCAAATTCCATTAGAAATTGCTAAGAAAGCAAGAATGATGATCATCAGCTATCCAGGGAATCCTGTAACGGCACTGGCTGACAAAGGTTTTTTTGAAAAAGTAATTGAGTTTGCTAAGCTTCATAACATCCTAGTAGTACATGACTTTGCTTATTCTGAATTAATTTTTGATGATCATCCACAGATTAGTTTTATGTCAATTCCGGGTGCAAAAGAGGTAGGGATTGAATTTAATTCTCTTTCAAAAACATTCAATATGGCAGGTTGCCGAATTGGTTACGCAATTGGGAATGAGCAGGCACTTCAAATTCTTGCAGCCCTTAAATCGAATATTGATTATGGAATTTTTTATCCGATTCAAAAAGCTGCTGAAGTGGCCCTAACCTCAGATTTCACTTCGCTAAATATGCAGAAAAGAGAGTATGAAAAACGTAGAGACACCTTAATGTCAGGGCTTGCTAAAAGTGGCTGGAAGGTTCCAAAGTCTCCAGCTACGATGTTTATTTGGGCTCAAATTCCAGTAGGATGGACCTCCCGGAAATTTGCATTTGAATTAATTGAAAAAGCAGGAGTAGCAGTAATTCCTGGTGATGCTTTTGGAGAACTTGGTGAAGGGTACGTAAGAATCGCTTTGGTTCAGCCAACAGAAGTTCTGGCAGAAGCTGCAGAACGGATTAATAAATTTCTTTGCTAGTAGAAAGGGGCGATTTCCTGGTGCTTTAAAATGCCTAGGGAATGCCTCTTTTTATTCTAAAGGCAGTGTTAAAGTTCATTGTTGATTTTGCGACTATGTTGATTGGAGCAGAAGGCTTAGAATCCTGCAATGGAAATCAACAGGCAAATTTAACGGAGCCATTCTAAAAAGCGAGCCAATAACATATACCTTTAAAAAAGACCTTCCATATAAAATAGAAGGTTTTTTACCATTCAATGGAGGGTAGGAATTCAAATGCCAAGTGGGATGCACCAAGTTGAGTTGGATTTACCAATCGAAGACATCTGGGCCTTTGTTAAAAATATGGATAATTGGGCGCCACTTGTACCTGGTTATATACGACATAAAAAATTTAATAACCGACAGTCTACATGGGAATTTTTTGCTGACATTGGTATTATGAAAAAGAAAGTTAGTTTAATGGTCACGATTAAAGAATGGATTGAGCCTACCAAGGTTACTTTTGATTTAAAGGGTTTGGAAGATAATTTTGCTGGAAAAGGATATTTTGAAGCAGTGGCTATAGAAAAAAATAAGACTAGAATGACCGGATACCTAGATATTATCGCCGAAGGAATCATGGGGCGGGTAATAAATAATGTTTTGAAAACGTCTGTTCCTGAATTAGTGGAAGAATTAACAGAAAATATTGCTGCGAAGTTAAAATAAGTAATTGAAAGGGATTGTTCTCTAGCGTTTTAAAGCGCTAGAGAACAATCCCTTTTTATTTTATGAAAATAATTATAAAAAAATAATAAATCTATCCGATATTAATAATATTAGAATAATATTTTATTTTAAATTAAATTCTGAGAGGGTCCTAAACGTGGAAAAACAAACGAAAAAAGGAAATAATATATTTCATTTTACAATTAAGAAAAAATTAATATGGTCATTTTTATTTATTTTATTAGTACCAACCCTATTGATTGGTTTCATTTCTTACAATAGTGCTAAAAAAGAAATCACCAAGAAAATTGAAATAGGTGCAAAAGAGAATGTAAACGTATTAAATGTTTATTTAAATAACTTCATGAATTCAAATATTAAGGATGTTGCCTTTTTTGCCGATAAACTAAATGTCGAATCCTTAGCGGTGAAGGAAAAAGGGAATACAGTCGTTTTATTTGATCAATATATGAAGATTCACTCTAATGCTGTATCAATGTATCTTGGCAATGAATCAGGGGAGTTTTTAATTAGTCCAACTGTTGAAATGCCTGCTGGGTATGATGCACGAACACGACCTTGGTACAAAGAGGCAAAAGAAAAAAATGGAAGAGCTATCGTTACAGAACCTTATTTGGATGCTGCAACGGGCCAAGTATTAATCACTGTAGCCCAAGAATTAAAAGATGGGTCGGGTGTCGTAGGAATTGATCTCAGTTTAGCAGCCATGAAACATATGGCAGGAGATATTAAAATTGGAGAAACCGGATACCCTCTAATCTTAAGTTCCAAAGGGAATTATCTTGTCCATCCGACTGAGAAGGTTGGTTCGACTGCAAAGGGTGATTGGGTTAAAATACTTATTAATGAACAAAGTGGCCAACTTTCCTATGAATATAATGGCCTGAAAAAATCGATGTTTTATGATACAAATAAATTAACCGGATTTAAAATAGCAGGATCTATGAATCTGAGTGAAGTAACAGATGCAACGCGCCCAATTTTAACATCAATGTCAATAATAATCGCGATCTTCATTTCTATTGGGGTAACCATATCAATTCTTTTAACATTATCGATAACACGCCCATTAAATAGATTAGTAAGGATATCGGAGCAGGTTAGTGAAGGAGATTTAACTCAAGAGATTGAAATAAAGTCAACTGATGAGCTAGGGAGTCTTGGGATTGCCTTCAATAAAATGCTAGTTTCTTTACGTGATTTAATTTATCATGTTGGTGAAAAGTCTGATCTTCTAGCTTCTTCATCTGAAGAACTTATGGCAAGCTCAGAGCAAAATAATATGGCAACAGAGCAAGTTGCGAACTCTATTCAAGAAGTAGCATCAGGAACAGAGCTACAAACAAGTAAACTTAGAGAAAATAACGTAATTGTCAGAAATATGGCTAAGGAAATTCAACAAATTAAGGTAAACTCTCAAAGTGTTGCTACCACTTCATCTGAGGCAGCCAATATTGTTTTAACAGGGGAACAAGCTATCCAATTGTCAATCGTCCAAATGAATAATATTAATGGGACTGTTAAGAATTTAGGGGAAGTTATTCATGCATTAGGAGAACGCTCACAGGAAATTAGTCAAATTGCCGATGTCATTTCTACTATTGCAGGACAAACAAATTTGTTAGCCTTGAATGCAGCGATTGAAGCTGCTAGAGCAGGGGAACATGGAAAAGGTTTCGCTGTTGTTGCTGACGAAGTGCGAAAATTAGCTGAACAATCCTCTCAATCAACTGAAACCATACGTCAACTAATTACATCTATCCAGTTGGATACAAAACATGCAGTAGAATCAATGGATAAAGGAACCAAAGAGGTCGAAAAAGGTATTGAAGTTGTTCATCATGCAGGATCATCATTTGAACAAATACAACACTTTGTCGATATAGTTAGTACTCAAATTCAAGAAATTACAGCTTCCATCGAGCAAATGGCACATGGTGCAGAGCAAGTTGTTGAAACAGTGGGGGTAATTGAAGAAGTTGCTTTGAAATCAACTGCTCAAAGCCAAGATGTATCAGCAGCAACCGAAGAACAGTTGGCTTCAATGCAAGAAATTGCAGCATCAGCTATTTCATTAGCAAATATGGCTGAAGAGCTACAAGATTCAATAAAGAAATTTAAAATTTAACTAATATAAATGGGAAATCCTGAGATGCACCGGGATTTCTTTTTTAAAAATTATTAAGGCTCTTTTCTTAAACTTTGTTGCTATTTGAACCTAAATTAGAATGGGATTCCAGTTTACCGATGAAACCCATAGGAAGTTTTTAAGAAAAGAGCACGATACTATTGCTATTTCGGGTTTTTAGACTAGGTACGAAAAACAACAATCTATGTGAAAACAGTCATTATTTAAAATAAGTAGGATGTCTACAATCGTATTCAAAATAACTGCCCAACTATATAAATAGTTCTTTATATAGTTGGGTAGTTAAGTGATATTTTAAAAGGAGTTAATAATGCAGCTTATCGAAATTTCGAAATATGATCATGAGACAATGCAATTAGCAAGACCTATATACGATCGAATGAGAAGAGTGTTATTAGCTTCAGGTAGAACGATACATCCGAAGTTAATTAATAGAATCCAAAGTATGGGCATTTCTACTTTAATGGTTGAGGATGCAGAATCAATAGGAATTACGATGGATGAAATGGTGGATATGCCAACATGGATGGATATGATTGACGTTGTTCAAAAAGCATACCAATTAGCAGAAAAAAAGAAAACTATAAATATAATCGAATTGCAGAAGGCTGTTGTAAAAATCATTCATGAAGTAACAAAAAGAAAAACAATTTTTCTGATACCATCATCCTCTGTAGCAGATGAACTTAAAAATTATGCGCATTCTGTAAACGTAACATTGTTGACCATTCAAACAGCTAAGAAACTCCATTATACAAATTCTCAATTACGAGATCTTGCATTGGGTTCAATGTTACATGACATTGGAAAAGTAGTTTCCAACGAACAAAAGGAACATCCACAAAAGGGTTTTGAATTGATTAAAGCACAGCGAGAAATTAGTTTATTATCAGCCCATATTGCCTATCAGCATCATGAGCAATTAAACGGGAAGGGATATCCGAGAGGACTAAGCGGAGATGAACTTCTTGAATTTCCACAGATTTGTGCCATCGCTAATATATATGAAAGATTAATTTCAAATGGGACATATTTACCCCATGAAGCATTGGAATTCATAATGACCAAACATGAAATTGAATATAAAGGAAAAGTGGTTGAAGCATTCTTAAATAGTGTACCCTCCTATATTCCAGGAACAAAGGTAATGTTAAGCAATGATAAAAGAGCTATTGTCATTGGCATAAAATCACATTTACATCGACCTGTTGTTCGGTTTCTTCATAATAGTGAAGAAATTGATTTAGCAGAAAGCCCATCAATCTTAATAAAGGAAATACTAGTTTAACAAAGTAAAAGTACTTAGCGATCGCTCAGTACTTTTTATTTTGTTGAAAAACATACAACTAATAAACTAGTTTTACTAAAATAATAAAACAAAATGTCAGTTGTTATTTCATTAGTTATTTATTGTTTACCATTATGCATTTCCTACAACTTCATTTAGATGCTAAACCAACTCTTTGGCATCTTTAATAAATAATTTCGCTATTAATGAGAGTGTTCTACTTTTATTATAAACAAGGTAGAAGTACCGTTCGTCAATGAAATCTTCAATCTGATGAAGTTTGATTAAATTGTTAGAAAAGTATTCCTTTGCTGCAATTTCTGAAATAATTGAAATACCAATGCCTTGCATGACGAACTGAATTAAGCTCTGGCTGCTGTCTGTATAAGCGATAATATTCAATTGATCTTTTGAGATTTGCCTTTTTTTAAAAAATCTTTCAAGAATGGCATTTGTTCCTGAATCAGAATTTCTCATTATAAATGGATGCTTTATAATTTCTTGAATGTTTGCAGGATTTGGTATATCAACTTGATTAGAGGATACGAGAACCAAATTTTCCTTTAATAATGGAATATAATGCAGCTTGTCATTTTCGTACTTTTCACCTAAGATTCCAAAATCCACAGACCCGCTCAGAACTTTTTCTGAAACAATCTTTGAAGAAAATTGGTTAATATGAAAGGTAATATTCGGATATTTCTCTCTGAATTTCCCAACCATCTTTGGAATAATAAATTGCCCTGGCACAGAACTTGCTGCAAGTCTTATAGCTCCACGAAACTCTGTCATTCCAAAATTCAAATCGAGTAATGCTTGATCCTTTAACTTTAGAATCTTAAGGGCCCAGTCATACAAACGCTCTCCGTATGGAGTAAGAATACTTTCTCTCCCAACACGATCAAAAAGTTTAACATTTAATGTCTTTTCTAACGATTGAATATGTGTGCTAACCGTTGATTGACTTAAAAAAATGTCATCAGCAGCCTTAGAAAAACTTTTATGTTCAACAACCTTTGTGAATATATATAGTTGATGCAAATCCATTGGAAATCTCCCTTTATTATCGGAAAAACCAATTATATATGATTGGTTTAATAGATAAGTTGTATTTATATAAGATTACCATTTTTTTATAATAAAGTGGAGTCTAATAAAAGAACCAAAAAATGGTGATGAAATAGGTGGTGAAATGCACAATGATAAATCAATATGTTCCAGACTTGATTTATGATGCTGGCCCAACCGGTTGTGGAGAGTTAATTATGAATTTGTTTCTTACAATGAAAAAGATGGAACAAGGGCAGATTATTGAGGTAATTTCCTATGATAAGGGTGCCCGTGAAGATATTCCAGCTTGGTGCAGATTGCAAAGTCAGAGGTTCTTGGGACAAAAAGATTTAGGAGAAACAAGTTATTACTATATTGAAAAATACACAATTTAGCCTCCTGAAAAGGGCTGAAGGCTTCAAAAATTTATTGTTTAAACGGCATAACTTATGTAAAAAAAGTGGAGGAATTCATGATGGCTGGGAAATTTTTAGTTAGTATGACAAATGCAATGAACAATCCGGATAAAGCAACAGTAGGTTTTGTGGTTGCAAATGCTGCAGTTGCGTCAGGTCAAGAAACAGTTATTTTTCTAAATGTTGAGGGAGCATATCTTGCAGCAAAAGGGTTCGCAGAAGAGATTCATGAAGAAGGCTTTGCCCCATTAAAACAACTTATGGATCAATTTGTTGAAGCGGGCGGAATATTATGGGTGTGCAGTCCTTGCTTTAAAAAGAGGAATTTGGAAGAAGAAAGCCTTATTGAAGGCGCAACCATTGTTGGCGGAGCTAAATTAGTGGAGTTCCTAAGCCAAGGTGCAGCTTCAATCACTTATTAACCTTCAAGACGTCAGAAAATATGTGCCTGATGAAAAAATTTTTCTAAATCCCGATTGTGGTTTCGGCACATTTGCGCAACGGCCGATGAATAGTGACTCCATTGCCTTTGAAAAATTGAAAGTGATGTCAGAGGCAGCTAAGAAACTTAGAGAAATGGTAATCGATTAGATTAATGGATGCGAACGAATACAGTTTAATATTTTTAAAAAACGATAGGTGTATGTACCTATCGTTTTTTTAGCTAAGCAGAATTTATATCCATAAATTCTGCTAGTGCATAAGGGCAACTAGGCTATCGCCGGCGCCTTGAGGCTTGGCGATAGCCAAGTTTTCTTTATATATATTGATTTATTACATTGACAATAATAGTAATAGAAATAATAATAAAGTGAGGAATATTTTCCTATATAGTTAAGCATTGTAATGGGGTGGGCGCTTTGAGGCTGGTTTCTATTCATAACTGTGAAGAAGGTTTAATACTAGCAAAGCCTTTATTCGATCAGAATAGCCGTATTTTATTAAATGAAGGTAGTGTACTCACACTATCATTTATACATAGATTGAAAGCTAAAAATATACACTACGTATATGTTAAATCAGAAATAACAAATGATGTTGAAGTGAATGACAATATTTCTACTAATCTACGTTTTGAAACAGCCTCGAAATTGAATGAAGTATTTAGTAACCTAAAAGAAGGCAAGGTTAGCAAAAACAAGACTATTGGTCGTGTTGGGTTAATAAAGGACTTAAATAATGTCTTTGAAAAAATAATGAAAGAGATGAATTCATCTAAACATTTATTAAACTTACTTAGCCATATGCAGTTTTCATTAGATGAATTGTTCGAACATTCGGTAAACACTAGTTTGTATGCACTTTCTATTGGTAAGCACATGGGGCTTAAGGATAGCGAATTACATATATTGGGGCTCGGAGCCTTATTTCATGATATAGGCAAACTTAAATCTAAAGATAATCTTAAAAAAGAGGAAGCGGAGAATAATAAAGATAGTTGGAAAAGGCATCCAGAAGTGGGTTTTGAGATGTTGAGAAAAGAATCGGAGTTCCATCTTCTGATTGCCCATTGTGCATACCAACATCATGAAAATTTTGATGGAACTGGTTTTCCAAGGGGATTAAAGGGTACGGAGATCCATCTGTTTCCAAAAATTATTTCTATAGCAGAAGCTTTTGATCATTTAATTACTCATAAGTCTCTACTACCACATGAAGCGATGGAGGTCATAGTTGGACGATCCTTTATAAGGTATGATAGTAAAGTGGTAGAAACCTTTAAAAATGCAGTGGCAATTTATCCTATTGGTGTAACTGTTGAACTAAATACAGGAGAAACAGGGGTTGTGATCGGTTACAATAAAAAATATCCGCAGCGCCCTAAAGTAAGGATTTTTAAAGATAGTAGTGGGAAAAAGCTTCAGGTCCATGAGTTTTTTGAAATTGATCTTCTGATTGCATTAAATATTATGATTGTGAAGTGTGATGCTATTATTGAAAGAAAAAAGGTTAATTCCTGAAAATATTTAAAAACATCTTTTACCAACTTACCATGGATAAAAAGGTGTTTTTTTTTTTGATAATTTTATTTCCAGATAACGAATGTGGCGAACTGCATTCGTTTTTATCGGTTTATTAGGAAGGTTAAACTTTGTTAATATGCTAAAGTAAGTAACTTTCGTTTATAAATATTCAAACTCAAATTGAATAAGTGCAAATACGCCTCTGTCATTGCCTTTTTAGGCTCGCCAATCAGCGAGTTTTCTTTACTAATTCTAATTACCAAATTTTTTTTCTTAAATCATCTTGAAAAAAGAAATTTTTTTTCATATAATGATAGTAATATTTGAAAGTGCTTTCATCTATTATTTGGCCAAAATAATAGGGAGTTAATTTTTTTGAGGAATAGTGTTAAATCCAGGAGAATAATCAAAAGCTATCTCTAACAGAACTTTTGAAAATGTTTACAGGAGGAATTTACAGATGTATCATTTATTTATAACGTTTTTAGCAATTATCATCGTTATCTTGGGCGTTTCATGGTTTAAGTGGCATGCATTTATTAGCTTAACTGTGGCTAGCTTATTTCTCGCTATTTTCTCAGGCTTATCAATGGATAAAATAGTTAGTGGAATTGAAACTGGTGTTGGTGGTGCTTTAGGCCACTTGGTTGGAATTCTAGCATTAGGGACTATTTTAGGGAAAATGATGGCTGAATCAGGAGCTGGAGTTCGAATTGCTGATTTCTTTGTTCAGAAATTTGGAATTAAGTTTCTTCCATGGGCAATGCTTTTAGCAGGATTTATTATTGGAATCCCAGTATTTTTCGAAGTTGGTATTTTAATTATTTTACCTTTGGTTATTTCGATTCATAAAACTTCTAAACAAAATATCTTACTTATTGCACTTCCTGCGATTACAGGGTTATCCATTGTTCACGGTTTAGTGCCACCGCATCCAGGTGCAGTTGCAGCAATTAGTATTTACAATGCAAACCTTGGCAAAGTTCTATTATATTCTTTAATCGTTGCTATTCCATCAGCAATTATTGCAGGCCCTGTTTTTGCTAAATGGGTTCATAAACGCGTTACACCGGAAAACGAACCAGAATTAATTAAAGTCAATATGGCTGCAAAAAACATGCCAGGAACAGGGATTTCTTTCTTCATTATTTTACTACCAGTTATTTTAATACTTCTTTCGGTATTTTCTCCTTACATGGGGCTAACTGGAGGAATTAATAAATTCTTTATCTTTATCGGAAGCCCGCTTATTGCGCTCTTAATTGCTTGTTTTGCAGCATTTTATTTCTTTGGTATTCGCCAAGGTATTGATAAAAATGGTATTAAGAAACTTGTAGAAGATTGTTTTCTTCCAGTCGGTTCAATTATTGCAATTATTGGTGCTGGTGGCGGATTTAAACAAATTCTAATTGATAGTGGCGTAGCAAACACAATTGCAGACATGTCACATAGTTTATCATTATCACCACTTGTTCTAGCATTCTTCATTGCAGGATTAATTCGTATTGCAACAGGATCTGCTACAGTTTCTCTTACTACAGCAGCAGGTATCGTTGCACCGATTGTACAACATATGTCAGGTGTTAACCTAGAGTTATTAGTAATTGCAACCGGGGCAGGTTCATTAATGTTCTCACACGTAAATGATGCTGGCTTTTGGATGGTTAAAGAATATCTTGGATTAAGTGTGAAAGAAACATTTAAAACATGGACTGTTTTAGAAACAATTCTATCTTTCGTGGCATTTGGGATTACTTTAATTATCAATATGTTTGTTTAATCATTAAACTCCCTCATTTTTTCGAGGGAGTTTAATTAAATCTGGATGAAAAAAATTTTCATGATTGATTCCATAATAGAATGAGGTGGTCTCACTTCTATGAAATATGTGTTTTTAAGGAGGAAATGAAATGAATTCAAAATATGTAATCGGAGTAGATATTGGAACCACAAGTGCTAAGTCTGTTCTTTATTCAAAGGATGGAACTGTTATATCAAATTATCAGATTGAATACCCTTTATTTTCTCCAACACCGGAAACAGCAGAACAAGATCCTGAAGAAATTTTCCGTGCAGTGATAAATACCATTAAGCAAACGATACAAGGAAGCCATGTTTTGCCAAAAGATATTTTATGTGTATCTTTTAGTTCAGCTATGCACAGTGTCATTGCTGTTGATAAAGATGGGAAGCCTTTAACAGAATGTATTACATGGGCAGACAACAGGAGTTCTGACTGGGCTGAAAAAATAAAAACAGAAATGAATGGGCATGAGATTTACCTTCGAACAGGGACACCTATTCATCCTATGGCCCCCCTTGCAAAGATAGTTTGGTTAAGAAATGATTATTCGGAGTTATTTTCAAAATCATATAAATTTATTTCAATTAAGGAATATATTTTCTATAAGTTATTTGGGAAATATATTATTGATTTCTCAATTGCTTCCGCGACCGGAATGTTTAATATCTATTCTTTAAAATGGGATGAGGAAGCCCTAAAAGTAGCAGGCATTACACCAGATCAGCTATCAGAGCCAGTTCCAACAACACATAGTATAAGTGGTCTTAATGAAACATTTGCAAAAGAAATGAATTTGCTCTCCGATACTCCTTTTGTAATTGGAGCTGGTGATGGAGTGTTATCAAATTTAGGTGTAGATGCGATCGAGCCTGGTGTAGTTGCAGTTACAATTGGGACAAGTGGCGCAATCCGTGCGGTTACTGATCGGCCTATCACAGATCCAAAAGGAAGAATTTTCTGCTATGCGTTAACCGAAAATCATTGGGTTATCGGAGGTGCGGTAAACAATGGCGGAATGATTTTCAGGTGGGTCAGAGATCAGCTAGGGGATTCTGAGGTTGCGGCTGCGAAACGGTTAGGTAAAGATCCATATGAGGTCCTAACTGAAATAGCAGATAGAGTGACACCGGGAGCCGATGGCTTATTATTTCATCCATATTTAGCTGGAGAACGAGCACCATTATGGGATTCGAATGCACGAGGTTCCTTTTTCGGGCTAGGCATGCATCACAAAAAAGAACATCTTATTCGTGCGGTGCTTGAAGGAGTTATTTATAATTTATATACGGTTCTTTTAGCCTTGTCAGAGTTAATAGGAGAACCAAAGAAAATTCACGCAACTGGTGGTTTTGCAAGGTCAGAGCTTTGGCGGCAGATGATGGCGGATATTTTTAATCAAGAGGTTTGTATCCCTGAAAGCTTCGAAAGTTCTTGCCTTGGGGCTGCGATTTTAGGTCTATATAGTCTTGGTGAAATTGATTCATTAAATGCAGTTACGGAGATGGTCGGAGCTACACATCACCACACACCTATAAGTGAAAATGTTTCAATATATGAAGATCTAATTCCTATTTATATTCGTCTATCGAGGCTTTTTAAAGAAGAATATAAAAGTATTGCAGACTTTCAAAAGAAATGGGTATAAGGGTGTAGGTTCCACTGTTTTTTGGGGAATGCCTTTCATTCATACCCATCAATAAGACAAGAGCATTCTTTTTAAGAAAAAAGAATGCTCTTTTTTTTAGCTAAAAGGGTAAGTTCATAATATGAATAAAAATTAACACTTCATTCAAAATGTTTGATTTGATTAACATGGATAGATACACTGAGAGTAATCACAATTAACAAAAACGAAGGTGGTCTTTTTATTAAACCGTTTCATATGTTAAATGGTGATCAAAATAAAGGAAAAAAACATGTTAAAGTGGTGGGAAAATCGTTTAAACAATCAACTATCTGAATGGAGGAATTAAACATGGCGAATTTAAAAGGAACAAAAACAGCAGAAAATTTAAAAGCAGGTTTCGCGGGAGAATCACAAGCGAATCGCCGCTATCTTTATTTTGCTGAAAAAGCAGACACAGAAGGTGCTGAGGAGATAGCAAGTTTATTCCGCAACATTGCAAATGGTGAGACTAAACATGCATTTGGACACTTTGATCAATTACGTAACAATGGTGAAGGAGATCCTGCTACAGGTCTTCCGGTTGGTACGGTAAAGGAAATGCTTGCGTCTGCTATTGCTGGAGAAACCTATGAGTATAGTGAAATGTACCCTGGATTTGCTGCTACTGCTCGCGAGGAAGGATTTGACCAAATCGGTGAGTGGATGGAAGTTATGGCAAAAGCAGAACGGATCCATGCGCAACGGTTCCAAAAACTGCTAGATTCTTTAGAAGACTAATTTATGATACTTCATTTTAAGTAGTGGTGTTTGTAATGCCATGTTTGTTCTGTATGCCGTCCTAATCGTTATTTGGGACGGTGTTTTACTAATTTGAAAGAGGTGCAATTTTATGACTAAGACTATTTCTAGACAAGATATACCCTCATTAAATACATATCGTCAAGGGCGGGAAGAATATCTTCAAAAAATGATTGTCTATAAAAAAGAGCGTAGAATCAGGTTGGCTGATCATATTTCAATATTATTTGAAAACAAAAATACTGTAATGTTTCAAATACTTGAATTGGTAAATAGTGAGGATTTAGAGGATCCAAAAGAAATTGATGAATATATTGATATTTATTCCGGAATGATACCTGATGAAAATGAATTATCTGCTACACTTTTCATTGAATTAGATAATCAATTGAAGCTTACCGAATTATTAGTGAAACTAAAAGGAATCGAGCATCATTTAAAGCTTAGTGTTGGGGATGAAATAGTTCAAGCAGTTTTTGAAGAAGAACATGATGACCGGGAATTTACCACAAGTGTTCATTATCTTAAATTTCCATTAACCCAAACAGCCAAAAACCTTCTATTAAATAGTGATGCAAGTTCCATTGATGTTACTATAGAACTTAATCACCCTAATTTATCGGCAAAGACTAGCTTACTTCCAAATAGTATCAGTAATCTCCAAAAGGATTTCTAAGTGCCAGGCACCATCCATAAAACTGGATGGTGCCTGGCACTCAGCCTTTAACAAATTCGTTGTATTAAATTTGGTGAGTTGTTCTTTGGAGAATTGACCAAGGAAGAAACTTCATATGCTTCTATTAATTCGTCCGAAAGAGGCTTCAATAAATGATCAAGGGAATTTGTGTTATTTGTTAAAGGATCTAACCAAACTTTTTCATCTTCTGGTCTAAGAATAACCGGCATCCGATCATGGAAGTCTTTAACAAGCTCATTTGGGGTAGTCGTAATAACAGTGCAGGAATAAATGGAGTAACCTTTTGGGGATTTCCATTGCTCCCATAGACCAGCCATAGCAAATAATTCATTTGATTTTAGTTTAATCCGCATTGGAGTTTTTGTTTTATCATCAAAGTGTTTCCACTCGTAGAAACTATCCGCGATTACTAGACAACGCCTTTTCAGATAGGCATTACGAAAACTAGCTTTTTCTGTTAACGTTTCAGCCCTGGCGTTAATCATCTTATAACCAATTTTCTCATCTTTCGCCCACGACGGTATTAAACCCCATTTTAAATAACCTAATCTATTTTTAATACCATCATTGATAACAGACAAAACAGAATGGGAAGGGGCTACGTTATAGCTAGGATTATATAGTTCTTCTTGAATGGCTGCCTCAATACCGAATCGTTCTATAATATCATTAAATTCAGCAAATAATGTAAACCTACCACACATCAAAGTCACCTCGGAAATTAGATAATGTTATTGTAACAAACTTTCCTTTGCCAATGCACCTTGGTGTCAGTTTCATCGATTAAAATAAAAGCTATCTATTTTTAATCTTTTTTAAATAAGCTAGTATAAATGGTAAAATTGCTAGATAAAGCTAATCATGGTGTGCGTCTGTAGGCAGTTTTAGCTAAATCAAAAGAATTGAGGTTTTTCGAATGGATTTGCAATTACAGGAAAAAAACATACTTATTACTGGTGGTTCTAAGGGAATAGGAAAAGCAATAGCTAAAGTTCTTATCTCAGAGGGAGCAAATGTTTCGATTGCTTCCCGTAGTATAGAAGCTCTAGAAAAGGCTAAAGTAGATCTTGGTGGAAACGTATCGATTTTTCAAGTAGATATTACAAAAGAAGATGAGCGAGAGAAACTGATCCAATCATTTATTGAACAAAAAGGAACGATTGATGTTCTGATCAATAATGCAGGTGGCAGCAATGGGGGGAAAACAACAGAAACGGCTATGGATTTATTTTATGAGGCAATGGAATTGAATTATTTTTCAGCTGTTCATTTAAGCAAATTAGCTGTAGAACATATGAAAAAATCCCGTGCAGGTTCGATTATTAATATTTCGTCGATATTTGGACGTGAAAGTGGCGGTAAAGTTACATATAACAATGCAAAATCTGCTCTCATTAGCTTTACTAAGTCTTTTGCTGATGAAATGATTTCTTATGGAATTCGAGTTAACAGTATTGCTCCTGGAAGTATTCTTCATGAAACAGGAAACTGGAAAAAACGCCTCGATGAGAATCCAGAGGAAATGAGAGAGTTTATTCATAATGAAATTCCTGCCGGCCGTTTTGGAACTCCTGAAGAAATAGCTAATGTAGTCGCTTTTCTGGCTTCAGGTAAATCTAATTGGATTGTGGGAGCAAGTATAAATGTAGATGGTGGGCAATCTAGGATGAATTTTTAATCCATTAGAGCAATCTTCCATGAAAATAGCAGTTAAATTAAGCAGCCACATGGGGCTGCTTAATTTAACTGCTATATAAAAACATGTAAGTTTGCTATAAAATCAATACATCTTAAATTGAAAGCGGCATTCAACTTCTCTTCATTAGCTTTATATCCCCACTAAATACCCACAACGTTACTCCAACTCCGAATAACAGACCGATTCCACTGTACAATATATATAATGAAGTTAGACTCATAAGTACACCCCCAAATGAATTTAGAAATGCTTTCTTCAATTGAAAATGAAAAGAGTTGTTCAACATAACTAAATTAACTATGTTTTCACAATCTCCATCTCCTTCTGTACCACGGTTTTAGATGAGTGCCGCAGTATGATTTAAGTCCTATGTCTATTTTACTATATATTTTTAATTTTTGGAATATTTTATCAATAAATAAATAAAAAGTTCAGTAAGTTATTTAAATGGTTTAATTGATATTTCTTTTAAAACAAAATGATAGATACTTTTAATCCTTTTGTAACATGACTGGTACATACTTTTGGTATAACTAGTGTACGGGAGGAGAGGTATGCAAATGATTAAGCGTATGATTCTCATAATGTTTACATGGATGTTATGTATTTCGGGATCGGTAGTTACATATGCACAAACAAACACAAAAACGTTACAAAATATCCAGCAAGAGCTTGGGCAAAAGGCTAAAGAAAAGCAGTCCGTAACTAAAGATATAGAAAACATTCAACAAGAAATGGATTCTATCAATACATATATTTCAAAAAATAAAGAAGAGATGGCAAATACACAAAAGAGAATGGCAGCAACTAATCAACTCATTGAAGAGAAAAAAGAGGAAATTGTTAGCCTTGAGGATAAAATTCTTGCTCGTAAAGGGGTAATGAAGAAGAGACTCGTGGCTCTCCAACATGATAATAATCTCAATTTAGTGATTAAGGTTTTCTTTGATTCCAAAAGTTTGGATGATTTCATCCAGCGTGCAGGAGCTGTGACGACTCTTTTTAATGCTGATAAGAGTATTTTAGGAGAACAGCAAGAAGACCTGAAGCATATAGAAAAGGATAAACAAGAGATTGATAAGCAACAACAAAGCTTAGAAGATGAACAAAAAACTCTTTCTAAACAAGAGAAAGATCTAAATCAAAATTTACAAAAGAGACAGGAAACATTAACTGGAATGCAAGAGAAATTTAGTCAAATTAATCAACAAATGGCACTTGCAGAGCAGGAAAAAACAGATATTGAATCACAATTAAAAGCCGCTCAAGAGAAGATTCGAAGAGAACAAGAAGAGGCAAGTAAGCTAGCAACTAGTACTAATATAAAAAATGGTCCCGAACAGGTAGGAAAAGGCGAAGAAATGTATGTTAATGCGACTGCATATAGCCCAGCAAGTTCTGGAGCAGTCACAACATTAGGTTACAATATTGAAAAGAATCCCAATATGAAGTTAATTGCTGTTGATCCTTCAGTCATCCCATTAGGTAAAAAAGTATGGGTTGAGGGGTATGGCGTAGCCGTTGCAGGTGATACTGGTGGTGCGATAGTCGGCCATAAAATTGATGTGTTAATGCCAACGAATAAAGATGCATTATCATGGGGAAGAAAGACAGTTAAGATTGTCATTTTGGACTAGCTAACAATCTCAGGGAATTCACTATTTTTAGAGTTTGGTAGTTGGCCATCTATGGATAAATAGGAAAATTTTAAACGAACAGCCAAAAAATACTCCCTCAATTCGAAATGTATTTAGATCAAGGTAAAATACAACAGAGATTTATGGGGGAATATGAGTATTGAATACGATTATTTTAAAGAGGAAGCAAAGATTAGCTGAAGTAAGAATGAAAAAACAGAGAGCACGTAATAAAAAAATAGTTGCTGCAACTGTTGCTGGATCGTTTACTGCTTTAGTATTTATGAATAATAGAGTATCAGCATGCAGTACAGATTACACTGTAAAAAAGAATGATACTTTATACAGTTTGTCTAAAAAATACCAAGTTGGGATAAGTCAGTTAATTGAAGTTAATGATTTACCAACAGAGAAAATATATGTTGATCAGCATCTAAATGTACCTGAAGATATTGTAGTGCCACAATTTAAGGGTAATTCTAGCCAATATACTGTCCAAAAAGGAGATACCCTTTTCTCGCTTTCTAAAAACTATAGTATTTCTGTTAAAGATCTACAAAAGGAAAATAATCTCTTGTCTGATCAAATAAATATCGGTCAAAGAATCCTAGTACCAATAAAAACTCCCGCGCCCAGTGGCGAAGAAATGTACACCGTTTATCCAGGTGATACTTTATGGGGAATTGCAAAACGCTTTGATGTGACAGTGAAAGATCTTGCAAGGGAAAATAAACTTAGTCAGGAAATGGTGCTAATTGGGCAACGGCTGGTTATTCCGGGGAAGGCCAAATTTGCAGATGTTGAAGTTGTGGGTGCAGCTGATAGCTTTACAGTGGAATTTATGCAAAAAGGAAAGCCTTTTGTTTTAAAAGTTCCATATGGTTCAGCTCCCAATTATCAAGATAAATCAGGACAAAAAGTGATGGTTACCTATAAAAATGGTGCACTTATCTCAGCATTCTAAAATGCTATACTCAATTAAAATTAATGTAACTCGCATGGTTTAAACTATCTATTATATGAACTGAACTACCATTGTGCACTGAAGGGCTACCTTTTTGTGCACTTTTTTACTTCTTGTCATTTGAAGCACTATAAGGTAAGAAAAAAATAAAACCGAGGTAACTTACAAGAGAAAAAAATCTTTACGGGTTCCCAAATATTTATGGAATCATTGCTCAATATCAAATATACTTGGAAAAGACACTTCTAAGGAAGCTAAGGAAAGGTTAAAAGACCTATATTTTTTAAAAATAATCTTTTGCTAGAAAGGCTTTGTTACGAAGTTGTAAACGGAAATCGAAAGCAATTATAATACCTTAGAACTAACATTAATGGAGGAAAAACAATCATGTCTACTTTGCCTAATTGCCCTAATTGTAAATCAGAATATACCTATGAAGATGGAAGCCTTTTTATTTGCCCAGAATGTGCACATGAGTGGACTTTAGAAGTAGATGTCGAAAATAGTGAAGAACACAGGATTATTAAAGATGCAAATGGAAATAGTTTGAACGATGGTGATTCTGTAACAGTAATTAAAGACCTTAAAGTTAAAGGTAGTTCCTCAGTCTTAAAAGCAGGAACAAAAGTTAAAAATATACGTCTAGTTGATGGGGATCATAATATTGATTGTAAAATTGATGGTTTTGGAGCTATGCAGTTAAAATCTGAATTTGTTAAAAAAGCATAAATGTAAATCATTAATATCAAAAAGGATCTTTTTTTTATGCGCAAAAAATGCCCCGAAAGTTTTAACTTTTGGGGCATTATTACTTTCTTTTTTTTTTATTTTTGGCTCATGCCCTAATTTTTTTAGAAAGTTTATTGGTTAGCACTTAGCTGCATTAAATAGCTTGTTAAAGTAACTCATCTTCAGTTGAAATCAATAACCACTCCGCCATTGATTTAGTTTTTGGATACTTTCTGTTAATTTTTCGTCTACGGCACCAGCTTCTTTAATATGAGAAAAAAGAGCTGTATTAATTTCTCGAAATACATCTACAACTGCGTTCACTTCATTTGTAATCGACGCTTTCTCATCCTGAATAAGTTCGACGACTTCCATAACACCCGCGTCTACATCTTGATTTGCGTAAAGAATAGCATTAATTTCTAATGATGCTTGCTCACTCATTGTAATCCCACGGTTTAAATTCTGTAACATTTGCTGTGAACCATCAATGACTATCTGAATATCGCTTTGGATACGATTGATCAATGATTCAATATTTTTGGTACTTTGTGCTGTGATCTCAGCAAGTTTTCGAACCTCATCGGCTACAACTGCAAATCCTCGTCCGTGCTCTCCTGCACGCGCTGCTTCAATAGCAGCATTAAGTGCAAGCAAATTTGTCTGACCGGCAATATTTGTAATGACGGATACGATCTGTGAGATTTCCAAAGAACGCTGTTCTAAATTACTCATATAGGTAGTAGTCTGTGTCGTCTCCGATTCAACTTGGTTCATAACTTGATGAAGGTTATCTAAAAAGGATTTTCCATTCTGTGTTTTTGTTACCATTCCTTTTGCTTTATCTATAAGTATTTGCCGTTTCTCCAAGGTTTGACGTGACATGTTATTATCGTTTATTCCATACAAACTAATTGTTTCGACATGTCCTTTGATTTGATCTACTAATTCACCAAGAATATTGTGCTGTCCATTTACTATATGATGATTCGAAATAATTTGAGATTGTGTTTTATACATATCTAAGAGGAAAGACTCAAATTGCTTCTCTTTTTCACTATATCTTTCCTCTAATAATTGAAGGTTTTGTTCCAATTCTAGATTTCTTTGCATAAGTCTATTTAATTCATTGCTTTTAATAAGTCTGATCATGGTTATTCCTCTCTAATACAAATTTTTATAATCGGATAAGCGAAAATTTACCCTTAACAAAGAGATAAATCTACGATTTTGTAATCTGTAAAAGAATGTAATAAATTACTATTATCCACTATGAAAATAGTATAATTTCAGAAAAATGTCTATACTTATCTTTCAATTTATCATATATTTCATTTTAGTGCGTTAATAAAGAAAAATATCTTATAAACCAATAAAAGCACCCAAAGGATGCTTTTAATAAAAAATATTGCTTGGACTAGTTCATTTACTACAGGGCTGAACCTATTTAAATTTCAATAATAATAGGGAGGATCATTGGCTTTCTCTTCGTTTGTGCGTATAAATATTGTCCAACTGATTTTTTAATATTTTGTTTCATTACATTCCACTTTTGAATATTAGCTTCTTGTAAATCATTAATTGTTGTTTTAGCAATGCGATTAATATCTTTTAAAAGATCTTCGGAATTTTTGACATACACAAATCCACGGGAAATGGTGTCTGGCCCTTGAATAATTTTTTGATCCCTTTTACTGATTGTTAAAACAATAACCAGCATTCCATCCTCAGACAGTTGTTTCCTGTCACGTAACACAATGTCCCCAACATCCCCGACACCCATTCCATCCACATACGTATCCCCTGAAGGTATCTCCCGAGTTTGACGGGCAACTGAGTTTTCAATATCGACGACGTCACCATTTTTAATGATAAAAGTGTTTCCTTTTTCTACTCCAACGGATTCGGCTAACAAACGGTGATGGTGGAGCATTCTATATTCACCATGAATAGGAATAAAATAGGTTGGCTTCATTAATGTCAACATAAGCTTTAAATCTTCTTGATAACCATGTCCGGAAACATGCATACCTGTTGTACTACCCGAACCATAAATTACTTTGGCACCCAATTGAAATAAGTTGTCTATAATACGAGAAACATTCTTTTCATTTCCTGGTATTGGTGATGCTGCAAAAATGACAGTGTCACCCGGGTAAATGGCTACATCCCGGTATTTTCCACTAGAGAGGCGAGCAAGTGCAGCATTTGGCTCTCCCTGGCTTCCAGTACATAAGATGGCAACTCTTTCTGAATCCATTTGATTTATTTCGTTTGCTTCGATCAACATCCCGTCCGGAATATTTAAATAACCACGTTCAAGTGCAACTGAGACCACATTTACCATGCTTCTACCAAGCAACGCAAGCTTTCGATTCGTTTTTCGGGCAGCCTCGACAACTTGCTGAACACGATTGACATTTGATGCAAAGGTAGAGACAAAGATTTTTCCGTCAGCTTTCATAAAAGCCTCAACCATATGGCCACCAACAGTTCGCTCTGTTGGTGTTAGACCTGTACGTTCGGCATTGGTGCTTTCAGATAATAATACTAAGACACCCCGCAAACCAATTTCGGCCATTTTATGAATATCTGAATACTGGTTATTCTCCGGTGTTAAATCAAATTTAAAGTCCCCAGTATGTACGACATTTCCTTCAGGTGTATGAATGACTATTCCCAAACAATCTGGAATACTATGGCTTACCCTAAAAAAAGATACCTGAAGTTGCCCTAATTCGAGCATTGATTCGGAATCAATCGTAACGAGGTTTGTATCTCTTTTAAGTCGGTGTTCATCTAATTTTATGTCTATTAAGCCCAGTGTAAAACGTGTCGCATAAATGGGTACATTAAGCTTTCTTAAGAAATAAGGAATACCACCTATATGATCTTCGTGCCCATGTGTAACGATTAAAGCACGGATTTTATCCTGATTCTCTTCTAAGTAAGTAATATCAGGGATAATCAAATCAATTCCTAACAAACTCTCGTCAGGAAATTTACCACCACAGTCAATGATGATAATATCGTCAGCATATTGAACTACATACATATTTTTACCGATTTCATTTATGCCACCTAAAGAAAAAATGGATAATCCATTCTCATTGGTTCCCAATATTATAACCTCCCTATTTCAATTTAGATATTTTAAGTATTCCCTTTTGGATTTCTTTTATTTAGGGGGATTAACTCTTTGGACATCTCTTATGAAAGGGTATAAAATGTAATACCGCTCCCTTTTGTAAAAAAATGTTATCGTTTTCATATTGATTTTTAAAAAATCACATGTTACTATTAACCCATAGATTAATAACGGATCACATGTTACTGACACGATCAGGCATGGTGGTAAATAGAAGGTTTTCTTAACCCTTTTATTTTGCCCCCATGCCTTTTTATTGTGTTTTTGCATTTTTAGATACATTAAAAGTGGTTATTAATCTAAAAATACACCTATTTTATCAATAAATAGTATTTAAAAGGAGTCATTCAAAATGGCATTTAAATTTTTCAAAAAACAAAAATTACAGATATTTGCACCAATAAATGGAGAGATAATCCCAATAGAACAAGTACAAGATCCAGTTTTTAGTGAAAAAATGATGGGAGAAGGAATTGCTGTAATCCCATCAGAAGGAAATATTTGTTCTCCAGTGGAAGGTACGATTATTCAAGTTGCTCCCACTAAACATGCAATTGGTATTTTAACCGAGGATGGAACTGAAATCCTTGTTCATATTGGCTTAGAAACAGTTGCTTTGAAAGGAGAAGGGTTCACAGTTGCAGTCAACATGGGTGAAAAGGTTTCTGTTGGTCAATTGCTTGTTGAGGTTGATTGGGAATTCATTAAAAATCACGCTAAAAGCATCGTAACGCCAATTGTGATTACGAATAGTAATGAGGGTAAAAAGCGGTACACCCCTACTGAAGAAAAAGAAGGAAAGGTAGGAAAAACCGTTATTATAACGGGCAGTGAAAAGTAATAAGTGGAAGCGCTATTTAACCGTTCTCTAAATAGAGAACTAGATTCAGCATATTTTAAAAAATCTACGAGAAAAGGGTGAAAAAAATGTAAAACAAAAAAATTATTCTATTTTTTGGTTTTTGCACTTTTTTAAATCATACAAACAAGAATAAATATTAGATAGGGGGAAATTTAGATATGATGAAATATTTACAAAGAATTGGTCGTTCATTAATGTTACCTGTAGCCGTATTGCCAGCTGCAGCGATATTAATGGGCATTGGTCATTGGATCGACCCATCAGGTTGGGGTGCTGGTAGCCCGGTTGCTGCATTCTTAATCAAAGCAGGTGGTTCCATTATTGATAATATCCCATTCTTATTTGCAGTGGGAATTGCTTTAGGTATGGCGAAAGAAAAAGATGGTTCAGCAGCACTGAGTGGTTTGGTTGCTTTCCTAGTCGTAAAAACATTGCTTGCACCTGATTCAGTTGCAATGTTGCAAGGTATCGATGTTGCAAAAGTTGACCCATCATTTGCGAAAATTAGTAACGCATTTATAGGCATTCTTTCTGGCCTTATTGCTTCACTTATGTATAACCGATTTAGTCATGTGAAATTACCAGATGCTTTAGCCTTCTTTAGTGGAAAACGTCTTGTTCCTATTATGACTTCTGTTGCAATGCTAGTTGTTTCTGTTGCATTACTTTTTGTATGGCCAGTTGTTTTTACAGGATTAGTTTCATTCGGTGAAGGAATTAGTAAATTAGGTGCTGTTGGTGCAGGAATCTACGGCTTCTTAAACAGACTCTTAATTCCAATTGGATTACATCATGCCTTAAACGCAGTATTCTGGTTTGATACAGCTGGCATTAATGATATTGGGAATTTTTGGGCAGGAAAAGGAACGAAAGGTGTTACCGGTATGTATCAAGCAGGATTCTTCCCTGTTATGATGTTTGGTTTACCAGCTGCTGCACTTGCTATGTACCATACGGCAAAAACAAAAAAGAAAAAAGAAGTGGCATCATTGATGCTTGCTGCTGGTTTTGCTTCCTTCTTCACAGGGGTAACAGAACCTCTTGAATTTTCTTTCATGTTTGTAGCACCATTACTTTATGTGGTTCATGCTGTGTTGATGGGCCTATCATTAGCTGTAGCTGCATTGTTTCATTGGACAGCAGGATTTACTTTTAGTGGTGGATTTATTGACTTTGTTTTAAGTTCGAGCTTGCCATTGGCTAATAAACCATATATGTTGTTGGTTCAAGGTTTAGTGTTTGCTGTCATTTACTACTTCTTATTCCGTTTCCTTATTACAAAATTCAACTTAATGACTCCTGGTAGAGAAGAAGATACGGATGATGATGATAAAGTAAGTATAATGGCAGGAAAATCAAATGATAAATTCGCCGTATTGGCAAGTAAGATTTATGATGGACTTGGCGGAGATGCTAATGTCGTTTCCGTGGACAATTGCACAACTCGTTTAAGACTTGAAGTAAAAGATATGAATGCAGTTGATCAAAAGAAAATAAAAGCTACAGGTGTACCGGGTATTAATGTTGTTGGAGCACATAGTATCCAAGTTATTGTTGGAACTTCTGTACAGTTCGTAGCAGATGAAATGATTAAACTGCGTAAATAAAAGCTAATTAAAAATAAGAACCTGTGGATAAGTTGATTATCCACAGGTTTTTTATATTCAGAATTTATATTTATAAGATATGTGACACTCCTAAATAAATTTATATCGAAAAAGGCAACACCCTTATTAGGATGTTGCCTTTCTACATTATTATTAGGTTTTAATATTTCCTCAATCGTTCAATATGCATGGTTATGTAACCGAGTTCTTGTTCAGGAAGAATGATACCGTGATTTTGAGAAAGTTCTTTGGCGACTGCTTCAGCACATCTGTACGAGATTGAAAATTTCTTTTTCAACATGACAAGAATTTCTTCATCCATAGTATGGATCTCATAATTATTGATTCTTGTAATAGCAAATCGAAGATGGGTTATTAATCGTTGATATGAGATATCATCTTCTTCAATCTCTATTTTAAGGAAGTCCTTGATAACCTGCACCATATCACCAATGATAGCCGTTTGCCTAACTGTTTGGTGCATATCACCGCCTTGTAGTTTAGCAGTATGGATATGTAATGCAATATAGGCTGCTTCATCAACAGGCATTTTTATTTTTGCATTTTTTTCAATATGTCTAACAGCCCACATACCAATATCAAATTCTTTTTTATATAAAATCTTTATTTCATGAAAAAGCTTATTTTTTAGATGAATGCCTTCTTTGACTCTTTCAATGGCAAATGATAAGTGGTCTGTGAGTGAAATATGAATATGATCATTTAACTTTGATCCTAGGTATTCTTCTGCATAAGTGATAATCTCTTCTGCGAGGGCGAAGTGTTCTTCTGGAATCTGGAGTAGAAGCTGTTGGAATTTTTCATTTTCTTTCATCACAAATAATTTTTCTATTTTATGAACGTTTACAATATCATTTTTTCTTTTTTGAAAGGCTATTCCTGCTCCTATAGCTATTTTTTCTTCATTTCCATCTGTGACGACAACAGCATTGTTATTTAGAATTTTTTTGATTTTCAATTGAGGTCAACTCCTTGTTTTCCTTTATAAACAGAGGATTAATGATAAAAAAGTAAGTATTATAATGGCAACTTTGCTCTTATGTTAATTTTTTAATTAATTAATGGAATATTTTTATGACTAATCTACCCATTATAGAATGAAGAGTTTCACTATTAAAATGAAAGGAGTAAAAATATTTGAAGCTTGGGAAATTCTCAGAAGAAACTAATTAGGCCAAATGACCGAATGTCAAAAGAACTAGTAAAAAACAACTTAAAAAAAGTAAACGCTGTCGAAATGGGCGTAAAAAGTCTATCAATTATAGCCTGATTAATTAAGCTAACATGTAAAATGAATATTTAAACAAGAAAAAAGGCAGGGAGATACAGTAAAAAGGGCGACCCCTTTTTATCGTACCACCATGCCTAATCGTATTAGTAACATGTGATCATTATTAAGTATATTTCATGTTAGCATCATTTTATAAAATAGGCAATACATATTCAGAGAAGGGCGGAATCAGTGAATATTCATAAACCTCCATATAGTGGATGTAGAATGGATTTGAATACGTCTTTTCCAAGGTATCAAAAGAATAGAGTCTAAATGAGCCAAAAATCAATCATAGTTGATAAAAAACCAGATATTAAAAAGGCCTAGCTACAAGCTAAGCCACTAAATTTAATATTTAATTTTCTTCTGGTTGTTAGAAAGTTGTTTCCATTTAGCCTTTTCAGCCAATGTGGCATGCTGACTTTCTTTTCTTTGTAGATATGCTAATTCCTTTTGAAGTTTTACATAGTTGTAATATCGATCTGAATTAAGTGTTCCGTTGGATATCGCATTCAAGACAGCACATCCAGGTTCGTTTTTATGAATGCAATCTCTAAACTTGCAGTTCTCAGCTAGTGATTCTATATCTGAAAAACTCTGACTTAATCCCTCATCAGCTTCCCATAACTGCAGCTCTCTCATTCCTGGAGTATCAATTAAGATACCACCTTTTTCAAGGACGATTAATTCACGGTGGGTAGTGGTATGCCGGCCACGATCATCCCCTTCACGAACCTCTTTAACTGCTTGCCTTTGATGACCAATTAGTGCATTCGTCAAGGTAGATTTCCCTACACCTGAAGAGCCAAGTAACGCGATTGTTTGCCCCTCGTAAAGGTAAGGTGTAAGCAGGTTTAGTCCAGTGTTTTTTTCGGCGCTTATTGGTAAGATAGGTACGCCCAGAGCAACCGATTCAACCTCTGCAATTTTTTTCTCGATATCTTTACATAAATCGGCCTTACTTAGAATAATAACGGGATTTGCTCCACTCTCCCAGGCAGACAGGATATAACGCTCGATTCTCCGAATATTAAAGTCTGCATTTAATGCATTTACTAAAAAGATAGTATCTACGTTAGAGGCAACAATTTGCTCTTCTGTTGTCAGCCCTGCAACTTTTCTAGAAAATTTACTTTTTCTTGGTAGCAACCCATGTATAGTTGCTTTTTGTTCCTCGGGACGTGCCGAAATCACTACCCAATCTCCTACAGCGGGATAATCCTCACGTTCCAATGCATTAAAACGCATTTTACCTGATACTTCAGCTAAAAATTCTCCTTGTTCACTGAAAACACGATACAATTTTTTATGTTCTAGCGCAATTCTTCCTACATCAAACCCTTGTTCTTTATAATTCAAAAATTCTTCTTCGAAAAATTTATTCCAGCCAAGTGTTTTTAAATTCAAATGTTATTCCTCCACAATTTTAGGGTAAAAAAATAAACCGTGAGTGCACGGTTTTGGAATTAAAGAACATTATCGTCCCTTTCAAAATATAAAAACCATGAACTATATGCTGCAGCCCATGGTTGTAAATACATTAATAAATATAATTTAACTTTGATAAATGCATCTAAACATTTTCCACGGACTGCATTATGAAATTAGATTGGTTTCTTGCATTTAATGTTGCACTCATAATACATTCCTCCTTTTGGAAATGTCAGATTTTTCATTCAATCACATTGTAAACGGTTTCTTTTTTAAAGTAAAGATTTTTTATTTAGAATTAATGGAGAAGTAGATTAATGAGCTTGAAAAGAACCAAAAACGACTACTGAACCCGATAGGGGAGTTATATCTATAGAAATAGTATCATTCCCAAAGAAAAATTTAAATTCTAGAAGTGAAAAAGGAATTCATTAAAGCAGCTGAACATTATTATTAAATATCTATCTTATTTTCAAACCGTTTATTGTTTCGTAATACGGTAATAAAACCATCCAAAATATCATGACTAATAGAAAAACCTTTACGTTTATAGAATTCCAAGGCGGTATTATTTCCATTTGAGACAAAGATAAAATAATCTTCGATATCATCAAATTGTTTTAACCATTTCATTGACATATTGAAAAGAATTGATCCAATCCCGTATTGTCTGTATTCTTCTTTAATATAAAATTGGGATAAACAACCTACATTACTCTTACTGATAGAAGAAAGGTCAAAAAAAGTGGCAAATTCATTTGAATATGTTTCTTTGGGGGATATATTGGAATATACATAACCTACTATTTTATCTTCATCTTTTACTACTACAGTATAATTGTATATTGCACTTTTTATTGAAGGAATCATCCTTGTGTCAAAATTCATGCTGTCAAACAATTCCGGTTTTATGAATGATTTCGACTTTTGAAATGCCATGAGTTCATTGCACATATCTCTACAGTATTCAATTTTATCATCTGGTATAATTTCATATTTTAAATTCACATTTTTCACTCCTTTTATTTATCATTCTAGCAGTAGTTCCCATTAAGTAAGTCATTGTAAGTCTGCCTGTGCTAGTATGTTAAGCCTTACTAATGTTACTAATATTCATTTATCTACGATATAATTTTAATGCCTAACTAAATTAAAACAAGTATGCACCAAGAGTAAAATACTCACTAACTGAAGCAGGAGTGTACTTGATACCATCCCTAGAATCACTAGCAAAATGGGGTAAGTATATTAAAAATTAGTGAATTCTTTTGGATTGGATGGACAAAATCTTTGATTGTTTACTTCTAAAGGAGAAGGAAAATTCAGATATTTGCACTGATGTCAGTAGTGGTTCACGATATATCAACTAAACAAAAAAAACCCTTGCTATGCAAGGGTTTTTGGTAATGGAGAATAGGGGGCTCGAACCCCTGACCTTTTGGCTGCCAGCCAAACGCTCTCCCAGCTGAGCTAATCCCCCAAAAGAAACGGTATATCAATGATTATATCTGTATACTTTTATTCATGCAAGCGGATTTTTAAAAATAAATAGTTGATTGGCTATTCTATTTAGCTGATGCTCTCAATTTCTACCTTATGCACCCCATCTAAATCAGAAATAGCATTATAAACATCTGTAGTTCTATTCCTAAAATCCACCGCGATTGCAACTTGAACAAGGTGATCTCCATCGTTCAGATCCTTAATACGGATTCTTCGAATGATGTACTTTTTTTCCATTAGAAAATTAATTGCTTCTTGAATTTGAGTCTTATTTCTAATATTTAACTGTAGCATGATTTCTTTTTCTCTTAATTGCTTCGGACCTATTATCTTCATTAAAAAAGGCATAAACTCAACACTTATCATAATAAGAGTAACACCTGCGACTGCTTCTAAGTAAAACCCAACCCCAACGGCAATCCCAATACCAGCGGCTCCCCATATCATAGCAGCAGTTGTTAATCCAGAGATACTGTCATTCCCCCTTCTTAAAATGACACCAGCTCCTAAAAATCCTATTCCAGAAACTATTTGTGCTGCAAGGCGCAAGGGGTCCATTGTGATTTTGACTTTATCAGAATCAGGAAACATGTAAGCAGATTCGATCGAAACAGTGGTCAATAAGCAGCTTACTATACAAATAACAAGGCTAGTTTTCAAGCCGACTGGCTTCCTCTTTATTTCACGCTCAAGTCCAATAATAAGTCCCAACACTGCCGATATTCCTAATTTTAAAAAAATTTCCGTGTCTAAGATATTCATTATAAATCACATCCAGTAATAGTTATTCGGTACTAAATAAAGAGTATTAGAAAAGATATATGCTAAAATAATGTAAATACTTCAATAATTTTTTATTTTCATTCTAAAGGAGTTTATCATGGGAGAACCAAAAATCAATCCATACACTGCCCTAGTTGTGGGTGTTATTTCAGTATCTGCATCAGCTATTCTAGTCAAGCTTTGTTCCGCACCCTCAGGGGTAATTGCTTTTTATCGTTTATTTTTTTCTGTCCTTTTTATGATACCAATAATATTTTAAAAAAAATATATATCTGAACTCCGGCTTATAACGAAAAAAGACTGGCTTTTTTCTGCAATTGCAGGAATTTTGCTAGCTTTTCATTTTATTCTCTGGTTTGAATCATTAAACTATACTTCAGTGGCTAGTTCTACAGTTCTTGTTACATTACAACCTTTATTTGCTTTTATCGGAGCTTATATATTTTTCAAAGAAAGGTTATCAGTTAAAGCAATTGCTAGTGGGTTAATTGCTGTGGTGGGAGGTAGTATCATTAGCATAGGGGATTTTAAAATTAGTGGATCAGCCCTTTTTGGGGACTTTCTAGCCATTGTTGCATGCACCTTCGTTACCGGTTATTTGTTATTTGGGCAAACTGTTAGAAAAAGATTATCCCTTATTACATACACGTTTGTAGTTTATTTTATGAGCACTTTTACACTTTTGATATATATCCTGCTATGCAAACAACCTTTAGTTCCATATAGAACAGACGATTGGGTTTATTTTATTTTACTTGCACTTATCCCTACTTTACTTGGACATACATTATTTAATTGGTCGATTAAATGGCTAAGTGCATCAACTATTTCAATGGTAATTTTATTTGAACCAATTGGAGCGACAATTCTTGCTTATTTTTTACTGAATGAGCATACTGCCTGGTCTCAAATTCTTGGTGGTTTGATAGTTATTTCCGGTATTTCACTCTTTATAATAGATGAAAGAAAAATAAAACATAAAGAAATCATCAAAAGGGAAGGTTAGAAGAGGGGCGAAACCGATCCTTAGAATAAGTATTGTGGAGGGTTCCTATGGGATTGCCGATTGTATTTGTTAAAAGTTGAATGATTTGGATGCCCATTTATTAAAACGAAAAAACTAAAAAAAACTAAAAATTATATTGCAATCATTTTTATATCATGATATATTAATTCTTGTCCTCTTCAAGAGAGGCAAAAAACAAAAAAGAATTTTTTTAAAAAAGTAATTGACATCACGAAGCCGAATGTGTTATATTAGTAAAGTCGCTTCTGGGTGATTGATTAAATTGTTCCTTGAAAACTAAACAAACAAAAACGTCAACAAACAAACAAAAATATAGTGTTTGCTTATAGCAACACTAGCCAACGTAAACTATGAGCTAAACTCATACTTTCTTTTATGGAGAGTTTGATCCTGGCTCAGGACGAACGCTGGCGGCGTGCCTAATACATGCAAGTCGAGCGAATTTTTAGGAGCTTGCTCCTAAAAATTAGCGGCGGACGGGTGAGTAACACGTGGGCAACCTGCCTGTAAGACTGGGATAACTTCGGGAAACCGGAGCTAATACCGGATAATCCTTTTCCTCACATGAGGGAAAGCTGAAAGACGGTTTCGGCTGTCACTTACAGATGGGCCCGCGGCGCATTAGCTAGTTGGTGAGGTAACGGCTCACCAAGGCGACGATGCGTAGCCGACCTGAGAGGGTGATCGGCCACACTGGGACTGAGACACGGCCCAGACTCCTACGGGAGGCAGCAGTAGGGAATCTTCCGCAATGGACGAAAGTCTGACGGAGCAACGCCGCGTGAACGATGAAGGCCTTCGGGTCGTAAAGTTCTGTTGTTAGGGAAGAACAAGTATCGGAGTAACTGCCGGTACCTTGACGGTACCTAACCAGAAAGCCACGGCTAACTACGTGCCAGCAGCCGCGGTAATACGTAGGTGGCAAGCGTTGTCCGGAATTATTGGGCGTAAAGCGCGCGCAGGCGGTCCTTTAAGTCTGATGTGAAAGCCCACGGCTCAACCGTGGAGGGTCATTGGAAACTGGGGACTTGAGTACAGAAGAGGAAAGTGGAATTCCACGTGTAGCGGTGAAATGCGTAGAGATGTGGAGGAACACCAGTGGCGAAGGCGACTTTCTGGTCTGTAACTGACGCTGAGGCGCGAAAGCGTGGGGAGCAAACAGGATTAGATACCCTGGTAGTCCACGCCGTAAACGATGAGTGCTAAGTGTTAGAGGGTTTCCGCCCTTTAGTGCTGCAGCTAACGCATTAAGCACTCCGCCTGGGGAGTACGGCCGCAAGGCTGAAACTCAAAGGAATTGACGGGGCCCGCACAAGCGGTGGAGCATGTGGTTTAATTCGAAGCAACGCGAAGAACCTTACCAGGTCTTGACATCCTCTGACAACCCTAGAGATAGAGCTTTCCCCTTCGGGGGACAGAGTGACAGGTGGTGCATGGTTGTCGTCAGCTCGTGTCGTGAGATGTTGGGTTAAGTCCGCAACGAGCGCAACCCTTGATCTTAGTTGCCAGCATTCAGTTGGGCACTCTAAGGTGACTGCCGGTGACAAACCGGAGGAAGGTGGGGATGACGTCAAATCATCATGCCCCTTATGACCTGGGCTACACACGTGCTACAATGGATGGTACAAAGGGCTGCAAAACCGCGAGGTTAAGCGAATCCCATAAAACCATTCTCAGTTCGGATTGTAGGCTGCAACTCGCCTACATGAAGCTGGAATCGCTAGTAATCGCGGATCAGCATGCCGCGGTGAATACGTTCCCGGGCCTTGTACACACCGCCCGTCACACCACGAGAGTTTGTAACACCCGAAGTCGGTGGGGTAACCGTAAGGAGCCAGCCGCCTAAGGTGGGACAGATGATTGGGGTGAAGTCGTAACAAGGTAGCCGTATCGGAAGGTGCGGCTGGATCACCTCCTTTCTAAGGAATATATTCTGACTTTGGGTCAGATATAAAATGTTTGCTCTGACGTTTCTTGTTTGTTTAGTTTTGAGGGAGTAATTCCTCGAAGCTTTATTTTTTTGTCTCTGCGAGTAGTCATTATCGCAAGGCAAGGTGAAGTATTGTTCCTTGAAAACTAGATAATCGTAAGAAGAAGTCAAAGTAAGAACCGAGTAATCGCCATTTTAGTTTTCTCTCTTATTTATAAGAGTAGTAAGACAAACCAGCTGATGAAGAAATTCATTACTGATCATTTGTCTATAGGTTAAGTTAGAAAGGGCGCACGGTGAATGCCTTGGCACTAGGAGCCGATGAAGGACGGGACTAACACCGATATGCTTCGGGAGCTGTAAGTAAGCTTTGATCCGGAGATTTCCGAATGGGGGAACCCACTGTTCGTAATGGAGCAGTATCTTTACCTGAATACATAGGGTATTGAAGGTAGACCCGGGGAACTGAAACATCTAAGTACCCGGAGGAAGAGAAAGCAAACGCGATTCCCTGAGTAGCGGCGAGCGAAACGGGAAATAGCCCAAACCAAGAGGCTTGCCTCTTGGGGTTGTAGGACACTCAATATGGAGTTACAAAGGAACGGGGTAAATGAAGCGACCTGGAAAGGTCAGCCGTAGAAGGTAAAAGCCCTGTAGTTGAAACTTCGTTCCCTCCTGAGTGGATCCTGAGTACGGCCGGACACGTGAAATCCGGTCGGAAGCAGGGAGGACCATCTCCCAAGGCTAAATACTCCCTAGTGACCGATAGTGAACCAGTACCGTGAGGGAAAGGTGAAAAGCACCCGGAAGGGGAGTGAAATAGTTCCTGAAACCGTGTGCCTACAAGTAGTCAAAGCCCATTAATGGGTAATGGCGTGCCTTTTGTAGAATGAACCGGCGAGTTACGATTACATGCAAGGTTAAGTTGAAAAGACGGAGCCGCAGCGAAAGCGAGTCTGAATAGGGCGAATGAGTATGTGGTCGTAGACCCGAAACCAGGTGATCTACCCATGTCCAGGGTGAAGTCCAGGTAACACTGGATGGAGGCCCGAACCCACGCACGTTGAAAAGTGCGGGGATGAGGTGTGGGTAGCGGAGAAATTCCAATCGAACTTGGAGATAGCTGGTTCTCTCCGAAATAGCTTTAGGGCTAGCCTCACGTAGTAAGAGTCTTGGAGGTAGAGCACTGTTTGGACTAGGGCCCTCATCGGGTTACCGAATTCAGACAAACTCCGAATGCCAAAGACTTATCCGTGGGAGTCAGACTGCGAGTGATAAGATCCGTAGTCAAGAGGGAAACAGCCCAGACCACCAGCTAAGGTCCCAAAGTATACGTTAAGTGGAAAAGGATGTGGAGTTGCTTAGACAACCAGGATGTTGGCTCAGAAGCAGCCACCATTTAAAGAGTGCGTAATAGCTCACTGGTCGAGTGACTCTGCGCCGAAAATGTACCGGGGCTAAACGTATCACCGAAGCTGTGGATTGACATCTTAGATGTCAGTGGTAGGAGAGCGTTCTAAGGGCGTTGAAGCTAGATCGTAAGGACTAGTGGAGCGCTTAGAAGTGAGAATGCCGGTATGAGTAGCGAAAGATGAGTGAGAATCTCATCCACCGAATGCCCAAGGTTTCCTGAGGAAGGCTCGTCCGCTCAGGGTTAGTCGGGACCTAAGCCGAGGCCGAAAGGCGTAGGCGATGGATAACAGGTTGATATTCCTGTACCACCTCTTTATCGTTTGAGCAATGGGGGGACGCAGAAGGATAGGGTAAGCGCGCTGTTGGATATGCGCGTCTAAGCAGTTAGGCTGTCAGTGAGGCAAATCCCGCTGACGTGAAGGCTGAGCTGTGATAGCGAGGGAAATTTAGTACCGAAGTTCCTGATTCCACACTGCCAAGAAAAGCCTCTAGCGAGATAAATGGTGCCCGTACCGCAAACCGACACAGGTAGGCGAGGAGAGAATCCTAAGGTGAGCGAGAGAACTCTCGTTAAGGAACTCGGCAAAATGACCCCGTAACTTCGGGAGAAGGGGTGCTCTTTGGGGTGAATAGCCTCGAAGAGCCGCAGTGAATAGGCCCAGGCGACTGTTTAGCAAAAACACAGGTCTCTGCGAAGCCGCAAGGCGAAGTATAGGGGCTGACGCCTGCCCGGTGCTGGAAGGTTAAAAGGAGGGGTTAGCGCAAGCGAAGCTCTGAATTGAAGCCCCAGTAAACGGCGGCCGTAACTATAACGGTCCTAAGGTAGCGAAATTCCTTGTCGGGTAAGTTCCGACCCGCACGAAAGGCGTAACGATCTGGGCACTGTCTCAACGAGAGACTCGGTGAAATTATAGTACCTGTGAAGATGCAGGTTACCCGCGACAGGACGGAAAGACCCCGTGGAGCTTTACTGTAGCCTGATATTGAATTTTGGTACAGCTTGTACAGGATAGGTAGGAGCCTGAGAAGCCGGAGCGCTAGCTTCGGTGGAGGCGTCGGTGGGATACTACCCTGGCTGTATTGAAATTCTAACCCACACCCACATATCTGGGTGGGAGACAGTGTCAGGTGGGCAGTTTGACTGGGGCGGTCGCCTCCTAAAGAGTAACGGAGGCGCCCAAAGGTTCCCTCAGAATGGTTGGAAATCATTCGCAGAGTGTAAAGGCACAAGGGAGCTTGACTGCGAGACCTACAAGTCGAGCAGGGACGAAAGTCGGGCTTAGTGATCCGGTGGTTCCGCATGGAAGGGCCATCGCTCAACGGATAAAAGCTACCCCGGGGATAACAGGCTTATCTCCCCCAAGAGTCCACATCGACGGGGAGGTTTGGCACCTCGATGTCGGCTCATCGCATCCTGGGGCTGTAGTCGGTCCCAAGGGTTGGGCTGTTCGCCCATTAAAGCGGTACGCGAGCTGGGTTCAGAACGTCGTGAGACAGTTCGGTCCCTATCCGTCGTGGGCGCAGGAAATTTGAGAGGAGCTGTCCTTAGTACGAGAGGACCGGGATGGACGCACCGCTGGTGTACCAGTTGTCTTGCCAAAGGCATCGCTGGGTAGCTATGTGCGGACGGGATAAGTGCTGAAAGCATCTAAGCATGAAGCCCCCCTCAAGATGAGATTTCCCATAGCGTCAAGCTAGTAAGATCCCTGAAAGATGATCAGGTTGATAGGTCAGAGGTGGAAGCGTGGCAACATGTGGAGCTGACTGATACTAATCGATCGAGGACTTAACCATTTTTAAAGCGATCTCGTTCTTAATACTTCTTCTGCATTATCTAGTTTTGAGGGAATGAAAATTTTCTCTTGCAAAATTGCAAAAAGGCATTATAATAATATATGTCTGATGAAAATAGTCTGGTAATTATGGCAAGAAGGTCACACCCGTTCCCATACCGAACACGGAAGTTAAGCTTCTTTGCGCCGATGGTAGTTGGGACTTTGTCCCTGTGAGAGTAGGACGTTGCCAGGCTATATATATGGAGGATTAGCTCAGCTGGGAGAGCATCTGCCTTACAAGCAGAGGGTCGGCGGTTCGATCCCGTCATCCTCCACCATATTTATGCCGGCCTAGCTCAATTGGTAGAGCAACTGACTTGTAATCAGTAGGTTGGGGGTTCAAGTCCTCTGGCCGGCACCATGTTTCTTACTTTCTGATAAAATTTCAGGAAAAATATGCGGAAAATCCCGAAGAGCTTTTGAGCGGGTTTTGTACGAGCCATTAGCTCAGTTGGTAGAGCATCTGACTTTTAATCAGAGGGTCGAAGGTTCGAGTCCTTCATGGCTCACCTTTAATGGAATATGCGGGTGTGGCGGAATTGGCAGACGCACCAGACTTAGGATCTGGCGCCGCAAGGCGTGGGGGTTCAAGTCCCTTCACCCGCACCATCTTTATACAATGCGGAAGTAGTTCAGTGGTAGAACATCACCTTGCCAAGGTGGGGGTCGCGGGTTCGAATCCCGTCTTCCGCTCCATTGAATATGCCGGGGTGGCGGAACTGGCAGACGCACAGGACTTAAAATCCTGCGGTAGGTGACTACCGTACCGGTTCGATTCCGGTTCTCGGCATCATCTTTTTAAGAACATTGCGCCCGTAGCTCAATTGGATAGAGCATCTGACTACGAATCAGAAGGTTGTAGGTTCGACTCCTGTCGGGCGCACCATTTTTACGGGAAGTAGCTCAGCTTGGTAGAGCACTTGGTTTGGGACCAAGGGGTCGCAGGTTCGAATCCTGTCTTCCCGACCATTCTTTGTAGTAGATTGTGGGGCCTTAGCTCAGCTGGGAGAGCGCCTGCCTTGCACGCAGGAGGTCAGCGGTTCGATCCCGCTAGGCTCCACCTTAGTTTTAATATATATTTGGCGGTGTAGCTCAGCTGGCTAGAGCGTACGGTTCATACCCGTAAGGTCGGGGGTTCGATCCCCTCCGCCGCTACCAAATATAAATTAAAAATATTTTAATCGGACCTTTAGCTCAGCTGGTTAGAGCTGACGGCTCATAACCGTCCGGTCGTAGGTTCGAGTCCTACAAGGTCCACCATTAACTTATATTTTGGAGGAATACCCAAGTTCGGCTGAAGGGATCGGTCTTGAAAACCGACAGGCGGGTAACACCGCGCGGGGGTTCGAATCCCTCTTCCTCCTCCATTTTTCAAAAAAGAAATTATATTATTGTCGCGGGGTGGAGCAACGAGCAATACTTCACTGAATATGCTGCGAGTTGTACCAATTGAACTGCTGCTTGAATAAGCTTTTTGAAATTGGTACAGTCAAACGCTCACATTGAGCAGGCTCAAAATTTTATATTTTTATTGTCGCGGGGTGGAGCAGTCCGGTAGCTCGTCGGGCTCATAACCCGAAGGTCACAGGTTCAAATCCTGTCCCCGCAATATGGTCCGGTAGTTCAGTTGGTTAGAATGCCTGCCTGTCACGCAGGAGGTCGCGGGTTCGAGTCCCGTCCGGACCGCCATTTTTAAAAAAATGTTAGTTTGATATAATTTTGAATCTTAAAAGTAAGTAATAAATATTATTTGGCTCGGTAGCTCAGTCGGTAGAGCAAAGGACTGAAAATCCTTGTGTCGGCGGTTCGATTCCGTCCCGAGCCACCATTTTATTGTGGCGATTGTGGCGAAGTGGTTAACGCACCTGATTGTGGTTCAGGCATTCGTGGGTTCGATTCCCATCAGTCGCCCCATCTTAATAATTTAAATTTGCGGGTGTAGTTTACTGGTAAAACCTCAGCCTTCCAAGCTGATGTAGTGGGTTCGATTCCCATCACCCGCTCCAATTTGGGCCTATAGCTCAGCTGGTTAGAGCGCACGCCTGATAAGCGTGAGGTCGATGGTTCGAGTCCATTTAGGCCCATTATTTATATTATTCCGCAGTAGCTCAGTGGTAGAGCTATCGGCTGTTAACCGATCGGTCGTAGGTTCGAGTCCTACCTGCGGAGCCAATATGGGGAAGTACTCAAGAGGCTGAAGAGGCGCCCCTGCTAAGGGTGTAGGTCGGGTGACCGGCGCGAGGGTTCAAATCCCTCCTTCTCCGCCATATTTATTGGCCCCTTGGTCAAGTGGTTAAGACACCTCCCTTTCACGGAGGTAACACGGGTTCGAGTCCCGTAGGGGTCATAAAAAAGGCTGATGACAATAATGTCATCAGTTTTTTTTGTCGTCTAAAATAGTAACCTGTTGATAACTTTAGAATTAGAAAAAATATTACCTATAAAGAGGGATAAACCTAACGTATTTACGAAGGGTTTATCCCTCTTTCCTTTTCCATTTTGGGGGAACTTTGTGAAGAATTACGCACTTTTCTCATTTAAAGCAATGATTTATTTTTGAAAAAATAACATAGATTTTTGTAGAATTATGTCAAATAGTGGTGCAAATCTTATTGTTTCTAGGGGTAATATTGGGAAATGCAAACCTATTTGTCAACATAACGAAAACATTGTCGAAATAGTGAAAAAAGTTTATCAAGGAATAATAATAAATAGCACGAATTATACATAAATGCTTAAAATACATTATTTCCAATGGGGATGAGGAGAGCAATGGTAGTGAATACATTATATCCAACTGATTATCAACTTCATTTATTTCATGAAGGAAGCTTATTTCAAAGCCATAAGCTTTTTGGTGCTCATATCCTATGGAATTCCGAAAAGGTATGTACACGATTTTGTGTATGGGCTCCAAATGCCAAACAGGTTAGATTAGTTGGCGAATTTAATAGTTGGAGCGGAGTGGGCTATGAACTTCATAAAGTAAATGAAGAAGGTGTTTGGGTTCTTCTATTAGATCAGAATTTAGAAGGAATCCAATACAAATATGAACTTACCACATTATCAGGTGAAATCATTTTAAAGGCAGACCCTTACGCGTTCTATTCAGAAATTAGACCGAATACAGCTTCCGTCGTCTATTCTTTGAAGGATTACGAGTGGGAAGACTCCATTTGGATGCAAAAAAAGGAAAAGAAGAGCAGCTTGTCAGAGCCAGGTGTCATTTACGAAGTACATTTAGGTTCTTGGAAAAAGAGGAATAACGGGGATTTTTTATCCTATAAAGAAATGGCTGATCAGTTAATACCCTATGTGGTTGAACATGGGTTCACCCATATTGAATTGTTGCCTCTTGTTGAGCACCCGCTCGACAGGTCCTGGGGTTATCAAGGAACGGGTTATTTTTCTATCACATCAAGGTATGGAACTCCCCAAGAATTTATGTTTTTTGTAGATCAATGTCACCAGAATGGTATTGGTGTCATTCTTGATTGGGTTCCAGGGCATTTTTGCAAGGATGCACATGGATTATACCAATTTGATGGAACACATATTTATTCTTATAAAGATCATGCTGATCGTGAAAATGAAGTATGGGGAACAGCAAATTTCAATTTAGGTTTGGGCGAAGTGCAGAGCTTCCTCATTTCTAATGCTATTTTTTGGATGGATACGTATCATATTGATGGATTTAGGGTGGATGCTGTAGCTAATATCATCTATTGGCCCAATTCATTCGAAAACAACGAAAATCCTTATGGAATTGAATTTCTGAAGAAGTTAAATGATGCCTTACACGAATATAATTCAGATTTCTTAATGATTGGGGAAGATTCAACAGATTTTCCCAATGTAACTACACCTGTTTGTTATGGTGGATTAGGCTTTGACTACAAATGGAATATGGGCTGGATGAACGATATGTTGGAATATATGAAGACCCCGCCTTTCTCTCGGTCATCCGCTCATCATAAAGTAACTTTTTCACTTATGTACACTTTCTCAGAAAATTTTGTATTACCGTTTTCTCACGATGAAGTTGTTCACGGAAAAAAGTCTTTACTTGATAAAATGCCGGGTGATTATTGGGAAAAATTTGCGCAGCTTCGGTTATTACTCGGGTATATGTTTGCGCATCCTGGTAAGAAATTGTTGTTTATGGGATTTGAGCTAGGGCAGTTTTCGGAATGGAAAGATCAGGAACAATTAGACTGGGAGTTAATGGAATATGACATGCATCGGAATGTTAATGCATATGTTAAAGAATTACTGAAAATTTATAAGCGATCAAAACCACTATATGAATTAGACAATATGCATGAAGGGTTTGAGTGGATAGATGTTAATAACAGTGAACAATCCATTTTTTCTTTTATCCGAAAAGGGAAAAAGGATGACGAGTTATTAGTCATCGTCTGTAATTTTACAGGAATCCATTACCAAGATTATAAAATTGGTATTCCAACTGCTGGTGAATATCGAGAGATTTTCAATAGTGATAAAGAAGAATTTGGTGGAGCAGGATTCATCAATAAAAAAACATTAAAGGCAATGGAAGTGCCTTTTCACGGGAGATCGTTTTCAGTTGACTTGACGATTCCATCCTTTGGAATCTTAATCTTAAGACCAGTAAAAAAACGGAAGGAGCGAAAAGGCAATGGTAAAGAAAAAGTGCGTAGCCATGCTATTAGCAGGAGGGAAAGGAAGTAGGCTTGACTCCCTGACAAAAGATCTTGCAAAGCCGGCTGTGCCGTTTGGTGGGAAATATCGAATTATTGATTTCACGTTGAGTAACTGTACAAATTCGGGTATTGATACAGTGGGTGTATTAACTCAGTATCAACCATTACTATTAAACTCATATATTGGAATTGGAAGTGCGTGGGATCTTGATCGAAAAGATGGTGGTGTAACTGTTTTACCGCCCTATAGTGAATCTTCAGAAGTGAGATGGTATACGGGAACTGCTAGTGCTATTTATCAGAATTTCAATTATTTAAAGCAATATCAGCCCGAATACGTGTTAATTCTATCTGGAGATCATATTTATAAAATGAATTATGAGAATATGCTTGAATACCATATTGAAAAAAGGGCTGACGCAACGATTTCTGTGATTGAAGTTCCTTGGGCTGAAACGAATCGATTTGGCATTATGAATACAAATAAGGATAAAAGAATCATAGATTTTGAGGAAAAGCCAGATAATGCCAAAAACAACCTTGCATCTATGGGTATTTATATATTTAATTGGAATGTTCTGAAGGAGTATTTAGAAAGAGATGATAGAAATTCGGATTCAAGCCATGACTTTGGAAAAGATATCATTCCACTACTTTTAGAGGAACAAAAGAAGCTATTTGCCTACCCATTTAAGGGGTATTGGAAGGATGTTGGAACAGTCAAGAGTCTTTGGGAAGCGAATATGGATCTATTAAATGATGAATGTGAATTGAATTTATTTGACTATGATTGGAGAATTTATTCAGTTAATCCCAATCAGCCTCCACAATATATCTCCCAAGAAGCAATTGTAAAGGAATCGCTCATTAATGAAGGATGTTCTATTGAGGGCGAAGTAGAGAAATCCGTCCTATTTCAGGGAGTTTCTATTGGGAAAGGGACCGTTATTAAGAAATCTGTCATTATGCCAGATGCAATGATTGGTCAAAATGTTTTTATCGAGAGAGCTATTGTCCCAGGAGATATGATGATTCCAGATGGTACCGTTATTCAATCTTTTGATGATGAAGTAATTCTTGTGACAAATGAAATGATTAATGGGTTACAATCAGCACTTTAATTAAATATAGGAGGGACTATTAAATTGAACAAAAGGCTATTAGGCATAATTGATGCAACAAACTATCATCAAGACTTAGAGGACCTTCTATCACATCGCTCATTAGCAGCATTACCATTTGGAGGACGATATCGGATCATTGACTTTGTTCTGTCCAATATGGTGAATTCGGGGATTAATAGTGTAGCGATATTTCCAAAATTACAATATCGGTCATTAATGGACCATCTTGGATCGGGGAAAAATTGGGGGTTGAATCGCAAACGAGATGGCCTTTTTTTCTTCCCATGTCCTTCTGTTGATCAGGAAGATAATCATAATGGGATTGGCTCTTTTAATAACTTTGCAGCCAATTTAGATTTTTTCCATCGGAGCTCACAAAAATATTCTATTATTACTAATTGCTATACAGTATTTAATATGGATTTTGGTCCTTTATTAGATTGGCATATCGATTCAGGATGTGATATTACCGAAGTCCATCATCAGGATGGAAGATCACTTGGAATGTATTTACTTAAAACATCCTTACTGATTGACCTCATTCAAACAAGAAATGAGACGGGTAACATGTGTATGGAGGATGTTGTAAACGATATCCGCCACTTTTATGCTATTTGTCATTATAAATATAGTGGGTATGCCACAATGGTTGATTCGATTCAAACGTACTTTTCGACAAGTATCGGATTATTGGAATCAGATGTATGGAATCGATTGTTTTTAAAGGAACAGCCCATTTTTACAAAAGTAAAAGATGAACCTCCAACGAAATATATGAAGAATTCATCGGTTAAAAATTCAATGATAGCCAATGGGTGCATCATTAATGGATGTATAGAAAAGAGTATTATCTCCCGGGGAGTTAAAATTGGCAAAGGCGCTGTTTTAAAGAATTGCATCATTATGCAAAAGTCCCAAATCGGGGAAAATTGCTATCTTGATTCCGTTATCTTAGATAAAGATGTAATAGTAGAAGCGGGTACTGTTTTAACTGGAACTACCCAGGACCCTTATGTAATTCGAAAAGGTACAGTGCAAGGAGCGTTGATGAATTCGTGAAAGTTTTATTTGCTGTTTCTGAATGTGGCCCATTTGCAAAATCAGGGGGGCTTGCCGATGTTGCAGGTTCTCTGCCTAAAGAATTAAAAAGTCTTGGAACTGATGTTAGAGTAATTCTTCCCAAATATAGTTCTATAGCCGAAAATTACAAAAGGAAAATGAAAAAGGTAAATGAATTTTCTGTTCCTGTTGGCTGGAGGAGTCAATATTGTGGAATTGAAAAGCTCGAGTTTCAAGGAATTACTTTTTATTTTGTAGACAATGAATATTATTTTAAAAGAGATCGCCTTTATGGATATTATGATGACGGCGAAAGATTTGCTTATTTTAATAGAGCTGTGCTAGAAAGTTTAGCATATCTAGATTTCTATCCGGACGTTTTGCATTGTCATGATTGGCATACTGCCCTTGTCCCCTATTTATTAAGAGTAGATTACTATAAAAGAAGTGGATATGGCCAAATGCGGACTGTGTTTACGATTCATAATCTTCAATTTCAAGGTATCTTTCCAAAAGAAACTCTAGGGGATTTGTTAGGCCTAAATTGTCAGTCCTTTCATCCAGAGCATTTGGAGTTCTTTGGCAATGTGAATTTTATGAAAGGAGCATTGGTAGCTTCAGATAAAATTACCACTGTTAGCCCAACCTATAAACAAGAAATTCAAACATCCCAATACGGTGAAAAATTAGACGGTCTGCTTAGGGCGAGGGAAGAGGATCTAATTGGAATCATAAATGGAATTGATGAAGACATTTATAATCCAGCTGTAGATCTTTCTATTTTTAAAACGTTCACGTCACATGATTTTAAAAATAAATCAGAAAATAAACGAGAGGTTCAAAAACTCTTTCAATTACCAGAGCGTTCTGATGTTCCGTTAATGGTAATGATTTCGCGGCTAACAAAGCAAAAAGGGTTAGATCTTATTAAATATGTTTTACATGAAATTTTACAGGAAGATATTCAATTAATCATCCTTGGAACAGGGGATTACGAAAATGAAGACTATTTGCGACAGGCTGCAAATAGTTATCCTGACAAGTTTAAGGTTCACATTGGGTTCAATGAAGACTTGGCACATAAACTATATGCAGGGGCAGATTTGTTTTTAATGCCTTCAAAGTTTGAACCATGTGGTCTTGGACAGTTGATTGCCATGAAATATGGCGCAATCCCGATTACACGGGAAACAGGCGGTTTGAATGATACAGTAGAATCATGGAATGAATTTACGGAAGAAGGAAATGGTTTTACATTCCGAAACTTTAATGCCCATGACATGCTTTATACTATCAAGAGGGCAATTCATTTCTATCGCGATAAAGATTCATGGGAAAAAATTGTAAAGAAGGTAATGGAAAGGGATTATAGCTGGGCACAGTCAGCCTTTAAATATAACCAACTCTATGCAGAGGTCATCTCAAGGAGTGAAACGCATGTTTTCTGAAAAAGAAAAGTTTAAGAAAACTTTTTTAAAAAGGCTTGAGATGCTTTGCGGGAAAAGCTTTGAAGAAAGTACTGAAAGGGATCATTACGAAACGGTAGGGAATATGATCCGTGAATGTGTTAGCAATAATTGGATTCGGACAAATGAACGATATCGATCAGCTGATGAAAAACAAGTATACTATTTATCTATTGAGTATTTATTAGGAAAACTATTAAGGCAAAATTTAATTAATTTGGGCATTGAGGAAACGGTGCAAAAAGGCCTTCAAGAGCTTGGAATTGACTTAAATGGACTAGAAGAATTTGAAGCAGATGCAGGCCTCGGAAATGGCGGTTTAGGGAGACTGGCTGCCTGTTTTTTAGACTCATTGGCATCACTTGATCTTCCAGGGCATGGATACGGGATTCGTTACAAGCATGGATTATTCGAACAGAAAATTGTTGATGGATACCAGGTTGAACTTCCAGAGCAATGGCTTAGGAGTGGGAATGTTTGGGAGATTCGTAAAGCAGACCTAGCTGTAAAAGTCCCGTTTTGGGGGCAAGTTGAGGAAAAGGTGGAGAACGACCGCCTTGTCTTTCATCACATCCATTCGGAATCAGTAACGGCTGTTCCTTATGATATGCCTGTTGTTGGGTATAACACAAACACGATCAACACTCTTAGGCTTTGGACTGCTGAACCATCTCAATTTCCGATTTATAAAGATATATTAAAATATAAACGTGAAACGGAGACTGTTTCTGAATTTTTATATCCTGATGATTCTCATGATGAAGGAAAAATTCTCAGACTAAAACAACAATACTTTTTAGTGTCTGCAAGCATTCAATCCATAGTGAGATCGTATCTGAAACAGCATGCAAATTTAAAAAAGCTGCACCATCATGTATGTATTCATATTAACGATACCCATCCAGTTCTGGCAATCCCAGAATTAATGAGAATCTTGATTGATAATGAAGGTATGAACTGGGATGAAGCATGGAACATTACAAAAAACACAATTTCTTATACAAATCATACAACCTTAACAGAAGCACTAGAAAAATGGCCAATTCGAATTTTCCAACCTCTTCTTCCTAGGATTTTTATGATTGTGGAAGAAATAAATGAACGATTTTGCAAGGATCTTTGGGAGAAATACCCTGGGGATTGGGATCGAATTGGGGAAATGGCTATTATTGCCCATGATCAAGTAAAAATGGCACACTTGGCTATTGTAGGAAGCTTTAGCATCAATGGAGTAGCAAAGCTACATACGGAAATTCTAAAACAGAGAGAAATGAATAACTTTTATCAATTGTTTCCAGATAAATTCAACAATAAGACCAATGGGATTGCACACCGGCGCTGGCTTTTAAAGGCTAATCCTAAACTTGCGAACCTATTGACAGATGCAATAGGACCTTCCTGGATCCAATCAGCGCAGGAACTTACTAATTTACTTGATTATCAAAATGATGCTGTATTATTAGAAGATTTGTTTCAGATAAAAAGAGAGAATAAGCAAAGACTTTCAGATTTAATCCTTACTCAAACGGGAATAGTCGTAGATGCGCAAGCCATTTTTGATGTTCAAGTGAAGAGGCTTCATGCCTATAAACGTCAGCTTCTAAATGTTTTACACATTATGCACCTTTACAATCAAATGAAACAGGATTCTAGTTTCAGGATGTTTCCTAGAGTGTTTATTTTTGGGGCAAAAGCATCTCCTGGCTATTACTACGCAAAAAAAATAATAAAGTTAATTCATGCTGTTGCTGAAAAGGTCAATTTTGACCCAACTATTGGTGACAAAATTAAAGTGGTTTTTCTCGAAAATTACCGGGTTTCATTGGCGGAGAAAATTTTCCCTGCAACAGATGTAAGTGAACAAATTTCCACCGCTAGTAAGGAAGCTTCAGGTACAGGGAATATGAAATTCATGATTAATGGTGCTCTGACTGTAGGGACTCTTGATGGTGCTAATATAGAAATTCGCGAACAAGTGGGCGACCAAAATATATTTACTTTTGGGTTAACATCAGCGGAGGTTCTTCATTATGGTCAGCATGGAGGATATCAATCAATCGAATATTACCATCATGACAATCGTATCAAACAGATCGTTGATCAGCTGATAAATGGTTTCTTTTCAACAGCTTACAATGAATTTGAACCCATTTTTGATTCTTTACTTGCAGAAAATGATTCATATTTCGTTTTAAGGGATTTTGCCGCTTATGCTGATGTTCAAAATAGAATTGGGAAGTCCTATGAAAATAAGACTGAATGGCAGAAGAAAAGCTTAGTGAATATCGCCAATGCAGGCTATTTTTCAAGTGATCGAACAATTAAAGAATATGCTGATGAAATTTGGGGGATAAAACCTGCAAAAAGAAGGGACTGAAATTTTTCAGTCCCTTCTTTCCTAGCTACTCCTCTGACTCACCCTTAAGGACTCGCCAATCGGCGAGTTTTCTTTAGCTAATCGGAATTTATAACCATAAATTCTGCTAGCGCATAAGGGCAACTACGCCTCTGACATCGCCCTTAGGGGCTCGCCAATCGGCGAGTTTTCTTTATTATGAGAAGAAGTGTCCAATGAATATGCCAACTGTCATCAGGAATCCAAAAAATGTGTTTGTTTGAGCGGTTGCTTTCATTGCGGGTGCCATCTGAATAGGTAAAGAGTTTTCAATAAATCCTTTTGTCGCTTTAATAGCTTTGGGAGCACTTAAGATGACAAGTGCAATCCAAATTGGGGCAATTCCAGCTATGATAAGAGCGAAGACCCAAAGATAAGAAAGAATGAACATGCTAGCAAGTAAATAAATAGCCTTTTTCTTACCTAAGAGAATTGCTAGTGTCTTACGACCATTTAGTTTGTCCCCATCAAGGTCACGAATATTATTTGATAGTAGTATTTCACCAACAAGAATCATAATTGGGATGGAAACGAGAATGCTTGTCTTGTCCACTGTTCCAGTTTGAATAAAAAATGAAATTAAAATAATCAGTAGTCCCATAAAGAAACCAGCAACGATTTCTCCAAATGGCGTATAGGCAATTGGAAGTGGTCCACCGGTATAGAAATAACCGACTGTCATACATATTAGTCCAAGTAATGCTAACCACCAACTACTATTGGCACAAATATAAATGCCTAACAACAAGGCAATACCGTAAAAACTAAAGGCAAGAGTCATGACTGTTTTCGGTTTTATACCATCACGGACAATTGTTCCCCCGATCCCAACGGAATGCTCATTATCAAGTCCACGCTTATAATCAAAGTATTCATTAAACATATTAGTAGCAATTTGGATAAGCAAACTAGCAATTAACATCGCAAAAAAGAGCCCGAAATGGATTTTTCCATATTTGAGTGCAAGGGCGGAACCAAGCAATACCGGTACAAACGATGCTGTTAATGTATGTGGGCGGGTCATTTTCCACCAAATTGAAAAACCACGGTTTGATTCGATGACAGGCTTAGTTTCTGACTTTAATTGTGGCTGCATTTTGTTCTCCCCCTTTTAAAAAGATAAACCTATTTCTAAAAAATAATAGTAGTTCAAATAATATAGATTTCTTTCCAAACCTTAGTTTAGGGAAACACACAACTAGTGTCAATGACTTTCTATATGAAGAAATAGAACATAATTCCAAAATGTTGGAAAATAGATAAAACAGTATACAACCCGTTCTACATGTTTTGATATATAATAAGGTATGAATTAGGCTTTCAAAGTGAGATGCATTATTGACACCATTCCATTTGGAGTAGTATCTTAAAATAAGCTAAAAATGGGTGGATAACAGCAATAAAGGCTGTTTTGGAGGGATTTTTTTGGTTACCATTCAAGAAACGGGATTAAAAGAAATAGGATTATTGGCCATTAATCAAGCTAAACAAATGGGGAGGTCTATTTTGGTAAGTGATGTTCACAAAATTGACCCAATTGACCCTTTATTATTTTTTCACAATGGAAGAGAGCTCTTTTTGGGTGAACGTTTTTTCTGGAAAGACCCTTCTGATGAAATGTTACTTATTGGAATTGGCATATTGAAGCAAATACAATCGGATCAGGCTGCTGACCGCTTTTTTCATGTTGAAAGCATGTGGAAAGAATTTATAACTGAAAGTATGATTAATAATCCATATACTGAAAATGGGATTGGACCCTTGATGTTTGGTGGATTTTCCTTTGACCCGTATAAAGAGAAAACGAATCTGTGGTTAAAGTACGGTGAGTCCCAGTTACATGTACCTAAATATATGCTCAGTATAATCAAAGGCCAGGCATTCTTCACGACAAATATTGTTTGTTCCCAGAATGATGATCTTTCTTTATTTCAAAAGGTACTAGATGAAAGAACGCAGCTCCTAAATTCTCTACATAAAGGCTTCCAATTTAAATCAGCTAACCTTTTGGACACGAAAGAAGTTTCACCACAAGAATGGAAAGTGACCGTTGATGAAGTCGTTAATGATTTAAAAAAAGGTCCGATGAAGAAGGTTGTCCTCGCTCGTGAATTGAGGCTATTTTTTGATGATACTATCGAGGCTGATACTGTATTATCCCATTTGCTTGAGGAACAAAGGGAAAGTTTCATTTTTGCTTTTGAAACAAATGATAATTGCTTTATTGGTGCATCACCTGAACGACTTGTGAAAAAGCAAGAGGAAGAGGTTTTTTCAACATGTCTGGCTGGTTCTATTTCCAGAGGGAAAACAAGCGATGAGGATCAATTATTAGGTGACACTTTACTAAAAGATCAAAAAAATTTAATTGAACATCAATTTGTTGTTGAAATGATTCAAAACGCGATGGAAGAATCTTGCGAAGAGGTTATTCTCCCGGCAAATCCGCAATTAATGAAAATGAGAGATATCCAGCATCTTTATACACCGGTCGTTGGAAAAATTAAAAAAGATACATCCATACTTTTATTAGTGGACAGGCTTCATCCGACTCCTGCATTAGGAGGGCTTCCTAAAAAAGAGGCTATTGAAAAAATACGGCAGGTGGAAATGCTTGATCGAGGATATTACGCTGGACCGCTTGGCTGGATAGATTATAAAGGAAATGGAGAATTTGCTGTCTCAATTCGTTCCGGATTATTGCAAGGGAAAGAAGCATCCTTGTTTGCCGGCTGCGGTGTCGTGGCAGATTCTGATTCTGAAAGCGAGTATTTAGAAACGAGCTTGAAATTTAGACCGATGCTTACAGCTCTTGGAGGAAAATAATATGAACCATCAGGAATCATTAACAGCATACACAGCTGCCTTTGTAGCAGAATTAGTTTATAAAGGTGTAACAGAAGTTGTCATAAGTCCAGGATCAAGATCCACTCCAATGGCTATGGTAATGGCGGAACACCCGGAACTAAATATTCATATCCATATAGATGAACGTTCTGCTGCATTCTTTGCACTAGGTATTGCGAAGGCGAAACAAAAACCTGTTGCGATCCTTTGTACTTCAGGGACTGCAACAGCTAATTACTATCCAGCTATTGTCGAGGCACATTATTCTCGTATTCCGCTAATTATACTCACTGCTGACAGGCCTCACGAACTAAGAGATGTAGGGGCTCCACAAGCAATTGATCAAAATCAATTATATGGTAACCATGTAAAATGGTTTGTGGAAATGGCACTACCTGAAAAAAGTGATGAAATGATTCGCTATGTTAGAACGGTATGTGCTAGAGCAGCTGCAGTTGCAACTCAAGCACCTGCGGGACCAGTTCACTTGAATTTTCCATTCCGCGAACCACTCATTCCACTATTGGATGAAGGTATTTTTGACTTTACAGAGCGACCAAACGGTTACGTAAATGTGATAAATGGAGAATTATCGATAGGGCAGGACCAATTTAAAGAGATTGCTGGTGTTTTAAGTAAACATGAAAAAGGAATTATTATTTGTGGACAAATCGAAGATCAAGAATTTGTAGATGCCATCACACGCCTTGCAACTACATTAAATTTCCCTATTCTTGCGGATCCATTATCACAATTAAGAAGCGGAAAACATAGCAGTGAAGCTATCATAGAGGCATATGATACATTTTTACGGAATGAAGATGCTAAGTCATTTTTAAAACCTGATATTGTTTTGCGATTTGGGGCGATGCCAGTTTCTAAGGCTTTAACTATTTTCTTGAAGGAAAATCATAATTCAGTTCAATTTGTGGTGGATGGCGGTGCAGGTTGGCGCGACCCAGCGGCCCTTTCGACGAATATGGTCTATTGTAATGAGACTAAATTTTGTGAGGGAATTATCCCTCATGTTGAAGGGGTAACCAATAATGAGTATATGGAGAATTGGAAGAGGATAAATACTCTTACAAAAGAAAATCTAGCACCTGTAAGGGATTCGCTAGAATTAAATGAAAGTCGTTTATTCTATCAATTGGCTGATATGCTTCCTGAAGGTGCAACATTATTTGTTGGAAATAGTATGCCAATTAGGGATTTGGATAGTTTCTTCCACATGAATAATAAATCGATCAGGATTATGGCAAATAGAGGAGCGAATGGAATAGATGGGACGATTTCGACAGCTTTAGGGGCTGCATTATTTTCAGAGCCACTTTATCTAGTTGTAGGCGACCTAACCTTTTTCCATGACTTAAATGGTCTATTAGCTGCGAAACTGTATAATATTGATATTCATATTATATTAGTAAATAATAATGGTGGAGGCATTTTTTCCTTTTTACCACAATCGCAACATCCAAAAAACTTCGAGTTCCTCTTTGGAACACCCATAGATCTTGACTTTGAGCATGTGGTTCGAATGTATAATGGGGAATTTGTGAGAATTAATGATTGGGATCATTTGGCGGCAGTTATGAGGCCAACCGAAAATTATCGAGGCTTAAATGTTTGGGAAATAGAAACAAATAGAGACAGAAATAGTAAAGAACATCGCGAAATATGGAATTTAGTTTCCGGGGAAATATCGAACTTTGTAAAAGGCTGTCAGGGATGAGCTATCTTATAAATGGCGTTCGCTATTATGTTGATGTTTATGGCGAGGGTTTTCCATTATTACTTTTGCATGGATTTACAGGTGAATCGACAACTTGGAAGCCTTTTTATAGAGATTGGGGCAAGCATTCAAAATTAATTATTCCTGATCTTATTGGGCATGGAAAAACAGAGTCACCTCATAATGTCAGCCGCTATAAAATTGAATTTGCAGCAAAGGATTTACTAGGGATTCTTGATCAATTGGGGATAGATAAAGTAGATTTGCTTGGCTACTCAATGGGTGGGAGGCTTGCCCTTACATTTGCGATTCTTTTCCCAAAAAGAGTTCGCAAACTAATATTAGAAAGTAGTTCACCAGGACTTCCATCAATAGAAGAAAGAGAATTTCGGTGTATGAAAGATAGAGAACTTGCAGATTTTATTAGAGAAAAAGGAATTGAGGTGTTTGTTGATTATTGGGAAGATATTCCTCTTTTTTCAACAATGAAACAACTTCCAGATGAAATCAACAAAACAATAAGACGGCAACGTTTATCCAATAATCCATTTGGACTCGCAAATAGTCTGCTAGGAATGGGTACTGGCATGCAACCTTCATGGTGGGAAAATTTGAATCAACTTCAACATGAAATTCTTTTAGTGACGGGAGAAAAGGATAAAAAGTTTTGCCTTATTGCCGAAAAAATGAAGAAGAAACTAAAAAATGGTGCTTGGATCTCCATTCCCAACAGTGGGCATGCAAATCATGTGGAAGATCAAGAAATGTTTGGTACAATAGTAAGTGACTTTTTGAAAAATACATAATAAAGGGGGATTTAGTTTTGAAAGTTGAATGGACTACCGTTAAAAATTACGAAGATATTTTATTTGAAACATCAAATGGAATTGCGAAAATCACCATTAATCGTCCAGAAGTACACAATGCATTTCGTCCAAAAACCGTTACGGAATTAATTGATGCTTTTGCATATGCACGTGATGACTCTAATGTGGGTGTTATTGTTTTAACAGGTGCAGGTGATAACGCATTTTGTTCGGGTGGTGACCAAAAGGTACGCGGTCATGGAGGATATGTTGGGGAAGATCAAATTCCACGCTTAAATGTTCTAGATCTTCAACGTCTAATCCGTGTTATTCCAAAGCCTGTTATTGCGATGGTTAAAGGATTCGCTATTGGGGGCGGACATGTGCTACATATTGTTTGTGATTTAACAATTGCAGCAGATAACGCTATTTTTGGACAGACAGGACCAAAAGTAGGCAGCTTTGATGCTGGCTATGGTTCTGGCTACCTTGCGAGAATTGTAGGACATAAAAAAGCACGTGAAATTTGGTTTTTATGTCGCCAGTACAATGCCCAAGAAGCATTGGACATGGGCTTAGTCAATACTGTTGTTCCTTTGGACAAGGTCGAAGAAGAAACTATCCAATGGTGTGAAGAAATTCTTGAGAAGAGTCCAATGGCACTTCGTTTCTTGAAAGCAGCCTTTAATGCAGATACAGACGGTTTAGCCGGAATTCAGCAATTTGCAGGTGACGCAACATTACTTTACTACACAACAGATGAGGCGAAAGAAGGCAGAGATTCGTTTAAAGAGAAGCGCAAGCCAGATTTCGGTCAGTTCCCTCGTTTTCCTTGAAAAATACTTTCACTGCAGCTTGGTGGTTTCCCATCAGGCTGCTTTTCTATAAGTGGGTGCCTATATGCAAAATGAAATGATGCCAAACTTTTTGAAAAAAAGAGCCTTTTTAACACCAGATCGAATTGCTCTCTTTTTTAATGATCAAACCTTAACATTTAAGGAATTATATGATAGCTCTGTAGAGACAGCGGGAAGGCTACAATCATTAGGGCTTCGTAAGGATGACTTTGCGGGTGTATTGCTTAAAAATCATAGCGATACGGTGATTATTTTATTTGCCCTCCAACTACTAGGGGTAAAAGCTGTCATTCTAAACAATCGTCTAACTGCAACTGAATTATCTTGGCAGATAACGGATTCCAGGTCGCAATTCCTCATTTTGGAATCCTTATTTTCGTATGTGTTGAATGGAGTGGATCCATCCTTAGTGAGTATAACGAAGGAGCAGTTGTTCGATGGGCCTTCAGAAAATCCTATTATTCAGGAAGAACTCGATTTATCTTCTGTTTGTACTATTATGTACACGTCTGGGACAACGGGTAATCCAAAAGGTGTTTTACAGACTTATGGAAACCATTGGTGGAGTTCAGTTGGTTCAGCACTAAATCTTGGATTTACGGAACAGGATCGCTGGCTTTGTTCAGTTCCACTTTTCCATATAAGTGGCTATTCGATAGTAATGCGAAGTGTGATTTATGGGATGCCGATTGTTTTGCATGAAAGCTTTGATGTTCAAAAGACGATAGATGATATCAAAGATAAACGAGTTACAATTATGTCTGTAGTAGGAACGATGTTATCAAGAATAGTGGAAATACTTGTTGATCACCGCCTCCCAGGTCATTTCCGCTGTATGCTACTTGGAGGTGGGCCAGCTCCACTACCTTTACTACAGTCATGTGTGGAAAAGAAAATACCCGTCTACCAAACGTATGGAATGACAGAAACCTCCTCGCAAATTGTTACACTGTCACCAGAATATAGTCTTTCAAAGCTTGGATCAGCAGGGAAGTCGTTATTTCCATCTCAAATTAAAATTGAGTTAGAAGATGGAAGAGTTGCTCCATCAGGGGAAGCAGGAGAAATTGTCGTAAAAGGGCCAAATGTTACTGAAGGATACCTATATCGTCCAGATGCCACAAGTGAAAAAGTAAGAGATGGCTGGTTGTATACAGGCGACATTGGTTATATGGATCATGAGGGCTTTTTATATGTTCTTGACCGCAGAGCTGATTTAATTATTTCAGGAGGGGAAAATATTTATCCTGCTGAAATTGAAGCAACATTGTTAGCTCATTCCGGAATAGCCGATGTGGGTGTAACTGGAATGGAAGATGAAAAATGGGGGCAGGTTCCGATCGCTTTTATTGTAAAGAGAGAAGGAGTAGAATTATCCCTTGAACTTGTTCAACAATTTTGCCAAGAACGGTTGGCGAAATATAAAGTACCGAGGCATGTTTATTTTATTGAAAAGCTTCCCAGAAATGCTGCTAAAAAGCTGTTGCGAAGACAGCTTCGTGAACTTATGAAAGAGAGTTGGGGCAAAGAATGAGGATTTCATCCATTCAAATTTATGTGATTAAAATGCCGCTAAAATCTCCATTTCTTACTCATTTAGGCGCAGTGACCGATCGGGAAGGTATAATTGTCAAGGTAACAGATCTGGACGGTGCTTCCGGGTATGGAGAAGGGGTTGCCTTTTCATCCCCATGGTATACAGAGGAAACAGTCCAAACAAGCCTTCATATGCTAAATGATTTCCTGATACCATTGTTAAAAAAGAACCCCATTCAGCATCCGAAGGAACTATCTAAAGTATTTCAATCGATTCGAAGAAATAATATGGCAAAATCTGCTCTTGAAACAGCAGTATGGGATCTGTATGCAAAAAGAAATTCTACACCTTTATCGAAAATCCTTGGTGGAATCCGTGAGAAGATTCCTTCTGGGGTTGTGGTTGCCACTGATTCAAGTGTAAAAGCTCTTACTCAAATCGAAGATTATTTAGGACAGGGTTATCAACGTTTCAAAATTAAGATTCATCCTGGACAGGATATTACATTGCTTTCAGAAATTCGCCGCTCCTATCCGGAACTTCCCATTATGGCGGATGCCAATTCTTCCTATACTTTAAAGGATATTGACAGGCTAAAAGCATTGGACGAATTCAATTTGTTGATGATTGAACAGCCACTTGCCTTTGATGATCTAATTGAGCATGCTATCCTTCAAAAAGAGGTAAAGACACCGATTTGTTTGGATGAAAGTATCGTAACATTTGATGATGCCAGAAAGGCCGTTGAATACGGAAGTTGTCAAGTGATTAACATTAAAGTTGGCCGGGTTGGTGGACTTTACGAAGCAAAGCGGATCCATGATTATTGCCTCGAAAAAAATATCAAGGTTTGGTGTGGAGGCATGATTGAATTTGGAGTTTCTCGAGCACATAATATTGCGCTTGCAACGCTTCCTGGGTTCACTATTCCTGGGGATATTTCTGCCTCAAGCCGGTTCTGGGATGAAGATATTATTTTTCCAGAAGTTATCGTAGAAAATGGATGGGTAAAGATACCGACTGAGCCTGGAATTGGGTTTCAAATAAATGAAAAAAGGCTTCGGGAAATACTGGTTGCTGAAAGGAATTATCCTTTTTAGCTTATAAGAAGGTTTATCTTTGTTAACCACTAAAATAAGTAACTATCGATGATCAATAATCAGACTCAAACCGCATAAGGGCAACTACGCCTAATCGCCCTAAGGGGCCTGCCATCGGCGAGTTTGCTTTAAAATAGGATTAAAAATAAAAACCTCTCAGGATGAGAGGTTTTTAACATTTACTTATTCAATGCAGTTTTTAGTGTAGTAAGGTTTTTGTTCATGAGAGTAAAGTAAGTTTCATTATTGTTGATATTTTCCTGTGTTAAAACAGCCAAATTGTGGATCGTTAGGGGCTTTGCACCTATTTCTTCTTGAACAATATTTCCTAATTTTGAATTGAAATTTTGCTCGAACAAGACATAATGAATTCCCTGTTGTTCAGCTAGCGAAACAACATTCTCTAATTGCTTTTGGGAGGGTTCATTTGTTGTAGATAATCCTGATATGCTAATTTGTTTTAATCCATATCGAGTCTCCCAATACCCGAATGCTGCGTGTGTAACAATAATATTTTTATTTTTCGACTCGCTGATTGTCTTTTGATAATTTTGATTGAGAACATCTAGTTCTTTTGCGAGTTTATTATAATTTTGGGTAAAGAATGCTTTATTTTTGGGCATTTTTTTAATCAGTTCATCCCTTATAATAGCAGACATTTCTTTTGAATAGACTGGGTCTAACCAAACATGCGGGTTTACATCTCCAGGTTGATCCTCATCCTGCGCTGTTCCGGTCATTTTTGGAAGCTTTAGGTTATCTGCAACAGGCATAAGTTTAACATTTTCATCTTTTAATGTTTGTTTGGCTTTTTCAACAAAACCTTCAAGTCCTAGGCCAATATAAAAAAATAAGTCAGAATCTGCAAGGTTCATCATATCCTTTTGCGAGGGTTCAAAGGTATGTTCGTCAGCACCAGGCGGATAAACAGTCTTTACATCCACATATTTTCCACCAATTTGTTCTGTAAAATATTGAAGTGGGAATACTGTCGTATAGATAGATAACTTGTTGGCATTTTTTTGTGGTTGAATATTACTATTGGAACATGCAGCAAGGAAAAGGCTGATGGGTATTAGGAAAGATAGTAAAACGATAAATCTTTTCATAAAAACTCCTTTCGGTTATATGTAAATCGGATTAATTACGATTTAATGGTCAAATTTTTAAAAATTAATACTGGCTTACAATTATTATAAGAGTATATAAAATAGGAACGATTCCGATTTCCTAATTGATCTTACAAAAAATTTCCCGTAAATGCAAGCGTAAAATTAGAAATTGCTTTTGAATACTTATATACTTTAATAAAATATAGTAGGAGTTTTGATAAATATGACATTATTAAATGAAATTTTAGAGTACAATAAAACATTTGTAGAAAATCGTGAATATGAAAATTATGATAGAAATAAAATGCCAAAAAAACGAATGGTTATTCTTACTTGTATGGATACAAGGTTACTTGAATTATTACCAAAAGCCATTAATGTAAGTAATGGAGATGTTAAAACAGTAAAAAACGCTGGGGCAATTGTGTCGCATCCATTTGGTAGTATTATGCGCAGTATTCTTTTAGCTGTATATGAATTACAAGCTGATGAGGTATTTGTTATTGGTCATCATGACTGCGGTGTGAGCGGTTTAAGGGCAGAGACTGTCATTGAAAGTATGAAAAAAAGAGGAATATCAGAAGACACCCTTAATACACTTACAAATTCAGGAATAAAGTTCAAAAAATGGTTGCATGGCTTTGATAACGTCACGGAAAGTGTGGCACATAGTGTGGGTGTCATTAAAAATCATCCACTGATGCCAGCAGATGTCCCAGTTCATGGGTTAGTTATTGATCCAAGTACAGGAAAACTTGATCTTGTTGTTGAAGGATACAAAAATTAATTTTCTTTTTTCTTTCCCCATTTATCCGGGACAGGGTCTATTCCACCTGGATGGAAGGGGTGACATTTTAAAATGCGCTTTATTGCAAGCCATCCACCTTTAATGGCCCCGTAACGCTGAACAGCTTCCAAACCATAATGGGAGCAAGTTGGATAAAAGCGGCAAGTAGGCGGTTTAAGTGGCGATATCACTATTTGATAAAAACGGATTAATGAGATAAACATTTTTTTTAACATGGGCTTACTCCTTTACATGCACTATTACCAAGATAGCACAAAATATTTTCAACGTCTAAAATGTCCATAATCATATAAAACAGATGAATTAAGTCGGAATTTAATGTATGATAGAATTAGATTAGAAAAGGAGTGGATCATTTTGCCGTCAGTTGAAAGCTTTGAATTGGATCATAATACCGTGAAAGCCCCCTATGTTAGACATTGTGGTGTCCATAAAGTAGGAACCAATGGAGTTGTTAATAAATTCGATATCCGTTTTTGTCAGCCAAACAAACAGTCAATGAAACCAGATGCCATCCATACCCTTGAGCATCTTTTAGCCTTTACTATTCGCAAGCATGTTGAAAAATATAACCATTTCGATATTATTGATATTTCTCCAATGGGTTGCCAAACAGGTTTTTATCTTATCGTAAGTGGAGAACCTAAAGTAGAAGAGATTATTGACCTTCTCGAAGATACGATGAAGGATGCACTTGAAATTATCGATATTCCAGCTGCTAATGAAAAACAATGCGGTCAAGCAAAGCTTCATGATTTAGAAGGAGCTAAGCACTTAATGAATTTTTGGTTAGAACAAAGCAAAGCTGATCTAAAACAAGTTTTTGCATAAATGGCAAAAAGATTCCTATTCAAGTTTTGAATGGGAATCTTTTAATTTAGCATTGTCGTACTCATTGTTATTTATAGCTGCTTTGGAACCCGTTAATTCAGACTTATGTAAAAAATTAATGTATATTACGGGGTTGATAAGTAGGAGTTCTCTGTTGTCCCAATTCTTCCTTAGCAAACTTCCCCTTTAAGCTTTCAATTAAGTATAACCCCATTAAATCATATAATTCTTGTTCATCCATTTCGGCAATCATACTAATTAAATCTTCACGTGTCATTTCTTCTAGAAAAGCAAAGGTAAGCATATCAATATCTTCTTCGTCACCTGTCAGCTTATTCCGGTAAAGATCATATAGCTCATCGACTAATTTCATTTCTCCACCTCCTTATTGATTAAAATCCTTACTTATTCAATACCCATAAAATAGAAAATTATTCCTACTTTCTAATTATGCGCTACAACTTTATGACGTTTTAGTAAAAGGGACAAATTTACCCTCTATAACAATTATAACCATATTTGAAGAAAAAGAATAATTCATTTGATTTTGTGAACAATTTTAAAAAAGGATGAGCAAAGAGTTTCCTTTACTATTGTTATTATTGAAAAATTTGTTGATAATCCATTCTTCCACAGAAATCGTTTATAATAAAAGTAGAATCTTTATTATGAGGCGAGGAAAAAATGAAAAAATTTTTAGATACCAGTGGAAATGAAGTGGAACTCTCTTTTTCCGCATGTTCCTTTGAGGAGAAAGCGAAGCATGTTCTGGTTATATGCCAATATCAAAATAGCTGGTTATTGACCCATCACAAAACTCGAGGCCTGGAATTTCCGGGTGGAAAAGTGGAGGTAGGGGAAACTCTTGAAGAGGCGGCCAAAAGAGAGGTATATGAAGAAACAGGGGCTCTAGTAGCTGATTTTGTCCTGATAGGGGAATATCGAGTGTTGGACCCAAAAGGATCATTTGTTAAAGCTGTTTTTTGGGGGCAGGTTGAGAGAATCGACAAAAAGAGTAGCTACTTCGAAACAAATGGACCGATAACAATCAAAGGTGATATTTTGCGGTTGCGATTTGGTAATGAATACAGCTTTATCATGAAAGACTTGGTCATCAAAGAATGTATTAAGAAAATTAAACAAATTAAAGCTAAAAGGGGTAGGGAAAAGATTGTAGTAGAATCTGCTATTCTCTAATCCTGTGCTCAACTTATTTTACTATTACACATGGAAAAATTCAGTAAGGTGGAGATATTGTTTGGACGAGCATAATGGGAAAATTATCACTATTCATCGATTCCCTTCTCCAAATCCGGATGTATCATTAAAGGTTATTACGTATTTTTCTAAGGGCTTAAAAGTGAAAGGATTGCTAGCAGAACCGATAAATAAGATTGTTCATGATGGTTTTTTATATTTAAGGGGTGGTATTAAAAATGTTGGGAGGGTAAGGCCAGCACGGATTGCCCAATTTGCCTCCGAGGGCTTTATTGTATTTGCTCCCTTTTATCGAGGAAATCAAGGTGGAGAGGGGTATGAGGATTTTGCCGGGCAGGATCGTGAAGATGCTTTTGCTGCTTTTTTATTGCTTAAGTCGCTCCCAAATGTAAAAGACATCCATGTATTTGGATTTTCACGTGGGGGGGTTATGGCATTATTGACAGCAATTGAGTTTCCAGAAGCCGCAAGTGTTGTGACGTGGGGCGGTGTCAGTGATATGACATTAACCTATATGGAGAGAAATGACTTAAGAAAAATGATGAAACGCGTTATTGGTGGAACACCTAGTAAATTTCCGTTACGATATCATGTAAGGACGCCTCTATATCAATTGGAGAAAATGTCTGCTCCTCTACTTATTATTCATGGAGTTCAAGATCAAAATGTTTCTGTTGAGCATGCATATCGGTTGGAAAGGCGTCTAAAATCTTTACATAAACCAGTTGAGAGTTGGTACTTTGCTGATTTTACTCACTACTTTCCCCCAGGCATTAATAGAAAATTGGTGGTTGATTTGACAAGGTGGATGAAAAATCAATGTAAAAGATGATAAAATAAATGTAAAAAATAAAGAGGAGCGATGAAAATGGGTATGCCCCTTGAATTAAATACGATGATTGTGACAAAAGGTAGAGAAAAACGGGTAGAAGAAAACCTTTTTATTTTAGAAAAAGCCGGATACCGTTTATATCCGATAGATATTCCAATTGAGGTAAGAAAGGCGATTGAGAGTGATTCTAATGGGATTGCTATTATCAAAAAAGTAGAATGGCATAATAGTCAAACCATTTTAACTTATCAATTGGTATCATTGAATTCAACAAATTGAAATGATGCGAAATCAATCTATTGGCAAAGTAAAACCCTTATCGATTTGATAAGGGTTTTCTTTAAATTATGCTATTGGCCCGCCATCAACCGCAATTGATGCAGGGACATCATTGAATTTTTTGAAGTTCTCACGGAACTGGGCAGATAATTCTTTTGCTTTTAGTACATATGCGTCCTTGTCTGCCCACGTTTTATTTGGTAAAAGAACATCATCTGGAACACCTGTAACATGGAGAGGGATGTTCAATCCAAAAACTTCGTCCTGGACAGTTTCTACGTTGTTTAATTCTCCTTCAAGTGCTGCTTTTACCATCGCTCTTGTATAAGAAAGTTTCATCCTACTACCAACACCATATTCTCCACCAGTCCAGCCGGTATTGACTAAGAAAACTTTAGCATTATGTTCAAGAATTTTCTCACCAAGCATTTCAGCATACACTGTTGCAGGTAGAGGTAAGAAAGGAGCACCGAAGCAAGTAGAGAATGTTGCTTCTGGTGAAGTAATTCCACGTTCGGTACCAGCAAGTTTAGATGTGTAGCCACTAAGGAAGTGATACATAGCTTGTTCCTTCGTTAGTTTCGAGATTGGAGGTAGAACCCCAGACGCGTCAGCAGTCAAGAAGATAATAGTATTTGGATGACCAGCAACGCTTGGATCGACAATATTATCTAATGCATGTAGTGGATAGGCGGCACGAGTATTTTCTGTTAATGTTACGTCCTCATAATCAGCAATCCTAGTTTCCTTATTTAAGATTACATTTTCTAGCACTGCGCCAAATTTAATTGCGTCAAAAATTTGTGGCTCTTTTTCATGGGAAAGGTTAATGCATTTTGCATAGCAGCCTCCCTCAATATTGAACACTCCGTTTGGAGACCATCCGTGCTCATCATCACCAATTAAACGGCGGTTTGAATCAGCTGATAAAGTTGTTTTTCCTGTTCCGGAGAGCCCAAAGAATAATGCGACATCACCTTCAGTTCCAACGTTTGCTGAACAGTGCATAGATAAATTCTTTCTTTCAGGTAAAAGGAAGTTCATGATAGAGAAAATTGATTTTTTCATTTCCCCAGCATACTCGGTTCCACCGATTAAAACGGTACGGTGTTCAAAGGATATGATAATAAACGTTTCAGAATTTGTTCCATCAACCTCAGGATCTGCTTTGAAGTTAGGAGCACAAATAACAGTGAATTCAGGTTGATGTTCGGCTAGTTCTTCTTCACTAGGACGAATAAATAGTTGGTGAACAAACAAATTATGCCATGCGTATTCATTAATTACTTGAATAGGTAGTTGGTTTTTTTTATCAGCACCGGCAAAACCTTTAAATACAAAGAGTTCATCCTTTTGTTTTAAATAGTGTAGTATTTTATCATGTAGCTGTAAAAAGGCTTCTTCAGTAATAGGTTGGTTTGGACCCCAGGCAATTTTGTCTTTAGTTGAGTTTTCGACTACGATATATTTATCCTTTGGTGATCTCCCTGTATACTTACCAGTCGAAACGCTGATAGCACCTGTGGAAGTTAAGATTCCTTCATTACGAGATAATACTTTTTCAACTAATTGAGGAACAGATAATTGCGAATGAACATTTGTAAATAAATCAGTTAACTTACTTGGAATATGTATAGAAAACATTTAACAAACTTCCCTTCCCATTTTATGAAAAAAGTATAACACATTCAGAATAATAGTCTATACTAATCACGCAATTTAAATAATTTTTTAGAACGCATTAACGAATATATTCGCAAATCGCTTTAAAAATTCAAAAAACTTTTTAATTATGTGTTACTTTTTAAAAAAACAATTAAGTAAAAATAATGAAGCTTCCTTTTTGTAAGGTTTTTATAGTGAATTTTATATAATAAGGTATTGACATTGTTCGACATCATGCGTTATGATTTTACCTTGAACGGATACTCTCTTATCCCGAGCTGGTGGAGGGACAGGCCCAATGAAACCCAGCAACCCGCTATATAGCAAAAATATCCGATTAAAGTTGGTATTTTTATAGCAAAGGTGCTGAACCTGATGCAAGGCTAGACCTTGAACGATAAGAGTGAAAGGCCCGGAAACAATTTGCTTTCAACCTTTCCTCATTTTGGAAGGGTTATTTGTTTTTAGCTTTAAAAATGCTTTTCTTTATTCATTAAGCGAATTAAGAGGAGCAACTTCATAAAAACCTTATGTTTATTTCATACTACTAAGGGAAATGAGTTCCGTGTCAATCCGAGGTTAAATGGCAAGGTAAAGTAATACGCCCACACAGATAACCTCACTTTATTTCAATAATATAGGAGGAATTCAGATGTCAACAAAGCGTCGTTTGTTCACTTCTGAATCAGTAACTGAAGGTCATCCTGACAAGATCTGTGACCAAATTTCTGATTCTATTTTAGATGCAATTTTAGCTAAGGATGCTAATGCCCGCGTTGCGGCTGAAACATCTGTAACAACAGGTTTAGTCCTCGTTGCAGGGGAAATCACCACGTCTACATATGTGGACATTCCAAAAATCGTTCGTGAAACGATTAGAGGTATTGGATACAATCGTGCAAAATACGGTTTTGATGCTGAAACATGTGCAGTCTTAACTTCTATTGATGAGCAGTCCGCAGATATTGCAATGGGTGTTGACCAAGCACTTGAATCTCGTGAAGGCCAAATGTCTGATGAAGAAATTGATGCAATTGGAGCAGGTGACCAAGGTTTAATGTTTGGTTATGCGTGTAACGAAACAAAAGAGCTTATGCCCCTTCCTATTTCACTTGCACACAAGCTTGCTCGTCGTTTGACCGAAGTCCGCAAAGATGAGGTTCTTGCATATCTTCGTCCGGATGGAAAAACCCAAGTAACGGTTGAGTATGATGAGTTTAACAAACCTGTACGTATTGATACAATTGTAATCTCAACTCAGCATTCTCCGGATGTTACTTTAGAGCAAATTCAACGTAATTTAAAAGAATTTGTCATTAATCCGGTTGTTCCAAAAGAATTAATCGATGAAAATACAAAATACTTCATTAACCCTACTGGCCGTTTTGTTATCGGCGGACCACAAGGAGATGCAGGTCTAACAGGCCGTAAAATTATCGTTGATACTTACGGTGGTTATGCTCGCCATGGCGGTGGTGCATTCTCCGGTAAGGATCCTACAAAAGTGGACCGTTCTGCTGCATATGCCGCTCGTTATGTTGCGAAAAATATTGTAGCAGCAGGACTTGCAGACAAATGTGAAGTACAGCTTGCTTATGCAATCGGTGTAGCAAGACCGGTTTCTATTTCTGTCGATACATTTGGTACTGGTACAGTAAGTGAAGATGTTTTAGTTGATCTAGTAAGTGGGAATTTTGATCTTCGCCCAGCTGGAATCATTAAAATGCTTGATCTTCGCCGCCCAATTTACAAACAAACGGCAGCATACGGTCACTTTGGCCGTACTGACATTGATCTTCCTTGGGAGCGTACAGATAAAGCAGATACATTACGCGAACAAGCTGGAAGTCTCTAAAGAAAACTCGCCGATTGGCGAGCACCACAGCTAGATAATCATAAACGGGAGTTGCATTTAATGTAACTCCCGTTTTTAATTTTGCGTCAGTATAGTGTAAAGTGAACTTAAATTAGCTTTATCAAATTAGATGTTTCATGTTAATACCATGTACGTTTTTGATGATTAGTGGTAGTATTGAAGAGTATTTTTTAGGGTATACAAAATTCAAGTCCTTACAAATAGGAAAGATTTAGAAATGGAGTAGGTGAGGTACATAATGTGTGGCTTTATTGGTTGTGTACACGACAAAGCACAAAACTATAGTGACAATCAAAAACAACAATTTAAAAATATGAATGATATTATTACACATCGCGGGCCTGATGATGATGGTTTTTATTATGATGATAATATTCAATTTGGTTTCCGCCGTCTAAGCATCATCGATATTGAAAGTGGTCATCAACCGCTCACATATGAAAATGAACGTTACTGGATTATTTTCAATGGAGAAATCTATAACTATATGGAGCTTCGTGAAGAGCTTTTAAAAGAAGGTCTAACATTTTCAACAAGTTCTGATACTGAGGTTATTTTATCCTTATTCAGCCATTTAAAAGAAAAGGCTGTCGAAAAATTGCGTGGGATGTTTGCCTTTGTTATTTGGGATAAACAAGAACAAACGCTATACGGGGCAAGGGATCCATTTGGAATTAAACCATTTTTCTACCTCGAAGACGATGAACGTACATTCTTTGCTTCTGAGAAAAAAAGTATTCTTCTTGCACTTGAAAATGATGTTTTAAACTACGATTCCCTGCAGCATTATTTAACATATCAATTTGTTCCAGAGCCAATGACCATGTCTGCTGGTATTAAAAAACTTGAACCTGGTCATTATTTTACAAAAAAAATTGGCTCCCCTATGGAAATCAAAAAGTATTGGAAAGCACGCTTTACGCCTGTTCAAAAGCCCGAATCCGAATTTATGAAGGAAATTAAGGATGTTCTCATTGATTCTGTTAAAATGCATATGCGCAGTGATGTACCAGTAGGTTCATTCCTTTCTGGTGGAATAGACTCTTCGATCATTGCATCGATTGCAAAAGAGTTCCATCCTGGGATTAAAACATTTTCAGTTGGTTTTGAGAGGAATGGTTTTAGCGAAATTGATGTAGCTAAGGAAACAGCTGAAAAGCTTGGATTGGAAAACATAAGCTATGTAATTACGCCTGAAGAGTACATGAATGAGATTCCTAAGATTATGTGGCATATGGATGACCCGCTTGCAGATCCTGCTTGTGTTCCCCTTTATTTTGTTGCTCGTGAAGCACGCAAGCATGTGACGGTTGTACTTTCAGGGGAAGGTGCAGATGAATTGTTCGGTGGATACAATATTTACCGTGAACCACAATCTCTAGAGGTGTTTAATAAAATACCACGCGTTGGAAAATCACTTCTAAGAGGGATCGCGGGTATTATGCCTGAAGGAACAAAAGGCAAGAGCTTTATCGAACGTGGAATTACACCAATGGAAGAACGGTATATTGGGAATGCCAAAATGTTTACAGAAGATGAAAAAAGGGAGTTATTAACTGTTTACCGTGAAGGCTTGGATTATACAGATATTACTAGGCCCCTTTATGAAGAGAGCCGGGGCTACGATCCAGTTGATCGCATGCAATATATTGACATTCATACATGGATGCGTGGCGATATTTTACTAAAAGCAGATAAAGTGACGATGGCTCATTCCTTAGAATTACGTGTTCCTTTTCTAGATAAAGCTGTGTTTGATATAGCTTCAAAAATACCAACAAGTCTAAAAACAGCGAATGGAACGACAAAATACATTTTACGGAAGGCAGTAGAAGGTATTGTTCCTGACCATGTGCTTACCAGAAAAAAACTAGGCTTCCCTGTCCCGATTCGTCATTGGTTGAAGGATGAAATGAATGATTGGGCGAAAAAAATAATCCGTGAAAGTAACACGGATCATTTATTCAATAAAAACTATTTATTAAGGCTTCTAGAAGATCATTGTCAAGGTAAAGCTGATAATAGCCGGAAAATATGGACAGTGCTTATGTTTATGGTATGGCATCAGGTCTATGTAGAAGAAAAATACACGTTTCAAACTGATTTTTCCAAAGAAAATGCCCTTCAAATGATGAAGAGCTAAGGGAGATAGGTTATAGCTTGTCTTCCCATTTGCACCCAGGATTCTTCAAAATCCTTAATGGGTGCTTTTTTATTTTTTTCTCCAGTTAACGGGTCATTAAAATAAATATAGTGCGGATCAAATCCAGTAATTAAGACGGAATGTTCCTTGTAGGTAATTTTCACTTTTCCGGTTGGAGTATTCCAGGTTTGAAACTTATCTTCTGATAATGGTTGATACGATGTATTTGTAATAACCCATACTGGTCGTCCATCTGAAAGATGAATTTGTAACTCTTGAAAGTCAGAGCCTGATAAGTCCTTTATTTTCCCAGGCAAATATTTTTCAGCAAGGTCAGCAATTGGTTTGTGATAAATGCCAAAACCAGGTTCTTGAAAATTGTACATATTTCCTACAAATCCATCATTCGGGTTTCCAAAGTATATTTCCCCATTAGAGATTCGCTGTGGAGTATGATCTTTTTTTACTTTCTCCGCGAGTTCCATTTTACCAACTGTCACACCTGCATTGTTAAGTAGCATTGCCAAGCTAGTCACCTCACAACCACGTGGGAGATCAGGAATTTGGGAAATGGCTGGTACATTGAGAAGAACTTGATCCTTGATTTTGATGATTGGAAGATCAAAATGTTCTTCAAGATAATCACTCGTTTTAAAGACAGGAGAATGGACTAAATTTTTTAATAACCCAACTGCCTTCGCCACATTTTCTTTTTTCGAATTGTCTAGCGTAAAGGCTGTGACAATGGTTGTAATAATAAAAAGTAAAAAGAAAGTTGATTTAAATAGGCCACTTGTCCGTTTTAATAATCGTAATAGGAAAAATAGTAATAAAATGATAAAAGCAATTAATAAGTATAAAGAAATCATTGAACCACCTAATTCTTTTTTTCTTCAGAGTTGTTTAGCAAAGTTTGATAATACTACTTTAGAATAAGGGTTGTAAATTAGTCTTTCTGTATGGATTTATAGTAAGCTGCTTTTTCTGCATATTCTCGTGTGATTCGGTTCATATCCTCGATGTCTGTGGGTGTTAAATTTCTAATCACTTTAGCGGGTCTACCGAAAGCTAATGTGCCAGGTGGGATTTTCTTTCCTTGTGGAACAAGGCTTCCTGCACCGATGAAGGCACCCTCACCAATTTCGGCTTGATCTAGGATAATTGATCCCATTCCGATCAATGCCTTTTTCCTAATGATACAGCTATGAAGAAGAACTTGGTGTCCAATGGTTACCTCATCTTCTAAAATTAGCGGGCAGTCTGGACTTTGGTGTAAGACAGAATTGTCCTGAATATTGACTTTGTTACCGATAATAGTTGGAGCCACGTCCCCTCTGATTACAGAATTAAACCAGACGCTTGATTCGTCTCCAATTTCAACATCACCGCTAATGGTTACATAGTCAGCAATAAATGCTGATTCTGAAATTTTGGGGAATTTGTCTTTGTATTTGTATATCAATTTGGTTTCTCTCCCTTAAATAGTTAAATTAATTCTATCAATCAAATTTGTATGGTGAAAGCTTTTTTATGCAAGTCTCTTCTTTGAAGTATTGAAAACGGCTATTGTATGTTATAGTACTTTTATCTTTATTATAAAGGTTTATGGGTTATAGTTACCTTAAAAAAACTCCATATATTAATTTTACTTTATTTTTAGGATTTAGGAGGAAAAAGTATGTGGAAATGGGAAGCAGAAGGAGAAGCAAAAGCTGTAATTGTAATGGTCCATGGTGCTATGGAACATCACCGTCGTTATGGCTGGCTGATCGAAATGTGGCGAACCTCGGGCTTTCATGTAATCATGAGTGATCTTCCTGGACAAGGAATGACAACTAGATCACACCGTGGACATATTGATTCCTTTGATGAATATTTAATTGAAGTAAAGGACTGGGTACAAGCTGCATATCGCTACGAATTACCAGTCTTTTTACTTGGACATAGTATGGGAGGATTAATTGCGATCCGCCTTTTACAGGTTGAAAAACTTAATATTGCAGGTGTTATACTCTCATCACCGTGTCTTGGGTTAATCGAAACACCTTCAAAACTCTTGAATACTTTATCTTACGGACTAAATGCCATCTATCCGTCTTTAAGGATGAATTCTGGATTGACCGTTGATATGGCAACGAGAAACCCTGATGTTCGTGAAGCAGATGTTAATGATACCCTCTATATTACCAAGGTATCTATAAGATGGTATCGTGAACTAGCCTCAGCAATGAAAGATGCATTTGAAGATCTCGAACACGTTCAAGATCTCCCTATGCTTGTCATGCAAGGTGGAGATGATAAAATTGTGAAAAAAGATTCTGTTAAAGAGTGGTTCAATCATGCACCACTATCTGAAAAAAGATTTAAAGAATGGCCAAAATGCTATCATGAAATCTTTAATGAACCAGAACGAGAAGAAGTTTTTGAATACGCAAAGGACTTTGTTAATAGCCAATTAAAATCAATTGGTTATATCGTATAAAAACAATGTAAGCATTTTACTTCTAGCCAAAAGGTATAGAAATAAGAATACTTATCGAGCTGTGAACAAACATAATAAGGTGGCGTGAGCGAGGTTGAATCTTACAGAGAACCTAATTTTTTAGTAATCAAAATTAAGATGAGCGAGCTCCGTCTCCTTTTTCAAAAAAAAGAGGTGTAGGAATGTCATTTTCCATGATGCCTATTAGCCTAATGTCAAGGGTTTATCGTAAAATTTTCCCTGCTGTCCATCATGAACTAGCCTATTGGAGAGGCCGTGCTAATCAAATCCCTAATCCGGAATTGCGGAAGCAAGCCTTAGCTAGTATTGGGAGCAAAGCATTTCATTGTGAAGGTGGAGCGATCCTTGCACTAATGGCAAATGAACATTATAAAAAAGCGGTTAAATTTATTGTGGCCTATCAAACCATTAGTGATTATTTAGATAATTTGTGTGACCGCAGTACTTCTCTTGATCCTAACGATTTTAGAACATTGCATCAATCGATGAAAGATGCACTATCAAAAAATGCGCTTTCAGGAAACTATTATCGACTTCGCGAGGATCAAGATGATGGAAATTATTTAAATGATTTAGTGGAAACGTGTCGCTCATTTTTTCAAGAATTGGCACATTATGATGTGATAAAAGACTATTTAGAAGAACTTTGTCAGTATTATTGTGATTTGCAGGTTCATAAGCATGTAATTTCAGATGAGCGGGTACCACGGCTTAAAGAATGGTTTCAGGGTTTTCAGGACAGTTTGCCAAAGATGGAGTGGTATGAGTTTTCAGCTTGTTCAGGTTCTACTTTGGGAATCTTTTGTCTGATTTCCTATGCGATGAGAGAAGATTTTCAAGAAAAGGATGCCACACATATTCGGAATGGTTATTTTCCATATATACAAGGGCTACATATTTTATTGGACTATTTTATAGATCAAGAAGAGGATCGAATTGGCGGAGATCTGAACTTTTGCTTTTATTATGAAAATCAGGAAAAGCTTTTTAAACGGTTAAAGCATTTTGTAATTGAGGCAGACCGCCATACAGAGGAACTTCCGCATAAAAAATTCCATCAGTTAATAAATCGAGGACTTTTGGGTGTATATTTATCAGACGAAAAAGTCCGAAAGCAAAAAAACGTTCGAAAATTAGCGAAAGAAATCATTAAAACAGGCGGTGGAATTAGCTATTTCTTTTATATAAATGGACTAACCTATCGAGCCTTACAAAGATGGGTACCTGCTAGTCTGATTAGAATGATTTTTAAATAGATGTGGCGTAAAAAGGTAAAAAACCAGGCAGATGAGCCTGGTTCTTAACTTTTTTCTATAACCAAAATAAATGGTGAATGATTTTTCTGATTAATAAATTGGTATTGTAACACTTGGGCTGTTTTTTGCTCGATTTGTTTGCAAAAATGGAGTAACGAATCACGTTCTTCCGCGCCACCTGGATGTCCATGGTAAATGACAAGGACGATGATTCCCGTTGGTACCATGATTTCTAAAAGCTGCTCAACAGCGGCAATAGTTGTATTTGGTTTTGTAACAATGGTTTTATCACCGCCAGGTAAATAACCTAGATTGAAAATTGCACCGGTGATTTTTCCGTGATGCTCTACTGGGATTACTTGATTTAGATTTTCATGTCCACAGTTAAAAAGTGTGACACGATTGGAAAGTTTGTGCTGATGTATGCGTTCGTTTGATGCTATAACGGCATGTTCCTGTATATCAAAGCCGTACACTTTACCAGTTTCACCAACAAGGTTAGCTAAAAAAAGTGTATCATATCCATTGCCAAGAGTTGCATCAACAACAATACTCCCCTTTTTAATTGCCTTTTCAAGTACGTTTTTTGCAAAAGGAAGGATTTGATCAAGGTACACTTATATCCCCACTTTACTCCTTAGAATAAAACTTGCCTTGCCAGCTATCCCTTTTTGTAAGCTCAGCATTTATTCCATTCAACACTTCCCATTTGTTTACACTCCACATCGGTCCAACCATAAGATCAATAGGACCGTCACCTGTTATGCGGTGTACGATTATTTCTGGAGATAGAATTTCCAATTGGTCACAAACTAAGTTTACATATTCCTCTTGCGAAAGGAATTCGAGCATTCCTTTTTCGTATTGCTTGACCATTGGTGTTCCTTTTAAAAGATGGAGCAAATGGATTTTGATTCCTTGAACATCCAGATTTGCTACTGCGCGGGCTGTTTCCATCATCATTTCTTTTGACTCAAGTGGAAGGCCGTTAATAATATGGGAACAAACACGAATCCCATGCTTCCGTAGTTTTTTTACACCATCAATATAACATTGAAAATCATGGGCACGATTAATGAGTGTGGCAGTGCTCTCGTGGATCGTTTGCAAACCAAGCTCAACCCATAAATAAGTACGTTTGTTTAATTCTGCAAGATATTCAACAACATCATCTGGCAGACAATCTGGTCGAGTTGCGATGGATAACCCGACTACATCCTCTTGTTTTAAAACTGCTTCATATTTTTCGCGAAGCACGTGGACAGGTGCATGTGTGTTGGTAAATGCCTGAAAATAGGCCATATACTTACCATCTTTCCATTTTGTATGCATTCTTTCTTTTATTTCATGGAATTGTGTTTCGAGACTCTGGGCACGATTGCCAGCGAAGTCTCCAGATCCAGAGACGCTACAAAAAGTACATCCACCATGTGCAACTGTACCATCCCGGTTCGGGCAATCAAAGCCACCATCAAGAGCAATTTTAAATACCTTATGACCAAATTGTTGGCGAAGGTGATAATTCCATGTGTGATAACGCTTATCGTCAGAAGCATATGGAAAAGGTTTGGTCTGAAGCATTCAGATTCCTCCTTTTTACTAGTAAAAAATATGTTTATTTTGGAATATACATAAGTTGAATTTTATCATGAAGTTAGAGGCATCGCCAATTAATTAAAATTGGTAGCAATTATCAATAAGTAAATGTGATAGTTAATTGGATGGTGAACACAATAAGAAATGAAGCTTTTTGCTTCAATGAAGGTTTGAATTTAAGGGGGTTCTGATATGGCAACTCGTGAATCGATCGATAATTTACTGCAACAATGTGAAGATGCGATTTCGTTTGCACAGGAACAGTATAAGGAAAGTAGCCTTCAAGAGCAATATAACAATGATGATTACACAGCAGCCATGCAAGGACTGGAAGAAGCATACAATGACCTTGCACACGTCGCACTGAGTTCCAATGCTCAACAGCGGGAACAGCTTCACAGAATGAGGTTACAGCTGCAACAGCTTCAAAACACAATGATTTTACAAGGGAAGTAAGAGGGGGAAATTAGCGTGAAGAAGCGGTCAAAACAACAAAATCCTGAACGAAAAACGAGAAATGGTATCAATAATCAAGATTTGGAGCTTGGCAACGATACCGATCTTGTTAAAGAAGCAAAACTGAAATATGAAAAATCAGGTGGTCAACCAGTTAAATCAAAATTTCATCAAGAATAGCAACAATAAAGGAATCAAAAGCCCTCACTACTAGTTGGGGGCTTTTAAAAATCCCATTTAAAAAAGGATTGCGCCCATCATTCAAAAAGTCTAAAATTACTTTGGTGTTCGAAATAGTTCAATGTAAAGGGGCGTTTTTATGCCGCGTGCTTTATGGCTCTTGATTATTGGGATGGCAGTGAATGTAACTGGCAATTCTTTTTTATGGCCTTTAAATACGATTTATATTCATGATTTGTTAGGTAAATCATTATCAGTTGCCGGAATTGTCTTAATGTTAAATTCAGGAGCAAGTGTGATTGGAAACCTGATTGGTGGTCATTTTTTCGATAAACTTGGAGGTTATAAATCCATTTTATTTGGGATTGGGATAACACTCCTTGCTCTTATTGGTTTAACAATATGGCATGGATGGCCGGAATATATTGTATTTTTAACCATTGTTGGTTTTGGAACGGGAATTATTTTTCCTTCAATGTACGCTATGGCAGGTTCTGTTTGGAAAGAGGGAGGACGAAAGGCTTTTAATGCCATCTATGTATCTCAGAATTTAGGGGTTGCAGTCGGTTCGGCATTAGGTGGGCTTGTTGCGGATTATTCATTTCAATTGATTTTTCTTGCGAATACGATATTATATTTTATTTTTTTACTTATTGCAGTATTTGGATATAAGAATATTTCAGCTGCTCCTGTTAAAAAGGAATCAAGTATCGAGGGGGATTTGACAGCAACAAATAATCATAAAAAAATCCATGCTCTCCTTATTCTATGCGTTGGCTATTTGCTTTGCTGGGTTGCTTATGTACAATGGTCGACGACCGTTGCATCATATACACAGGAAATTCATATTTCATTAACACAATACAGCTTACTTTGGACTATTAATGGGGCTCTTATTGTTGCTGGTCAGCCGCTGTTAACTGGATTACTAAAGCATTTTGCAAAGTCTTTAAAAGCACAAATGATCATTGGTATTATTATTTTTATTATTTCATTTCTCGTTGCGGCAAAGGCTAGTGAATTTTCAGGCTTCCTTGTAGGGATGATTATTTTAACAATCGGTGAGATGTTTATTTGGCCAGCTGTACCAACTGTCGCCTTTGATCTAGCACCAAAGGGGCGAGAAGGTTTTTATCAGGGAATTGTCAACAGTACTGCAACTGGAGGAAGAATGATTGGCCCACTTCTTGGTGGGTTGCTTGTTGACCTTTATGGCATGTCAATGTTGTTTACTGTATTAATCGGGTTGTTTGTGTTGGCTATTCTAACAACTGTTTTTTACGATCGAACTATAAAGTCAAGTAAAGCTTCAATAATAAAGGGAGCTAAAAGTATGTAGCTATTATTAAATAGCTTATTTTCTTCTGTTTACTTGCATCCTATAAGGAATTTTAATACAATAACCGTATACTTTCATAATCAATGACATTGACGAGGAGTAGTAATGATGAATTCCCGTTTTTAAAGAGAGTTGACGGCTGGTGCAAGTCAACCGGGACAATCATGAACTCGCCTTCCCGAGTTGCAAACATGAATTTGAGTAATGTTTGCCGTTTTCCGCGTTAAGGATGAATGAAGCGAGTGTTTTACAACACTAATGTGGGTGGTACCGCGGGAAGATACATACATAATCCTCTCGTCCCTTTTTTGGGATGAGAGTTTTTTTATTTTAGATCCAGCTTCAGCGAATAAGCGCTTTCGCTTTACAATTAGGAGGAAGAGACAATGAGCTTTAACCATCAAAAAATCGAAAAAAAATGGCAAAAGAAATGGGAAGAAGAAAAAACATTTAAAACAAGCGAAGAAATGCACAAAAGAAAATTCTACGCATTAGATATGTTTCCATACCCTTCTGGAGCAGGACTCCATGTTGGACACCCTGAAGGCTATACTGCGACAGATATTTTATCCCGTCAAAAGCGGATGCAGGGATATAATGTCTTACACCCAATGGGTTGGGATGCATTCGGTTTACCTGCTGAACAATATGCACTTGATACTGGGAATGATCCAGCGGAATTCACAAAGCATAATATCGAGACATTCCGTAGGCAAATTAAATCACTTGGATTCTCGTATGATTGGGATCGAGAAGTGAACACGACAGACCCCGAGTATTATAAATGGACGCAATGGATTTTCTTAAAACTATTTGAAAAAGGGCTTGCCTATGTTGATGAAGTAGCAGTTAACTGGTGCCCAGCACTTGGAACGGTTTTAGCAAATGAAGAAGTAATTGATGGGAAAAGTGAACGCGGAGGGCACCCCGTTGAACGCCGCCCAATGAGGCAATGGATGTTAAGAATCACTGCGTATGCTGACCGTTTACTTGAAGACTTAGAGGAACTTGATTGGCCGGAAAGTCTTAAGGACATGCAACGTAATTGGATTGGCCGCTCAGAGGGGGCTGAAGTAACCTTTAACATTGATGGATATGATGAAACATTCACGGTGTTCACAACACGTCCAGATACATTGTTTGGTGCAACTTATGCAGTACTTGCTCCAGAACATGCATTTGTTGATAAAATTACAACAAAAGACCAACGTGCAGCTGTTGATGCCTATTTAGACAAAGTAAAAAGTAAGAGTGACCTTGAGCGCACAGACCTTGCGAAGGAAAAAACAGGCGTATTTACAGGTGCTTACGCTATCAACCCTGCAAATGGCGAGAAAATGCCGATCTGGATTGCCGATTATGTTTTGGTTAGCTATGGAACGGGTGCGATCATGGCTGTTCCTGCCCATGATGAACGTGACTATGAATTTGCGAAACAATTTGACTTACCAATTAAGGCAGTTGTAGCAGGCGGAGACATTGAAAAAGAAGCTTTCACAGGCGATGGGGAACACATCAATTCTGATTTCCTAAATGGGTTAGATAAAGCTTGCGGTATTCAAAAAATGATTGCATGGTTGGAAGAAAAATCAATTGGAACAAAGAAAGTAACATTCCGTTTGCGCGATTGGTTATTTAGCCGCCAGCGTTACTGGGGCGAACCGATTCCAATTATCCATTGGGAAGATGGTACAATGACCGCAGTTCCGGAAGAGCAACTTCCATTGACTCTACCAATAACAACCGAAATTAGACCGTCTGGAACAGGAGAATCCCCACTTGCTGTAATCACGGATTGGGTAAATGTCGTTGACCCAGCCACTGGAAAAAAAGGTCGTCGTGAAACGAATACAATGCCACAATGGGCGGGTAGCTGCTGGTACTATTTACGTTATATCGATCCAAAGAATGATCAAGCATTAGCATCAGAGGAAAAATTAAAGCATTGGCTTCCTGTCGATATTTACATTGGTGGAGCAGAGCATGCTGTACTTCACTTGTTATACGCTCGCTTCTGGCATAAATTCCTTTATGATATCGGTGTAGTCTCCACAAAAGAACCATTCCAAAAACTATTTAATCAAGGAATGATTTTAGGCGAAGGCAATGAAAAAATGAGTAAATCAAAAGGAAATGTGGTTAATCCTGATGATATCGTTGAAAGCCATGGTGCTGATACACTTCGTTTATATGAAATGTTTATGGGACCGCTTGATGCATCAATTGCTTGGTCCACAAATGGCCTTGATGGTTCACGTCGCTTCCTTGATCGTATCTGGCGATTGATGATTGAGGAAAATGGAGAGTTAAATCCAAAAATCCAACCAACTAAAGAAGTGTCTAGTTTGGAAAAAGTTTATCATCAAACAGTGAAAAAAGTGACTGAGGATTACGAAGGTTTACGATTTAACACGGCAATTTCACAAATGATGGTATTTATTAATGAAGCTTACAAATCAACGATTCTTCCTATGGATTACATGAAAGGCTTTGTCAAATTGCTTGCTCCTGTTTGCCCTCATATTACCGAGGAACTATGGGCGAAATTGGGACACAATGACACGATATCATATGAGGCATGGCCAACATATGATGAATCAAAAATGACCGATGATGAAGTGGAAATTGTTATCCAGTTTAATGGCAAAGTGAAGCATAAACTAACGGTACCAACTGGGTCAAGTAAAGAAACTCTTGAACAAATTGCATTTGAAGATGAAAAAGTGAAGGAACAGCTTGAAGGAAAAACAGTGCGAAAAGTAATTACTGTTCCAGGTAAATTAGTGAATATCGTGGTAGGCTAGAAAAGTGTAAGGACTCTAAATGTTGCTTGTATTAATCCGTTTTTAGACAATAAAAATGCATCCTCCTGATTTTAGTCTGGAGGATGTTTTTATAGAAAGGGTGTTTGGTATGGAAGAAATCAAAATAATTACACCAGAGGAATTAGAGAAGAAGATTGAAGTAGGAGAAAAACTTGAACTAGTTGATGTAAGGGAAGAATATGAAGTTGAACAAGGAATGATCACAGGTGCTAAACATATCCCAATGGGAGAGATTCCTGAAAACCTAGCTTATTTTGACAAGAATAAAGAATATATATTTATTTGCCGTTCGAGTCGGCGCAGTGAAAATGTTTGCCACTACATGCAGGATCAAGGCTTTATGGTTCGAAATATGATTGGTGGCATGCTGGAGTGGAAAGGAAAAACGGTATAAATTATTATTGTCGCTAATCGCTCTATTCAAAAAATAGCACAATAAGCAATTTAAAAACCAAATCTTAAAATTATCTTAATCTTTTCCTTTAACAATCGTTGTAATATGAAACAGTTTCTGACACTATTTTTAAAATTCAGAAAAAGTGTCAATAATGATTGAAAAAGGAAAGGGAGATTTTATTGATACAGGTTAAATTGTTTGATCGGGAGCATGAGAAAGATTTGGAGTCGGAAATGAATCGCTTTTTAAAAGGGCTTGATGAGAAGAAATTACTTGATATTAAATACAATGTAGCTGCAATGCCAGAGGATGAGGAAGAAGAGCAAATCTATTGCTTTACTGCGATGATTATTTATAAAGCCTGACAATTGTCAGGCTTAGAAAAGAGTAGGAATAGACGTAGGTAAATTAATTGGTTTTAAGTTTAAAACCTTTTTGTTTTTTAGAAAAAAGAGCTGCATTTGTTCCCGCCAATCGACCAGTTACAAGAGCAGATGTAATATTATAACCCCCGGTGTACCCATGGATATCCAAGATCTCGCCGCAAAAATAGAGTCCACCCGTCAATTTTGAAGCCATTGTTTGTGGTTCAATCTCTTTTATTGATATGCCTCCACCTGTAACAAAGGCTTTTTCAAGTGGAAGTGTTCCATTCACACTGAAGGTGAAACCTTTACAATTTTTTGAAAAAGAACGAATTTTTTCATTTGTAATGGTACTCCCTTGGATATTTGCGTCGATTTCACTTTTCTCTAGAAGAAAAAGGAGGTATCTTTCTGGAAGCAAACCCTTTAAGGTATTCTTGATGCTTTTCTTTGGCTCACTTTTTATTAATTTAATGATTTCTTGAAAGAGCTCTTCCTCTGTTTGGTCAGGCAAAGCGTCAAGGGACATTATTATTTCTTTTAGATCCCATTTTTTCAGGGCTTTTACAACAAATTGACTACAACGTAAAACAGCAGGACCGCTAACCCCGATATGGGTAAAGAGCATATCCATTCGGTGCGAAATGATTGGCTTTCCTTTAGGATTTAATACACTTAAATTAATGTCCCTTAATGATAGTCCTTGGAGAATTTTGCTTTTGATAAACGGTTCATTAGAAGTAACTGGTACTTCCGTTGGAAATAGTTCAGTGATGGTGTGTCCAGCCTTTTTCGCCCAAGGATAGCCATCCCCAGTTGATCCCGTTTGAGGAACTGATTTGCCACCAACAGCGATAACAATCGACTTTGCTGAAATTCTTTGACCATCCTTAAGAAGTACAGCCGAAGCTTTATCATCTTCATATAAGACATCTTTAACTGACGTATTCCTGAAAACTTTTATGTTTAATTGATCCATTTTTGTTAATAGTGCATCAACGACTGATTCGGCTTTATTCGAAACAGGAAACATTCGTCCGTGATCTTCTTCCTTTAAGGCAATACCCAGTTTTTCAAAAAAGGAAATGATATCCTCATTGTTAAAGATTGAAAAAGCACTATATAAAAACTTCCCATTTCCGGGAATATGTTTAATGATTTCCTCGATAGGCCGACGATTTGTGACGTTACAGCGCCCACCACCAGATATGGCTAACTTTCTTCCCAGCCTGTCCCCTTTATCAATTAACAGCACTTTTGCTCCTCTTTCCCCGGCAGCTATTGCTGCCATCAAACCAGAAGGACCACCGCCAATGACAATTACTTCATATTCCATGGTTTCACCAACTTAATTAAAATTTGCTAAATACGGGTAAACTTTATTTTAATAGTAACATTAGCTATAAACAAGTACGGGACTGTCACAACTCCTATATGGTGACAATAAGTTTTATTTTAAAATTACATTGATTGTTAGTAGCGCCATAGAGAAAGAAGTTGTACACTACTAGTAGTGTGCAAAAAAAGTCGAATTTACCTCTGTAAAGTAAACCATTCGCGCACTATTTTTTCTTTATTAGGAGAAGGATTCTATGTCGTCAAAGCTTTTAAGGGGCACGTTTATTCTAACCATTGGAACAATACTTTCCAAAGTTCTCGGTTTATTTTATGTTATACCATTCTATCAGATTGTTGGAGCAAAGGGGACACTGCTTTATCAATATTCCTACGTTCCATATACAATCTTTATTAGTGTAGCGACGGCAGGAGTGCCGCTGGCAGTTTCTAAATTCATTTCAAAATATAATTCACTTGAAGAATATGCTGTTGGTCGGAAGCTATTTAAATCAGGATTAATGGTTATGATGGTGACAGGATTTGTGGCTTTCTTAATTATGTATTTTACTGCTCCTTTTTTGGCGGAAATAAGCTTACATGGAAAAAAACAATTGTTTAGTGTAAATGAAGTTTCAACAGTTATTCGAGCAGTTAGTTTTGCTTTAATCGTTGTTCCCTTTATGAGTTTAATTAGGGGATACTTTCAAGGACATCAATCAATGGGACCATCAGCTGTATCACAAGTTGTAGAACAAATTATTCGAATTTTATTCACACTTGTTGGCGCCTATGTTGTATTACATACTTTAAATGGCGGAATGGTAAAGGCAGTCAGCGTTGCCACATTTGCAGCATTTATTGGCGCAATTGGAAGCTTAGCTGTTTTATTTTGGTATTGGTTTAAAAGAAAACCACATTTGGATGAACTTTTAGAAAAAGATAAAGGGACAATCAATATCTCACTTAAGCAAATCTATAAAGAGATTCTTATTTATGCAGCACCATTTGTTTTTGTAGGAATCGCAAACCCATTATTTCAATTTATCGACCAACTTACCTTTAGCAGGGCTATGGCTACCATTGCTTCAGGAAAACTAGCTGATACAGCCTTCTCTATTTTAAACTTTGAGTCACATAAAATTGTTATTATTCCAGTCTCTTTAGCAACGGCCTTTTCATTAACTCTTGTTCCAAGTATAACAAAGGCTTTTGTAGAGAATGATCAAAAAAGTATGAATCACCAGATGAATCAGGCGTTCCAGGTTTTATTATTTTTGACATTACCTGCAGCAATTGGATTATCATTATTGGCTGAACCTGTTTATACAGTCTTTTATGAGCATGATCCACTTGGAATAGAGGTATTAGGGGCATATGCTCCAGTAGCCATTTTATTTTCACTCTATTCTGTTACAGCTGCAATTCTGCAGGGAATTAATGAACAGCGTTATACTATTTTAAGTTTACTTGTTGGGTTGCTTATTAAGCTAAGCCTTAATATCCCGCTTATTAAAGCGATGGCAACTGAAGGTGCAATCCTTGCAACGGCACTTGGATATACGGCTGCTATCATCATCAATTTAATTGTCATTAAAAAATATTCAAACTATCCTTTCCGGCTGGTATTTAGAAGGTGTACGTTAATCGTTCTTCTTGCGGGAATAATGTGGCTGGGAACAGAACTTACCTTTACGGTTATGAAGCTATTCCTCTCACCTCAATCAAAGGTTCAATCGTTATTGATGATTCTTATTTGTGGTGTAGTTGGATCAGGAATTTATTTCTACCTAAGTTTAAAAACAAAGCTTGTTTACCGGTTATTTGGGGACAAGGTAGATAGTATCAAAAGGAAGTTACATCTGCCAATTTAAGAACCTGGAAGGGGATAGAAGATGAGAATTGATAAACTATTAGCCAATCTTGGCTATGGAAGCCGGAAGGAAGTCAAGGGACTTTTAAAAAGCGGCTCTGTAAAAGTCAATGATGTTGTTGTAAAGGACGCCAAACAGCATGTTGATCCGAATAAAGAAATAGTTACTTTTAACGGTGAAGTAATTGAATACAAGGAATTTATTTATCTTATGATGAATAAACCGCCTGGGGTTTTATCGGCAACAGAAGATCATAGGGATGAAACAGTGATTGATTTATTAGAGCTAAACGATCAGGTTTATGAGCCATTTCCTGTCGGTAGACTTGATAAAGATACGGAAGGTTTACTTCTACTAACAAACGACGGTCATCTTGCCCATCGGCTACTGTCACCCAAAAAGCATGTTCCAAAAACCTATTTTGCGGTAATTGATTCAGAGGTTACCGAAGAAGATATCATTGCCTTTGGAAAAGGAGTAACCCTTGATGATGGCTACGTAACAAAGCCTGGTGAATTAACCATTCTTAAATCGGGTATAAGGTCGGACATCGAACTAACCATTACTGAGGGAAAGTTTCATCAAGTAAAGAGGATGTTTGAAGCGGTAGGGAAAAACGTGGTTTATTTAAAAAGAATGACAATGGGACCTTTGCCACTAGATGAAACGCTCGAACTTGGAGAATACCGGGAATTAACGGATGAAGAAGTAGAGCTATTAAAAGAGTATCAAGCTGAATAACCAAAAAAAGCAACCTGACAAATCAGGCTGCTTTTTTTGGTTGAATTTATCTTTTTTACCTATTCCGTTAAAAGTTAAGCTTCTTCGGCCTTCATTGGAACAACAGATCCAATTTGGTGGATTGTTTTCCCTGGGTGAAATTCATTTTCCATTTTAGAAACAACCACTGTTGCAACACCGTTACCAATTAAGTTTGTAATAGCACGTGCCTCAGACATAAACCGGTCAACCCCTAGAAGTAAAGCAATTCCCTCCACTGGGATCGTTGGGAATGCTGAGAGGGTAGCAGCAAGAGTAATGAATCCTGAACCTGTTACACCTGCAGCCCCTTTTGATGTTAGCATTAGTATTCCCATTAAGGTAATTTGGTGCCAGATGGTTAGATCAACATTATAAGCCTGCGCGATAAAAAGGGCTGCCATTGAGAGGTAAATTGCTGTGCCGTCTAAATTAAATGAATATCCTGTCGGAACAACTAGGCCAACAACTGATTTCGAACAACCATAGTTTTCTAAACGCTCCATCATTCTAGGTAAAGCAGATTCAGAAGAAGAAGTACCTAATACCAATAAAATTTCTTCTTTGATGTAAGCGATAAATTTTAAAATGTTAAAGCCATAAATTTTGGCTACCGCACCGAGTATAAAAACTATGAAGACAAACATGGTTGCATAAACGCTTCCCATCAGCTTTCCAAGGGAGAATAAAGAACCAATACCAAAGTTACCAATTGTGAATGCCATTGCCCCTGAAGCAGCAATAGGAGAAAACTTCATTATAATATTAACGACTTTAAAAAATGCTTCAACGAAAGTTTCAAAAAGTGAAATGATTGGTTTACCTTTTGAGCCTAAAGAAGCAGTTGCTATTCCAAATAGGACCGCGAAGAATAGGACAGGTAGCAACTCACCTTTGGCCAAAGCTCCTACAACATTATCGGGAATGATTCCTAATATAAATTCAATAGCTCCATGACTGGATTCATTTGCTTGTTGTGTAAATGTAGAAATGTCTCCACCCTTTGCTGCAGATGTATTAAATCCGGAACCTGGTTTTACAATATTCACTATTACTAATCCAATAGCTAGTGCAAAGGTTGAAATGATTTCAAAGTATAAAAGTGCTTTGCCTCCAATACGACCAACCTTTTTTAAATCTCCCATACTTCCGATTCCGATAACAACTGTAAAGAATATGATCGGTGCAATTACCATTTTAATAAGTTTAATAAAAATATCAGCTAAAACCTTTAATTCTGCACCAAATTTCGGAAAAAGAAATCCGATCGTAATACCAATAAGTATCCCGATTAGTACTTGTACAGTTAGATTTCTAAAATTAATTTTCATTTTCTTCTCCACCCCTTCTTATGATAACGTTTACATCCCCTATTCATATAATAATGAAAATTCAGAAATTATTTAGTTTTTGGTCATATTGGTCTTAATGTTCTTTTTGTACTAAAGTAGAAGAATATGGGATTGGATTAAATAGACGAATAGATTAAAATAAAAAGAAAATAATAATTTGAAAAATCTAAATAGGATAATGGATAATGGAAAGGGTGGGGGATATTGCTTCCATTACAAGTGGTTTTAGTAGAAGATGATCCAATGGTTCGAGAAATTCACCGCCAATTTATTGAAAAGATAGAAGGGTTCAAAATAGTAGGAATGGCTAGCAATGGAATTGAGGGTCTACAATTAATAAAAGACAGTAAGCCTGATCTTGCAATCATTGATATTTATATGCCTCATAAGAATGGGTTGGAAATGTTAAGGGGACTTCGAGCAGAGTGTCTTTTTCTGGATGTCATCGCCATTACCGCTGCTAGTGATATAGAAACAGTTCATATGGTTCTTCAACAAGGTGCTGTTGACTACATAATAAAACCTTTTACGTTTGACCGAATCAAAAAATCACTCGAAAAATATAAATTATACCGATTAAAGTTAAAAGGAAAAAAAGAGCTTCTACAACATGAATTGGACCAACTTCTATTTATGAATGGTGTTGAAGAAAAGGAAAGTGACTTATTACCAAAAGGACTAAATGTAAACACTTTAGTCAAGATTACCGCCTTTATTTCACATGAAAAAAGTCCAGTTTCTGCCGAAGAAGTGGCAGAAAGAATTGGAATAGCACGTGTTACTGCAAGAAGGTACCTAGATTACTTGGAAAAGGAAGGAAAAGTAAAGATACATGTTCAATACGGTGGGGTTGGCCGACCAGTAAATCGTTATGGGATATAACTTATCTTTACTGGAAACTTCGCTAGGGAGGAATCAAAGTGGGGTGGAAAGTAATAAAGTGGTTTGATAAACCAAGATGGACCTTACAAACGATTATTACGCTACTTGTATGTATAGTGGTTATCATGGCATTACTTGTAACAGATATATTAATAACTGGAAAAATATCTAAAGGAACTCAGCAAAATCAGGCAGAGAGGGCAACAGATATTGCCAGAATTGTTGCACAATCACCACTTGTAATTGAAGGGTTAAGCAATAAAAATGATGAAGGTAAGATCCAAACTTTTGCAAATCAGATTATGGACTCAAGTCACGTTGAATTTGTAGTCGTCATGGATATGAATGGAATAAGAAAATCCCATCCCAACAAAAATAGAATAGGAGAACATTTTGTTGGAGGTGATGAGGGAGCTGTCCTGAAAGGGAAAGAACATATTTCGATTGCAAAAGGGACGTTAGGTATGTCACTGCGCTCATTTGTTCCAGTCATTGATGTTCAGAATAAGCAAATAGGTGCTGTTGCAGTTGGGATTTCTTTAGAAAAAGTAAATAATTCTGTCGCCCAGAGTAGAAAAATTATTTATATAGGGATAGGATTTGGAATATTAGTTGGCGTTATTGGCGCTTTGATTCTCGCAAGAAAAATTAAAACTATATTATTTGGATTAGAGCCAAGCCAAATTGCAAAATTGTTAGAAGAACGGAGTGCCATGCTGCAATCTACCAAGGAAGGAATGATTGCGGTTGATCAACAAGGATTCATAACACTTGTCAATAATGAGGGAAAAAGGATTCTAAAAGAAGCAGGTATAAAAACGAATCCAATCGGGGAATTAGTTGAGGATTATATGCCAAATACAAGACTTCATACTATACTTAAGTCTGGAATATCTGAGTTTGATCAAGAACAGGATCTTAATGGAATTACTATTTTAACAAATAGAATCCCTGTAATTGTGAAGGGAAGAATTGTTGGTGCAATCGCAACTTTTCGAGATAAAACAGATATTAAACAATTGGCTGAACAATTAACAGGAGTAAAACTATACGTAGAAGCATTACGTGCACAGTCTCATGAATTTATGAATAAATTGCATGTTATTTTAGGATTAATTCATATCGGAAATTACGAAGTTCTTTCCACATACATAACGAAAATGGTTGATTTTAAACAAACAGAGATGGAGTTTGTTGTAGAACGGTTCAAAGAGCCGGTATTGGCGGGTTTTATCCTTGGAAAACTTAGCTTTGCTAGGGAATCTGGTGCCGAATTAGTAATTAATGGAGAAGGTACGCTACCTGAACCAGAGCAACAAGACATCATTCATGAAGTAGTAACGATTCTAGGGAATTTAATTGATAATGCCGTTGATGCTGTGAAGGAAAGCGAAAACAAAATAATTTCCTTACGATTCGATTATTTTGAAAATATTTTAGTTATCGAAATTCAGGATTCTGGTAAAGGGCTTGATGATGAGTTGAAAATGCAAATATTTCAAAAAGGCTTTTCAACAAAAGGACAGAATAGGGGATTTGGATTATTTTTAGTCCAGCAAAGTTTGGAAAAATTAAAGGGAGAGCTTGAAATATACTCAAAAGAGAACAAGGGAACTACATTTATTGTTACTTTACCATATAAAAGTAAGTTAGTATAAAAGAGATAGTAACTATTAAAAGGCAAAAATAGAGTGCTTAGTATTCTATTCAGGCTGTCGAAAACTTTCGATAGCCTATTTATTTATTCAATTTACTTAATAATTCACTGCGTTAATTCATTATAATATTATTGGTATATTAGCTCTTCAACAAGTCTGTTGATTGGCGCTCCAGGCACTTCGCTTTCCGCGGGCGTGCCGGGGAGCCTCCTGATATGAACGAAACTGTCAAGGCCCCCACTCCAAAATAGGTTTTGCTTTGTTTTTGGGTACTCTTAAGAAGAGAAGCTATTTTCGGCTTCTTGTCTTAGTAGGGTATTTAGCCATTCTGGCTAGAATAGCTCCTTCTTTAGCTTACTGACCACTTCTCACCTCTTGGAATAGCTGTCAAGTGCTCTTCTTGACAGCTATTCCAAGAGGTGAGACACTTTTTTAGCTAAAGATGAAATGATCCTTCCTCCTTTTTCTTTTTTTGAATAGAAGGTAAGAACACGGCACGAAGGCAAAAATCTCTACAGCGGTTAGCGCTCTGATATTCGTGGGTTTTCACATTTTATCTTTCCGTATAAAGGACTTTTCCACTAACTCGGGACGTGCGTTAATCTATTTAGATATAGCACAGAGGAGGCACGTGGATTTTCCTTTCCGGTTTTTCTCTTTGCCTTCGAGCCCTATTCTCATTTTTCTATTTATACATCTATCTTGCTTTGAGGAACACGTAACCTTTTAAGCTTGAGGTATATCTTCTACTTCTTGCATCACTGCCCAAATAAAACCTGCCAATTCTCGCGCTACTGCTGTAATGGCTTTACCGCTTTCTTTCCCTCTTGATAATAAGCGGAAATACTTCTTGTGGAGTCGGTTCTGTGCTTTCCACGATATTGCCTGAATCGTTGGTGATTGCCCACTTTGCCGTCTTTGTAGTTCTCCTTTAACAGAGGGTTGATACCGATAACTCCAGGCAGACTCTACCAATAAACGCCGTACGTGTCGATTACCTGTTTTGGTTATTTCTCCTTGTCTCCTTTTTTCACCACTCGAATACTCGCTAGGGATTAAACCAACATAAGCCATGAATTGCCTCGGTGTAGTAAAACGTTTAAAAGAACCGATTTCTGCTACAATACTTGTCGCTGTAATAAGAGCTACTCCTCTTAATGATTGGAGTGCTTGAATTTTTTTGGCATGGACACCTTCACTCGCTAGAATTTTAATTTCTTCTTCTAACCTTAGAATACGTTGTGCTAACTCTTTGAGTTGGTGGTAGTATTCCTGGAAGGTTACTTGTAGAGAAGGGTTTTCAAATTTTAAAGTGTCCAGCCATCTGAAATATTTGATTGTCCACTTATTTACTCCAGTAGGAGGTTTAATATCATTACGCAGTAAAAATTTACTTAATCGGTGTTTTCCTCTCAGTTCGTCTTCTTTGGCATCTTCTCTACACCTAACAAGATCCCGCAGAGCCTCATCCTCTGGAGTTGGTACATAAATTGGAGTCAACTCTCCAGCCCGATATAAATGAGCTAAGCGAACAGAGTCCCTGCGATCCGTTTTAATACGTTCTCCAGGTCTTTTAGGAATAAGAGACGGGGCAATCACCGAGCAGTGAATCCCTAGTGTGATAAATAGTCGGTACAATGGATATCCTGTCGGACCAGCTTCATAACACACTCGCAGAGATTCCGGGCTGCCCAATTTTTTCATTAATTTCCTCACTTCTTCTGGTGTATGAGGAATCATTCCATGGTATCTAGGCTCCCCTCGGCCCTCATCGGCAATAGCGACTGCAATTTTTTCCTTTGATACGTCTAAACCTACATATTTTATGGTATCCTTCATAATGACTAGCTCCTTCCGTAATGTAGCTCTGATTTGGTTTTTTGTTTTTCATCAGTAAACATTCTAACCAAATTAACCTACGAATTTACGAGTAAGGAGCTAGTTTCGTTCATGATAACTCGTCGCTTCGCTCCTGCGGGGTCTCCCCTGACCCGTACTCCCGCAGGAGTCTTCGTGCCTTCCGCACTAATCAACAGAGTGTTTTCAATAATGACCTACAACTGAATTAATAAATATTAGGAAGACGTGGTGAATTCTATGTTTAATTTAAAAGAGTCTAGCCAAAGTAAGTGAAAATGAAATAGTGTCAATTGATGAATTAGTTCAAGATGACCACCTTCTTCGCTTGATTGATTGTGGATTTATGTCCTATGAAAAAAATTGCAACACACTTAGCAAGGCTAGAAAAAGTGAGTTGCAATGCTTTAGGTTGATTGGCCTCCCTGTTGATTGGAGCAGAGGGCACTCGACTCCTGCGGGATATAGAGGTCACTGGAGACCCCGCAGGCGCTAAAGCGAGGGCACTGAAAAAGTTCCAAACATAAAAAGGTAGAACGCTCGGGTATTTGAGCGTTTCTACCTTTTTCCACTATCATGGGGTGATTAGGCTCTATTCGGGACAGCAATTGGGCTTTTTCTACGATCGGAGGGATGATTAAGCTCTATTCGGGACAGCATGTGGGCTTTTTTTACGATCACAGGGATGATTAGACTCTATTCGGGACAGCAATCGGGCTTTTTTTTGCTCTTGGGGATGATTAAGGGGGCAACAGCTATATTTACAGGAATTTAAAAAGAATAATAAAACTTCTAGGTTTATAATGATTAGCCCAGAATCCAAATACAAGAAAAAAGTCGCTTCTTCTTCCAAAAATATGGAACGAATGTTGATTTTTTAATAAAAGGCGATTTTGTAGTTTTAAAAAAGAAAGTTTTTCAGTGCCCTCCGCTAATGCGCCGAGGAGGCTTCAGGACCTCCCCGCGGAAAGCGAGTGCCCGGAGCAGAAATCAACAGGCCAATTTGCAGGGATCATTCATAAGTTTGGTATTTTAGTGCTGAGAAAATAAAAAATTGCCGAGAAAAATACCCTTTCTCGACAATCTGAGAGTGCCTCGCACTCTATTTTTTATTTTATTTATTTTTTGGTTTTACTAAAAATGAAATTATTGTTAATACTGACACAGCTAAAAGACAGACAGAAGAACCAATTAAATTATCCATATTAAACATAAAGATAATAAAGATTAAGAGAAGGGATCCGATAGCAACAAATGTTGTCGTTGGATACCATACTAACTTGAAAGCCGGTTGATGTTTATAGTGAGGTCGAAGCTTTAATTGGGCTGAACAAATACTGATCCAAATTAATATTACTGTAAATCCAGGAATGGACATTAAATAGCTAATGACTTGATCAGGTGTTAAATAAGCTAAAAAGAGACCGATTATAATACAAATACTAGTGATGGTAATTCCATTTAAAGGAATTCCGTTTTTGGTTGTTTTTAATAATAGTTTTGGTGCTTCACCGCTCTGAGCCATTGAATAAAGGGTTCTTGATGTTGCATAAATTCCTGAATTGGCAGCAGATAGCACTGCAGTTAAAAGAACAAAGTTCATCACATGTGCTGCACCTGGGAGCCCTGATAGGCTGAAAACCTGAACGAACGGGCTATCCTGTCCTGTTACCTTGTCCCAAGGGATAATCCCGCAAATAATTAAAATAGGGAAAATGTAAAAAATAATCACTCGCCAGACGGTACCTTTAATCACTTGTGGGAGAACCCGCTCAGAATCCTTAGTTTCCGTAACTGCCACACCAATTAATTCTGCTCCACCATATGAAAACATGACTACTAAAAAGGCACTTACTGTTCCTTTCAATCCGTGTGGGAAAAACCCGCCATGCGCAGTATAGTTTGAGAACGGATCATGAATATTGCTCGGGAAAATCCCTAAAATAATGAGTATTCCTAATATGATAAAAGCAATTAATGCGATTATTTTAATTCCTGCGAACCAAAACTCCATCTCACCGTAGTATTTTACTTGAAATAAATTAATACCTACGATTACGAGGGCACAAAAGAAGCTTAATAACCATAACGGGGCGTTAGGAAACCAAAATTGCAGAAAGCTTCCTGCAGCTAATAATTCGACAACTGTTACGATAACCCAATTAATCCAATAGAGCCATCCCACAATAAAAGATATTCGAAATCCAAACGCTTTATTTACTAGATTTTGTACATTCAAATTTGGAAAAGCAATTGCCATCTCACCTAACGCTGTCATAACAATAAATAAAAGCATTCCTCCTATTAAATAGGCAAGTACGACACTAGGACCAGCCATATTCAGTGTATCGGAGCTGCCTTTAAATATTCCTGTCCCAATCATACCTGCCAAAGCAATAAACTGGACATGTCTCGGCAATAATCCTCTTTTTAAATTCTGTTGATTCTGTTCCATGATGTTCAAACCTTTCTATACTTGAATAATAAAAAATGTTGATGTAACTATTAAAACTTCTATTCTATTCATTCATCTCTCTTACATAAACGCTTTTAAGCGTTAAAGTGATATATACTAATATATCATTTTTTAGGAAGATGTCAACTTGATTATCCTATTGAGTTCATGAAAGTATCCTATAGTGTCATTAACTTGATCAAGGTGATTTTTAAGTAGTATCGAGACCGAAAGTAAACGACTTTCAAAACTAAGTGATAATTTTCTAAAGCTTACCCCTTTGAAATAACTGTAAGGCTGTTTTTTATTTTAAGGATTGGGCAACCTAATGTATAAAATGGAATAAGGGGAATTGAGAATGAACTTAACACCACAACAGCGAATTGAATTGCATGGATTTAATAATCTAACAAAGTCATTAAGTTTTAATATGTATGATATTTGCTATACAAGAACGAAAGAAGAGCGAGAAGCCTATCTTGAATACATTGATGAACAATACAGTGCTGAGAGATTAACAACGATCCTTAATCATGTATCAGATATTATTGGTGCTCACGTTTTAAATATTGCTAGCCAGGATTTCGAACCACAGGGGGCAAGTGTAACCCTATTAGTTTCTGAAGGCCCAGTTGAAAATGCTTCAAATGAATCATTCGAGGAATCTCCCGGACCACTTCCTGAATCTGTTGTAATGCAACTGGATAAGAGCCATATTACCGTTCATACATACCCTGAATACCATCCAGATGAAGGAATCAGTACATTTCGGGCCGATATTGATGTTTCTACATGTGGGGAAATTTCTCCGCTCAAAGCTCTCCATTATCTTATTCGTTCTTTTGACACAGACATTATGATCATGGACTATCGAGTTCGCGGCTTTACAAGGGATAAAAATGGTCACAAATTATTTATTGACCATGAAATAAGTTCGATCCAAAATTATATTCCTGATGAACTAATTGATTTATTTGACATGATTGATGTAAATGTTTATCAAGAACATATTTTTCATACCAAATGTAAGCTCCGTAATTTTGATTTAAATAATTATCTATTTGGCTATACAAAAGAAAAATTGAATCAAGAGGAAATTAAGGAAATTACTGAAAGTTTAAAAATGGAAATGGACGAGATTTTCTATGGGAAAAATATTATTTAGGGGACTGTCCCCCACTGGTGTTCAGTGGTGAATTGTTGGGGGACAGTCCCCTAAATTTAACTTGACGTGAAACCAAATGGTGTTATATGGTTTGATAAGAAACCAAATGGTTCCTTATTTAGAAAGGGATGAGTAAATGGTTGAAATGCTATTGAAAAAGTTACTGTACAAAGAGGGAATAGCAGCAGTTCTAAATCCGCCAGAGGGTTATAGCCTTGGTATTGAGGCGGCTACCGTGGATTTAAAAGGAAAGTATGATTTTATTCAGTTGTTTGTTACTACTAGTCAAGAAGCAACAGATTGGCTCACTAGGGTTATTCCTATGCTTAACGAGGATGCAATCTTTTGGATTACATACCCAAAACAAAGTTCGAAAGTAAAAACGGATATAAACAGGAATATTTTGGCGGATATGGTTCAGAATGAAACAACATTTAGAGTGGTAAGCAATGTTGCAGTTGATGATAAGTGGTCTGCATTGAGGATTCGTGCGAAGGATAAGGTTAAGACGAAAAAATAAAAAGAAATATGGAGGTTTTTCTTTTGGAAAATCAAAAAGTATTACAAGATATTAGACAAACGATTGTTTACAATGCGCCTATGACAAAAGTGTGGAACGCAGTTGCAACATCTGAAGGTATTGCTGCATGGTTCATGCCAAATGATTTTGAACCAGTTGAAGGACATGAGTTTCATTTGAATGCGGGTCAGTTCGGTATGTCCCCTTGTAAAGTAATTAGCATCGATCCTCCAAATAGTCTTTCCTTTAATTGGGGAAAGGATTGGATGATTTCGTTTGAATTAAAAGACATTGAAGGTAAAACAGAGTTCACACTAATCCATTCTGGATGGGATGCCAATAAAATTACTGAATTTGGCGCTCCACATACGATGGTCAGGGACAATATGGAACAGGGATGGACAGGTCTTGTGAAAAAATTACAAGAATATGTGGAAGCATAAATGTCAGCTTCTTTAGGTAAACATGATGTCTTTCAAGCTCTTGCTGATCCAACCCGTCGTAAGATACTTAAACTTCTTAGTTTGAAAGAAATGCCGGTAACAGTAATTAGCAGCCATTTCCCGATGAGTCGGACTGCTGTTTCCAAGCATTTGCGTATTTTAGCAAATGCAGGGCTGGCGAAAGAGCGGAAAGTTGGCAGGGAAACAAGATATATGCTTGAACCTAAACCACTTCATGAAATAAAAGATTGGCTTCAATATTTTGAATTGTTCTGGGAAAATAAATTGGAAGCATTAAAGAATTTAGTCGAATCTGATGAGTTGGATATCGAAACTTCGGTGGTTTTGGCTGAGGATGAAAAAAAGAGGTGAGACATTCTCACCTCTTTTTCATATATAGTACTGTTAATTTAGCTAAGCAGAATTTATATCCATAAATTCTGCTAGCGCCTAAGGGCAACTACGCTTAATCATCGTCCTTAGGGGCTCGCCAATCAGAGAGTTTTCTTTATTTAGCAGCCATTTTAATGGTTGGTTGTAATTCAATCTCTACATTTCCCTGAATGGCACGGCTGATCATACACGATGATTCTGCTTTTTCAGCTAGCTGTTGTGCCAATAATATGTCTTGGTGTGATGCATTATGTTTCAATAGGATGTTTGGGCGATGGATAATTTTCTTATATGTAAAGACGCCTTTTGTTACATCAACAATTGCTTCTGATTCCATTGTTAAGTGTAACTTCTCCAAATGGCTGCGTTCCATCATTGCTGCCAATGTGATGATATAGCAGGTTGCTGCTGCGCCAAGTAACATTTCATCGGGATTTGTGCCAATTCCTGGGCCATCCATTTCTTTAGGAATTGAAACTTTTGTAATTAAATTCCCTGCTTCAATATCTCCAACATCATTACGCAATCCAGGCCAGTTCGCCTTTAAATGAAATTGATGTTCTGCCATCATTGTTCCTCCTTGTAAATAGAAAGGTGCGGAGTAATCCAATTTAACGCTACGGATCTAAGTGAAGCCTTTTTTCGCCGCCCTGCCTTATTGTGTTAGTTTATTTAATAGAATAGCTAATTCTTATTTAATCATTAACTTAGTTACAAAACAAAGAACAGCCCTCGAAAATCTCGGGGGCTGTTCTAATAAAAACAGATTCTATTTTAAAATCATTTTATTTTTATTATAGATTTTAAGATATTTTTACTTTTTTTGGTGTGACCATCCATTTCCCACGACTTGGGCTACTTACCAAGTCATTATAGGCTAAGACATTTAAGTCCCTTTGTATTGTGCGAGGAGTGATACCAAATTCCTCTACAAGTTCCTGCGTAGTCACTGTTCCTTTAGTTCGAATAAACATGTAGATGCATTTAATGCGGTTTAACATCCGGTTAGTTGAAGGTTTCAAAGAACCACTCCCTATCCTTTTTTCAAACCTATGGCAATTTCCTGCGACTGACAGTTTCTTTGAAGTTAATCCTCAGGTAATGTAGTTTTCTTTTCCACAGACATCTCCTTTACATAAAAGGTTGCGATGAAAACTGGGTTGGTATCAATCTACTATCATTGTAACCATAATTTCAGAAAATTTCCACCATTGAGGAAAAATTTACAATTTATGATTAAAATATTTTTTTTATTAGACTAATCCCCTCCCCTAATGTTCTTCTAATATAAGGTTATGGAGTTTAGACATAAGATTATAACCAATAATTTTACTTTTCAAAAAATAATTTCCAACTGAAGAGTTTACAAGAGAAAATTGGTAAGATTTTTATATTTATGCTATTGTCAAAAAATAAAGATATACAAATATTCCCGCTAGGAGGAATGGAAAAGTGACAAAAATTAATTGGATGAATGAAGTGGAAAAAAGGAAAGATGCACTTATAAAGGATGTACAGGAATTGCTACATATAAAAAGTCTTTTAGACGAAGAAAATACTACTGATGACGCCCCTCTTGGAAAAGGTGTGAAAGAGGCATTGGATTTTATGCTTAACTTGGGTGAAAAGGACGGTTTTACACCTAAAAATGTTGGTAATTTAGCAGGCCATCTTGAATTTGGTGAAGGGAAGGAACTGCTTGGTATCCTTTGTCATGTAGATGTTGTTCCAGAAGGAGACGGTTGGTTAAGTGATCCATTTGCTGCTGAAATTCGCGATGGAAAAATATTTGCCAGAGGTGCATTAGATGATAAGGGGCCGACAATGGCTGCTTATTATGCGATGAAAATTGTAAAGGAGCTTGGATTACCATTAAAAAAACGGGTTCGTATGATTATTGGAACAGATGAGGAAAGCAATTGGCGCTGTGTAAACCACTATTTTGAAAATGAAGAAATGCCAACTTTGGGATTTGCCCCGGATGCTGACTTTCCAATTATAAACGCAGAAAAGGGAATCTCAGATTTTGATATGGTTCAGAAACAAATTGTCCAAAAGGAAAATAATAATGCACAGGTTGAGGTGCTAAACTTTATATCTGGAAAAAGATACAATATGGTTCCTGATTATGCAAAAGCCACTATTCATGTTAAAGATAAGCAATCAGAGATCATTGCACAATTTACTGAATTTATGAAGCAATATGGGCTGGAAAATGGTAACCAAATTGAAAATGGTGAATTAATTTTAGAGGTTAAGGGAGTATCTGCGCATGGCATGGAACCGAATAACGGTAAAAATGCTGGGCTTTTTTTAGCAGAGTTTCTTTCTAAGCTAAGTTTAGACGAGAATGCATCCCATTACTTCCAATTTGTTTCGCGTTATTTCTTTGGCGACTCTCGAGGTGTAAAACTTGGTGTTGCCTTCGCAGATGATATTTCAGGGGAATTAACAATCAACGCAGGGAAGCTTAGTTTTTCGAAAGAGTCCAGTGGGAAAATAGGTATGACATGTAGATACCCAGTCACAAATAAAATGGAAACTACTAAAGAAAAATTAGAAAACCTTCTCAAAACAGAGGGATTTCAGCTTGAAAATTTTACTGATTCTAAACCGCATCATGTTGATGAAAAAGAATTCCTTATTCAAACTTTGATGAAGATTTATGAAGAGCAAACAGGTGAAAAGGCTGAATTGCTTGCAATTGGGGGAGGCACATATGCTCGTTCCCTCAAAGCGGGAGTAGCTTTTGGACCACTTTTTCCAGGAAGACCGGATATTGCCCATCAAAAAGATGAATATATGTTTATTGAGGACTTGCTGAAAGCAACGGCCATTTATGCTCAATCTATCTATGAATTAGCTCGGGAGGAATAATATCCAAAGGGAGACGATAAAATGGGATTTGCAATTTTAAATGGGGAAATAATTGAACGCGTTAATGCATTTGTGGATGTAGAGGATCGTGGCTACCAGTTTGGTGATGGGGTATATGAAGTTATTCGTGTTTATAATGGCAGAATGTTTACCGCAAAGGAGCATTTACGTCGATTTGTTAGAAGTGCAGAGAGCATATGTATCACTATTCCATATCCAACAGAGCAATTGATGAGCTTGCTTGAAAAGTTAATTCAGAAAAACTCTCTCCAACAAGGGATTATTTATTTGCAAATTTCCAGAGGTATTACACCTCGTAATCACGCTTTCCCTGTAGGAGATGTAGCACCGACACTTGTGGCATATACTAAAGAAGTAGATCGACCAGTAGAAAAATTGAAATCAGGTGTTAAAACAATTCTTGTTGAAGATATTCGGTGGTTACGCTGTGATATTAAAAGCTTGAATTTACTTGCCAATGTACTTGCAAAACAAAAAGCAGCCGAAGCTAATTGTTTTGAGGCTATTCAGTATCGAGGTAGGGATATTACAGAAGGAAGTTCTAGTAATATTTTTATTGTAAAGGACAGTGTAGTTATCACTCATCCTTCTACGAACTTAATTTTAAAAGGAATAACAAAAGATGAGATTCTAAGATTATGCACAGCTAATGCGATAGCCGTTGTAGAGCGTACATTTACTTTAGAAGAACTTATGCAAGCAGATGAAGCATTTCTTTCTAGTACCACTGGAGAAGTCATGCCAATAATTGAAATTGATAAGAAGATAGTCAAGGATGGGGTTCCGGGACCAGTAACGAGAAGGCTTCAAGCTTTTTTTGAAGAAGAGATCAAAAGCAAGTGTGGAAATCTTTAATAGTTAGTGAAAAAAAGACGTGCAGCGCAACAAACAGGCGGCACGTCTTTTAAAATTTCATTGGATTGTAAAAAATATATCCATAACTATCTTTCAACTAAAATCGATACAATTTTATTAAAATAGTCTAAAATTAAAGAGAGGATGACGGAAGAGTGGATCATCAAACACATTTTTTCTTTGCAGTAAGTATTCCAGTAGAAACAAAAGTAATAATGAAAAAATATTTGGAGCAGTTAAATAAAAGGATCCCATTTAGTCGGTGGGTGCATTATGAAGATTTGCATATAACATTAGCTTTTCTTGGGAGTGCTCCAACTGAAAAAATAAAAATGGCTGAAAAAAATGTGAAAGAGATAGTTCGAGGTTCAAAACCATTAAAATTGCAAATTCAGAAGCTCGGGATTTTTGGAAAAGAGGATTCACCGCGAATCTTTTTTGCCGATACTGTAGAAAGCAATGAATTACAAGAATTAAGAACGAAGGTATTTTCCGCTTGTGTTGATGCAGGTTTCAAACTGGAAACAAGACCATTTCGCTCCCATATTACGATTGCAAGAAAGTGGAAAGGTAACGAGCCGTTTCAAACCAAATTCCTTGAAATATGGAATGAACTTCAGTTAGAACCGCTTGTATTTGAAGCAACAAATATTGTCTTATTTCAAACACATCTTAACGAGACGCCTAAATATGAAGCAAAAAGTATCATTCTTTTAGAATAAAACATCAATAAAAAGGTAGGACAATAAAAAATGGGACAGCTAATTAAACTACAGGATTATGTTTCACGCTATGAACAGAATATATATACCTATCCCTCTCGGTATGTCAGGTTGAAAAAACAACAATGGGAGCGAACAAAGGAAAATTGGGAGAATGAAGGACTTGATGCTTCCAACTTACTTTTGCCTTCATCTTCGGGATGGATAGAGGAAGATACAGAAAAACCACTTTTTTTTCAAAAAATAAAAGGGTTATTTCGCAACAACCAAATTGAGAATCAATCAGTAAAAGAACAGGAAGAAATCATTAAAAGTTTGGAAGATCCCTTGCAATTTTCAGCTTCATTTGAGCATAAGCCGGAGAATGTTGATGAATTAAAGCGGCAATTTCTAGATCAACTTTATCGATTTCAATTGAAATGGGCAAGCTCAACCTTAACAGAAAAATCAAATTTTCATACTAAGTTTTATTTTGAAGAAAAATTAAAGTTTTTTCTGCAACGGTTTCCAGATACTTTTTTGGTGCTTTATCATCCTATTTTTCTTTTAAAAAAGGCGCCGGTGGAAGTAGAGGTAATCTTGATTTCACCAACCGATGTATGGTGCATTACATTTATGGAAGAGGAAAATTCAGCTGTTTTTGTTGGTTCGAACGATCGATTTTGGCTAAAGCGAAACCAAAATGAAGAAAAGAAAGTTCTGAATCCTCTTCTTTCATTGAATCGTTCTGAGAGAATCATTCGAAATATCTTTAAATTGCATGAAATTGAAATACCGATACATAAATTAATAATAAGCAGAAATGGATATATTGATTATCCAAGTGCCCCTTTTGATGTGAAGTTTGCGGAGGGGAGAAACTTTGAGCAATGGTTTCAGTCGATGAGATCCCTTAAATCGCCACTTAAGCATATCCAACTCAAATGTGCTGAGAGCTTACTACAATACTGCCAGACAACTAGTATCAGAAGATTAGAATGGGATTCTTCAGAAGAAAGCTAAATGAACTATTTTCAAGATAAGGGTAGGTTCAAATGAGAAAAATTTATTTTATTATCAACCCTAAAGCGAGAGATGGCTACTGTTTAAAAATTTGGCAGTCAATTGAATTGAAATTAAAGGAGATGGGACTTCATTATTTTGCCCTTTTTACGGAATATCCAGGGCATGCCCAAAAACTCTCTGCTCAAATTGCAATGAAAAGCCGTGAAGTCAATATCATTATTGCAGTAGGTGGAGATGGTACACTGCATGAAGTAATGAATGGAATCATAAATAATAACGACATAACACTTGGATTTATTCCAGGTGGATCGGGAAATGATTTTTCAAGAGGGTTTCAAATTCCCGCAGACCCTATTGAAGCATTACAAGTCATTTATAGACTCATGAAGAATGATTCCCCTTTTATTGATACCGGGAAAATCACTCTTAATAGCCATGAAGAGCATTATTTTGTAAATAATATGGGGGCAGGATTTGATGCTCTTATTTCGTATGAGGTTAATCAATCTAATATGAAGAGTTTGTTAAACAAACTTTCACTTGGAAGGCTTGTATACGCATTTATTCTTTTAAAAAAACTTTTCACATATGATTGTTCAACAATTTCTTTAATGATTGATGGAAAAAAGCATATATTTGAACAAACGTGGTTTGTAACAGTTTCCAATCAGCCTTTTTATGGTGGTGGCATGAAGATCTCACCAAGTGCAATCCCTGATGATGGTTTATTAGATGTAACAGTTGTCCACCTTTTGTCAAAAATAAAGCTTCTGTTTGTTTTTTTAAGCGTATTTTGGGGGAAACATACCCATTTTAAAGAAGTAAAAATGTTTAAAGGAAGAGCTATTTCTATCCATTCTTCTTCGAAATTATTTGTTCATGCAGATGGTGAGTTTATTGGCCATACACCTTTAACTATTCAAGTTCAACCTAACTCCTTAAGAGTGTTAACCCGAAGACAGGGCAAAAGAGAAATCGAACTAAAGAGGGAGGAATTTGAATGATTTCCAATGAGCGTCAATTCTTGGCTTATCTGGATGAGATGAATATCATTACGATTCTTCTTCCAAAGTCCTATCATAATGGGCAAGCCTCCTCCTTTTTCCTATCTTGTGGACTACAAAATATCCCATTAAAAATAAATGAAAAAAGCCAAGTCGATCCTTATATAAAGTATATCTGTTTTCTTTCAAAAGAAATCTCATTTGATAGGATCAATTGGATTATGGACGAATATGGAGAACGAACAGACCTTCAAATTGGTGCTGTTATTCGTACTACTGAATTTGATGAAAAATTCTTTTATAGTGGGGATGATCTTGGTGTTCGATGTGAGGAAAACCAAACCCAATTTAAACTATGGGCTCCGACGGCTTCACAAGTAGAACTAAAGCTGCATTCGCCAAATGGCACACTTTCTGAAACTTCCAAAATGAAAAGGGGAGAAAAGGGAATTTGGACAGCTCTTTTTCCTTGTGATTTAGAATATTATCATTATTCTTATCATGTTTGTATTAATCAAAAATGGAATGAAGCGGTTGATCCATATGTTACAGCAGTAACACCAAATGGGGAGTTAGGCGTTATTGTAAAAATGAAGAAAACATATAGGCCAAAGCCGAAGCTTCCACCTTTTCAACATCCAGTTGACGCAATCATTTATGAAACGCATATAAGGGATTTTACAATTCACCCAAATAGTGGGGTTCAAAATAAAGGTCTTTACCTAGGTGCAGCGGAGAAGAATACTAAGGGGAAAGGTGGACAATTAACAGGACTTTCCTATTTAAAGGATTTAGGTATTACTCATATTGAGTTTTTACCTTTTCATGATTTTGCTGAAGTAGACGAGATTGAAAAAAATAAAGAATACAATTGGGGCTACAATCCTCTTCACTATAATGTCCCTGACGGTAGTTATTCTTCTGATCCTGCACATCCGTACGCCCGAATCGTAGAATTGAAGCAATTAATTGAGCAGGTTCATCATGAGGGCATTCGGGTGATCATGGATGCTGTTTATAATCATGTATATAACCGTGAACAGTCCTCATTTGAAAAAATAGTTCCTGGGTATTATTTTAGACATAATGAATTTGGTCTCCCATCGAATGGAACTGGGGTTGGCAACGATCTCGCGTCCGAACGAAAGATGGTTAGAAAGTATATTTTGGATTCGATTCGCTTTTGGATAGAAGAATATCATATAGATGGCCTTCGTTTTGATTTAATGGGAATTATGGATGTAGAAACGATGAATGAAGTGAAAAAAATGTGTGATCGTCTTGCAGAAGGGATCCTTTTAGTGGGTGAAGGTTGGAATTTAAATACGCCACTTCCCACCGAAGAGAAGGCATCGCTTTTGAATCAAGCCAAAATTCCGGGTATTGCCCAATTTAATGATTTGTTCAGAGATACAATTAAAGGGAACACCTTTAATTTGTATGATAAAGGATATGCTTTTGGAAATGAGCACTATTTTGAAGCGGCAATGGAGGTTATAACTGGAAGTATCGGTTTATATACAAACGGAAACTCCTTATTTAATGAACCGTCACAGTCTGTGAACTACGTTGAATGTCATGATAACCACACTATGTGGGATAAGCTACAGGCTTGTCATCAAAATGCCAATGAGTCAATGCTAATGAAATACCATCGGCTTGCAACAAGTATTGTGTTATTATCACAAGGAATTCCGTTCCTTCATAGTGGGCAGGAATTTTTCCGCACGAAAAATGGTGTGGGAAATAGTTATCATTCTCCTGATTCTGTTAATCAACTGGATTGGGATAGAAAATGGAAATATACCGAAAATATTGATTATCTAAAGGGAATTATCGAAATTCGAAAGTCATATGCATGTTTTAGAATGAGCACAGCAGCTGAAATCCGCCGCAATATACATACAATACCTCTACCATCACCTGTGCTTGGATTCTCCTATCAGAATATTTTGGGTGATTTTTATGAAATGATCCTTTTGATCAATCCAACGCTGACAAGGCAACCCATTCAGATTCCAACAGGTGAATGGTTTGTACTAGCAGATGAAAGTATTTCATCTGCTATTCCCAGCCGGAACATTAGAACATCGGAAATTATAGTGGAACCAATTTGCCTAATTATTATTGGAAAGAAATAATTTCTCTGGACTAATCAGAACTTCTATTATAAATTCTAGTAGTGTATATGTATCAATCAACAAGTTTTCTTTAATATGCTTGACTAAAAAACCCTTTACGAGATAAAATTTATAAAGATGGCTATTGTGTGATGGTATCAATAGCTATTTTTTATTTGTAAAAAAGTAAATTTTGCATTCATATAGTATTTTTAATAAGATAGATTACCACCATTAGATCGGGATAAATTGAAGGTGAGCAATTTTGGAACATTTATTAGGACAAGAATGGGAAATTGTCCCTGCAGGAGGCGCTACTGGTGAAGCCTTTTATGCCAAGCATGAAGATCAAAGGCTTTTTCTTAAGCGAAATTCCTCTCCTTTCCTCGCAGTCTTATCTGCTGAAGGAATCGTCCCGAAGCTTGTTTGGACAAAAAGGATGGAAAATGGTGATGTGATAACAGCTCAGCAATGGCTTGAAGGTAGGGAGCTAAAGCCACATGATATGAATCATGAGCGAGTGGCTAGACTTCTAAAAAAGATCCATCGTTCAGAACCATTGCTTGGGATGCTGAAACGTCTCGAAAAATCACCATTACTGCCAGAAACCCTTTTTCAAATGGTGAGGGACGAGTTGGATGAAGAAGTTCATTCAATGCCAGAAGTTCAGAAAACAATTGCCTTTTTAACAAAAGAAGGTGCTAATGTCTACAGTGATGAAAAAGTGGTCTGTCATGGGGATGTAAATCATAACAACTGGCTACTTTCAGAATGCAACCAGTTGTATCTGATTGATTGGGATGGGGCTATGATTGCTGACCCTGCTATTGATCTAGGCTTATTGCTTTACTGGTACATTCCTGAAGAGAACTGGGAGCAATGGCTTTCAATGTACGGGAAAAATAGTAGCGATAATTTAAAGTTACGAATGAAATGGTATGTTGCACTTCAAACCTTGTCATCTATTCAATGGCATAAGAATAAGAATCGTCTACAGGAAATGGATAAATGGGTAAATTATTTAAACGTGATTTTATAGCTTCATTAGAATTGATTAATAGTATTTACCCATTGTGATAAGTTTTCCTGGTTGGCTAAAATATGCTGATCTAAATCGGCAGTTTGTGCACCGTGTTGGCCATATTCATATACTTCTTGCAAAAAGTTTTTCGTATTCTGATCAATTTGTTGGCTAACCATTAGAGATTTGACTAAACGTTCCAATTGTTCACATTCTGAAACAGATCCACAACAATCGGTTTGATGGTTGCTTAATATATCTTTAAGTAAGGTTACCTGATCTTGTTGGTTTAATGGCATGGAAACACATCCTTTCAAAATTTTAAATAAACAAAGGAATTCACTATAGGTTGTGAATTCCTTTTTTCGTTTATGCATGGAGACTTGTTTTACTAAAATAGCTAATTTTTGAAATGTAAATTGACCGAAAATCAACAGAGTTGTTTAAATAACCGCTAAATAAGTGACAGCTTTGGGAAAAATTAGACTTGAAAGAGTTTAATTTGCATGGTATTGTTTGAACGATATAATTATTTAGGAGTGTAAATGTAAATATGCGACTCAGACACAAGCCTTGGGCACAGGAAAAAATAAATCAATACCCACAATATATCATTGCTAACCCTGAAAGTTTTAAAGGGAAATATGAAGAGGTTTTTGAAAAACAGCAACCACTTCATATTGAAATTGGAAGCGGAAAAGGCCGATTTATTACAGAAATGGCAAAGGCTCATCCGGATATCAATTATATTGGAATTGAAGTGTATCAAAGTATAATTATTTCTGCATTGGATAATTTAATTGAGGCAGATTTGCCAAACCTCAAGCTTTTAAATGTAAATGCCGGTGATTTGGAAAAAATCTTTGAAAAGAATGATGTAGATCGAATTTATTTGAATTTCTCTGATCCTTGGCCAAAAACGCGCCATGAAAAGCGAAGATTAACTTACAAAAATTACTTGCAGATATATCAAAACATTTTGAAGGATGGCAGAGAAATTCATTTTAAGACAGATAATCAAGGCTTATTTGAATATTCATTAACAAGCTTTTCTGCTTACGGTTTACTGTTGAAATATATCAGCCTTGACCTTCACAAGAGTGAATTTGAAGGAAATATCATGACTGAATATGAAGAGAAATTTTCAAAAATGGGTAATCGCATTTACCGTTGTGAAGTTCAATATCAATAATATGTAAGGACCAGTTCTTTTTTATAAATAGTTCCGATAACGTGGAGATCATTGTTGCTTTTGACACCCTGTTGATTGTTTTTAGGTCATAACTTTGCCCGTTGATTTCCACTCCGGGCACTTGCTTTCCGCGGGGTGGGATGGGAGCCTCCTCGGCGGACCGCCTGTGGGGTCTACCATTCCCTCTAATCCCGCAGGAGTCAAGTGCCCTCCGTTCCAATCAACTCAGGTAGATAAAGTAGAAAAATGTGAAAACACCCAAAGACCACTAATGATTCTCGAAAGCCATTATTTCTACTGTCTAATGGAATCAAAAACCACCAATGATTCCAATACGCCTCTATGACATTGGTGGAGACCCAGTAGGCGACTTAGGCGAGGGCACTGAAAAATTTTTTTCAATAAGAATATATAACTGTAGTAAAAAAGGCGACTCTAAAATTCAATGCTGAATTTTGAGTCGCCTTTTTTACATTGACTATGTTCAAGCGCACTATTGCTTTTGACAGCCTGTTGATTGGAGCACCTGGAGCGGAAATCAACAGACAAGTTTCAAAGAACGTTTCATGAAGCCTTTTTCTTTGCCTTTCTATATGGTTTGCCTATCATAGGCGCATAAAAAGAAATTAACATCCTAATTCGGACAATGACCAAGATGAAATGCTTCTCCACAAAAATGGAACTACTTATCTTTTTTTGCTATCGCCCTTAGGGCTAGCCCAATCAGCGAGTTTTCTTTATTATTCTTTAACTCAACATTTTCCATCTTTGCGAGCTGATGATAAAATAAATTAAATGGGGTAGAGGGGGAAAATTCATGGAAAGTTTGAAAATTGGGAAGGTTTCACTGACATGGTTATCGGGAGGGGACACAAATCTAGACGGGGGAGCAATGTTTGGGGTCGTTCCGAAACCACTCTGGGAAAAAAAATATCCTTGCAATGAAAAAAACCAAATTGAGTTGCCATCAGATCCGATGTTAATCCAAATGGATGGAAAACATATATTGGTTGACAGTGGAATGGGAAAAGGAAAATTAACTGATAAACAAAAGCGGAACTATGGTGTAACAAAGGAATCAGAAGTAGAGGAGTCTCTAGCTGAATTAGGATTGACACCTACTGATATCGATTATATCTTAATGACACATTTACATTTTGATCATGCATTGGGACTGACTAAGCTTGAAGATAATGAATATTATTCTGTCTTCCCTCATGCAAAGATAATCACCTCAAAAATTGAATGGGATGAGATGAGAGCCCCCAATATTCGTTCTATAAATACGTACTGGAAAGAGAATTGGGAAGCAATTGAAAACCAAGTCATAACTTTTGAGGATATATGGAGTTTTGGAGCGTTAAAACTCGTTCATACAGGTGGACATAGTGATGGACATTCCATTTTAATTATTGAAGATTCTGGAGAAGTTGCTATACATATGGGAGATATTATGCCGACACATGCCCATCAGAATGCACTTTGGGTTCTCGCATATGATGATTATCCAATGGATTCAATTGTAGCCAAGCAAAAGTGGTTTCCATATGGGGTTGAAAAAGATGCATGGTTTACTTTCTATCATGACGCTTTCTATCGGGCTGTAAAATGGGGAAAAGATGGGCAAATGATCGAAAACATTGCAAGAAAAAGATAAGAAAAAAACAGTCGTCCTCTGGTTATAGACGACTGTTTTTTTTTGCTAGCGCATAAGTGCAACTACGTCACTATCTTCGCCCCAAGGGGCTCACCAATCAACGAGTTCTTTTATAGTTCGAACACATCAATAATCGTTCCTGTCGATGCATCTGCGATAAACTCATATTGTTCACTCGCTCCATTGACAAGCATAGAAATACCGCCTCTATAAGCTTTGTAGTGAATTTTTCCTTTTTCAAACGACTCCACTTCCATACTTATCCACGAGCCTTGAATAGAACCTTGAATTTTAAAGTGATCTTTTACTAGTTCTAATACCTTTTCAGGTGAAAGATTTATTTTTTCTGAAATGATTTTTTTAAGGGTGTAGCCGCCAACAAAACCAAAGGAAGCTCCAAGGAAAAAGGATTTCCACTTCATTACAATTCCCCCCCGTGATAGGATCCTCAATGTAATCCTGTTTTAGTATATCTTAATACATATTCAGAACATAATATATATAATTATCAATTCAAGTGAAATAGTGGTAAGTGATGAGAAATTTCTGTAAAATGGAGTTATACATATGATTTACAGAAAAATGAATTAAGGGGCCAGACCATGAACGATCATACATTAAAGCTTTTTAAAACTTTAACGGAGTTACCCGCAGCACCAGGTAATGAACATTTAATTAGAAAGTTTATGAAAGAACAATTATCCTTGTATGCAGATGAATTGGTTCAAGATAATTTAGGGAGCATTTTCGGAGTAAAAAAAGGAAATGGTAATGGACCAACGATAATGGCTGCCGGACATATGGATGAAGTTGGCTTTATGGTAACAGCAATTACGGACAATGGAATGCTACGCTTCCAAACCCTAGGCGGCTGGTGGAGTCAAGTTCTTTTGGCACAGCGCGTTCAAGTTATGACGAAAAATGGACCTGTTATAGGCGTAATTGGTTCAATTCCTCCGCATTTGCTTGATGAAGAAAAGCGGAGCAAACCAATGGAAATAAGCAATATGCTCATTGATATTGGAGCGGATGACCGAGAAGATGCCAAACGAATTGGAATCAAGCCAGGCCAACCAATCCTTCCAATTTGCCCGTTTACGCCGATGGCCAATAAGAAGAAAATTTTAGCAAAGGCATGGGACAACCGCTATGGATGCGGTTTAGCAATTGAACTTTTGCAAGAATTGAAGGGTGTACAATTACCAAATACACTCTATTCTGGAGCAACCGTTCAGGAAGAAGTGGGCTTACGTGGAGCTCAAACAGCTGCAAATATGATTAAACCTGATATCTTCTTTGCACTTGATGCAAGCCCAGCAAATGACGCTACCGGAAAAAAATCAGAATTTGGCCAATTAGGAAAAGGAACCTTGCTCAGAATTCTTGATCGTTCTATGGTAACGCATCGAGGCATGAGAGAATTTGTGCTTGATACAGCTGAAAAGCATAATATTCCATATCAATATTTTGTTTCCCAAGGTGGAACGGATGCAGGTAGGGTACATCAATCTAATGATGGGATTCCAAGTGCTGTAATCGGGATTTGCTCACGATACATTCATACACACGCTTCAATTATCCATATTGATGACTATGCGGCTGCAAAGGAATTAGTCATAAACCTAGTCAAGGCTTGTGATCAAACAACAATTGATTCAATAAAAGCCAATAGCTAAGTTACATTACCAAGGAGGCATTCGTTATGTCTCCTCTTCTGTGTCTTTAAATAAGTAAGGAGTAATACAACATGAAAATTATCATTGGTTCAAAAAACCCTGCAAAAATAATGGCTGTTAAAAATGCTTTCCCTGAAGACATTGAGATTATTTCCTTGGATATTCCATCTGGAGTCAGGGATCAGCCCTTTTCTGATGAAGAGACAATTAAGGGTGCGATCAATCGGGCAATGAATTCTTTACATGCTGCCCTGGGGGATATCGGGATTGGGCTTGAAGGTGGCGTTCAGGAAACAACCCAAGGGCTCTTCATTTGTAATTGGGGGGCACTCGTATCAAAAAATATGGAACCGATTATCGCTGGGGGAGCAAGGATATTACTTCCAGAAGAAATTGCAAATAGATTAAGAAACGGAGAAGAACTAGGCCCAGTTATGGATGATTATGTGAAAATACAAAATGTAAGAAAGCACGAAGGAGCAGTCGGAATTTTCACAAATGGCCTTATCAATCGTGTTGATATGTTTACACATATAATGAATATGCTAATTGGGCAGTATGAATATAAACAAAAACATTCATGTTGATTAAATTGCTACTAAAATTTACATGATGGATTGTCATAAAAAGGTTTTTGAAGGTATGATAGATAGATCATCGTACCTACCAAGGAGGAACTTATGCGAAAGCCCTTCAAAACTATTGTTGCTTTTTTGATATCCGCATTAGTATTAAGTGCCTGTTCTAATACTTCTTATAAGGAAGAAAGTAAAGTAACTGTAAAAGCTGTTAAAACAACTTTTAAAGAAAAAATTAAAAGGCCAAATAATAAAAGTGTAAAGATTCGTTTTTATTTACCTTTTGGCTATGAAATAAAAGATAAGTCTCCCCATAATATTATTTTGAAAAATGGGTCTAAGACTTATATCCTATTCAATAATCCACAAGAAAATGCCTCTAGTAATGTTGTGTACAAAGCGTCTATTGCCCAATACAAACAACTTGAAACAAATGAGACATTTAAGGATCAAAAAAGAATGGGCTACCTAATCGTAGCAAGATTAAAGGACGGCATGAATGAACTGACGATTGGAATTGGTGGAACGAAAATAACAACACAAGCCAAAACGAGTAGTTTGAAGGAGGAAGCAACAGCAATGATGCAAATCATGAACTCGGTAAAAACCATCAATAAATAAACCAACTGAGATCCATTTGCATATTGGTGGACTGGCAGTCTTTTAGTCTGTTATGATTTGAACTATTAATTAAATTGAGCTGAAATTACAAATTGGAGGCAGTCATATGAAAAATTTAGAATCGATGGAGCAGTTCGAACAGATCAAAAATGAAGGTAAGAGTCTATTTATGTTTTCAGCAAATTGGTGCCCAGATTGTCGCGTAATCGAACCAATATTGCCTGAAATTGAGCAAAAATATAATGAATTTACATTTTTTCATGTGGATCGCGATCAATTTATTGATTTGTGCCAACAACTAGATGTATATGGAATTCCGAGCTTTATTGGATTCGAGGATGGAAAAGAACTAGGTAGATTTGTTAGCAAAGATCGAAAAACACAAGAAGAAATCGAAGGATTTATAGCTGACTTAAAATAATTTAACCAATACTCTCCTTCAACTTTTGGATGGAGAGTTTTTAAGTTTTTGCAACTCCTTTTTGCGGAGGGATTATAAATGAAAATGAATAGTATAATAATGAAACAGGAATTAGAAGCACGGTTGGCAAATGCCGATCGAGTTATTTCATACAATCGTGATAAAGATCAGCTAAGAATTGAGAGTAAAGGTACAAGAAAAGGGATTACTGTATCTTTGTCGGGAATTATCGCTAAATGGCATATTGAAAAGGAAAAAGCAATTGAAGAAGTAGTCTATTATGTAGAGGAAGGCCTACATGCCATGGAAAATCCTTTGCAGATCAAAGATTATGAGAAAAAGATTTACCCTGTTATTCGATCTACGTCATTTCCAACTGAAGCCACGGAAGGTACTCCATTTCTATTTGAAGAACATACGGCGGAAACAAGAATTTATTATGCGGTTGATATGGGAAAATCCTATCGTTTAATAGACTCAAAAATAGTCGAAAAAGAAGGATGGAATGACAAAAGAATTAAGGAAATTGCTTTATTTAATGTCAGGTCACTTTCGAACCCTTTGAAAGAGGACCGTGTTGCAGGAAATGTTTTTTATTTTCTCAATACAAATGATGGGTATGATGCAAGTCGTATTTTAAATAAAGGATTCTTAAATGAAATAGAAAAGAAAGTTACCGGGACAATGGTGCTTGCTGTTCCGCATCAAGATGTCTTAATAATTGCCGATATTCAAAATGACGCTGGCTATGACGTTTTAGCCCAAATGTCAATGGGCTTCTTTACGAATGGACGTGTCCCTATCACGGCATTGTCTTTTTTATATGAATCAGGAGAATTAGAGCCGATTTTCATTTTAGGGAAAAATAAAAAAAAATAGCATAATTTATGAAAAGGGATCACAATTTAGTGATCTTTTTTTTGCTAATCAGAATTTATATCCATAAATTCTGCTAGCGCATAAGGGCAACTAGGCTATCGCCGGCGCCTTAAGGCTTGGCGCTAGCCAAGTTTTCTTTATGCTTTCTGTCACTAAAATCCTTCTTTCGACTTATTATTAGATTTTCTGTCGAATTTTCATCAAATACTGTTAAAATAGAATGATAGATGAATTAGAAAGAGTGATTGTTTTGAGCTGGATCCAAGACTTTTTTCAAAGGTTAAGAAAAGATGAAGAAGAACAATTGGATAATTTTGGTGTTGATAGAAACAATAGTGAGAGCGAAATTATTCATAGGAAAATGGACTCTACTAAAGATATAGAAGCTAGAATTACCTATCAATATCCAAAAGGTCGGTTCCGTTTCCCTCTTATTCCTGATGAAGGAATGCCATTAAAAAGGCCAGTAGCACGTGTTCACGAACAAAGAAAACAGACTGAGGAAAAAAAGGGAAGAGTGCAAGTTAGTGCTCCTTCAAAGATAGAAAAACCACTTCTAAAAAATGAACTTATCCAAAAAAAACGAAGCAGTGGACCATTTCGACCAACAGAAATACCTTCACCTATTTTTGGATTTAGCCGTCCTGTAGTTGAAGATACAGAGATTGTGGAACATGAACTAAGTCATTTTTTTGAAAGTACGCCTTTTGAAGATCAAGATGATTTAATTTCGAAGGATGAACCATCATATATACTTGAAAATAATATGGAGCCTCCTGTTATTTGTGAGCAAGAAACTATTTCACAGGAAATTACGGAGCATAATAAGATAGTAGACCTTATTTTAGAAGAAAATTTAATCACAATTACTGAAGATCCTCAAAGTGAGACAGAAACCTTCGCAGTAAATGATCAGGTGGTAGAAATAGTACCATTACGAGATGAATGCACTAGTGAAGAGTTAACTGAAACATTGATGTCTGAGGAAGCAGTCCAAGCTGATGCTGAACCAGAAAAAACAAAAAGATCCCATCTTCCTTTTAATGTAATGATGCTAAAGCAAGATAAACAAAAATGGGAACAAAGACGACATAGGGAGATAAAGGAAAATCCACAGTCCAACATTCCGATAGCGGAACGTACCGAAAGAGAAGAAATTCCAAAATTCCCAATAACGGAAGCTGTGGAGCCTGTACAACAACCTCTATCAATGGAAATCATTGAACCTGTGGAACCTGCACAGCAATCACAAACAAAAGAAGTGATAGAAGTAGTGGAGCCTGTGCAACAACCTCTATCAATGGATATCATTGAACTTGTGGAGCCTTTGCAGCAATCACTATCAGCGGAGGGCATTGAAATGCCTGAACTAGATTATCTGATAAAACCTGATGAAGTGATTCAAGACTATATTGGGTTTGAGCCTTATGTATTTCCTACTTTCAATTTACTTAAAGAGCCTGTTACAGAAGAGATGGATTCTGAATGGGTAATGGTGCAAGAGGAGATTTTAAATCAAACCCTTCAAAACTTTAATGTAGGGGCTAGTGTTGTTAATGTTACTCAAGGTCCTTCTGTTACTCGATTTGAAGTACAGCCCGAACCTGGTGTAAAAGTAAACAAGGTGACAAACTTAACGGATGACATCAAACTAAGTCTTGCTGCAAGGGATATTCGAATCGAAGCACCGATCCCTGGAAAGCATACGATTGGCATAGAGGTGCCAAATGTAAAATCAAGACCTGTTTTAATAAGTGAAATCATTCAAAGTAACATTTTTCGTGAAGCTGCATCCCCGTTGACAGCCGTTTTAGGACTTGATATCTCTGGCAAGCCGATTGTCACTGATTTAAAGAAAATGCCGCATGGGTTAATTGCCGGTGCGACAGGATCAGGTAAAAGTGTATGCATTAATACAATGATTATCAGCTTATTATATAAAGCAAGCCCTGAAGATTTGAAGCTTTTATTAATTGATCCAAAAATGGTTGAACTTGCGCCATATAATCATATCCCACATCTGGTTAGTCCTGTTATCACGGATGTGAAAGCTGCAACGGCTGCATTAAAATGGGCAGTAGATGAAATGGAGAGACGCTACCAGCTTTTTGCTCATACAGGTGTGCGAGATATTAGCCGCTTCAATGAATTGGCAATGCAACATAAACAATATTCTGATAAACTTCCATTCATTGTAATCGTGATCGATGAATTAGCAGACTTAATGATGATGTCACCAGCGGATGTAGAAGAAGCTATTTGTCGAATTGCTCAAAAAGCCCGGGCATGCGGAATTCACCTTATCGTTGCCACGCAGAGACCATCGGTAGATGTCATTACGGGGTTAATAAAAGCAAATATACCGACAAGGATCGCTTTCTCAGTTTCCTCGCAAGTTGATTCTAGAACAATAATAGATATTAGTGGGGCAGAAAAATTACTGGGCCGAGGGGATATGTTATTTTTAGAGAATGGCTCTTCCAAGCCTGTTCGCTTGCAAGGGACCTTTGTGTCAGATGAAGAGATAGACCTTGTTGTTGCACATATTCGAGAACAAAGGGAACCTGATTATTTTTTTGAACAAGAAGAATTGTTAAAAAAGGCTCAAGTCATAGAGGAAGAAGATGAGCTTTTCTATGAGGTATGTGAATTTTTTATAGACCAGGGCGGTGCCTCTACCTCAAGCTTACAGCGTAGGTTTAAGATAGGCTATAACAGGGCAGCAAGGTTAATGGATCTGATGGAAAAACAAGGCTATATTTCAGGTGCTAATGGGAGCAAGCCACGTGAAGTTCTCATAACAGAAACGGATCTAGAGGCTATGCAGGCAAGTTCAACCAATTAATTTATAGTATTCTTTATAACTGTGGTCAATAATACCAATGATGGGTTTAGTTTAGAGTATAGACATATTCCCCATATTCCATAGTCTTTAGGATAGGATAGTGCTATAATAACTTATTATGAATAACAAATAATTAGACTTTAGATAAGTGGCGTTGTCCAATGTTTGAAAAGGCTGACTACAAAGGAATGCTGAATAGACATTGGACTCGATGGAACAACCTTAGATTGCTCTTTAAGGTGATTTCGCTTTTCTTTGGTACAATTAGCAAATACAGACAAATGTCATATACTGTTTTACAGATAGACGTTGGTTGGAGGTTCTTTACATGACTATTTACCATTTTGTGGGTATTAAGGGGTCTGGAATGGGTGCTCTTGCACAAGTTCTGCACGATATGAAATATAATGTGCAAGGCTCTGATGTCGAAAAGCGCTTTTTTACTCAACTGGCTCTTGAACAATCAGGAATAAAGATTCTTCCCTTTCAAAAGGAAAATATCCAGCCGGGAATGACGATTATTGCAGGTAATGCTTTTCCTGATACACACGAAGAAATTCAAGAGGCAATGAAGCTTGGACTTCCAATTGTCCGATACCATCGGTTTTTGGGAGATTTTTTGCGGAGTTTTACGAGCATTGCAATTACAGGTGCACATGGGAAGACGTCTACGACAGGTTTGCTTGCCCATGTAATGAAAGGGGCAAAGCCTACCTCGTTTCTAATTGGAGACGGAACTGGTAAAGGTGAAGTGGGCTCTGAGTATTTTGTTTTTGAAGCATGTGAGTATAGAAGACACTTCTTATCTTACTTTCCAGATTACACCATAATGACAAATATTGATTTTGATCATCCTGATTATTTTGCCAATATTGATGATGTTTTTTCTGCGTTTCAAGAAATGGCATGGCAAGTTAAAAAGGGTATTTTCGCCTGTGGTGACGATGAACAGCTACAAAAAATCCAGGCAAAGGTACCTGTTTTGTTTTATGGATTTGGCGAAGAAAATGATTATCAGGCTAAAAATATTGTGAAAGCAACGGATGGAACGACCTTTGATGTGTTTATTAGAAATACTTTTTATCATACATTTTCTATCCCTGCATTCGGGGATCATAATGTATTGAATTCGCTTGCCGTTATTGCTTTATGTCATTATGAAGAAATAGCTGTTGAAGTTGTAGAATTTCAACTAAATTCGTTTCAAGGTGTGAAGAGGAGATTTTCTGAGAAAGTAAAAGGGTCACAAATCCTAATTGATGATTATGCCCACCATCCGACAGAAATTAAAGCAACGATTGATGCTGCAAGGCAAAAGTACCCTAATAATGAGATTGTCGCAGTATTTCAGCCACACACATTTTCACGTACTCAAGCATTTCTTGATAACTTTGCAAATAGTTTAAACGCTGCTGACAAAGTATATTTATGTGAAATTTTTGGATCTGCGCGTGAAAACCATGGTAAGCTTTCCATTAAAGATTTACAAGAGAAGATAGATAGAGCTGAAATAATATCTGAAGAAAACACCGCTATTTTAAAGAAACACGAAAATAGTATCATTATTTTTATGGGAGCTGGAGATATTCAAAAGTTCCAAGAAGCATATGAAAAGCAGCTTAGTTAAGAATAGTGCAATAATTTCTGGCCTTAATAAGGTTAAATAAATTAGATACTATAAAAAAGAAAGGATGCCCTTTATTGCAGGCATCCTTTCCTTTTAAAATAATCATATGTTAAATAATTCTGTTGGATTATTTAAGATTTTCTGGATTTAATTCTTCAAGCTCAGGAATAACAAAACGCCCATCTTTACGGATCAAGATATTATCAAAATAGATTTCTCCGCCGCCATATTCGGTACGTTGGATATTAACCAAATCCCAATGAATATTGGAATGGTTTCCGTTAAAAGCATCATCATAGCATTGTCCAGGTGTAAAGTGGAAGCTGCCATCAATTTTTTCATCAAATAAAATGTCTTGCATTGGGTTTTGGATATACGGATTAACACCGATAGCAAATTCGCCTACATAACGTGCACCTTCGTCTGTATCAAAAATTTTATTAATCCGTTCTGTATCATTTGCAATAGCCTCAATAATTTTTCCATCCTTAAAGGTCAGCTTAACATTTTCAAAAGTGAAGCCTTGGTATGGTGATGGGGTGTTGTAGGAAACTACACCATTTACAGAGTCACGAACAGGAGCTGTATATACTTCTCCATCAGGTATATTTAATCGACCTGCGCATTTGATCGCCGGAATGTCTTTTATAGAGAATGTCAAATCAGTTCCAGGGCCAGTAAGGCGAACTTTGTCAGTACGGTTCATCAAATTAGCTAAACTATCCATTGCTTTATCCATCTTTCCATAATCTAGATTGCAAACTTTAAAATAAAAGTCTTCAAATGCTTCTGTGCTCATTTTTGCTAATTGAGCCATCGACGAAGTTGGATAACGAAGGACAACCCACTTTGTTTTTGGAACACGAATATCTTGATGAACCTTTTTCCCGACAGTGCTGCCATAGATTTTCATTTTATCAGCAGGGACATCGGCATGTTCGTTTATGTTATTTCCAGAGCGTAAACCAATGTATCCGTCCATTTGACTCATAACGCTTGCTTCAAAATTAGCTATCATATTAAATTGTTCTTCCTGTGCGCCAATTAAAAGGGAACGGTCAACTTGTTGATCTTTTAAAAGGACAAATGGATAGCCACCTGCTGTATACGCTTCCTTTACAAGTGCAGAAACAAGTTCCTGTTGAAGACCAAAGTTTTCGATTAATACTTTTTCGCCTTTTTGAAGTTGGACAGAATAATTAATTAAATTTTTGGCGAGTTCTTCAATACGTGGATCTTTCATTATGTAACCCCTCCATAAAAAAATATCATACAGTTTTATTGTAACCGAACAAGACCCGAAAATAGAAATTCTAAACTACGGGCATTCATTATTTTTAAAATGGGTTGGCAGGAAATGATAGCTTTTTGTCGAATTTATATTACTGGGTTTAGATATAAAACCTTAGGGAAATAGATAAATTGTAGATAAAGGTAGAGGTGTATCCTATGAAAATTATTTTATATTTAAGCGTTGCTCTGATAGCGGTCGCATTTTTTGTATTAGTCATTTATTTGTCTAAAACATTAAAATCACTCCAAAAGACTTTAGATAGCGTCTCTAATACTTTAATGGGGTTGGAGAAACAGGTTGAAGGTGTAACATCTGAAACAACATTGCTATTGCATAAAACGAATGCACTTGCTGAAGATCTTCAGCAAAAGTCTGAGAGCTTAAACAGTATGTTAGACGCGGTAAAAGGTGTTGGTTTAACTGTAAATAAGTTCAATCAATCACTTCGAAATATCACGGATACTGTGAATGATCATGTAGATCAAAATAAGGAAAAGCTTTCACAAATTATACAAGTGAGCACATTGTTCTTTGAATTGAAGGACAAATGGAAAGCCAAAAAATCAAAAGAAAATAATCTTTAACAAGAGAAAATTGAAAAAAGTGATTGGTCAAGATTGAATTTTGATAGGAGGGTTATGATGGCGGGAAGAGAAAACGATACACGAGATTCCAGTCAAAGCCAAATTAAAGAATCTAAAAGCTCCAATAAATTTTTAGTAGGTGCTTTAATAGGTGGAATGATTGGCGTAGCGGCAGCGCTACTTTTTGCTCCTAGACCTGGTAAAGAACTTCGCAAAAATTTAAGTGATAAAACTACACTTGTGGGCGAAAATGTTTGGGTGAGGGGCAATGAATTAGCTTCCATGTCAAAAGAGAAAACAGCCTTATTTACAAAGAGTGTAGTAAATAAAACGAAAAATTTATCGCTCACTGATTCAGATGAAGATGGGGGCACAAATGTAACAAATTATATTTCGATCATTGATCGAGATATAAAAACAAATAGTAAAAAGCCTACCAAAGAAATAGAAGTAAGAATGAAAATAGAGGAAGCAAAAAAAGCGCTTGAAGAAGAAGAAAAAAAGGTAATGAAATAATACTTAATAATTTGTTTAATAAACGGTGAAGTGCTAAAATGACTTCACCGTTTATTAAATGTAGGAGTGATATTTGTTGGAGAAAATAGATGAAATTAATCAATTTGATAATTTGGTAAAAACTAAGAATAAATTTTTTCTTTTGAAACATAGCATAACATGTCCTGTAAGCCAAGCTGCTTATCAGGAATATCAAAAGTTCGCTGATGATCATAAAGATATACCAACCTATTTTTTAACTGTTCAGGATTCACGACCGCTGTCAAATGAAATAGCAGATAAATATCAGATAAAACATGAATCACCACAAGCTATTCTATTTTCAAATACAGAAGCCGTTTGGCATGCCTCACACTGGAAAATTAAAAATCAATCGTTAGCAAGTGCTTTTAGTGATAATGAATAGAACAAAAAAGACATCCGATAGGATGCCTTTTTTGTTCTATCAGTTTTTAGTATATTTCTTGGACCAATGGCCAGACAATCTTTAAATCGTCTCCAGGGGCGATTGAATCATAGAAAGTGGTGTGATCATTGTTTTTTAGTAAGACATAGGTACCTTTTGCGTTTGTAGGCATTTCAATTTCAACATGTTTAAATAAATCTTGAAAAATGAATGGCTCAGATTCTTTCTGATCAATAGTGACTTTGTCCCCATTAAACAATTGATCACTGTCTAAAAGAATATGTCCCTCTCTCGAAACCTCTGCTACCTTTTGCGTTAAAATTACTTTTTGATCATTAAAAAAGACAGGGATACTGTAATTTAGTTTAATTTGTTTAAGCTCATCTAGTTTTCCGACAGTTAATTTTTCTTTACTTGTTATCAAAATTTGATCGAATTGGGTAATAACGGTCTGTTTATTGACCTCCTCTCCATTGAGAAAAGCTTTCCCATTTAAAGAAGAAAAATCTATAACCACTCCATTTATATGGAGTTTGAACGGTTCCAATTCTACTAGTAGATCGGGATTCACAGACATAAGAATATCTTCAATTGTCTTAGGAAGCATAACAAGAATTTCGTCTCGATCCTCAAGCATCTTTTCTTTAGTAGCTTTTACGCCATTACATAAAATTTCGGAAGTGACATCGATGTCATTATTATTAAGTGTAATTTTTAGGGTTGGTAAATGATCGATTAAATCTCCTATTTGCAGCATCGTTTCCATGCCATCGTTTCCCTTTTCAACAAAAATTTGATCCCCATTTTTAACTAAATCGTCTAGTACAATAGGCTGTCCATTTTTTAAGATCCTTGGAGGGTCACCTAATTTACCAGGAATCGTAATCATTTTGTTGTTTAACGAAACTATTTTTGCCATCCCAGGTTTTCCATAAAGCTTGTTCATTTTTATGCCTGCCGCAAGAAGACAATCCCCGACCGTAAGACTTTTTACTTCGAAAAGACGGATAGGCTGTTCATTTACAGTAACTGTAACATACTGAACAGGTGTGTTATGGGCAGCAATTGCAATTCCTATAGGTGTCACAAGCTCGGGCCCTCGATGGATATGCTCAGCAATGGTTAGAGAAGAGATAGCATCAATACCTCTGATTGCCACCCGATTAACAGGAAGTTGCAGAAGGTTTGCCACTCGTATAGGTAATTCCGGGGTAAGACTTCCACCCCCGACAAGCATAACTGCTTTAGGTGAATGATTGTTATTTAAACGTAAAATTTCACTACAAATGGAGTTTGCAAGATGATTTAAGGCAGGTGAGATTTGTTTGATCATCTCGTCCTTTGCTATCTCTGTTTCAAATCCAAGAATATCGGTAATTGTTACCGTTTCATTTTCAATGAGTTCTCTTTTTGCTTTTTCAGCAAGAGGAAAGTCTAATAAAAATTGTTCACTAATCTCTTCAGTAATTTCATCACCAGCCACTGGAACCATTCCATAAGCAATAATTGTACCCATGTCAGTTAATGCAATATCAGAGGTACCTGCCCCAATATCAACCAATGCCACATTTAATCTCCGCATCGATTGCGGGATAAGGACATTGATGGCAGCTATTGGCTCAAGCGTCAATGCTTCCATTTCCAATCCTGCCCTACTTAGTGCTGCGATGAGTGATTCCACCACAACCTTGGGTAAGAACGTTGCAATGATTTCGACTGAAGCTTCATCGCCTTGTTGGTCGATTAAATTTCCTATTTCCTCGCCATCAAGTCGATAGTATAAGACGGAATAGCCAACACAATAATAAAATTGACTTTTATCAAAATGTTTTTCAGCAACACTTGCTTGTGCGTTTTGAACAGCACTTAATTCAAGATGAAGAATATCTTGCTTTTGGAGCATTGGTTTCCTGTTTATCTTTACGGTGGCTTCAGCCTTTTCTGTTTTCAATGATCTACCGGCTGCAGCTACACAAACTTTATGAAGCGGTCCATACTTTTTTTCTAGTTCTTCCTTAATTTCAATAATAATTTTTGAAACAGAAAGGATGTCGTGAATTTGACCATCAAGCATGGAACGTTCTGAATGTTCTTTTGAAAAAATATCGATAATATGAAAATTTCCTTCTGTTTCTTCTAGGATTATTCCGACAACGGATCGTGTTCCAATATCGAGTGCAAAAATGGTTTTACTTTCATGCAAACTATAAGCACCTTCTTCTAGTGGATAAAATATATTGCTTACTTTAATACTTAAAAGCGTTTAATTAATAAAGAAAAAATGCGTGACAAGGAAAATAAATTCCGATATAATAAATCCTAATATATAGAAAAATGTAACATATTTTCTTGAACCAATAAAGAAGAATGAAAGCGAAAAGTTGAATTCGAGTATAATTATAAGCTTTTTATTGAAATTTAGTGTAAAATGGTTAGAAAATTCATTATCTTTAACGCTTTAACGAAGAAAGGACTGGACAATTTATGAGCAAGAAGTTGGATCAATTAAGAACACGTGTTGATGAGCTTAACCTAGAATTATTGGGGCTAATTAATGAGAGAGCCCAGCTCGTTCAAGAGATAGGGCAAGTAAAAGAAAGCCAAGGTGTATATCGCTATGATCCGGTCCGGGAAAGAATGATGCTTGACAAAATTAAGGAGCATAACGACGGTCCTTTTGAAAGTTCAACAATTGACCATATCTTTAAAGAAATTTTTAAGGCAGGATTAGATTTGCAAAAGGATGATCATAGCAAAGCACTGCTTGTCTCTAGAAAGAAAAAACCTGAAGATACAATTGTAAATGTAAAAGGTGAAATGATTGGAGATGGGAAGCAGAGGTTTGTTTTTGGTCCTTGCGCAGTGGAGTCATATGAACAGGTAGCAACAGTTGCAAAGAATATGAAAGAAAAAGGACTCAAACTCTTGCGTGGAGGTGCTTATAAACCTAGAACTTCTCCATATGATTTCCAAGGTTTAGGTGTTGAAGGTTTAAAAATTCTAAAGCGTGTTGCTGATGAATACGATATGGCAGTTATTAGTGAAATTGTAAATCCTGCTGATATTGAGATGGCTGCTGAATACCTTGACGTTATTCAAATTGGTGCCCGAAATATGCAAAATTTTGAACTATTAAAAGCTGCAGGTGCTATAAATAAGCCAATTTTACTAAAACGGGGTATGGCAGCTACGATAGAAGAGTTTATAAATGCAGCAGAATATATTATGGCACAGGGAAACGGTCAGATCATTCTGTGTGAACGAGGCATAAGGACATATGAACGGGCAACTAGAAATACACTAGATATTTCTGCTGTGCCGATTCTAAAACAAGAAACTCATTTACCGGTCTTTGTTGATGTTACGCATTCAACAGGAAGAAGGGACCTACTTCTTCCAACTGCTAAGGCTGCCCTTGCAATCGGGGCTGACGGGGTGATGGCTGAAGTCCATCCAGACCCAGCTGTTGCACTTTCTGATGCACAACAGCAAATGGACCTTGGACAGTTCGATCATTTTTATCATGAAATACTTGCTTCAAATTTTGTTCGAAGTTAATGTCTAGGTAGATAGGAACTAAGCCTTCTGCAATAATAGCAGAAGGCTTTTCCATCATTTCATAATGAAAGTTTAAAAAGTGGATATTACGATTGCGGCATTAAGGTTCTTATCGTATCATTAAATAATATTGCAGATTGCTTATTTTCTCACAAACTTGAGAAAAAATGATTAGGTTAATGAATACTGCCGTAAAATAAGAAAAACATGTTTCGTTTTAAGGAGAGTGTCAAAGGTGAATATTACCATATATGATGTTGCACGAGAAGCAAATGTTTCAATGGCAACGGTTTCGCGAGTAGTGAACGGGAACCCAAACGTAAAACCGGTTACACGCAAAAAAGTCTCTGAAGTCATTGATAGGCTGGGGTACCGACCAAATGCAGTTGCCAGAGGGTTAGCTAGTAAAAAAACGACAACTGTTGGAGTAATAATACCCGATATATCGAACATATTCTTTGCCGAATTAGCCCGGGGTATTGAAGACATTGCTACGATGTACAAATATAATATTATTCTAAGCAATTCCGATCAAAATAAAGAGAAGGAATTGCATTTGTTAAATACCATGTTAGGAAAACAAGTCGATGGTCTTGTATTTATGGGAGGCAATATTACTTCTGGGCATGTGGAAGAATTTGAAAAGTCTCCTGTGCCGATTGTACTTGCTGGCTCCATTGAAGAGACCAATGTGATTCCTTCCGTTAATATTGATTATGAGCAGGCAGTTTATGACTCGGTTAAGGAATTTATAGATAAGGGGCATAAGAATATCGCCTTTGTTGTCGGTCCACTTCATGAGCCAAAAAACGCAGAGAAAAAGCTTAAGGGCTATCAGAATGCACTAAAAGATGCTGGTATTCCTTTGAATGAGGATCTTGTTTTCGAGGGTGATTATACTTACGATTCTGGTTTAGAGGCTTTTGATAAGTTATTAGAAAGTCAGGAGAGACCGACGGCCATCTTAGTTGGATCTGATGAAATGGCTCTTGGGGTCGTTCATGGTGCAGAAGATAAAGGTTTCAATATTCCAGAAGACTTTGAAGTAATCACTTCAGATAATACACGTCTTTCATTAATGGTTCGGCCACAGCTAACAACTATTGTTCAACCATTGTACGACATTGGAGCAGTAGCCATGCGCTTACTTACGAAGCTGATGAATAAAGAAAATGTATCAGAAAACATTGTTGTTTTACCGCATCGAATCGAACATCGTCAATCTACAAAATAAGTATACTGCCTTTTGAACTAACTTAGCAGGGCCTACCATTTGGTACGGCCCTATTTGGAATACCTATTCTTTTTTTTGGTCTTGTTGATTTCGAATAGGAAAAAGAGCCTTTTCGAGTGTTATTGCATTTTTTTCAGTGATTTCTTCCTTCCGGGGAATATGAGGGTATAAATGATCTGGGTCATCCCATTCTGTCGGAAGATCGACTGGCGCAATTTTTTGCCAATGATCAATCCAATCTGAAGGTAAATGGCCAAAGCTGTTTGGATTTTCGGTCATTTCTAACCATATGAGCGCCCATGCCCTCGGAACAACCCTCCAAATATCATACCCACCGCCGCCAACCGCAACCCACTTTCCCCCACAATAAAGATGTGCAATTTCATGGGCAAGTTTTGGAATTTCCCTGTAGATCTTCATTGTTGCCGATAAATGTGTCAATGGATCATAATAATGTGAATCTGCCCCATTTTGGGTAAGAATTACATCTGGTTGAAAGAATTCGGCAACCTCTATCAACGCATTTCTATACGTAAAGAGCCATGATTCATCCTCGGTAAAAGCATCAACAGGAAGATTAAAAGAATATCCATATCCTTTTCCTTGGCCTCTTTCTGTAACATTCCCAGTTCCCGGAAATAAATATCTTCCTGTTTCGTGGATAGATAAGGTGCATACATTCGGATCATCATAAAAAGACCATTGAACACCATCACCATGATGGGCATCCGTATCAACATAGAGCACTCGTGCATGGTATTTGTTTTGAAGATATTTGATTGCAACGGAGCTATCATTATATATACAAAATCCGGATGCTTTTCCACGAAAGCCGTGATGTAACCCACCGCCAAGGTGAAGTGCATGAATGGCCTTTCCTGTCATTACTTGATCTACTGCAGTTAATGTTCCACCAACAAGGATTGAACTCGCCTCATGCATATTGGGGAATATTGGAGTATCTTCTGATCCCAAACCATAGTTTCCGGCTATTTCATTTGGAAGTATCCCGCGCCCGGCCTTTTTAACTGCTTCAATATAGATAGGATCATGGATTAAACAAAGTTCTTCGTCTGTAGCTATCCTTGGAGGAAGGACTGCCAGTGGATCTAATGCGTTTAGTCGTTTTAACAAATCTACTGTTAGTTCCAGCCGAAATTGATTGAAGGGATGATGTTTGCTAAATTTATATTTCAATAGTTCATCAGAGAAAATAAAAGCACAGTCTTTTTTCATTGTGAAATCCCCGGGAGATTTGGCCAAAGCACATGATAACCTGCTTGTTTAAGGTCTTCTATTAATCCAATAGGGTTCATCATTTGCACCCTAATAACTAAAATTTTATAATGTTCATCCTGTTTGTCTGGGTAAACGAGAACGCTAAGTATATTCGCTTTTCGGTTTCGGATAATACCAGCTATCTCACATAGAACTCCTGAAATATTAGGAACCTTTACATCAATTTGCGAACCCGGTTGATGAGCGCCTGTTAACTCTACCATTGTTCTTAATAAATCTGTTTCAGTAATAATTCCTATTAGTTTTTTATCTTTTATGATCGGAAGACAACTAATGTGATGTTCGTAAAAAAGCCCAGCAACCTCTTCAACAAAATCTAGGGGATGACCTGTATAAATATCGGTTCTCATAATCGCTTCAAGCGGTTTCTGTAAATCTTCTAAATGCTCATTAGCATGGAAAATAGACGGAGTTGCGTTTCGAATGCGACTCGATGTGACAAGTCCAACTAGATGTTCTTCTGTATTTATGATGGGGATATGTCGAATTTTTTTTGAACGCATTAAGTGGATAGCATCTGCAATCGTATTGGTCGGAAAAAGTGTTGAAACCTTTGTTTTCATGATTTCTTCTACTATCATTTGAAAATCCCCCTTTGGAAAAGGAGCGGAGCGTTGCAAAAAAATCCTTTTTTCACTATGAATTGAGTGAAGATAAGCTCTGCTCACACCGCCTTATTATGTTAGTTTTGTAAATGGAGTAGATGATTCTTCGTACGAGAAGAACGTGTTTAAGCTACATATATCGTTTCTTAAAACGAAGTCGGTCCAACTTTTGAATAGATTCATTGTCGATATTTTTTCCGATTCTGACCATTAAGCAGTTTGCAGGGTGTGAGCAAATTTCAGGATCATCGGTCGCATACCATTCCAGCCCTCCGGCATTCATCATTTTCTCCATAACTTTCCGATACTCCCAGATATTTAAGCCTGTTCCTTTTAAATCCCAGTGCCAATAATACTCGGTTGTGATAATAATATAATCTTCCATTGCGGGATCCAGCATTGATACTAGAAGGAGATTTTTTCCAACAGTACAACCTCTAAATTCAGGAATTACTTCAATAGCACCTAATTCAATTAAATTATTCATATTACCTTCTGACCATCTTTCGAGTGGATCAGGGTAAAGGTAAGTAACATAACCAACGATTGTATGACCATTTCTAGCAATAATAATTCTTCCTTCATCAAGCTTGGCAATACCAATGAGTGCCTGATGCTGCTTAGCGGGTGGACGAAAGGCAATAAGGTCTTTATGAAATTCAAAGCTAGCTAGTTTTTCAGGAGAAATTGGACCTTCGATGATTAGTTTTCCTTGAGGGGTTGTTAATTCTTTCGTATTAAACGCTTTTTGATGTTCCATTCAATCACCTCCTGTTTTGTTTAGCTAAGCAGAATTTATATCCATAAATTCTGCTAGCGCATAAGTGCAACTACGCCTCTATCATCGCCCTTAGGGGCTCGCCAATCGGCGAGTTTTCTTTATTAAATTAATTCTATTATACATAAATCTCTTTGTTTTAAAGCGCTTTCACAAAACTTTCTGTTTTGGTACTATTTTAAAATACATTATTTCTGAATTCCATTCATAAGAACTCAGAAAAAGGCCGAAAATATCGGCCTTTTTCTGTCATCGGTTATTAGAATATTAATGAGCGCTTCCAATCACAATCTGGTTAGAGGGTGGGGATTCATTTCCAGCAATATCCACTGTTGTAACATAATAAGTACCATTTGGAGCGGTAAAAGATAAATTCGAGCCACTTTTTATACTTTCCACTCGGGTTGAAAGTATACCAGAAGTGTAAACCCGATAACCAATTACATCGCTTTCAGGCACTGCAGACCATTTTAATACATCCCCAGTATTAGTTAAACCAACAGCCGAAGGTGTTTTTCCGTTTTCTTTTATTTCTGCGCTTGGAACTAAAATCTTGCCCCATTGATCTTTTTTTGGAATGAGTTGACTATAATCGTTGAAATTTTTCCCAACCATTCTTGTAATGAAATCGGGATTTAAAATTAGTCCTTGTTGGGCAAAATCTGCCGGTGTTTTAGCCATTGCTAAGTATTTCTTATCCCCAATTTGGACGAATTTTCCATAAGTTAAGCTATCATCTATTTTTGTGGGAACATATTTAGCGTTGAAGTAATCACTCGCGATCAACCCCGCCTGTGAGCAAGCCTTTGATGGGAGCAGGCCTGAAACAGAACAAATGGATCTTCGAACAATTCCACTCGGCATTTTAAATGTTCCTTTTGGATCAATTAAAGTAGGTTTAACGGTATAGGCGGCATTAATTAGATCCACCCAAAGATTGTTTGTTCTTTGGCTATAAGTTAAATTCCCGCGTGCCTGCAAAGATTTTGGAGTATCATAGCCAGTCCAAATGCCAAATGTTACATTAGGATTTGTAGCTACAAACCAAGAATCAATATACTGGTTACCTGTACCTGTTTTTCCAGCCCAATCTGTATGGAATTTTAATCTTCCATTAATACCGGCAGCCGTTCCTTTTTTTATAACATCTCTCATCATATCAAGTGTTAAAAAGGATGTTTGTGGGGTGAACACAGTGACAGGCTTTACTTGATGTTGATAGACTACTTTCCCATGTTTATCGACAATTTTATCAATTAAATACGCATCAATAAATTTTCCATCATTTGCAAACGTACTAAAAGCATTGGTGTTTTCCTCAACTGTAACCCCATTCTTTAAAGATCCTATAGCTGTTGAAGGGTTAGTATAATCATCATTAATCAATGATGTAAATCCCATCTTTTCAAGATATTTTGTAGGATGCAAGGCCATAATGTCTTTATAGAGCTTTACAGCTGGAACATTAATTGACTTCGTGAGAGCCACCCTAGCCGAAACGATTCCACTATATCTTAGGTCATAATTGTGTGGCCAAGGGTTACTTGGATCAGCTGGATTAAGCTTTAATGCAACGTCTGGTAACGGGGTTCCTGGTGAAGCTTTACCAAGCTCAAAAGCAGGCCCATAAACGAGTAAGGGTTTCATGGTTGATCCATTTTGTCTTATCGAGCTTGTTGCATGGTTCAACTGTTGCTTTTTATAATCCCTTCCACCAACAAAGCTAATGATTTTCCCTGTTTTATTTTCAATCAACATTGCTCCCACTTCGACAGGCTCCATAACAGTTATTTTTTCACCTGTTTCTGGATCTTTTGTTATTTGTTCCTTATCAGGACCAAAATATGGATAGTGATCCTTTGCTTTTTGCATAGCATCATAAATATCTTTATCAATCGTAGTATGAATCTCATAGCCTTTTTGATGAAGATCATGATTTGCTAAGGTAAGATAATTATTATAAAGCTTATTATCCTTTTTTAAGACCTTCTCTGTGATTCCATCTTTTTCAGCTAACACAGTTGCAAGCACTTCTGCAGATCGCTTTTCAATTTCAAAAGTTAGCCATGGATACTTTTCGACAGGATTGACCCTAGGTGATATAAAGTCCTTTGTTATGTCATAGGCCACAGCAGTTTTGTATTGGTTTGTAGTAATATATCCTCCGTCAGCCATTCTTTTCAAAACCACTTTCATTCTTGAAATACCAGGCTGAAGATTATTCTTTAGTTTACCCTCCCTAGTAAAGGGAGTATAACCAAAAGGACTTTGTGGAAGTCCAGCAATAAACGCGGCTTCAGGTAATGTTAATTGCTTAGCATCTTTTCCAAAAAGCCCCTTTGCAGCTGATTGAACTCCAGCAATATTGCGTCCAGATGAATTTCGTCCGAATGTGGAAACGTTTAAGTAAGCTTCGAGGATTTCCTTTTTTGTAAAGAATTTCTCTAATCGAAGTGCGAGTAAAATTTCATTTGCTTTTCTTTGGAAGGAAACTTCGTTAGTTAAGATTTGGTTTTTAATTAATTGCTGAGTTAATGTGCTTCCCCCAGTTTGAACGGATGAATTTGTGACTTCTTGGAAAACAGCACGAAAAATTGATTTCGGGACAACACCCTTATGTTGATAAAAGTATTCATCCTCTGTTGCAACTACAGCTTTTACCAAATAACCGGATACTTGATCAAGTTTCACTTCTTCACGTTCAAGGTCTGAACGAAGCTTACCAAGGTACACATTATTTGAATAATAAAAATCTGATGTTTCTGTGTAGTTATAAATATCTTTTTTCATGCTGCTATAAGAACGAATAGGTTCATCTTTTACAAGTGAGGCAAAGTAGCCTGCCCCTACTCCGGCTCCGAAAGAACCGCCAAGTATGAGTACTATAACAAAGATAAGAAAAAGACTCCAAATAACCTGATATGTAATTCGGGCGCTTTTCACAGTTTTTTTATGTGTAATCAAGTTAAATGCAGATTTTACTTTTTCAATTAATAATTGCTTGTTTTTAATCATTGTGGACCCCCTTAAATCCCCTATATTATAGCATATAGTGTATTTAAACAATGACAATCTTTTGCACTTTTCTGAAGTTACCATCTGGATTTGACAGGTGACTATTAAATGTGGTAAAAAAAGATCTATAGTTAAATATTATAAATAAGCTTTGAAGGGAATCAACAGTAGTTCTTCTATCCCTGTTAGTAGAGAGCCAGCGGATGGTGTAAGCTGGTACAAATAGAAGAGTGAATTACGTCCTGGAGCTTTTATCATGAAAATTAGTAGTAATGGTAAACGGTCATGTCGTTAACATGCAGAGTTGGAGGAATTTCCTCAAGCTAGGTGGTACCGCGCATTTTAGCGTCCTTGCATTTTTTGCAGGGACGTTTTTATTTACTAAAAAAATAGGAGGAACGATGGATGGATTTATTACAGGACTTACAATGGCGTGGCATTTCATATCAACAGACAGATGAAGAGGGCTTAAAGGAAACTTTAGATAAAGAAAAAATTTCTTTGTACTGTGGGATGGATCCAACTGGTGATAGTATGCATATCGGACATTTACTTCCATTTTTAACTTTGAGAAGATTTCAGAATCATGGTCACCGTCCAATCGTCCTTGTTGGCGGGGCAACAGGGCTAATTGGTGACCCAAAAGCAACTGAAGAAAGAACACTTCAAACAATTGAGATGGTTCAACACAATGTGGCTTGCCTACAAAAACAACTAAAATCCATTTTCAATTTTGAAGGTGAAAACGGTGCAATGATGGTGAATAACTATGATTGGACAGAGCCGATGAGTGTTATTACTTTTTTAAGAGATTACGGAAAACATATTGGAATTAACTATATGTTAGCAAAAGATACGATTGCTACCCGTTTGGAAACTGGTATATCATTTACTGAGTTTACTTATACGATTCTGCAAGGAATGGATTTCAAACATTTATATGAAAAGCATGATTGTAAATTACAAATTGGCGGAAGTGACCAATGGGGAAATATTACAACGGGTTTAGAGCTAGTTCGAAAAATGATGCCTGAAGGTGCTAAAGCATATGGATTAACCATTCCACTTGTTACAAAAGCAGATGGAACAAAGTTTGGTAAGACTGAAGGTGGAGCAGTATGGCTTGATCCTGAAAGAACAACACCATATGAATTCTATCAATTCTGGATTAATACAGCGGATGCAGATGTTGTGAAATATTTGAAGTTCTTTACCTTCTTGGATCGTGAGGTAATTGAACAACTTGAAAAGGCTGTACAGGAAGAACCTCATCTTCGTAAAGCTCAAAAGGTTTTAGCAGAAGAAGTAACACGTTTGATTCATGGTGAAAATGCACTTGAACAAGCTATCAAGATTTCTGAAGCGCTATTTAGTGGAGCTGTGAAAAATCTTTCTGCAGCTGAAATTGAACAAGGCTTTAAAGATGTGCCATCATTTGATGTTTCAGTTGAAGAGGAACTTTTGCTTGTTGATTTACTTGTAAATGCAAAAATATCTCCATCTAAGCGCCAGGCTCGTGAAGATATTTCAAATGGAGCTATCATCATAAATGGAGAGAAAGTTACAGATCCAGCCTATTTGTTACAGGAAGTTGATCGAATCGAAGGAAAATTTACTATTGTTAGAAGAGGGAAGAAGAAATATTACTTAATTAAATATTAGTAATTGAAATAGCTTTGGAGCTAAATCCAAAGCTATTTTTGTTTTCAAAACTCATTAAACATAATAGACAAAACAAAACCCCTGCTCCATATGGACAGGGGTTCTGTATCTAAAGACTAACGTGAGTAGAACTCAACGATAAGCGCTTCGTTAATTTCAGCTGGAAGTTCAGAACGCTCTGGTAAGCGAGTGAATGTTCCTTCAAGTTTGTCAGCATCGAAAGTTAAGAAGTCTGGTACGAAGTTATTTACTTCAACAGATTCTTTCACGATGTCAAGGTTACGAGATTTTTCGCGAAGGCCGATTGTTTGACCAGCAGCTAAGCGGTATGATGGAATATCTACACGAGAACCATTAACTAGGATATGACCATGGTTAACTAATTGACGTGCTTGACGACGAGTACGAGCTAAACCTAAACGATAAACAACATTGTCTAAACGAGCTTCAAGAAGAATCATGAAGTTCTCACCGTGTTTACCAGATAATTTACCTGCTTTGTCAAATAAGTTACGGAATTGACGTTCAGTTACTCCATACATATGACGAAGTTTTTGCTTTTCTTGTAATTGCAATCCATATTCAGAAAGCTTTTTACGTTGATTTGGACCATGTTGTCCAGGAGCGTAAGGACGCTTTTCTAATTCTTTACCTGTGCCGCTTATAGAGATACCAAGACGACGGGAAATTTTCCAGCTAGAGCCAGTATAACGAGCCATGAATGACTCCTCCTTCGTGTTTTTATTTTGGTAAAATAAAAACCGTTATGAAACAACAATGATAGCCATTTTGTTTTCATGCACCTTCGCCCTAGCAGCAGAGGGTTACAAGATACACCATCACCAATGCAAAATGCTTGTGAGGAACAAAATGAGACCATTAGGGTGTTCACATAGGCTGCAATATTTTACACAAAGAGTATTATATTATTTTTAATGTATAAAAGTCAAGGTAAGTATCAAAATACATTCACATTTTTACTAGATTTAACGTATAAACAATATATTTTTAATATGTAAAGATAGGTCATATGCTATAATTAATGGATAAAAGGAATAAAAAATATTTATTTTAAAAATAACTACCAGTTTTTTAAAATAATTAACTATAATTAGGTAATAATGAAATTTTTGGTAGGGAAATTATGCAAAATTAGGTGATGATGATTGGAAATTCTTAAAAGGAATTTGATAGAACAGTTAAAAGATTGCTTTTTAGATTTAATTGATGCTGAAACGGATTCGTTTCGCTTCGAATTATTTATAACGGAATCGCTGTTGAGTGTTCTAAGTGCATTTCAGGTAGAATCAGTTTCATTATTTATGTATAACAATGTAGAACAGCAATTTAGTAAAAAAGGAGAAGTCAATGCGGAAGGGAAATTGACCGTAGGACCATCCTTTATAAGTTTGAGAAATTATGAAAGTTTAGTGAGAAATAAAGATATATATCGAAAATCGCATCAGTCATGTGAGCTTGAACAGTATGACTTTTTAATCAGCCTACGTAAAAGGAATGAAATGCTGGGTTTTATTGCAATAAAGGATAAAGAATCCTCACTTATTAGCCGAATAAAAGATGATCAATTTAGACAAATCGGGAACGAATATGCAACATTAATTGAGAAGGCACAAAAAGTTTTTGGAATTGTTAGAGAAGAAAATAAGTATAAACAGTTATTTAGAGTTACAGAAAAATTCCATTCCTCAATGAATATGGATGCCTTGTTGGGGGAAATTATCCTCACACTTCAAGAGGTCTATCCTGCTTTTTCATATTACTTGCTCCTCTCTAATGATAACCATAGCCATATTGAACTTCCGATAAAGGATTTAGAGTATGATAGCGAAAACATTACTGCATTGCAGGCCTATGTAACAGGGACAATTCAATTTGAAGATTCAATCCTTGGAAATCGCTCTATTCTTTATGCACCACTGAAAGGGAAGCAAGGAGTGTATGGAGTGTTACAAGTTATTGCTCCCGATACACTCGTTTTTCCAAAGAATGAAGTAGAATTTATAACCTTATTAGCCCATACTGCTGGAAGTGCACTTGAAAATGCCCAACTATATCAACAATCAAAGAAATTGGTTTCTGATTTACAGTTAATAAATGAAACTTCACATTGTTTAAATTCCAATTTGCGTTTGGCAGAAACAATCACCTATATGACAGAGCAGATTAAACGATCATTTGATGCACAGGAAGTAGGCTTTTTTCTGCATTTTCCTAACCAAGATAGCGCTACGGTGTTGCCAGGCTCAACTGAGTTCTTTTTTTCAAAGGAAGCACGGCCGTATATTGATTACTTAAAGAACAAAATTGAAATAGAAAAAGATTCGCTATTTATTGGGGATCTACATCTTCCAAAATTAGCTGATAATATGATGGGTTTTCGTTCTGTTATGGCTATTCCAATGGAACAAAGTGAAAATTTAAAGGGATTTGCTATCGCATTACATAAAGAAGCGTATTTTTTTTCATTTGAAACCTTTAAGCTTTTGCAGTCGCTAATTCATCATTCTACACTAGCATTTACGAACTCAATGCTACGTGAGGAATTAGAAAAAGTGATTATCACGGATCATTTAACAAAGTTACATTCACGAAATTATCTTGATGAAGTTATTCAACGCTCCATGTTAGGAGATGAGCAAGGAGCATTTATATTAATTGATATAGATAATTTTAAGGTTATTAATGATACTTATGGTCATCAGATTGGTGATGAGGTGCTTATTCAGGTGGCTAACCTAATTAAGGACAATATCCGCGAAGATGATGTGGGAGCAAGGTGGGGTGGAGAAGAACTAGCTATTTATTTACCAAAGGTCTCTATAAAAGTAGGGGTTTCGATTGCAGAAAGATTGGTGGAAAAAGTAGCGATGTATTCAGATCCTCATGTTACGGTATCTTGCGGTGTCTCCTATTGGAAGAAAGAACGGCTTGATATGTATAAATATTTATTTAAAAGAGCAGACGAAGCACTTTATATAGCAAAGAGTACTGGGAAAAATAAAGTAGTTACACAAGAAGTAAGCAAAATAATAAGCTAAAGGCACCCATCGGAGGGTGCCTTTTTCACTTTTTTTAAGGCTCTTTTCTTAAACTTTGTTGCTAGTTGAAGGTAATATGGTGTGTTATATCAGTTTATCGATGAATCAGTAGGCAATTTTTAAGAAAAGAGCACGATATCATAGTAATTACGGGTTTTAGACTAGGTACGTAAAACAACAATCTGTACGAAAACAGCCTTTTTTAAAGATGTTGAACTAAGATTTCAACAAATTCCTCAAGCATTTTTTGATCAGTTTCATCAAAGCGACCCTTTTCAGGAGAATCAATATCTAACACCCCTATTAGTTTTCCCTCTTTGATCATTGGAATCACAATTTCTGAATTTGAGGCAGAATCACAGGCAATATGGCCCGGGAATTTTTGTACGTCCTCTACGCGAATCGTTTCAATCCTTTTCGCGGAGGTCCCACAGACTCCTTTTCCTAAGGGGATTCGAATACAGGCTGGTAGCCCTTGGAAGGGGCCCAACACAAGCTCATCAACTGAATCCGCATCGATTAAATAAAAACCAACCCAATTAATGCAGTTAAGAAATTGATTTAAAAGGGCAGAAGCGTTACTTAAATTAGCAATTTGATTTTTTTCGTCATGAACCAACGCATGTAATTGTTTTTTGACAAGTTCATAATCTTCAGCGCTATTTCCGTTATACTTTTCGACGTTAAACATGGTTATCCACCTAATTTCCTTAAAGTTTATCTATTATTTTATCAAAAATAGCTGAAAATAGGGAAACTTTGTCGAGCTATTGATAAAGGAAAACCAAACTAAAACCAAGAATCTAAATATAAGAGTTTAAAAAGATAATTGGATTCTTGGTATCGATGGAGGAAAAGAAATGAAGAAAAATTCGAAAGAAGCGATTGTAGAAGCTGCAATCTCATTATTTACGACAAAAGGATACGCTGGAACCTCAATGAGGGATATCGCAGAAAAGTCTAATGTGAACATTTCAACTATTTCTTATTACTTTCAAAATAAACATGGCTTACTGGAACATTGCTTTACGACTTTCTTTGAACAATATATGGCTAAAGTTGAAGTAGGTTATACATTTATCGATCAAGGAGCATCTCTTTGTTTAAAAAGGATCTCTTCTGATCTTCTCCATTTTCTATGTGAAAATATTCTTTTATCAAGTTTTATTTTTCGTGAAATGTCGTTAGATTCCCAAGTTGTTCGAGAAATTATGTCAACCTATTATGCGAAAGAAAAATTTTATTTGCAAAGGATTCTTGAGAAAGGGATGGAAAGAAAAGAAATTCGTCCACAGTCCATTGCCTTTATTATTGTTCAATTAAAAAGTTTCTGGATGATGCCATTTTTAAATGCCCCTTATTTAAGAGAAGTATTGTACATATTTCCAAATGAACATTTTTTTGTGAAAAAATATGCACAAGAAGTTAATAAATGGATTGATGATGTATTGTGTCAAAAAGTAGCTGCCCCTTTATCTATTAACTAGCAGCTTTTGCATGTGATAATCGTCTGCTAGATAGCCAACACCTCTCAATCACTCCACATTTTTTTTCGATATAAATCTCCTTCTTTTTTACGTTTTATTTTTTTTTGCCTTCTTTCTACAAAAAATTGAAAAAAATAGTCAAAAATTGTCGTTTACATGGTATCATTAGAACATTGTATTGAATGAATTTGATTGAATTAAAATAGATAATATTATCAAGGCTGAAACATGAGTTGGCCCGAAACAGACTAAAAATAAAGAAGCTTTTATAATTAAAAATTAGATTGATAACACCGTGTTGGTTTTGATTGAGACAACGTTGTTCGGGACAGGAGGCTTTTACATGAAGATAATTATTGGGTTTATTATCCTTTTACTAGTCATAATTGTTATAGGCTATTTTATTAAGAAAAAGTATTATAAAGAGATGGATCGGTTAGAGTCATGGAAACTTGATTTAACCAATCGTCCAGTTCTTGATGAGATGTCTAAAGTAAAACAGTTGAATATGACTGGACAAACAGAGGAGCTTTTTGAACGTTGGAGAAATCAATGGGATGATTTAGTCACTGTAGATCTGCCAGATCTAGAAGAATTATTATTTGACGCAGAAGAATACATAGATCGTTATCGCTTTTATAAAGCAAAAGATGTACAAAGATTGATTGAACAAAAATTGATAGGCGCTGAAGATCAGATAACAAATATTCTCGAAGAGTTAAATGAACTTGTCGGGAGTGAAGAGAAAAACAGGATTGAAATAGAACAATTAAAAGAATTATACAGAGAAGCAAAAAAGAATTTGCTTGCCCACCGCTATAACTTTGGGGAAGCTGAAAGTCAATTATCGAAAACGCTTGACGAAGTGATCAACAGGTTTCAAGAGTTCGACGAAAAAACAGGAAATGGTAATTATCTTGAAGCCCGTGAGACGGTCTTAATGATTAAAAACCAAATGGAGCAAACAATAAATAATATGGAGTTAATTCCACAGCTTTTGATTGAGTGTCAATCAAATCTTCCTTCACAACTGTCTGATGTTCGTGAAGGATTTAGGGAAATGGAACAACAAGGTTATTATTTAGAACATGTCCAGGTGGAAAATGAAATCATCATTTTAGAAGAAAAACTAGAAGAATCAATAGGCTTTATCAAAGGGACAGAAACAAGTAAAGCAGAAGCTGAAATTAAAGAAATAAAGGCTAGGGTTGAAATTCTTTTTGATTTATTAGAAAAAGAAGTACATGCAAAACATTACGTTGTTCAAAATGAAAAATTAGCGAAAATCCTCCTAGAAACGATTCAAGAAGAAAATGATCAGCTAAATAATGAGGTTACACAGGTATTAGAGAGCTATCATTTAACTGAGAAGGATTTTGAAACCCAAAGTAAGCTAGAGAAAGAATTAAATTTAGTCTATAAACATTTTAATGCGCTTGCTGAAAAATTAAATAGAAACGAAACAGCCCAAACCGCAAATGAAGTTGAATTGATAGAAATAAAGGGGCAGCTTGATGCTATTCGCGATCAACAACATCATTTTTTGACTAAATTACAGGACCTCAGGAAAGATGAATATGAGGCAAGAGAAAAAATCAAGGAACTTACGAAACAAGTTGGGGATATGATAAGATTAGTTTCTAAAAGTAATATACCGGGGTTACCGGAAAATTATAAATACCTTTTTGAAGATGGAAAGGAAAGTATTGAAAATGTAAAACTGCAGTTGGAGGAAAAACCTCTCAATATTTCAGCTGTTAATCAATACTTAGAAATAGCTGTATTAACGGTTGAAAAACTTGTAAATACAACAAATGACATGTTAGAAAATGTGATGCTGGCTGAAAAAGTAATTCAATATGGAAATCGATATCGGAGCCAATATCCTTCGATTTCAAGAGCTTTGGTCGAGGCGGAAAAGGCTTTCCGTAACTATGATTACCAAAAAGCATTGGAACAAGCAGCAACTTCGATTGAGGAAATTGATCCAACTGCAATAAAGAAAATTGAAAACCTACTTTCAAAAGGATACTAAATACAGTTAGAATAAGTAGAAATACAAAAACCGATTAAGCTTCTGGCAGAATCGGTTTTTGTTTATTTTCATTGAAAATAGTTTTGTGTTACGATATATTCCGCTAAAACGTGTTAGTCGTAATAAAAGGAGGTAGTAGCAGCCTGTGATTTATTTTGATAATAGTGCAACCACAAAGCCCTATCAAGAGGTATTAGATTCATTTTTGAAGGTATCTAGTACATATTTTGGAAATCCATCCTCATTAAATGGGCTAGGCGGTCAAGCTGAAAAACTGTTAACCCAGGCGAGAGGACAGATTGCAGACCTTCTACATGTAAAGGCAACAGAGGTTTTTTTTACTTCAGGAGGAACTGAGAGCAATAATCTGGCGGTAAAAGGAACCGCTTTGATGTATAAACAAAAAGGACGTCACTTAATTACTTCAAGTATAGAGCATCCTTCTGTTAGTAAAGCGATGGAACAGCTTGAGGATAATGGATTTGAAGTTACTTACCTACCTGTTGATAACGAAGGAAGAGTCCAACTAGAGGATGTTGAAAAGGCTATCCGAAATGATACGATATTGGTATCTATTATGCATGTGAATAATGAAGTTGGAACAATCCAGCCGATCAAAGAGATTGGAAACCTCCTTAAGAAATATCCCCATGTGTTATTTCATGTTGATGCAGTCCAAGGAATGGGAAAGCTACACTTGAATTTACATGAATTTGGAGTCGATCTATGTTCGTTTTCTGCACATAAATTCCACGGATTAAAGGGTACGGGGGCACTTTTTATAAGAGAAGGAATCATGCTAGCCCCGTTATTGTCTGGTGGTGAGCAGGAATCGAGAATTCGCAGCGGTACAGAAAATGTTGCTGGAGCAGTTGCAATGGCGAAAGCGTTAAGGATTAATTTTGAACAAAGTGAGATTGGGATTAGAAAAATGGAGAAAATCCATAACATTTTAAAAGCTGGATTTGATAAAATTGAGGGCATCCAAATCCATACTCCTACTAAACATGCCGCATTCCATATTTTAAATTTTTCCATACCAGGAATAAAATCAGAGGCATTTATTCACTCTTTGGAACTGGAAGAAATATATGTGTCAACCACAAGTGCTTGTTCATCTAAAAAGAAATCACCAAGCAAAACACTTCTTGCTATGGGTGTATCACGGCCATCTGCCGATAGTGCCATACGAATAAGTCTTTCATATGAAAATACGGAAGAGGAAGCTACAACAGTTGTAGATGCGGTTAACAGAGTGTCTGAACAACTAAGAAAGGTAATGAATTTAAAATGAATTATGAACGCATACTTATTAGGTATGGGGAAATTTCAACAAAAGGTAGAAATAGAAATAAATTTGTTGAAAAGTTAAAGAAAAGTATTATATCAGCCCTTATATCATTTCCGAAAATAAAAATAGAATCTGGGCGGGATCGAATGTACGTCCTTTTAAATGGTGAGGATAGTGAAGATATTCTCATGATTTTAAAAAATATATTTGGGATCCAGTCCTTCAGCCCTGCTATAAAGGTTGAAAAGGATATTGAGAAAATAAAGAGTGTCTCACTAAAATTAGTGGCAAAGATTTATAAAGAGGGACAGACCTTTAAAATTACCGGAAAAAGGGCAGATAAGTCCTTTGAGCTTGATACGGATGGAATCAATCAAACATTTGGGGCTCATCTTTTAAAAAATATTACTGGTTTAAAGGTCAGTATGAAAAAACCCGATATAAACCTTCAAATTGAAATAAGAAGTGAAGCAGCTTATTTATCATGTGAAACCATTTTAGGAGCAGGTGGCCTTCCTGTCGGATCGAGTGGGAAGGCTTTGCTTATGCTTTCAGGTGGTCTTGATAGTCCTGTTGCCGGTTATTTAGCAATGAAGAGAGGCATAGAAATAGAAGCTGTTCATTTTTTTAGCCCACCATATACAAATGAAAGGTCAAAGCAAAAGGTCATTGATCTTTCAAAAAAGTTGGCTGGAATCTCTGGTTCATTAACACTTCATATTGTCCCATTTACTCAAATCCAAGAGGCCGTGCAAAAACAAGTACCTGAAAACTATTCGATGACAACAACCAGACGTCTGATGCTACGAATTGTAGAGGAACTAAGAAAAATGCATGAAGGTTTGGCCATTATCACAGGGGAAAGTCTGGGACAGGTAGCCAGTCAAACCCTTGAGAGCATGTTTGCGATAAACGAAGTGACCAATACTCCTATTCTTAGGCCTTTAATTACAATGGACAAATTAGATATTATTAAAATTGCCCGTGAAATCGATACCCACGATATTTCTATTCGTCCTTTTGAAGACTGCTGTACCATCTTTGTTCCAGCATCACCAAAAACGAAGCCAAAAAGAGAGAAAGTTCAATACTATGAAAGCTTTGTTGATTTTACCCTATTGGTTAAAAAGGCTGTTGAAGAAACCGAAACACTTCAAATACGGCCAAGCAACCAAATGGAAGATTCATTTAAAGAATTATTTTAGCTACGCCTTTGTTATTGCCCTTAGGGGCTCGCCAATCGGTGAGTTTCCTTTAACCAAAATTTTCTTTTGGTGGGAAATCTTATAAATTGTGTGAACAATTACCGCTAACTAAATGGAATGAACCTTGTGAGTTCTACACAATCTATACTCACAAGGAGGTGAAATCACATGGCTAGCAACAATTCTAATCAATTACTAGTTCCTGGTGTGGACCAAGCCCTTAACCAAATGAAATATGAAATTGCAACAGAATTTGGAGTACAGCTTGGTGCTGATACTACTTCTCGTGCTAATGGTTCTGTTGGTGGTGAAATTACTAAACGTTTAGTCGCAATGGCTGAGCAACAATTGGGCGGCGGATTTGCTCGATAAAAATAAATATTATGGCTACAGAGGACGGGTGCTACACCCGCCCTCTTTCTTTTTTAATGAAACATTATTAAATAATTTTAAATTTTCTAAAAAATTATGTATAATGATTTTATACTTAGTAAAAATTGTAAGGGGGAGAGGTATGAAAAGGGAAGATTTAATTGCACCTTTGAAGTATAACTTGGTTTCGGAAGTGGAGCGTTTTGCTGAGGATCCAAACAAAATGGCATTGAAATGGGAAAATGAACTCGGGGAAAAAATGCAGGTTACATATCAACAGTTAATGGAACAAGTCAATAGGACTGGCAATGTTTTTTTGAAACATGGGTTGAAGCAAGGTGATGTTCTCTTAGTTATGATCCCACGCCTAATTGAAGCATATGTAGTATATTTGGCTGCTTTAAAGATGGGAATGGTTGTTATTCCAAGTTCAGAAATGCTTAAAAACAAGGATCTTCAATACAGGATCACTCATGGGGATGTAAAGGGAGTAGTAAGCTATCATCAATATGTTGAACAATTTAGTGATATAAAACAGCCCCTCGTTCAATTCTCGCTTGGAAACCATGAAGAGGGATGGCTGCATTTAGATGAAGAGGTAAAGACGGTTTCTTCTGAATTGACTATAGCAGATACATTGAGCGATGACATGGCCTTTTTATCCTATACATCTGGGACCACAGGTAATCCGAAAGGTGTCGTTCATACACATGGCTGGGCATATGCCCATTTGAGGACAGCAGCGAAAAAATGGCTGTATATTGAAGAAGGAAATACAGTTTGGGCAACGGCTGGACCTGGTTGGCAAAAATGGATTTGGAGTCCCTTCCTATCTGTGCTAGGGACTGGTGGAACTGGTCTTGTATATCATGGAAAATTTGAACCGAAAAAGTATTTATCCCTTTTGGATAAATATGAAGTAAATGTACTTTGTTGTACTCCAACTGAATACCGGCTAATGGCCAAAGTTGACAATCTTCAGGATTACAAACTGTCAAAGCTACATAGTGCTGTTTCTGCAGGAGAACCATTAAATAGAGAAGTGATTGAAACATTTAAAAAATACTTTAATGTCAATGTCCGTGACGGTTATGGACAAACGGAAAATACTTTGCTTGTTGGAGTGACAAAAGGGATGGAACTAAAGCCAGGTTCGATGGGCAAGCCAACGCCTGGAAATACCGTGGAAATCATCAATGATGAAGGGGAAGTTTGTTTAGTAGGTGAAGTAGGTGATATTGCTGTACATGTGGATACACCAGCATTATTTAAAAATTATTACAAAGATCCTGAAAGAACAGCCATGCAATTTCGCGGCAATTTTTATATTACAGGTGATAAAGCAAAAAAGGATGAGGATGGATATTTCTGGTTTGAAGGGCGTGGAGATGATATTATCATCAGCTCAGGATATACTATTGGACCTTTCGAAGTGGAGGATGCACTGGTAAAGCATCCACTCGTAAAGGAATGTGCAGTAGTAGCCAGTCCAGATGAAATTCGTGGTCACATTGTAAAGGCATTTGTGGTGTTGAAGGATGATGTAGAACTGAATGAACAAGAATTAACTAAAAGCTTGCAGGAATATGTCAAGATGTTGACAGCTCCTTATAAATATCCTAGAAAAATTGAATTTTTATCAGAACTTCCAAAAACAACTTCTGGTAAAATTCGCCGAATAGAACTTCGTAAAAAAGAATTAGAAACAGGTAAATTAAACTAGGTGACAGGCACCATCCAAATATTGGATGGTGCCTTTTGTTGCATAAAAAGGTTGGCAGCAATTTTAGTACGTTTTATAATAGAAAAGATATTATTTCGAAACCAGAAGGATTTGAGACAGGAAAATGAACGATAAAAATGAAACAAAACTAGGTGCTATTTATGCAAGCTTTTCATATTTTCTATGGGGACTACTACCGATTTATTGGAAATTCCTTGATCATGTCAATGCTAAAGAAATTTTAGCCAACCGAATATTTTGGTCATTTGTTTTTATGGTGGTCATTCTATTAGTAACAAAAAAATGGCCATTACTTAGTAAAACATTGAAAGGTTTTGCTAAGAATAAAAAACAAATGGTTGCTCTGATCATTGCTTCTTTGTTAGTTAGTATTAATTGGTTTATCTATATATGGGCGGTTAATAGCGGTCATATGGTCGAAGCGAGCCTAGGGTATTATATTAATCCGTTAATTAGCTTACTATTAGGAATGATTGTGTTAAAAGAAAAATTAACTACAATTCAATATGCTTCCTTTTCCTTGGCAGCGATAGGTGTTTTAATTATTTCCTTCTCATACGGGCGTTTTCCGTGGGTGGCTGTTGCACTTGCCATAACATTTGGATTATATGGTTTGGCAAAAAAACTCATTAATATTGAATCTGCGGTTGGGTTAACACTTGAAACTCTAGTTGTAGCACCAATTGCTGCTCTGTATATGCTATTTTTATTTTCTAAAGGAGACAATTCACTATTCAGAGGAGGTTTGGGAATGGATCTCTTACTAGTAGGAGCAGGTCCTGCTACTGCTATTCCCCTTCTTTATTTTTCAAAAGGTGCACAGAAGATTCCCTTATCATTATTAGGACTTTTGCAGTATATTGCCCCAACTTTGACATTGATTTTAGGGATTTTTGTTTACGGTGAGCGATTTACAAAGTTGCAATTACTTTCCTTTATGTTTATTTGGTCTGCTTTGACCATTTATTCACTTTCAAAAACAAAACTTTTCGCCGGAAAAGAATTTAAATTTAAAAAAGGCTAAAGAAAACTCGCCGATTGGCGTAGATGACAGAGGCGTAGTTGCACTTATGCGATTTGCATGCTGATTATTAATCAACGATAGTTACTCACTTTAGCGTGTTAACAAAGATAAACTTTCATATAAGCTAAAATAAGGAGCAAGCTCCGTCCGATTAATGGATGGAGCTTGCTCTTTTTACACACTCAGCTTTTTCATAAAAATGTCCTTTTTACTTTTTCCCAGAAGGAATTGTCCTTTAGTTTTACTGTTTTAATTTTTTTGCCACTCATTTTGATTTGGATTTTTTCAATATGCCGAATGCTAAGGGCTTCATTATCCATTCCCATTGTTGGATGGTCGTTTCCTTTTGAGACAACCATAAGAGTCAACAAGCGGTCTCCACCAAGGATAAACGAGCTTCCAAGTGTTCGGTATCGGTTGTTGTTAAGTGAGGCTAACTCACTAACCTGCATACATGAAAGCTTTGGATCAACGATAGAGCCTTTCACAGACTTATTATAAGCTGTGCTGCCTGTTGGAGTTGAGACAATCATTCCATCCCCACGGAATGTTTCAAAATGAAGTTGGTCAACAAAAACGTCTACTACTAAGGTTTTAATAATGGCAGAACGAATACTAAATTCGTTCAAACAATGAAACGTGCCCTGTCCATCAACCATTACATCAAGGATTGGATATCGACGTATTTCAAGTTGTTCATTTGCAATGGCTTCAATCATTTTTGATGTATCATTAATACGAAAGTCACAATACATACCTAAACTGCCCTTTGTAGAAATTCCTGCATATAAACAATCTTGACGGAAGCCTGTTTTTCTTACCGCTTGAAGAAATTCACCATCACCGCCAACGCTTGTGATAATGTTGGCTTTTCTGAAATCATCAACAATTGTAAATCCATAACGTGCAGCTAAATCATAAAGTGGGCTAATTTTCGTTAGCAAGTCATCATCCTGTGAATGATACAAAAATAAATTACGGCGATTTTCCATCGCTTTTCCCCCTCCAATGTATGCGCTTTCGCTTTTTGCAATAGTAAAACTTATATCTACCTTATTTTTGGTAATAAAAATGGTTGATTTAATTTTAACATTTTCTTGAAAAAATATGAAATTTTGCTCTGAAAGCCCTTTATCAATCTAGATAATGGGTTTATTTTTTGCTCATTTAGACGATACTAGAAGGCTGAAAGGTTGTGAACAAATTGAAATGGTTGCTCCTTGCCCTGATCATTCTGTTGCTACTATTCATACTTATTATATTTACGAAACTATCCATATTTATTACCTACTATCACAATAAGGACGATGATGATCTAAAAATAGAACTTCGAATTTGGTTTGGGTTAATAAAATATAAAATCAAGATTCCTTTAATAAAAGTGGATGATAATTCACCAAGCCTAATTGTTGAAGGAGAACCGGAAAGTAGTGAGAAGAAAGTCAGTCAAATCACAGCAACCGATATGCTTAGTGGTATGAAAAATTATAAAGAAATACTTGAGCATGTGTTTCAACTTCATAGTATCGTAAAAAAATTCCTTACGAAGGTTTCAATAAAGCAGTTTGAATGGTATTCGGCAATTGGTGTTGGAGACGCTGCCCATACTGGAATGATAACAGGAGCTATTTGGGCAATTAAGGGTAGTATTATCGGGCTTTTAAGTCATTATTTAAGAATCCTAGAAACTCCCAAACTAATGGTCACACCAGATTTTAACCAGATGACATCTCAAACAAGGATAATATGTATTTTTCAATTTAGAATCGGGAATGCTATGTTAGCAGGAATAAAACTACTTAAATTTTGGAAGGGCGGACGCCCAGTCTTTAAACCAAAGAAAATGATGTCCAATGAAACAACTAAATCTGTTTAATAAAGGAGGATGCAGCAATGTCAGATCACCCCATTCAAGGATTAATGACAACTGCTATGGAAAGCTTAAAAGAAATGATTGATGTCAATACAATTATTGGTGACCCTGTTGAAACCCCTGATGGAAGTGTCATTTTAACAGTATCAAAGGTGGGTTTTGGTTTCGCTGCAGGTGGTAGTGAATTTAAGCTTGATAGCTCTCAATCTCAATCACAAAATCAAAGCCAAGGTCAAAGTCAAGGTCAAGGTCAAGGTCAAGGTCAAGGACAGAATCAGAGTCAGCCGAAGTTCCCTTTTGGAGGAGGTAGCGGTGGTGGAGTTTCTATTACACCAATTGCTTTCTTAATCGTCAATTCACAAGGTGTAAAAATGCTCCATCTTGATGAAAGTACCCATCTTTATGAAAAAATATTGGAGATGGCCCCCCAGGCGGTTGAAAAAGTTCAGCAAATGTTCTCTAAGAAAGATGCAGAAAAACAAGAAAAACCTAAACAAGATCTTGATATATAGTGTTAATAGTTAATCTTCCAGTAGTAGGGAGGTTAACTTTTTTCGTTAGTATCAAATTAAATTAGTTTAACTATCAGGTTAAAATAATTGCAAATAAATCTCTAAAAAGATATATTGGCAATAAGGAAATAGTAAGGAGGATATTATAATGGCAAATATTACTTTTAAGGGAAATCAAATAACTTTACTTGGTACTGAGGTGAAGGTTGGAGATAAAGCACCTAACTTTACAGTATTAGCAAATAACTTAACTGAGGTTACGTTAGATGATTCGAAGGGTCAGGTTCGATTAATCAGTGTGGTTCCTTCTCTTGATACAGGTGTGTGTGACGCACAAACACGCCGTTTTAACGAGGAAGCATCCAAATTAGGCAATGTAAAAATTCTTACTATAAGTGTAGACCTTCCATTTGCTCAAACACGCTGGTGTGGTGCAAACGGAATTGAAAATGTACAAACATTATCAGATCATCGTGACCTCTCTTTTGGAGAAGCTTATGGGGTTGCTATCAAGGAACTAAGATTGTTGGCTCGTGCAATTTTTGTTGTTGATTCGAATGATCTTGTAACATATGTGGAATATGTAAGTGAAGCAACGAACCATCCAAATTATGAAGCAGCAATAGAGGCTGCAAAGAGTGCCAAGTAACCATAAATAATTCATGACTAAAGGACCTGAACTCCCGTGAGTACATGATATAGAGCAAAAAACCGGCGAACTTTTGCTTTGTATTCTGACTTGGGGTCTGGTCCTTTTTAATCACTTAAACTTGTTAATCTCTTATATTCTGTTAAAATAAATAAAGAATTTTAGAAGGGAGGCAGAAAATGAAAATTTCTCCGGTGGAACAACTTTATACATTATTTAATGAAACCTCAATGGCTTTACAGGAAGAACTAGACTGTACATTTTTAGAAGCATTGGCGGAAACTGGCGAGAACCTTTTTCACGGTTCCATAATTCAAGAAGAATTAAGTGAACTTACTGTAAAAAGGCTAAAGAAACAATACGAAGAAATAAATCTAGAGCAATATTCGAAAGAAGACATTCGTAAAGCTTACCAATTAGTAATCCTAAAAGGGATGAAAGAAAATGTTCAGCCCAATCATCAAATGACCCCTGATTCGGTTGGAATGTTAGTCGGTTATTTAGTAGAGAAATTTGTGAAACAACCATCTTTTCGCTTACTTGACCCTGCAGTTGGAACCGGGAATTTATTAACAACCGTTTTGAATCAACAATTACATAAAAAGATTGAATCAATTGGAATTGAGATTGATGATATTCTTATTAAATTAGCATACATAAGTTCCAATCTACAACAGCATCCAGTGCAGCTTTTTAATCAAGATAGTCTTCTGCCGTTATTTATCGATGCTGTTGACGCAGTGATCAGTGATTTACCTGTAGGATATTATCCAAATGATGTAACATCGGCTTCTTTTGAATTGAAGGCAAAAGAGGGTCATACTTATTCCCATCATTTATTTATTGAACAAAGTATTCGCCATACTAAGCCAGAAGGATATTTATTCTTCATTATTCCAAATGGACTGTTTGAAAGTGAGCAGGCTCCAGAACTTCATGAATTTTTGAAGAAAAATAGTAATATTCAAGGTATTTTGCAGTTGCCTTTAAGTATGTTTAAAGATAAAAATGCAGCAAAAAGCATTCTGATATTACAAAAAAAGGGAAATGAAATTCAAGCCCCAAAACAGGTCCTTCTAGCTCAATTACCAACTATTTCAAACGCAGTAGAAATGGATCGCATTCTACGAAAAATTGACGAATGGATTAAAGAGAATAAGGGATAGTAAACCGGTATTTAGGATACCGGTTTTTATTTTTAATGAATAGTGGTAAAAATCTGAATTCATTTATTTTTTAATGAAAGTGCTTTCTTTGTAAACTAAGCTTGTAATGTTAGTGGTAGAGTGTTTTAATGAAAAATTGAGAGAAATATTTTATATCTAATTGCACACAATAAGGTTGTTCTCTAACAATGACCTTACATACTATATGTTGTTATATAAAAGGAGCGGAAATTATGTCGAAAATAATTGCTATTAATGCTGGTAGTTCTTCATTAAAATTTCAACTGTTTGAAATGCCTAGTGAAGACGTTATCACAAAAGGTTTAATTGAAAGAATCGGCTTAAATGATTCAATTTTTAATATTACAGTAAACGGTGAAAAGATACAGGAAATAGTAGACATTCCTAATCATGAAGTAGCAGTTAAAATGCTTGTGGACAAGTTAACGAATTTAGGAATTATTCAATCACTTAGTGAGATTGTTGGAATCGGCCATCGAGTTGTACACGGTGGGGAAGCTTTCAATGACTCGGTTCTAATAACTGACAGTGTAATTGATAAATTAGAAGAGTTATCAGAATTGGCTCCATTGCATAATCCTGCTAATGTTACTGGGATTAAAGCATTCAAGCGTATACTTCCAGAAGTTCCTGCTATTGCTGTATTTGACACAGCTTTCCATCAAACGATGCCTGAGAGTTCATATCTTTACAGTCTTCCATTTGAGTATTATGAGGAATATGGTATCCGTAAGTATGGATTCCATGGTACATCCCATAAATATGTATCCCAGCGTGCTGCTGAACTCCTTGGTCGTCCGGAAGAACATTTACGCCTTATTTCTTGCCACCTAGGGAACGGAGCTAGTATTGCCGCAATTGAAGGTGGTAAATCGATTGATACATCAATGGGCTTTACACCTCTTGCTGGAGTAACGATGGGTACTCGTTCAGGAGATATTGACCCAGCCCTTATTCCATATATCATGGAAAAAACAAATAAGACAGCTGATGAAGTTGTTGATGTTTTAAATAAAAAAAGCGGTATGTTAGCTGTTTCTGGCTTTTCAAGTGATTTAAGGGATATTGAAATTGAAGCTAAAAAGGGAAATGAACGTGCTAAACTTGCAATAGAAGTTTTTGCAAATCGTATTCATAGTTATATTGGTTCATATGCTGCTCGGATGAGTGGTGTAGATGCGATTATTTTCACAGCTGGAATTGGTGAAAATAGTGACGTCATTAGAGCAAATGTTCTAAGAGGCCTTGAATTTATGGGTGTTTATTTTGATCCAACGCTTAATAAAGTAAGAGGAGAAGAAGCATTTATTACCTACCCACATTCACCAGTTAAAGTCATCATTATTCCAACGAACGAAGAAGTAATGATTGCTCGAGATGTGGTTCGTTTAGCAAATATTCATTAAAAATATAAAAAGTCAAAAGTACCTACAAAAGGTGCTTTTGACTTTTTTTTTGCTAATCAGAATATATATCCATAACTTCTGCTCGCGCATAAGAGCAACTACGCCTAATCATCGGCGCCAATCGGCGAGTTTTCTTTATCTAGCGCAGACATCCAGCTTTTCGGGGCTAAACAGAATGCTTTCGCTTTACTATAATATGTTATAATAATTGAAAAATAGGAGGGCTCAGACTTATGCCATTGACGGACTGGGAGAGGAAAGTCCTAAAACGAATCCGGGATTGGGAAAATAAACTTTTGGATTATGAGCCGAATGACTTTCGATTAACATATGAAAAATTTTTAGAACAATCTTTTGGCATGCTTCCTGAAAAGATTCAAAAGAAGTTTTTTTCAGTTGTGGACAGTTGGTTGTTTCATTTCCACTCAATAATCCAAGGATCACAAATGCAATTGGAGGCTAGGGAACGGATTTTATCCGCTGGAAGAATTTTTAATAATAATGTAGAAAAAATTGCTGATTTAAAAACATTGAAACTAGATCAATTGCAATATATCGCAGAGCAACAAATGGCTAGACATCGTTTCTATTCATTTGTCCAAGGTGGATTGACAGGAACAGGAAGTACCATTTTTGTAGGAACTGATATTCCAACAATGGCAATTATTAATTTGAGAGTAGTCCAACTAATTGCAATGACCTACGGATTTGAAATCAACACCCCTTATGAAATGATGACGTCCCTAAAGGTTTTTCATACAGCAACATTACCGCCGAGATTCCAAAAAGAAGGTTGGAATACCTTAATGGATGAATTGGAAGGCTACGATCGTTATTTTTATAACGGAGAAGAAGATATAACGGATTTTGCCTGGGTTGAGCCTTTAGTTCAACAATTAGTAAAAGCAATGGTTATTATAATGTTCCGAAAAAGAATAATTCAAGGAATTCCTTTTGTAAGTGTGGCCATAGGTGCTGGAGCGAATGTTCGATTTACAAAGAATGTAACGGAGTTTGCCCATAAATATTATCAGCTTCGCTTTCTGAAAAATAAAGAGGTGGGAAACGATGAGTACTAAAGAACATAAAGAAAGAGCAAAAAAAATTGTTCATGTTAAAATTATTACTGTAAGTGATACAAGGGACAAAGAAACGGATAAAAGCGGTAAATTGATGATTGAACTTTTACAAGAAGCGGGACATATGGTTACTGATTATGTCATTGTAAAAGATGAAATATCCCCAATTAAGGAAGAAATACTTAAAGGTTGTTCCGAGGAAAATATCGATGCAATTTTGCTAAATGGTGGAACGGGAATTGCTAAACGGGATGTTACCATTGAGACCGTAAAAGAACTTTTAGAAAAAGAAATAGTAGGTTTTGGAGAAATATTTAGGATGCTTAGCTACCAAGAGGATATTGGATCGGCTGCCATTCTTTCAAGGGCTATTGCTGGAGTAATACATAATAAAGCAGTTTTCTCCACTCCAGGATCAACTGGGGCTGTAAAGCTTGCAATGAATAAATTAATCCTTCCAGAAATTGGCCATGTTGTTATGGAATTAAAAAAAGACCTTTAATTAAAATATGAAAAAAAGAGGATGGCCAAATTTTTTATATGGGTCATCCTTTCTTTAGCTAATCAGAACTTATATCCATAAATTCTGCTAGCGCATAACTGCAACTACACCTCTGTAATCCACGCCAATCGTAGATTTTTCTTTATTGATGAACTTTTGTTGAAACGGTTTGATTTGCACGAAACCAAATCCATAAATCATTAATAATAGAAGCAAGCTCAGCTATTTCGCTATTTAATTCACATGAGCGTGGAAAGTCACTTTCATTTGATAACAATGCTTGTTTCTCGTTAATATCTTCTTCGAGCTCTGCAATTCGGTCGGGAATGGAACCACGAATTTTTTCCCAATTAAATAAAATGGAATGTTGAACTTCTTTTTTATAATGATCCCAATCTAACTTTAGGTCAGGTATGGAAATACCAAGCCGTTGATCGAAAGCAAAGCATTCTTTCATTTTTTATCCTCCATCAAGTAGTTTTTTCTATTTTACTACAAAGAACAATTTAAACAAATAAAAAACATGTAGCTGTATGCTACACGCAGTTGTTTTTGCTTAGATTTCATCCTTCTCAGTTCGAACAACGAGTACATCGCAGGGGGCATAACGGGTAATATTTTGCGAAACACTTCCGATTAAAAATCTCTCAATTGCATTCATACCTGTTGCTCCGCAAATAATTAAATCTATGTTGTGTTTTTTTGCTATTTCCTTTGGGATTTTTACTTTGGGAGAGCCGTAATGAATTTCATATTGAACGTTTAATACCCCTGCATCAGTTGCAAGATTTTGATATCTTTTAAGCAGTTCTCCTGCATACTTATCAGTTTTTTCAATGATTGTTTGATCAAGTGCCTCCATTGCGGCAAATGTTCTTGTTTCAATAACATGGACTAATAAAAGTCTCGCATTATTTTGTTTGGAAATTTCGATTGCTTTCTTAAAAGCCCATTCTGCTTCGATAGAGCCATCGATAGCTACTAAAATATTTTGATATTTAAGTACCACTGCCATCTCCTCCTTACCTAAATTATATAAAAATTAGTATGAATATGTGTTTCGAAATATCGAATAATAATAATGTTGCATACTTTGAAAGGGGGAATTTTTTGTGAAAAAAAATGAATCTAAAAACCAGTATTCATTTGAATTTGATGAACAGGGAGCGACTGTTGTAAGCGAACAAATTATGAACGCATATAACAGTGGTTTTATTGACCAGGAAGAATTACAGGAAGATCGTGATGAGTTAGGGAGAAGTGAAACCACTATATAATTCTTAATTCAAGTAAGGCTGCCCTACGTGGGTGGCCTTTTTCAATTGTGCAAATTAAATAAAATAGATATTTGCCATGGGAATTTTTTGTCATCAGGGCATTTACCCAAGAGTCTTCCTTTTTGGTTGCATATCCTTTAATGTGAGTAATAAAAAAAATGAGGAGGAATAAAATGAGTCCCGAAATGCAATATATGGATCCAATAGATGAAAGAATTCGCCCAGGTTTCGGTGGATTTGGTCATGGGTTTGGAGGATTTGGCCACGGATTTGGAGGATTTGGCCACGGATTTGGAGGATTCGGCCATGGATTCGGAGGATTTGGCCACGGATTTGGTCGTCCGTTTGGTTTTGGATTTGGCCGACCATTTGGTTTTGGGTTTGGCCGTCCATTCGGTTTCGGATTTGGTGGAGCTCCATTTTTTGGCGGGTTCTTAGGAGGATTGGCAACAGGGGCATTATTAAGCCCTTATGGTTATGGTTACGGTTACGGCTATCCTTATTACGGTTATCCATACCCATACCCATATCCTTATATGTATCCTTGGTATTAAAATATGATTAGTGCTTTTACAGCTTTGCCTTTAATCGGGCAAAGCTTTTTTCAGCTTATAAGAATCAGTCATCAACGCCAATCGGCGATTTTTCTTTATTAGGAGTAAAATAACGCTTATAGGGAAAGATTAATTCTGGGTAAATATCTTTTATCTTTAACAGAATAAGGTACTATTGTAAAGGAAAAATCGTATTATTTTACTAGGTAAGGAAATTAGGAGGTATATACATGCGTATTGGAGTGCCTAAAGAGATAAAGAATAATGAAAACCGGATAGCAATGACGCCTGCTGGGGTCGTTAATCTTTTGAAATTTAATCACGAAGTATTTATTGAAAAAGGTGCAGGAGTGGGTTCTGGTTTTTTGGATGAAGATTATACTTCTGCAGGTGCAAAACTCGTTGAAACTGCTAAAGAAGCTTGGTCCATGGATATGGTAATGAAAGTGAAGGAACCACTTCCAAGTGAATATTCATATTTTCGTGAGGGATTAATTTTGTTCACCTATTTACATTTAGCCCCAGAGCCAGAACTAACCAAAGCATTACTTGATAATAAGGTTATTGGAATTGCTTATGAAACTGTGCAGCTACCAAACCGCTCACTTCCACTTTTAACTCCTATGAGTGAAGTTGCTGGAAGGATGGCAGCCCAAATTGGGGCTCAATTCTTAGAAAAGGTATATGGTGGTAAGGGAATTCTTCTTTCAGGTGTACCAGGTGTTCACAGGGGAATCGTTACGATTATTGGGGGAGGCGTAGCCGGAACAAATGCAGCTAAAATGGCGATTGGTTTAGGCGCAAAGGTAACAATTATTGATTTAAACCCTGACCGCCTCCGTCAACTTGATGATATTTTCGGTTCCGAAATAACAACACTTATGTCAAATCCATATAATTTAGCCGAAGCTGTTAAAGAATCAGATTTAGTTATCGGCGCTGTACTTATTCCAGGAGCAAAGGCACCCAAATTGGTAACGGAAGAAATGATTAAATCAATGAAACCTGGAAGCGTTGTGGTGGATATTGCAATTGACCAAGGTGGTATTTTTGAAACAACAGATCGAATTTCCACACATGATAATCCAACATATGAAAAGTATGGGGTTGTCCATTATGCGGTTGCAAATATGCCTGGTGCCGTTCCACGTACCTCAACCATTGCATTAACAAACATGACCGTGCCTTATGCCATTCAAATTGCTAATAAAGGATATGTAAAGGCTTGCCTTGAAAATGAAGCGTTGCTAAAAGGGATCAATACACTTGGAGGCTATGTAACATATAAAGCTGTTGCTGAAGCACTTGGTTTGGAGAGTTCTGATACCAAAACATTACTAGAAAAACTATAAAGAAAAAAAGGATCCGGAAACTCTAAGAAGTTCCGATAACGTGGAGAAAAACGTAAATAGCCCTGTTGAGTGTATTTAGACCATAACTTTGCCCGTTGATTTCCGCTCCGGGCACTTGCTCACTTGCTTTCCGCGGGGAGGGATGGAAGCCTCCTCGGCGTACGTCTGTGGGGTCTCCCGTTCCCTCTAATCCCGCAGGAGTCAAGTGCCCTCCGCTCCAATCAACTCAGATAGATAAAGTGAAAAAGTCTGAAAACATCCAAAGACCACTAATGATTCCAAAAGGCCTCTATTTTAATGACATTAGTGGAGACCTAGCAGGCACTTAAGCGAGGGCACTGAAAAATTTCTTTTTATCAATAAGGAAATATAGCTGTATTAAAAAAGACGACTCTAAAATTCAATGCTGAATTTTGAGCCGCCTTTTTTCATTGACTATGTTAAAGCGTACTATTGCTTTTGGCACACTGTTGATTGGAGCGTAAGGTGCTCGACTCCTGCGGGAGCAGCGGGACAGGTGAGACCCCGCAGGCGCTTCAGCGCCGAGGAGGCTCACCGCCCGCCCCGCGGAAAGCGAGCACCTGGAGCGGAAATCAACAGACAATTTTCAAAGAACGTTACATGAAGACTTTTTCTCTGAACTCCTGCCGTTTTCTTTAAAAACACTATTGTCTAATAATTTGAAGGTCTTTAGGGAATTTTGTTAAAACTTTTACACCATCGGCAGTAATATAGACATCATCTTCAATCCGAACTCCTGCTACATCGGGTACATAAATACCTGGTTCGATCGTATAAACCATTCCTTCTTCAAGAATAAGCTGGTTGGTTTCAGTCATCGAAGGATACTCATGAACACTTATCCCGAGGCCATGTCCAAGACGGTGTGGAAAATATTCTCCATACCCTGCTTCAGCAATAATTCTTCGGGCAGTTAAGTCAACATCAGCTGAGGTAACCCCTGGTTTGCTAGCATCTATCGCAGCAAGTTGTGCATTTAAAACTGTATCATAAATTTCTTTTTGTTTTTCATTAATATCCCCATAGGCAACTGTTCTTGTGATATCAGAACAATAACGATCAACGACAACTCCTAAATCAAATAAAACGAGATCGCCCTTTTGAATCTTTGTTAAACCGGGGTTTCCGTGTGGTGAAGCTGCATTTGCACCGGTCAAAACCATTGTCGCAAATGACATTTCTGTAACGCCTTTTTTCTTTAAGGCGAATTCAATCGCTGAAAGAATCTCTAACTCTGTTTTGCCTTCTTTAATTTCACTTACCCCGACCTCAACGGCAAAATCAGCAAGTGAACATGCTTCTTCAATTGTTTTTAATTCTTTAGCATCCTTTATCATTCGAAGCTTTCTTAATTTTTCTTCTGCTGAAATAAATGTAGCATTAGGAAATAAATTTGAAATGGCTTCGTAGCGTTCAACATTCATGTGTTCTTTTTCAATTGCTACTTTTGAGATGTTTTTACTTCTTTTATTAATGGCTTGTTGAATCATTTCCCATGGATGATCGATGTCGCTGTATCCAATGATTTCAGATTCCCAACCAGAATTTTTCGCACCATGTTTTTCCATTCCAGGACAAACTAAAAATGGCTCATCATCTTGGAAAATACCCAGAGCAAGTAACCGCTCATGTGGATCACTATAAAATCCACTCAAATAAAATACATTTTCTGAAGAGGTAATAAAGCTGACTTGAATATCATTTTCTTTCATCCATGCTTGAAATTTACTTAATCTTTGGTTCATTTTTTGTCCCCCCTAAAAATAAATCATATTTTGAGAGTATCAACAAAAATAAAAAAAGTAAACACTAAAAGGATTAGAAAGAATGTAAGAAGAAGGAGTTTTCTTGGATAAAAGGGAAATAGTAATATAAATTTTTAATAAGGGAGAGGTAATTTATGAAGGTTTCTTTTCATGGACATTCAGTTGTCCAAATTAAATCGGCGGGAAAAACAATTTTAATCGATCCGTTCATTACTGGGAACACTCTAACAGATCTTAAGGTAGAAAATATGCATCCTGATGTCATTATTTTAACTCATGGACATGGGGACCATATGGGCGATACGTATGAATTAGCTAAAAAAAGTGGCGCACTTATCATATCAAACGCTGAAATTGCTACATACTTTAGCTGGCAAGGACTGCAAACTCATGGGATGAATATCGGTGGTGCTTATCAGTTTGATTTTGGAAAGGTCAAATTCACGCAAGCTTTTCATAGTACTGGTTTGATGACTGAACAAAAGGAAATCATATATTTAGGAATGCCTGCAGGGGTTCTGTTTATGAATGAAGGAAAAACGATCTATCATGCTGGTGACACAGGACTTTTTTCAGATATGAAATTAATTGGTGACCGCCATCCGATTGATGTTGCTTTCTTGCCAATTGGAGATAACTTTACAATGGGACCTGAAGATGCAGCATATGCAGCAGGGCTATTAAAGGCGAAAATAGTTGTGCCTATTCACTATAATACATTCCCGCCTATTAAACAGGATCCCAAAAAGTTTATCAAAATGATTGAGGATGGAAATGGTAGAATATTAAACCCTGGTGAAGAAATAGAAATCTAAGGTTCTTGCAATGTGTTCGACTTTTTTTTCCACTTAGAGCATAAAGATTAAACAAGCAGTCTTTAAGGAGGAAAATAAATGAAAAAGAACAGATATTTACTTTGTCTTTTAGTATGTGGATTTTTGCTTTATTTTGCAGTGCCAAAGCTATCTTTAACAACTGGTGGGGCACAGGAGGCATTTTCCCTTATCTGGCTTTCGTTTGCTCTAATTGTTATTGCGGGAAATCTTACAGGGTTGCTGTATCATCCAAGAAAAAAGCTTCAACAAAATGGACATGTTCAAAAGCAAAGAACTAGTAAGAAGCGTTCCTTTCATTGATGCTAATTTGCCCAATGTCCCATATTGCATTGAATCAAGGCTTTTTTCGCTTTATAATTAAATCTAAGTTCATACCGGTAAATGAGTGACCCGGATTATGGGGATAATTTAAATATAAAGGGTGAAAATCTTGGCCACAAAGCATGAACAAATACTACAGTACATTGATGAACTTTCGATCGGAGAAAAAATATCAGTGCGACAAATCGCCAAGGCGATGAAGGTAAGTGAAGGAACCGCGTATCGTGCAATTAAGGATGCTGAGAATAAGGGCTTTGTTAGTACAATTGAAAGAGTTGGAACCATTCGTATTGAACGTAAAAAAAGAGAAAACATTGAAAATCTCACTTTCGCAGAGGTTGTAAATATTGTAGATGGCCACGTCGTAGGTGGAAAAGCAGGGCTACATAAAACCCTAAATAAATTTGTTATTGGTGCGATGAAATTAGAGGCTATGATGCGTTATACGGGAGCTGGTAATCTGTTGATTATTGGTAACCGCGCAAAGGCTCATGAGCTTGCATTAAAAGCAGGTGCTGCTGTACTAATAACAGGTGGGTTTGATGCAGAGGATGACGTGAAAAAGTTAGCAGATAAACTACAGATTCCAGTTATTTCAACAAGCTATGATACATTTACTGTTGCGACCATGATCAATCGTGCAATATATGATCAATTGATTAAAAAGAAAATTATCCTAGTAGAAGATATTCTAACACCGTTACAGGAAATATTTTATTTAAATACAAGTGATAAAATTTTGCAGTGGAAGCAGTATAATCAAGACACATCACATAGCCGTTACCCAGTCGTCGATCAAAATATGAAAATCCAGGGTATTATAACAGCTAAGGATATTATTGGACATGATCAGGAAACATTAATTGAAAAGATTATGACGAAAAACCCGCTTATAGTTAGTGGAAAAACAAGTGTCGCATCTGCTGCACATATGATGGTATGGGAAGGAATAGAATTAATTCCTGTTGTAGATGATTCCAATCGACTTGAGGGGATTGTAAGCAGGCAAGATGTTTTGAAGGCTTTGCAAATGAATCAACGTCAACCACAGGTTGGAGAAACTTTAGATAATATCGTAACCAACCAATTGGTTCTAATTCGTGGAAAGACAAAAGGGGAGGATATGTACTCCTGTGAAATCACTCCACAGATGACAAATCATCTTGGAACTATCTCATATGGGGTGTTCACAACGATTGTCTCAGAAGCTGCAAGCCGCGTTTTAAGGAACTATAAAAAAGGTGATCTCGTTGTTGAAAATATGACCATTTATTTTTTAAAGCCAGTTCAAATGGATTGTGTTATTGGTATTTATCCGAAGGTTCTTGAAGTTGGACGTAAATTTGGTAAAGTGGATGTTGAAGTTTTTAATGATGGAGTTCTCGTTGGGAAGGCACTGATGATGTGTCAACTAATTGATCGACATTAGGAAAATGGTGAACAGAGGCTTCGCTCGTTCCTCAAGTGATTGTGGACAATTCCATTGATGATAGTAAGATATGTAAAAGCCGCTTCATAAATAGAAGCGGCTTCACTTTATTCTTTACCTTTGAGGATTTCGGCTTCCTCGATAGCAAATGGGAGATAATGTTTATATATCTTAAAACCAGATATAGCGCTCAGACCACCCAAGATAATAAAAATGGCAGCTATTAAATAAGTAACAATTGTATGAAACAAGAATAACTGGTTAACTCCAAATAGACAGACAAGGAGACCAAGAACTATTCTTGATTTAGCAGAGAGCCACTTTTTTTCGACAGGACGGTTGCTTCGTACGTACTTTATTTTATAAAATACATAGAAAGCAAGTAAAATAACAATTAAAATAACAAGTACTGGCATTTTAAATCCTCCATATTTCGACAATCTTGTTTTTAGTTTACCTTGTATTGATCTGAAATGCCATAATGAATATTTAGTAAACATAGTCAATAATAAATTCATTTTCCGAAGGAGCTTCTTGATGAAAGAAAAAATACTAGCAGCAATTAAAAGGTATGAAACAATCATTGTCCATCGCCATGTTCGCCCAGATCCTGATGCATATGGCTCGCAGTGTGGGTTAGTTGAAATAATAAAAGCTACTTACCCAGATAAAAGGGTATACGCAGTTGGCAAAGAAGACCCATCGCTCCATTATTTACGCCGTCTTGATCAAATTACTGATGAGGTCTACGAAGGGGCACTTGTGATTGTCTGTGATACCGCTAATGCAGAAAGAATTTGTGACAAGAGGTATATGATAGGGGATATGCTGATAAAAATTGATCACCATCCAAATGAAGATCCATATGGTGATTTAGTTTGGGTCGATACAAGTGCAAGCTCAGTAAGTGAAATGATTTATGAATTTTATTTATTTGGAAGTGATAAAGGTCTTAAAATAAACGATGAAGCCGCACGGTTATTATACGCAGGAATAGTCGGAGATACGGGAAGATTCCTTTTTCCAAGTACAACTGAAAAGACATTTACTTATGCTGGAGAATTGATTCATTACCATTTTTCAAGGACAGAACTTTACGACAAAATGTACGAACTTGATGCTAATATCATAAAATTAAATGGCCATATTTTGCAAAATTTTGAGTTCAGGCCAAGTGGTGTTGCATCAATGGTCCTTTCGAAGAGCCTTTTAGATGAATATGGTGCTATGCCTTCCGAGGCTTCGTTACTAGTAGGCACATTAGGAGATGTTAAGGGAATCAAGGCTTGGGTCTTTTTCATAGAAGAAAAGGATCAAATTCGCGTTCGTCTTCGCTCCAAAGGGCCTGTAATTAATGAAGTAGCTAAAATGTACAATGGTGGTGGTCATCCACTCGCAGCAGGGGCGTCTATTTATTCATGGGATCAGGTTGATGAGGTCATTGCAGAGGTAGAAAAAGCGTGTGAAGCAAAAGAATAAATCAGAAAAATGCCACGGTCCAATGTGCTATCAATGTGATAGTTACTTGAAAAATTAATAAGACTTCGGTCCTGAGACTCCCTCGAGGACCGATTTTTAATTACTAAAATGGATTTCTAGTTGAATGGAAAGGGTTGTATAAATAACCATTTCCTTTACTTCAAGTTTATATTCTTTACCATTAATCTTTACTGTTTTATTTTCAATAATTTTTTTGATTAAATCTTTACTTTTATAGACAGTTTCTAAGTCTTTTGCCACCATCATACCAATATCTTCTTTTACCGAATCTTCTACCTCAAAAGCACTATAAGAATCTAGAGAATATTTTTCCCAGTTTGTAATTCTTACATTGATTTTTTGAACAGTGATTTGTTCAATATTTCGCTTATTTGCAGCCTTATATTCATCCTGCCAAATTTTAATATCATTATTTAATTCAGCAATTTCCTCACGCTGCGCATGAATGAGCTTCGTATACTTTTCTTGCCAAAATCCATAGATATAAATAAATATGCACCAGCTAATAGCACCTCCAATGGCAGCTCCAGCTAAAAACCGCTGCCAAGAAGGGCGTCTGTATAACGGGGGAATTCTCATGATGAGACATACTCCTGGGTTAACCATTTTATGAGTAGTGCTCCTGTTTGGGCACCTCCCAATGCAGCCGTGATCAGTAAAAGTTGCTTGAATATATCCTTCGTAGCCGCATCGAAAATCCCTCTTTCGAAGCTGTACACAGTATCAAATGTTCCTCCGATTGCCGCTACGATTGCCCATATCCTTAGCAATGTGGACAAGCGGTAAATTGTTGTTAATAATGGTTGCCCAGTCAAGAAAGCTGAGAGACCACCAATAAGCGAACCTCCAAGCAATACTCCTAAAGCTATAAAATAACTTTCAATAAAAGAAGGAAAGAAGCCTATTTCTTTCATTTTCTAAAACCACCTAACCTTATATCAATGATCTTTCTATCATCATATGGACGAAGTATCAAGAATATGTTTCTGATAATTGGTTAGCTTTGGCGAATTATATTGATAAAATCAACAGAGTTTTTTAACATAGCTATTTAGTTGAAAATGAGAACATATTTTCTTTTTTTTTGATGAAGGACTATAATTAAAAGATAATAAAGATTTTAAAAGGGTGTGATTACGTGTCATTTATTCACCTTCAAACATATAGTGCGTATACTCTACTGACAAGTACAGCTTCTATTGAAAACTTAGTTATGAATGCGAAGAAAAAAGGATTTTCATCTCTTGCGCTAACGGATAGAAACGTGATGTATGGGGCAGTGGAATTTTATAAACTTTGCCGTAAAAATGAAATGAATCCAATTATCGGATTAACAGTCGATATGGAAAGTGCAATAACAGAAGAAGAAACTTCATTTCCATTAGTATTACTAGCGGAGAATGAAGTAGGTTTTAAAAATTTACTTAAAATTTCCAGTGTTGTTCAAACCAAAGCTAAAAATGGAATTCCAATGAAATGGCTAAAACACTACATAAAAGGGCTTATTGCCATTACGCCTGGTATAGAAGGTGAAATTGAACAATATCTTATAAAGGGAAAGGAAACCGAGGCAAAGAATTTAATTGGAAAATTTGATCATTTGTTTGGAAGAGGAAACTTTTTTCTTTCAGTTCAAAATCATCAAATGGAACAGGAAAGTGAAATTAGAAAAAAGTTTTATTTAATCGGAAAAGAGATGGATATACCGATTGTCGCCACCAACCAAGTTCATTATTTAGAAAAAGAGGATATGTTTGCCCATGAATGTTTACTGGCTATAAAAAATGGTGATAAATTACAGGAAGATCATCGAGAAGTGCTTGGAAGTAATCAATTTTATTTGAAATCTGCTAATGAAATGGTTGAATGTTTATCAGAGTATCCTGAGGCTTTAGAGAATACCCTTAAAATAGTCAAAAGATGTAATGTTAATATAGAGCTCAATAAATCCTATTTGCCTAAATTTCCTACCGAAAATGGTCAGTTGGCAGATGAATACCTTGAAGAATTGTGTAATGAAGGGATTTTGAAGAGGTTTCATTCTCCCAAGAAGGAATATTTTGAACGTCTTGACTATGAATTAACCGTGATTAAACGAATGAAATTTAGTGATTACTTTTTAATTGTGTGGGATTTTATGAAATATTCTCGTGAACATGGAATTTTAACTGGTCCCGGCCGCGGATCAGCAGCGGGATCTCTAGTTGCATACGTCTTATTTATTACAGATGTTGACCCCATTGAACATCAATTGTTATTTGAACGTTTTTTGAATCCTGAAAGAATATCGATGCCTGATATTGATATTGATTTTCCAGATCAAAGGCGTGAGGATGTAATAGAGTATGTAGCTAAGAAATACGGTGAACTTCATGTCGCACAGATTATAACGTTTGGAACTTTGGCTGCAAAAGCTGCTTTAAGGGATGTAGGAAAGGTATTTGGTTTAAACTCGAAGGAATTGGATCAATTATCAAGGCTTGTTCCAGCGCGACTAGGCATTAACTTAAGTACTGCCTTACAAGAATCAAAAAAACTTAGGGAATTTGTTAATGCGACCCCTTCAAATCAGAGCCTCTTTGAAACCGCCCAAAAGCTAGAAGGACTTCCAAAACATACTTCCACACATGCGGCTGGAGTGGTAATTAGTGAGAAACCACTTACTGAACTTGTTCCGATCCAAGAAGGCCATAACCATGTCTATTTGACCCAATATTCTATGGAACATCTTGAGGAAATGGGCCTATTGAAAATGGATTTCCTTGGGTTACGAAATCTTTCACTCATTGAAAATATCTTAAAATCAATTAACCATCAATTAGGTAAAAAGATTGATATTAAGTCCCTTCCATTGGATGATAAGAAAACCTTTGAATTGCTATCTAAGGGTGAAACGACCGGCATTTTTCAGCTTGAATCAGATGGAATGAGAAAAGTTCTAATTAAGCTTATGCCTTCAAGATTTGAAGATATTGTTGCTGTCAATGCTCTTTACCGACCAGGGCCAATGGAAAATATACCACTTTATATAGACCGAAAGCACCATCGAAAGCCTATTGATTATCCGCATAAAGATCTTAAACCTATTTTAGAAAATACGTATGGTGTGATTGTTTATCAGGAGCAGATCATGCAAATTGCTTCCAAAATTGCAGGATTTTCACTTGGGGAGGCAGATCTTTTACGGAGAGCGGTTGGGAAAAAGAAAAAAGATGTTTTAGATATGGAAAGAAATCATTTCGTCCAGGGTGCATTAAAACAAGGGTATGAAGAACCATTTGCAAACGAACTTTATGATCTAATTGTAAAGTTTGCTAATTATGGATTTAACCGAAGCCATGCAGTAGCATACAGTATGATTAGCTATCAACTGGCATACTTGAAAGCACATTATCAAAATTATTTTATGGCTGGTCTCTTAACATCAGTGATTGGAAATGATTTGAAGATAGCGCAGTATGTTAGAGAATCAAAACAAATGGGTATCCGAATTCTTCCTCCATCTATTAATGATAGTAATTTCTTTTTCTTTGTAAAAAATGAGTCTATTCGTTATAGTCTTGCTGCAATAAGGGGAGTAGGTGCATCTGCGCTTAAAGAAATATTGCAAGTGAGGAAAATGAAAAAGTTTAATGATCTATTTGATTTTTGTATTCGTGTTTCACCAAAAACGGTCAATCGAAAAATCCTTGAATTCCTTGTGCATTCGGGGAGTTTCGATGAATTTGGGGAAGATCGTTCAGTGCTCTTAGCAAGTTTGGATGTTGCGCTTATGCATGCTCAATTGGTTAAACCAAATTCCTCCGATCAAATTGATCTTTTCATGGAAGAAGAACTATTACTGAAGCCGAAATATGTTCAAGTAGATCCAATTCGAATGGAAGACAAACTTTCTTTTGAAAAAGATGCATTAGGCCTGTACCTAACAGACCATCCTGTTTCTATCTACAAACAAGTACTAGAGGAAAGAGGGGTAAATCTTTTATTCGATCTAGCTTCTGATAGTAAAAGGGGCACTGCCTGTGTCTATATAAATATAGTTAAAAAAATTCGCACAAAAAAGGGCGACTCAATGGCATTTCTAACTGTTAGTGATTCAAGTGGAGAGCTAGAGGCGGTTGTATTCCCTGAAGTGTATAAAAAATATTCGAATTTTCTAGAACAAGGAAAACTTGCTGTAATTGAAGGAAAGACAGAGAATAGAGAGGGTAATCCTCAGTTTCTCATTCAAAAGGTAGCTAGTATGGAAGTATGGATTAAAGAAGATCATGTGAAAAAATCTTTATTATACCTTAAAATAGTTAATGAAAAACAAGAACCAACTTACCTCCAGCAATTAGAACAAATATTGAGGGGTAATAAAGGTGAAACTGGTGTTGTTTTGCATTATGAAAGTACAGGTAAAACAGTCAGATTGGATAAGGAACATAATATTAATATAAATGAAGAATTATTAAGAAAATTAAAAAAATTACTAGGTATAGGGAATGTGAAATTGAGAGATTAATCTTTACAACTCTTTAATATATGTTATATTGAAAATGGAGATATATGGTCTGACCACATTTAAATCAAACTATTTTAAGCAATTTCTTGAAAAAATCCTTAGGAGTGATCGAATCATGACCTTGCGTGAAGAGGCATTACACCTGCATTTAATTAATCAAGGTAAATTGGAATCGAAATCTAAAGTTCAAGTTCGAAATGCAAAGGATCTTAGTCTTGCATACTCCCCAGGTGTAGCTGAACCGTGTAAAGATATTTATGAAAACACTGACAAAGTATACGATTATACAATGAAGGGGAACATGGTAGCCGTTGTTTCAGACGGAACTGCTGTCCTTGGTTTAGGAAATATTGGCCCGGAAGCTGCACTTCCAGTAATGGAAGGAAAAGCAGTTTTATTTAAATCCTTTGCTGGGGTAGATGCTTTCCCGATCTGTTTAAACACAACAGACATTGAAAAAATAATTGAAACTGTAAAGCTACTTGAGCCAACTTTTGGCGGAGTTAATTTAGAAGATATCGCAGCCCCAAATTGCTTTATCATAGAAGAAAGATTAAAAAAAGAGGCAAATATTCCTGTCTTCCATGATGATCAACATGGAACAGCTATAGTTACAACTGCTGGACTTGTAAATGCACTTAAACTTGTTGGTAAGAAAATGAATGAAATCAAAATTGTAGCCAACGGAGCAGGTGCAGCTGGAATCGCTATTATTAAACTGTTATATAGCTATGGTGTAAGAGATATCATTATGTGTGATACCAAAGGCGCCATCTATGAAGGTCGACCACAGGGCATGAATGCGGTTAAAGATAAAGTGGCGAAATTTACCAATATCAATAAAATTCATGGCAGCCTGAAAGATGTCATTAAAGGCGCAGATGTATTTATTGGTGTTTCGGCTGCAGGTGCTTTAACAAAAGAAATGGTTTCCTCTATGAATGAAGATTCCATTATTTTTGCTATGGCTAATCCAGATCCAGAAATTATGCCTGAGCTGGCAAAAGAAGCTGGAGCGAGAGTGGTTGGTACAGGACGCTCAGATTTCCCTAATCAAGTCAACAATGTTCTCGCATTTCCTGGAATTTTTAGGGGTGCACTTGATGTGCGTGCAACGAATATTAACGAAGCAATGAAAGTTGCTGCAGTTGAGGCAATTGCCGGCTTGATTCGTGAAGATGAACTGCATGCAGACTATGTTATTCCAGGTCCTTTTGATCCTAGAGTTGCTCCAGCAGTTGCTGCAGCAGTTGCAAAAGCGGCCATGGAAACAGGCGTTGCTCGTCTAAAAGTCGACCCTGAAGAAATAAAGGAAAAAACGAAAAGACTTGCCACAATTGATAAAAGCGAATGATAAATAAGTGACAAATGCCACTCAAAGTTCAAAGGTTTATATAGAGATTGTGAAGCAGTTAAGAGACATGATAACAGAAGATGGTCTAAAATCCGGTGATAAAATCCCTTCAGAGCGAAAGTTATCTGAGCGCCTGAATGTTGGGCGCTCTTCCGTTCGCGAGGCATTAAGAGCTCTTGAATTACTTGGTTTGATCGAGACAAAGCAAGGTGAAGGAACGTATATCAGAGATTTTCGGGAGAATCACCTTGTTAAACTTGTAAGCACATTTGTTTTACAGGATGAAAAGGCAAAGCAAGATGTTAGTGATACAAAATATTTTATTGAAATGGATTGTCTGCGGCTTCTGCTAAGAAACCAAGAAGTTGATTTTCAGGATTTAAAGTTGGAGCTAGAAGATGGCAAGCTTAATGATGATGATTTTTTTTACTTAATTATTAAGAAGACAGAAAACCACTTATTACTTAAAATTTGGTTAATCTTAAAGGATTATTATCAATCAATCTCATATGAAAAAAAGAAATTTACCAAAATAGATTTTTACAATCTTCTAAATGCAATGGAAGCAAATAATGAGGAAGAAACTCTTTCTGCCTATCGGAAACTTAGAAAAATGTCGGATTCTCCAATAATAGTTACTGATAATTTTTGATGGTTTTCACTTTATTTGAATAAGATAAGCAATTTAAGCCTACATTGTAATGGGAATTTTAAATAATCAAGTGGTCTGACCACCACTTGATCATCTTTGTTATATGAATGAAATGGTAGTTAAAAAGGAAGACTTCAGAGTATAAATACATAGAAAAATTGCTAGCTTCACCTTAAGTTGACATTCAAGGGAGGTTTCACCTTGCTTAAAGAGCTTTTTATAAAAAATAATATAAAAAAGAAAAAGTATGCAACGATTCCTTCAGAGTCGGTAAAACAAGATGTTCCAGAAGGAATTATGACAAAATGCCCTTCCTGTAAAAAAATAATGTATACAAAAGAACTATTAAAAAATTTAAAGGTTTGCCTGCATTGCGGTTTCCATCACCAAATGAATTCACAGGAGCGGCTTACTAGCTTTATTGATGAAGGAAGCTTTGAAGAAATGGATGCCAATATGATATCTGAAAATCCTTTGAATTTCACTGGCTATCTTGAAAAGGTTGAGCAAGATAGACAAAAGACCAACCTTAACGAGGCAGTTGTTACGGGAGTTGGAAATGTCCACAATAAAAAAATAGTTTTAGCGATTATGGATGCGTCCTTTAGAATGGGAAGCATGGGCTCTGTTGTTGGAGAGAAAATAACGAGGGCTGTTGAAAAGGCGAATGAACTGTCTGTTCCATTTATTATCTTCACTGCCTCTGGTGGCGCTAGAATGCAAGAAGGTGTTATTAGTCTTATGCAAATGGCGAAAACTAGTGTTGCTCTTCAAAGGTTCAGTGAAAATAAGGGACTATTTATTTCAATTATGACCCATCCAACAACTGGCGGAGTATCTGCAAGCTTTGCATCTGTTGGAGATTACAACTTTGCGGAACCAGGTGCATTGATAGGATTTGCAGGCAGACGGATTATTGAACAAACGATCAGAGAAGAACTTCCTGAAGATTTCCAAACATCGGAATTTCTTTTGAAGCATGGGCAACTTGATGCAGTTATCTCTAGATTGGATTTAAAAGATCAAATTGGGACAATTCTTGCATTACATGAACATGGTGGTGAATTGAATTGGTAGGAGAACTTGAGTTTGAACGACCGGTAATTGAATTAAGAAAAAAGATCATGGAATTACGTGAGTTTACGAAGTCTACCGATATGGATCTAACCTCTGAAATTGAAAAATTAGAAGAGCGGCTTGAAAAACTTGAAAAAGATATTTATGATAACCTAAAACCATGGGATCGTGTCCAAATAGCCCGACACCCTAACAGACCGACAACACTTGATTATATTGCCATTTTATTTGAGGATTTTTTTGAGTGTCACGGAGATCGGACATATGGAGACGATGAAGCAATTGTAGGCGGAATTTCCAGTTTTCAAGGGTTACCAGTAACTGTAATCGGCCATCAAAGAGGAAAAGATACGAAGGAGAATATTCGTAGGAATTTTGGAATGCCACATCCTGAAGGGTATCGGAAAGCACTTCGATTAATGAAGCAGGCTGATAAATTTAATCGCCCAATCATTTGTTTTATTGATACAAAAGGTGCATATCCAGGGAAGGCTGCCGAAGAGCGTGGTCAAAGTGAGGCAATTGCAAAAAATTTAGTTGAAATGGCAGGACTACGTGTACCAGTAATTTGTATTGTGATTGGAGAAGGTGGAAGTGGTGGTGCGCTCGCACTTGGAGTAGGCAATTACATTCATATGCTAGAAAACTCAACCTATTCAGTTATTTCTCCTGAAGGTGCGGCCTCTATTCTTTGGAGAGATGCCTCTAAAGCTAAAGTCGCAGCTGAAGCAATGAAAATTACTGCGCCAGATTTAAAACATTTCGGGATTATAGATGAAATTATTCCTGAAATTAGGGGAGGAGCTCATAAAGATGTACAAAAGCAAGCTGCCGAAATTGAAAAGGTACTTAAAGAATCACTTCAATCCCTCTTGCAACTGTCTAGTGAAGAATTGATTGATAATCGTTATCAAAAATTTAGAGCTATTGGCAAGTATTCTATTATTAATGATACTATCGGGGTAAAATAAGAACGTGTCTATCAGACACGTTTTTTTCTTTCTCTACTAGTAATTTCATATGAAAGAGTAATGAAGAGGCTTTCATTTTGTGGTAAAACGCTTTCAGTTCATTAATAATTCCGTCTATTAATTTTGTAGGTACGATTATGTTGTGATAGGGATTTCTTCGTGGTATTTTATAAATATTCATATAAATATTGTTTAAAAATAAATATAAGTGATTATTCACTTTATTACTTTTATTATAAAATGCTATATATTTTTAATCCATAAATCGAGGTGCAAAAAATGAAGAAAATTGGAGTTTTAACAAGTGGCGGAGACTCTCCGGGTATGAATCCAGCTATTAGAGCTGTTGTAAGGAAAGCGATTTACCATGAATTAGAGGTTTTTGGAATCTACGGAGGATATTCAGGATTAATAAGTGGAAATATAAAAAAACTTGAACTTGGTTCTGTTGGTGATATTATTCATCGTGGCGGCACCATGCTCTATACCGCACGTTGCCCGGAATTTAAAGATAAAGAAGTCCAAAAAAAGGGGATTGAACTATTAAGATCCAATGGAATTGAAGGTTTAGTAGTAATTGGTGGAGATGGTTCATATCGTGGTGCGAAGGCCTTAACAGAGCTAGGTTTTCCTTGTGTAGGGATACCAGGAACGATTGACAATGATATACCAGGAACAGAATTTACAATTGGCTTTGATACAGCATTGAATACAGTTATTGATGCAATAGATAAGATTCGTGATACAGCAACTTCACATGAGAGAACTTTTGTCATTGAGGTAATGGGTAGGGATGCAGGAGACCTTGCACTATGGGCGGGTCTTGCTGGTGGAGCTGAAACTATTTTAATTCCAGAAGAAAACTATGACATGGACGAGATTGCTGATCGTCTCCGTAAAGGAAATGAACGTGGAAAAAAACACAGTATTATTGTAGTCGCAGAAGGCGTTTGTAGTGGCGTCGAGTTTGGTAAGGAATTGAAAGAGAAAACAAACTTTGATACAAGAGTATCTGTACTTGGTCATATACAACGTGGAGGATCGCCAACTGCATTTGACAGGGTGCTTGCAAGCCGATTAGGTGCGCGTGCAGTAGAACTTCTTATAGAAGGAAAAGGTGGCCGAGCTGTAGGGATCGAGAAAAATAAACTTGTAGATTATGACATTATAGAGGCTTTAGGTAGAAAGCATAAATTGGATTTGGATCTTTTTAAACTTTCAAAAGAATTATCGATTTAATTGTCATTTTACGTTCTTAGATAGATGTTCGCCATTAGATAAGGAAAGTTCCGGCATGGAAACGCAAGCTACTTTTAGAAAAAGTGTTTTCTTTTTTGAAGACATGTCTGTATTTAGTCACTATTCCTTTTCTCTGGCTAGCAGCTTTCTTGGCTAAACATAAGGGCAACTACGCCTAATCATTGCCCTTAGGGGCTCACCAATCGGCGAGTTTTCTTTAAATTTTTACCTAAACAGGAGGAATTGTAAATGTTACGTAAAACAAAGATCGTTTGTACAATTGGACCCGCAAGTGAAAGCGTTGAAAAGCTTATAGAACTAATAAATGCAGGAATGAATGTTTCACGCCTGAATTTTTCCCATGGTAATTTTGAAGAGCACGGACAGCGAATCAAAAATATCCGTGAAGCAGCTAAATTTACTGGTAAAACAGTTGCAATTCTACTTGATACAAAAGGTCCAGAAATTCGTACACATAACATGGTTAACGGGTCAATTGAGCTTCAAACAGGAAAAAATGTGATTGTTTCAATGGATGAAGTAGAAGGAACTGCAGAAAAATTTTCTGTTACATACCCTGGATTAATTGATGATGTTCATGTTGGATCGAAAATCTTATTGGACGATGGTTTAATAGGTCTTGAAGTTATCAAAATCGATAAAGCCTCAAATCAAATTCAAACAAAAGTTTTGAACAGTGGTACGTTAAAAAATAAAAAAGGCGTCAATGTTCCGGGAGTAACTGTTAACTTGCCAGGAATAACTGAAAAAGATACACAAGATATTCTTTTTGGTATTCAACAAGATGTTGATTTTATCGCAGCTTCTTTCGTTCGGCGTGGAAAAGATGTTTTGGAAATTCGTCAATTGTTGGAAGAAAATAATGCAACTCATATCCATATCATTCCGAAGATTGAAAACCAAGAGGGTGTGGATAATATTGATGAAATTCTCGAAGTATCAGATGGCCTAATGGTTGCACGTGGAGACCTAGGTGTAGAAATTCCTGCGGAAGAAGTTCCGCTTGTTCAAAAAATGCTTATTAAAAAATGTAATGCTCTTGGCAAACCAGTTATTACTGCAACACAAATGCTTGATTCTATGCAGCGTAACCCAAGGCCAACACGTGCTGAAGCAAGTGACGTAGCAAATGCTATTTTCGATGGTACAGATGCAATTATGCTTTCTGGTGAAACTGCTGCAGGATTGTATCCAGTGGAAGCTGTACAGACAATGCATAATATTGCGTCAAGAGCAGAGCAAGCATTAGATCATAAAAAAATCTTATCTGCTCGTAGTAAGGATACTGATCATAATGCAACAGATGCAATCGGTCAATCTGTTGCGCATACAGCATTAAATCTTGAGGTAAGCTCGATTATCACACCAACAGAAAGTGGACATACGGCTAGGATGATTTCAAAGTATCGTCCAAAGGCACCAATTGTTGCTGTTACTTCAAATTTATCTGTTTCTCGCAATTTATCCCTTGTTTGGGGAGTTTATTCTCAACTTGGAAAAGAAACTACTACAATTGACGAAATGTTGGATATCGCAGTGGAAGAAAGCTTAAACAGCGGCATTGTGAAACATGGTGACTTAGTTGTTATCACAGCTGGCGTTCCAGTTGGAGAAGCAGGCACAACCAACTTAATGAAAATCCATATTGTTGGTGATATTCTTGTCAAGGCACAGGGGATTGGAAGAAAATCAGCTTTCGGTAAAGTAGTTCTTGCCCATAATGCCCAAGAAGCATTGAGTAAAGTAAAGGAAGGTTCCATTTTAATCACAATTGGTTCTGATCGTGATATGGTTCCAGCAATTGAAAAATGTAGTGCGTTGATAACACAAGAAGGTGGCTTAACAAGTCATGCTGCCGTTGTTGGTTTAAACCTTGGTATTCCGGTTATCGTCGGTGTTGAAAATGCAATGACACTTTTTAAAGACGGTCAGGAAATAACAGTAGATTCAGCACGAGGAGTTATCTATAACGGACACGCAAGCGTGTTATAATGGAAGAAGGGATTATCCCTTCTTTTTTTAGCTTATAAGAACGTTTAACTTAGCTAATGCATTAAAAGATGTTTCGAGCGTTTTATTGTTAATCAACACTTAAATCGCAAAAGGGCAACTAGGCAATCGCCGGCGCTAAGGCTTGGCGCTAGCCAAGTTTTCTTTAGGCAAAGGAGACTGGAAATGCGGTATCTATTTTTATTAATTATCCTAGTACCAGCAGCAGATATTGGTCTTTTACTTTTTTCTGGAAAGACTCTTGGGGTAATTCCGACAGTGACTTTCATTATCCTAACGGGAGTTATTGGCGCTTATTTCGCCAAAAAACAAGGGCTACAAACAATACGGAAAGCACAAGAACAGTTACGCTTTGGAGAAATACCAGGCGAAGCTATTTTGGATGGGATCTGTATATTAGTTGGAGCAACTCTCCTTATCACACCAGGATTCATTACAGATTTTCTCGGATTCCTTTTACTTTTTCCATTCACAAGGAGGTTCTTCAAGTTAATAATGAAAAGCTCTTTCCGAAGAAGGATTAATCGAGGAAATATAAAAATAATAAAATAAAAAACGGCAGCTTCCAAATTGAAGCTGCCGCTTTTTGTTGTTGCCTCTAAACAATGAGTTTTCTTAATGTTAAACTTCTTTTCCTTTTATATAAATCCAAAGATCCCGAAATACGTTAGCACGGTGAAGCGTACTTATTACGACAAGGGTAACAGGCCCAATGATTAAGCCTAAAAATCCAATTACTTTAAAGCCTACAAACAAAGCGATTAAGGTAGCAAGTGGATCAAGCCCGATGCTTGAGGAAAGAATTTTTGGCTCCATAACCTGCCTTTGGACCAGTACGATGAGATAAAGTACTCCTAAACCGATTGCAAGCCCCATATCACCGCCAATTGATTCATAAATGATCCACGGAACAAAAACAATTCCGGTTCCAAGATACGGAATAATATCAACAGCCCCTGTAACAAGTGCAATGGTGATTGCATAATCAACCCGGAGGATTAGCAATCCGATTAATATAATAACAGTGGTAATTGAAATGAGAGTTAATTGGGCCCTTAAAAACCCGAATAAAGCTTTTTTTAAATCAATAAATACATTTCGACCGCTTACTTTTGCTTTATCAGGTAACACCTTGTTACCGAATTCTGCAAGTCTATACCAATCCTTACTAATAAAAAACGTAGCAAGTAATGAAAAGATCAAAACAGTTGCAGCATTAGGAATCCAAGATATAATATGAGGAATATTCCCAAAAAGATTCTGTATAAATGTTCCAGCGGTAGTTCCGACTTTTTTCCCGACATTTTGAATGTTTGTCATGATCGTATCTTGCTGGCCAGCCTCAAGCTTATTAAAAATACTCGTTATATGATTATAGAAGGGTATGATTTGACCAGCAATAATTTTCTCTACATACATAATTAAAATATCAAGATTTTTAGGTACTACCTTTGCTAAATAGCTTGCTCCTGAAACAATTTCAGTAATAAGGAGAGTAATTAATCCTGCAAAAAAAGCAAAAATAATGATAAGACCTAAAAATACAGCAAGAGCTCGAGGCATTCTCCCTTTTTTTTCAAAGATGTTGACGAGTGGATTTATTAAAAAGGCAATCAACAGCCCAATTAAAAAGGGATAGGTTACTTTAGATAAATAAAAAAAGGATAAGATAGAAAAAAATATAATACCGATTACAAAAAGGAATCTCAGTGTTCGATTTAAGTATGTAAGATTCAAAAATTTTCCTCCTTAATCTTCTTTAGGCTCTCGGCATTTGCCGAGTCAGATGGTTCAACGGTTTTCTTGAACCACTTATATTTAATTCCTGCTACTTTGTGTAAGGGAAATTTTCTTTTTATAAAAAGGCTTTAACTTTGCCCGTTGATTTCCGCACCGGGCACTTGCTTTCCGCGGGGAGGGATGGGAGCCTCCTCGGCGTACCGCCTGTGGGGTCTCCCATTCCCTCAAATCCCGCAGGAGTCAAGTGCCCTCCGCTCCAATCAACTCAGATATATAAAGTAGAAGGAACTGAAAACACCTTTGACCTAATGGACTTTTTAAAAAAATTTGGGCATGCGCATTTTTGAAAGTGCCATAAAACCTAAGATTACTTCGGACATTTCAACAGAATTTTTTGTAAAATTTTCACAAGCTTCTGGACGAATTGCTTATTCATTCCAATTATCCATTTTTGAATAAATTTATTTATATTTTAACATTATCTAACCCGAAGTGCATAATTTTCCAGTGCTCAAAAGAAGGATTAACAAAGTATATGAAATTGTTCACAAAATGTTTATATCTTTCGAGAAAAAAATATTGTTATTAAAGAAAGCTTTTGATTTACTTTGGTGCATTTCTATTGAAAAAAATCAATTTTGTTTGCAAATGGATTTCCAATTATTAGAGGGTACCTATAGGCCTATTATTTGGGCAATAACTGCATATACTAATATGGAATTTTTTGAAAGCATAAAATAGTTTTTTTGTAAAATAATATTTTTTTGTATTTTCTTTGCGTAACCATTCACAAAAATCAGATAATTGTTTATAATAGGACTTGTAAGCGCATCCTTTTTAAGTAAATAATATTTCTACATTATTTGGCTTGTAAATTATTCTACTATTTTGTGAAGTTAAGGTACTTCATATATAAGATGCCACTAAGCTGAAATTATTTCTTAAAAAGAAAATGAAATAAAATGAACATTCTAGTTTTTATGCTCGGCATCATATGTCAGCCTTTATAGTATTAAAGCCTTAACTTTATGGGGGATGCCATTTCCATCTTGCTAGAGTTTTCAAAATTTAGCATTGTTTCAAGAAATTTTTTAGAACAAAAGGGTAATGGGGAAATTCAAATTTGAAGGAGATGTTAGGTATGACAGTAACACGTGGTCTAGAAGGGGTAGTAGCTACAGCAACCTCCATCAGTTCAATCATTGATGACACGCTAACTTATGTTGGCTACAACATTGATGATTTAGCTGATCATGCTAGTTTTGAAGAGGTAATTTATTTACTATGGCATCGTAAACTGCCTACACAACCCCAATTAGAAGAACTGAAGAAACAGCTATCAGAAAATGCCTCCCTGCCAGATGAAGTATTAAACCACTTTAAAATGTATCCGATTCAAAAAGTCCATCCAATGGGCGCACTTAGAACGGCAGTTTCCTTACTAGGATTATATGACGAGGAAGCAGATTTAATGGACGACGAAGCAAATTATCGTAAATCGATTCGCCTCCAAGCAAAAATGGCTACTCTTGTAACATCTTTTGCTAGGGTTAGAAAGGGACTTGAACCTATTGCTCCTAAAGCAGAATTAGGTTTTGCAGCTAACTTTCTGTATATGTTAACTGGAGAAGAACCTGAAGCAATTGCGATTGAGGCTTTTAATAAAGCACTTGTACTACATGCAGACCATGAATTGAATGCCTCTACATTTACAGCACGTGTATGTGTTGCGACATTGTCGGATGTTTATTCAGGAGTCACATCAGCAATCGGGGCTCTTAAAGGACCACTTCATGGTGGAGCAAATGAACAAGTTATGAAGATGCTTACGGAAATTGGAACACTTGAAAACGTTGATTCCTTTATACATGAAAAACTTGAAAACAAAGAAAAAATTATGGGATTTGGTCATAGGGTATATCGCAAAGGAGATCCACGAGCGAAACATTTAAAAGCAATGTCTGAGAAGTTGACTGAAATTACTGGTGAACCGCACTGGTATGAAATGTCGGCTAGAATTGAGAATATTGTTACTGGAGAAAAGAAGTTGCCTCCTAATGTGGATTTCTATTCTGCTTCTGTTTACCATAGTTTAGGTATTGATCATGATTTATTTACACCTATTTTTGCTGTTAGTCGTGTTTCCGGTTGGCTTGCTCATATTTTAGAACAATATGCCAACAACCGTTTGATTCGTCCTCGTGCGGAATATAATGGTCCTGGGATGCAAAAGTATATCTCTATAGAACAAAGGGATTAATATAAACGTAATTGTTTTACTTTTATATTAAAAATTGTTGTAATAAGGATGAACAAAAAGGTTAGAAGGCTAAAAACTTCTAACCTTGGGGTCATTCTTAGCGAGGGCTTATAGTTGTGAAAACTAAGCCTTTTCTACATAATAAGAGGGGGAAATAAAATGCAAGGTGAAAAAATTACAGTAAAAGATGGAGTTCTAAATGTTCCAAACAGTCCAGTTATCCCATTTATTGAAGGAGACGGCATAGGACCTGATATTTGGGCGGCTTCATACAGGGTATTAGATGCTGCGGTAGAAAAAGCTTATAAAGGTGAGCGTAAAATTGTTTGGAAGGAAGTATTAGCAGGTGAGAAGGCATTTAATCAAACGGGAGAATGGCTTCCTCAAGAAACTCTTGATGTCATTAATGAATATTTAATTGCTATTAAAGGACCATTAACCACTCCTATTGGCGGTGGAATTCGTTCATTAAATGTTGCTCTTCGCCAACAGTTGGATTTGTTTGTGTGCTTACGTCCAGTTAGATGGTTTGAAGGTGTTCCGTCTCCAGTTAAACGGCCACAAGATACCGATATGGTTATTTTCCGTGAAAATACAGAAGATATTTATGCAGGAATTGAATTTGAAAAAGGCTCTGAAGCAGCAGCAAAGCTTATTAACTTTTTACAAAACGAAATGGGTGTAACGGCAATCAGATTCCCAGAAACATCTGGTATTGGGGTTAAGCCTGTTTCTGAAGAAGGTACAAGCCGTCTTGTACGGGCAGCCATAAATTATGCAATTAATGAAGGCCGTAAATCAGTAACACTTGTTCATAAAGGAAATATCATGAAATTTACAGAAGGTGCCTTTAAAAACTGGGGCTACGAGCTTGCTGAAAAGGAATTTGGCGATAAAGTTTTCACATGGGTACAATATGACCGCATCAAAGCAGAACAAGGAACAGATGCTGCTAACAAGGCACAGGCAGAAGCAGAGGCTGCAGGTAAAATTATCGTAAAAGATGCGATTGCCGATATCTTCTTACAACAAATTTTAACACGCCCTCTTGAATTCGATGTTGTAGCAACTATGAACTTAAATGGTGACTTTATGTCCGATGCACTTGCTGCTCAAGTTGGCGGAATTGGAATTGCACCTGGAGCCAATATTAATTATGAAACCGGTCATGCAATTTTTGAAGCAACACATGGTACTGCTCCAAAATATGCAGGTCTTGATAAAGTAAACCCATCATCAGTAATTTTATCTGGTGTTCTAATGCTTGAACATTTAGGCTGGAATGAAGCAGCTAATTTAATCACAAACTCTGTAGAAAAAACAATTGCTTCAAAAGTTGTAACATATGATTTCGCAAGATTGATGGACGGGGCAAGAGAAGTTAAAACATCTGAATTTGCTAATGAATTAATTAAAAATATGGACTAAGATAATATAGACTGCTATTCAAAATGATTGGCTGATCTTAATTATTAAAATTACGACGGCTAATCATAAATATGAACTAAAGGGGAGAGTCATAATGTCATTAAATCGTAAAAAGATTTCTGTTATCGGCGGCGGATTTACAGGTGCAACTACAGCTTTTTTACTTGCACAAAAAGAACTAGGTGATGTGGTTTTAGTAGATATTCCTCAAATGGAAAATCCTACTAAAGGGAAAGCGTTAGACATGCTTGAAGCAAGTCCTGTTCAAGGTTTTGATGCTAATATTACTGGTACATCAAACTATGAGGATACAAAGGATTCTGATATCGTTGTTATCACTGCTGGAGTTGCTCGTAAGCCGGGTATGAGCCGTGACGACTTGGTTCAAATAAACCAAAAGGTAATGAAAAGCGTTACAAAGGAAATTGCAAAATATTCTCCAAACTGTCATATTGTCGTATTAACTAACCCTGTTGATGCCATGACATATACAGTTTATAAAGAATCAGGTTTTCCAAAAAATCGCGTAATCGGTCAATCTGGAGTACTTGATACAGCACGCTTCAGAACTTTTATTGCACAAGAGTTAAATATTTCTGTTAAAGATATTACAGGTTTTGTTTTAGGTGGTCACGGAGATGATATGGTACCACTTGTTCGATATTCCTATGCTGGTGGTATTCCGCTTGAAACATTAATCTCGAAGGATCGCCTTGATGAAATTGTTGCACGGACAAGAAAAGGTGGCGGTGAAATCGTAAACCTTCTTGGAAACGGTAGTGCATATTATGCACCCGCAGCATCACTCGTAGAAATGTGTGAAGCTATTCTCAAGGATCAACGTCGCGTTCTTCCTACGATTGCATATCTTGAAGGGGAATATGGCTATGAGGGCATTTACCTTGGTGTTCCTACTATCCTTGGAGCAAATGGAATTGAAAAAATAATTGAACTTGAATTAACTCAAGAAGAAAGAGCTGCATTAGATAAATCAGTGCAAACAGTTCAAAATGTAATGGCAATTTTAGCATAAAAAATAGAAATTCGGGGGTAACTCCCCGGATTTTTTAGCTAATCAGAATTTATTTTCATAAATTCTGCTAGCGCATAAGGGCAACTACACATATAAAAAAGAAAAATATATTTTTTTAATCATTATTAACAGAATAATCTGTAAAATGGGTCCTTGTAATTATTTTAAGCGCCTTTTTTTAAAGTATAATAGGACTTATTAATATGTTACTGTAGATTTACAGTATAAATGGACCGAAAATCAATAATGAGTGATGATTGTACATCGAATGAAAGCGATTACAAAATTAGGAGGGCTTCTATGTTACTCGGTAAAAAACGTAAATTAGGCAGAAGAATTGATGAAATAATGGTTGGAGAAAAATTATCTTTAACAGAAAAAATCGAAGATAAAGATCTTTTACTATATCTAGGATTAACTGATGACGCAAATCCATTATTTATTCAGCATGATTATGCATCACAAACTCCGTATGAAAAACCAATTGTTCCTAGCATTATGTTATCAGGGATCATTAGTTCAGCAATATCAAAATATTTACCGGGACCTGGAAGTCATGTTTTAAACCAAGAAATAGAATTTCTTAAACCAGTCTATCATTATGCTACAGTGCAGTTTTTATTTGAAGTGGTTGATGTAAATCGTCAAAACCATTACGTAATAGTTAGTGTAGTTGGGAATAATGAAAGTAATGAGGCAGTTATAAAAGGAAGATTTAAAATCTGCCCTCCGTATCGATTAGAAGGATTGGAAGGAAAAGCACTTGAAAACTTCTAAATAGAAAAAAGAGGCTGGGACATAACTAGCTTCAAATAGTAAGAAAGGTGAATTTGAGCTTACTCAAATTCACCTTTCTCTATTTTGGGGTGTTAATTCTTCTATTACCTTAGTTGTTGGCAGTGAATTTTCTTAAATTCACTGCCATTAACGCGAGGCCCATTTCGTTTTCTACTTTCGATTTTCCTCGTACAGAAAACCGAGAGAAACGCAAATTAGCCTTCAAGAATCCAAAAACTGGTTCCACATCGATTTTGCGTTTTCGATAGATGGCACTCGTTTTCTCTTCTGAAAGCTTCTCTCTTACATATTCTTTTTGCTGTTCCCATTTTTCATTCACCATTAGTTTTCGATTGTTTCCTTCTTTTGCTTTTGTACATGATGAACGGAACGGGCATCCTGAACAGTCTTCGCACTCATAGATTTTGAACTTCCGTTGGAAGTCTGTACGGTCATTACGTATAGAATGATATTGAAATTTAAGAAGTTTCTGATTGGGACATGTATATGTATCTGTTTCTTCATTATACTGCCAATTGTCGGGATTAAATGTGTTTTGTTTATACTTTTTCTTTTGTTCTTTCAAATACATGTTATACGTAATAAGTGCTTCTCGTTTTCTGTTCGAAAGGATATCATTATAGTTTTGTTCACTACCATAACCTGCATCTGCGACAATGTGTTTCGGTAACTCGAAATAATGCTGCTCGATCTCATCTAGAAATGGAATTAACGTACGTGTATCTGTTGGGTTTGAAAATAAACTATAGGCAAGCGCGTATTGACCTTCCGTTGCGATTTGTACATTGTAACCTGCCTTCAATTGTCCGTTTTGCATATAATCATCTTTCATTCGCATAAATGTCGCATCCGGATCTGTTTTAGAATAGCTATTACGTGTGCCAAATATTTCAAAGTCTTGTTGGTATTTCTGTTTTCGTAAGACAAAATCAATCAACTGTTTACGCACTTGTTTCGGGTATTTACGTTCACTTCTTAAGGCTTTTCGTTCTAGAACGTCTGTCGATACTTCAATTTGTTTATCATACTCGGTTACGACATCGTCCACTTTTTTAACCAATTGAGCGATCTCTTCCAATGATAACTGTTCATCGCTTTCACATTTAATTTCAGGTATGATTTCGTTCTCAAGTAGTTCATTGTATAGCTGATTTGACTTTTCAATTAAACTTTGATGATATTTCTCAACCGATTTCTTCCAGACAAACGTAAATTTATTCGCATTTGCTTCAATCTTTGTGCCATCGATAAAAACCGCTTCTTGATCGATAAGTTTTTCTTCAATCAATTGGCAACGGAATTGGACGAAACATTGGCGGATTAAATCTTTCACTTCTGATTGAACACGGAATCGGTTTATTGTGCGGTAGCTTGGTTCATGTCCTTGAGCCAGCCACATCATACGGATACTATCTTTTAATAAGGCTTCAATTTTACGCCCTGAAAAGACAGATTGTGTGTAGGCACATAAGATAATTTTAAGCATCATGCGTGGATGATAGGCTGGGCAACCCTCATTTCGAAGAAATGGTTCGAACGCTTCATGAGGGATACTTTCAACTAAATGATGGACATGGTAGGCAATATCATTATTTTGTAATTTTACTTCTAAATCTAAAGGCAAAACTAATTGATTCATGATATAATTTTTGAACATAAGGACCCTTCTTTCGGATGAAATTTGGTGTGGTAACTTTATTTTATCAGAAGTGGCCCTTATTTTTATTGGAAAATAATCAAAGCCGGTGAAATTTTACTTATCGTAAAATTCCACCGGCTTTTTCATCTCAGAGGTGGGTTTTGTCCCAGCCTCTTTTAATTAATATGGTAAGACTTTAAGACTTGTTAGTGTAAGTGTATAGATCCTTTACGTTCTAAGGAATCATATAAAAAAATGACTTCAATAAGTGCAAGTCTTGGTAAAAGAGGCGTTTTCACTTTTCTAGGGCATCAACAGGCAATTAAATTTTGTTTATATTATAATAAAGGCAGTTTTACTTAAAGAATATGGAGCAATTTTACTAAGCGGAGGAATACATGAGAAACAAAGTACTTATTGTAGATGACGAGCAATCCATTTTGACGTTGCTTCAATATAATTTGGAGCAGGCTGGTTTTGATGTGATAACAGCAATGGATGGGCAGACAGGAAAAGATTTAGCAGTGAAAGAATCACCTGACCTAATTGTTTTGGACCTAATGCTTCCAAAATTGGATGGTATGGAAGTCTGTAAGCAATTACGACAAATAAAGATAATGACTCCAATATTAATGCTTACAGCAAGGGATGATGAATTCGATAAGGTCTTAGGGTTAGAACTTGGCGCCGATGATTATATGGTTAAACCATTTAGCCCAAGAGAGGTGATTGCACGAGTAAAAGCTATTCTAAGAAGAACCCAGGTTCAAATGGAAAATGAACAGGAAAAAGCTATTAGTGAAAGTGATTTTTTACAAATTGGTGATCTAAAATTAGCTATTGAACAATATGAAGCCTTTTTTAAGGATGAACTGCTAGAATTAACTCTTAAGGAGTTTGAACTTTTATTATATTTTGCCAAAAATTTAGGTCGAGTTTTATCTCGTGACCAATTATTAAGTGCTGTTTGGAATTACGAGTTTGCAGGGGATTCAAGAATTGTGGATGTACATATTTCGCATTTAAGGGAAAAAATCGAAATTGATTCAAAAAAACCAGTCTATATTAAAACCATACGAGGTCTAGGATATAAGCTGGAGGAGCCTTCAAAGCCATGACCAAATTTCGTACAAGGCTTCTGATTACTTTAGTTACCTTAATTATCACCGTTTTGCTTGGGTTAGGAATATTCCTTGGTCAACTTTTTAAAAGCTATTATTTGCAATTATTTAATGAACATTTAAAAAAAGAAAGTAATTTTATTAGTATGTTTATAAATGACCATGGTGGAATTCATTCAATCAATAGGAACGAGTTATTAAATATCAGCAAGATGCTAGATGTTCGGGTTACTCTAACAAGCTCCAACGGAATGGTCATATATGATAGCGGAAATAGAAATAAAAATGACAAAAACGGACTGGAAGAGAAGATAAAAGAGGTAGTCCAAACAAAGCCAGAAAGTGTAGAGAAAATAGTAGAAGGCAACGGCTATGACCTTCACTATTATTGGAAACCTCTTTTTAAGAATGGAAAAAAGGAAGGATATATCTTCTTAACAACAAAAACGAGTGAACTAAAAAAGGTTTATAGTCAAATATGGTGGATCCTATCGATCAGCTTGGGGATTGCGTTAATTATTATCATTTTCCTCAGCATTCGTGTAGCATCACGATTTACAAAGCCTATAGAATCAGCTGCAAATGTAGCAATAGAGCTTTCAAAAGGAAATTACCGAGCAAGAACATTAGATGAGAGTGTAGATGTGACTGGAATGTTAAGTTCTTCTATTAACCTTCTTGCTCGAAATCTTCAAGAAATGGTCAATACACAAGAAGTTCAGGAGGATCGTCTAAGTGCACTAATTGAAAATATTGGTGCAGGGCTAATTTTGATCGATAGCCGCGGATATATTAATTTAATCAATAAAGGGTATAAGGAAATTTTCCAAGTTAAATCTTATGATTATGTAGCTAAGCTCTATTATGAAGTAATTAAGTATCAAGAAGTTTGCAAGCTAGTTGAGGAAATATTTAAAACTGAACAAAAGGTTAGCAAACAAATGCTTCTTCCACTCTCGATAGAGAGAAGATATTTTGATGTTTATGGTGTTCCTATTATTGGTACAGATAATGTTTGGAAAGGCGTCTTGCTAGTATTTCATGATATAACTGAAATGAAGAAACTAGAACAGGTCAGGAAAGACTTTGTTGCAAATGTTTCGCATGAATTAAAAACGCCGGTCACTTCTATTAAAGGGTTTGCGGAAACTCTTTTAGATGGAGCGATGAATGATAAAGAGGCTTTAGAAGTATTTCTTTCAATTATTTTAAAAGAAAGTGATAGACTTCAATCACTAATCCAGGATCTCCTTGATTTATCGAAAATGGAACAACATGGCTTTAAGCTGAATGTGATTGAGTTTGATTTGACGTCAACCCTTCAAGAAATTATTACATTGCTCAAACATAAAGCGGAAGCAAAGAATATAGTGCTTAATCTTATTTGTGAAAATGAATTTGTCATCATACAAGGAGATATACACCGCCTAAAACAGGTATTTATCAATCTTGTCGGTAATGCCCTAACATATACGCCTGTGGATGGCATTGTAACCATTATTGTTCGCGAAAGAGGGAATAAAGTTCGTATTTGTATAAAGGATTCCGGGATTGGAATCGAAAAAGAAGAGATTCCTCGAATATTTGAACGATTTTACCGTGTTGATCGTGCAAGGAGTCGAAATTCTGGAGGGACAGGACTAGGTTTGGCGATTGTAAAACATTTAGTGGAAGCCCACCGAGGAACAATCGAAGTGAAAAGTGAAATAGGAAAAGGTAGTGAATTTATTATCGAGTTAGTTAAAAAGATAAATGGGACAAACTAGGAGTGAATTTATTTTATGTTAAAGAAGAAGCTTGTTTTAATTGATGGTAATAGTATTGCCTATCGTGCATTCTTTGCTCTTCCATTGCTTAATAATGATAAAGGTATTCATACAAATGCTGTTTATGGTTTTACGATGATGTTAATGAAAATACTCGAGGATGAAAAACCCACCCACATGTTAGTTGCTTTCGATGCTGGTAAAACAACTTTTCGTCATAAAACCTTTGGAGACTATAAAGGTGGAAGGCAAAAAACACCGCCAGAGCTATCAGAACAATTTCCTTTTATTCGTGAATTGCTTGATGCTTATGGGATATCTAGATATGAACTTGAAAACTATGAGGCAGACGATATTATCGGAACATTATCCTTAACTGCAGAGCAGAATGGATATGAAGTAAGAGTTATTTCTGGGGATAAGGATTTAACCCAATTATCCTCTGAACACACGACAGTTGGGATAACTCGAAAAGGAATCACCGATATTGAAGAATATACGCCAAATCATGTGAATGAAAAGTATGGCCTGATACCCAGCCAAATTATCGATATGAAAGGATTAATGGGTGACACATCTGATAATATTCCTGGTGTGCCTGGAGTGGGAGAAAAGACAGCTATTAAGCTTCTAAAGGAATTTTCTTCATTAGAAAATATACTTCAATCAATTGATCAGGTGACAGGAAAAAAACTCAAAGAGAAGCTTGAGGAATTTAAAGACCAAGCTTTGATGAGCAAGGAATTAGCAACTATCGAAAGAAAAGCACCCGTAATAGTTAATCTTGATGAGTTAGAGTATGAGGGAATTATTCGTGAAAAAGTGGTGGTCTTATTTAAAGAACTTGGTTTCTACTCTTTATTGGACAAGTTAGGGGAGGATGCCCCAATTGATGAGCCGGAAGAGTTAGAGGATATAGACTATGTTGTTCCAGACGAAATAACAGCAGGTATTTTTTCTGATAAGAACTATTTTTACGTTGAAGTTCTCGATGATAATTACCATTATGCAGATATTATTGGTTTTTCTATTGTGAATGACAAGGGAAACTTTTATTTACCAACGGAAAAAGCATTGAATTCAGATGTCTTTAAAGAATGGGCTACAGATGAAGAAAGTAGTAAGGTAGTCTATGATGCAAAGCGTTCGGAAGTTTCATTACGGCACCATGATATTCATTTAAGAGGAGTCGTCTTTGATACTTTCATTGCTTCCTATATTATTGATCCTTCAGAAAATATTGAAGATCTTTCATCTATTGCAAAACACTACGATGTCCATACTATTCAATCAGATGAATCCTTTTATGGAAAAGGAGCAAAGAGAAAAGTTCCTGAATCAGATGAACTTGCTAAGCATCTTGTCAGAAAAAGTCTTACTATGTCCATATTAGAGAGTGAACTAGAAAACGATTTAAAAAAGAATGAGCAGGCTGATCTTTTTAAAGAGCTTGAAATGCCATTATCTTTAATTTTAGCTGATATGGAATCTACTGGTATCAAAGTAGATATAGAACAGCTTCGTTTGATGGGTGATGGAATCAATGAAAGATTGCTTGAAATTGAAAGCAAAGTATATGATCTTGCAGGTGAAACATTTAATATCAATTCTCCAAAGCAATTAGGCATTATTTTATTTGAAAAATTAAATCTCCCTTCTTTAAAGAAAACAAAAACGGGCTATTCTACATCTGCAGACGTACTTGAAAAATTAGCGCCTGATCATGAAATCATTGACCAAATCCTTCAATACAGGCAATTAGGGAAACTAAAGTCTACGTATATTGAAGGGCTTCTCAAAGTGGTCAATCCTAAAACAGGAAACGTCCATACAAGGTTTAACCAAGCATTAACCCAAACTGGAAGATTAAGTTCGACAGATCCAAATCTACAAAATATCCCGATTCGCCTTGAGGAAGGTCGTAAAATCCGTCAAGCATTTATCCCATCTGAAAAGGACTGGATCATTTTTGCTGCGGATTATTCCCAAATCGAGTTACGTGTTCTTGCCCATATTGCTGGGGATGAAAAGTTAATTCAGGCATTTAAGGATGATCTTGATATACACACGAAAACAGCAATGGAAGTTTTTCATGTGAAGAAGGAAGAAGTTACATCAAATATGAGGCGTCAGGCAAAGGCGGTTAATTTCGGGATAGTTTATGGAATAAGTGATTATGGATTATCGCAAAACTTAGGAATTACCCGAAAAGAAGCAGGGGAATTTATTGATCGCTATTTAAATAGTTATCCAGGTGTGAAGGAATATATGGATGATAGTGTTCAAGTAGCCAAACAACAAGGCTTCGTAACTACACTAATGCAAAGAAGAAGATATATACCGGAAATTACTAGCCGAAATTTCAATTTAAGAAGTTTTGCTGAAAGAACAGCAATGAACACTCCGATTCAAGGAAGTGCAGCGGACATAATTAAAAAAGCAATGATTGATATGGCTGATGCATTAAAGACTCATGGCCTTAAAACGCGATTACTACTTCAAGTCCATGATGAATTAATTTTTGAAGCACCACAAGATGAACTTGATCTATTAAAAAAATTAGTTCCAGATGTTATGGAAAATGCACTTGAATTAAAAGTACCATTAAAAGTTGACTATGCTTTTGGTCCAACTTGGTTTGATGCTAAATAGCTAATAAAATCAATCCCAAGAGAGGTGAATTATAGTGCCAGAGCTGCCTGAAGTAGAAACAGTTAGGAAAACGTTGAAAAGCCTAATTCTTCATAAACAAATTAGCAATATAACCGTCAACTGGCCAAAGATTATTAAGAAACCTCAAGAAGTTGAGCAATTCATTGATGCCCTACAAGGAGAACGCATTGTTGATGTTGGAAGAAGAGGAAAATTTTTAATTATTTATACTGATAAATATGCATTGGTATCTCATTTACGAATGGAAGGAAAATATGGGTTGTTCAAAAAGGAAGAGCTCTTGGATAAGCACACCCATGTTGTTTTTCATTTTACAGATCACACTGAACTTAGGTACAAGGATGTTCGGAAATTTGGAACTATGCATTTGTTTAAAAAAGGTGGAGAATTTCAGGAGCCACCACTAACTGAGTTAGGACCAGAGCCTTTTTCCGAGGAATTTACACCGGAATATCTTGCAAAAAGGTTGGCGAAAACTGAGCGAAAAGTAAAAATAGCCCTTTTGGATCAGAAGCTGTTTGTCGGTCTAGGTAATATTTACGTAGATGAGGCACTATTCCGTTCAGGAATTCATCCTGAACGAATTGCAAGCTCACTTAATTCACAAGAAATTGCTATGCTTTACATTGAAATTGTAAATACATTAAGGGAAGCTGTTGAAAAGGGAGGTAGTACCATCCGTTCTTATGTTAACTCCCAAGGAATAATAGGAATGTTCCAGCATGAGTTATATGCATATGGTCGAAAAGGTGAAGAATGCAAAAAATGTGGAACACCTCTTGTGAAAACAGTTGTGGGAGGTAGGGGAACACATTATTGTCCCTCCTGTCAAAGGCTATGATTCATAAAATTAAGGGTTGATTTCAAAAATTCGAATAACCATGTATAGGCTTCCTCCATATACTATCGTAGTGTTTTGTATGGAAGGAGCTTTAAGCATGGTTCAATGGATTTCACTATTCTTGCTCGCTTTTGCACTTAGTCTCGACAGCTTTAGTGTCGGGTTTACCTATGGCTTACGCAAAATGGTAATGCCGTTTAAATCAGTCGTAATCATTGCAAGTTGCTCTGCTGTTTCCCTAATGATTGCCGTATCAATCGGACATGGGCTCTCAAAAATTCTTTCACCTCATATTACCGCAAGCCTTGGTGGTATCATCCTGATGGGCCTAGGTATAGCAGTTTTGTATCAGTTTTTTCGGCCCGAAAAAGATAAGGAATTTCAAAGTCATGAAAAAACAATAGTCAATTTTGAAATTCGTTCACTTGGAATCGTTATTAATATCTTGAAAAAACCAATGTCTGCTGATTTTGATAAATCGGGGACGATCACTGGTATAGAAGCACTTATGCTTGGATTTGCCTTGTCATTGGATGCCTTTGGAGCAGGAATTGGAGCGGCGATGCTCGGATTTTCTCCCATCTATTTGGCTCTAACCGTAGCAGCTATGAGTTCATTATTTGTTCTAATGGGGATTAAGAGCGGCACCTTTCTTCATCGTTTTGACTGGATTCAAAAATTCACATTTTTGCCGGGAATCCTCTTAATTCTTATTGGTATCTGGAAAATTTAAGATGAGATGAAAGGAAAATGTTATGACGTTAATTGTTGGTTTAACAGGCGGAATTGCAAGTGGAAAAAGCACAGTTTCTAATATGTTAAAGGAAATGAAAATAACAGTCATTGATGCAGATGTAGAAGCACGCCTAGCTGTAAAAAAAGGTGAACCAGCATATCTTCAAATAGTAAAGGAATTTGGACAGAGTATTTTAATGCCAGATGGAGAGATTGATCGGCCAAAGTTGGGTTCAATTATATTCTATAACGACCAGAAAAGGCAGCTTTTAAATCAAATTGTTCATCCTGAAGTTAGAAGAAGAATGACCAGGCAGAAGGAAGCAGCAATTGCCAGGGAAGAAAAAATTATCATTCTTGATATTCCTTTGTTATTTGAAAGTAAATTAATGTTTATGGTGGATAAGGTCGTTCTTGTGTATGTTGATCAAAATATCCAAATTCAGCGGTTAATGGAAAGAAATAATCTTACTTATGAAGATGCTATGGCTAGGGTAAAATCACAAATGCCCCTTTCTGAAAAGGTGGGCTTAGCCAATGAAGTAATTAATAATAATGGAACCTTGCAAGAAACGGAAAACCAGCTTGAAGAACTTCTGCTGGATTGGGGTCTAAAAAAAGACTAAATAGAGAGCAAAAAGAGAAGGGTTACCCTTCTCTTTTTCTTTTGCTTATAAGAAAGTTTATCTTAGATACGCATTATATTAAATATAGTGCGAGTGATAGTAAAAAGTTAATTAATAAAAAGAAAAAATCAATTGCTAATTATCAGAGCAATATTAGTGGTTATGTAGAAGTACTTTCTGATAGTATTTTTGGCTATTATGTGCGATTAATTGATTCTTTAGGTGGTGCCAGGCACTTTTTTTCCTAGATAGGACAGGATAAGCAGGAGATCCTTATTTATCCGAAGATGATTATCTGTCATCGCCCTTGGGGACTCGCCAATCAGTGAGTTTTCTTTATTTTAAACGTTATATTATCGTTAAAACGAAAAAACTTCTTAAAAATCCGCAGTTTAATTACCACAAAAATATTTAATTATGTTATACTAATTACATTCGAAGAGATGAACAGTATAACATTAATGTGGAAGGGGTCATCACATGAAGACAAAAATTGCAATTAATGGGTTTGGAAGAATAGGAAGAATGGTATTTAGGAAAGCCATCACTGAAAAAAGGCTTGAAGTGGTAGCCATAAATGCAAGTTATCCAGCTGAAACATTAGCACACTTAATAAAATATGATACAGTTCATGGACCATTTGCTGGAGAAGTGACTGCTTTAGATAATGAATTAGTTGTAAATGGGAAAAGGATAAAACTTTTAAACAATCGTAATCCTGAGCTACTCCCATGGAAAGAATTGAATATTGATATAGTTATAGAAGCAACAGGAAAATTTAATTCGCGTGACAAAGCAGCCCTTCACTTAGAGGCAGGTGCTAAAAAAGTTATATTAACTGCACCTGGAAAAGATGAGGATATAACTATTGTCATGGGTGTTAATGATGAAATGCTTGATTTGGACCAACATCAAATTATTTCGAATGCGTCCTGCACAACCAATTGTTTGGCTCCAGTTGCAAAAATTTTAGACGATAAATTTGGCATTGAAAATGGATTAATGACAACCATTCATGCCTATACAAATGATCAAAAAAATATTGATAATCCGCATAAAGATTTAAGAAGGGCACGTGCTTGCGGACAATCTATTATTCCAACTTCAACAGGCGCAGCAAAGGCTTTAGCACTTGTGTTACCACAATTAAAAGGTAAAATTCATGGAATGGCATTACGCGTGCCGACACCAAACGTATCTCTTGTCGATTTGGTAGTAGATCTTAAAAAAGATGTAACGATCGATGAAATCAATCAAGCATTTATGGATGCTTCAAAAGGATCATTAAAAGGAATTCTAGGATTTACGATGGAACCACTAGTGTCCGTTGATTTTAATTCAAATGAACATTCTGCAATTATCGATGGACTTTCAACATTGGTAATGGGCTCAAATAAAGTAAAGGTTTTAGCATGGTATGATAATGAATGGGGCTATTCGTCAAGGGTTGTAGATCTTGCCTTATTTGTTGCCTCTGAAATGGGTAAAGTTTCCCATGTGAAAGTAGGATAAAGGAAATTGCTGCCGAACAGGCAGCATTTTTTTTTGCTAAGCAGAATTTATATCCATAAATTCTGCTAGCGCATAAGTGCAACTACGCCTCTGTCATCGCCTTTTAGGGGCTTGCCAATCGGCGAGTTTTCTTTAGCCGTTTTTCTTTTTATTGACATAAAATCATTATAAATATTCGTGTAAAATAAATTTCCGCTCAGAAAGTTAATTTGATAGGTTGCAAAAATAATATAAACAAAGTATACTAGTCATCGTGAACTTCTTGAAATTAGGTAGCGATTCACTACTTAAAGGGTTAGGACCTCTTTGGACTAACTTTCCCCCGTGGTAGTGGCCAACTTACCGTCAACAGACAATTTCAGGAATGAAGCGAAAATCCTAAAGGGGGAAACATCAATATGGAAACAATGGGACGTCACGTAATCTCCGAATTATGGGGATGCGATTTCGAGAAATTAAATGATATGGATTTTATTGAACAAACTTTTGTAGAAGCTGCCTTAAAATCAGGTGCTGAAATTCGAGAGGTTGCCTTTCATAAATTTGCACCACAAGGCGTAAGTGGAGTAGTTATTATTTCTGAATCACATTTGACTATTCATAGCTTCCCAGAGCATGGGTATGCTAGTATTGATGTATATACATGTGGCGATTTGAATCCTAATATTGCAGCTGATTATATTGCTGAAAGCTTAAATGCGGAAACTCGTGAAAATATTGAAATTCCACGTGGTATGGGACCTGTTCAAGTAAAACAGGCAAAAGTTCTATAATTTTAAAAAATGAATCTGAAGTTAGAAAAAGTGAATCTGAAGTTAGAAACCTGGGGGTGTAATTATGCACTCCTTTTTATTTTACCTGATTGTGTTGTAAACTATATGAAAAAGCACTACTATGGAGGGAAAGTATGGCTATTAGAGACTTTTTCTTGCGTTTTAAAAAAGAAATTGAAACATCTGAAAATCATTTGGATGATCAATTAAAAACGCATTTCTATAAAGGAAACTTTAATCAGTTGTTCCAATCAATTGAACAACTATTTCGCCAAGATGCAGACTGTAGGATTTCCACTGTATCCAAAGAGCATGGCGAAATTGCAATTGAAGTGAACAACCCAAATTCATGTTTTTTAATCGTTACAATTATTTCGGTAAAACCTCTAGAAACGGCAGTTGACTTTACCATTTCTTCGGAGCGAACATCTTTATTTGGAAATTATCCAACATTAAGAAGAAGGATTATTTCTTACTACGAACGAATCAACAAGGTACATACTTTAATAGGTACAGGCAAGAAGTAAATGTTCCTTGTTTTATGACCTTCTTTTTAATAAAATATCCTTATAGAAGACATTTATTTTAGATGGAAAAATCTTAAGTTAGAGTAGATAGATTTGGAGCTGATTAATTCGTGAAGTGCCCTTCATGTCAACATTACGGTACACGTGTGCTTGATTCCCGACCTGTAGATGATGGGCGAGCTACAAGGCGTAGGCGAGAATGTGAGGAATGTGGATACCGTTTTACAACTTTTGAAAAAATCGAAGAGATCCCGCTTATTGTCGTGAAAAAGGATGGGACGCGGGAAGAATTCAGTCGTGATAAAATCCTCCGTGGGTTAATTAAAGCCTGTGAAAAACGTCCTGTGGCATTAAGGGAACTAGAGGAAATAACTCTTGGGGTTGAAAAAGAACTGCGTAGTCAAGGAATTTCAGAAATCAAAAGTGAAGAAGTCGGAGAAATGGTTATGGATAGGCTTGCATATGTTGACGAAGTTGCTTATGTGAGATTTGCATCTGTCTATCGCCAATTTAAAGATATAAATGTTTTTATTGAGGAACTAAAAGAATTAATAAAGAAAACTCGCTGATTGGCATTGATGACAGAAGCGTAGTTGCACTTATGCGCTAGTAAAATTTATGGATATAAATTTTAATTAGCTAAAGAAAACTCGCTGGTTGGCGTTGATGACAGAAGCGTAGTTGTACTTATGCGCTAGTAAAATTTATGGATATAAATTTTGATTAGCTAAAGAAAGTAAAATCCTAAGGAGCTAAAGGGACTTTGGCTCCTTTCACATTGGACTTAAGCGCTTGTCGGACTTTTAATAGGTTGTTTCTTTTGTCGACATTCCTGTTTTTAAGGTGCTTATAGCTTTTCTATGAAGAGAGGTAAATGTTATGGGACAGCATTGGCAGGAACTTATTCCGATTGATCGTTACGTTGTAGTAGCCAACGGGCTTTTGCATGAATTTGATCGGAAGGTCTTGACTTTTTTATATCAGCCTCTAGTTGGATCAGCTTGTTTTAGCCTATACATGACACTTTGGACAGAACTAGAGGATAATACCTTATGGTCAGAATCTTCATCCCATCATCTATTAATGAATTTGATGGAAATGAATTTAAAGGATATATATAATGCAAGACTTAAATTAGAGGGAATTGGTCTACTAAAGTCCTTTGTCAAAACAGAGGAAAGTGGGCGTTCCTTTATTTATGAATTGCAACCTCCGTTAACACCAGAACAATTCTTTTTAGATGGAATGCTGAATATATACTTATATCGTAAAATCGGGAAAAACCATTTTGCCAGGCTAAAACGCTTTTTCAGCATTCAAAAAAAACCTCCAGAAATTGAATACAACGAAGTGACAAAGTCGTTTCAGGATGTATATGAATCCATTTCACCGGGTAGCCTTCAATATCTTCAAGGTGTAGCTGATGAATTAGAAGTAGAAGCGAATAAGGCTTTTTTTGGACGAGTTGAACAAAAGGAAATCCAAATCGATACAACTCGATTTGATTTTGATCTTTTGCTTGCGGGCCTGAATGAGTCGCTTGTACCCAAGAAAGCAATTAATAAAAAAGTAAAAGAGGCAATTAGTAATCTTGCTTTTCTTTATACGATTGATGCAATTCAAATGAAATCTATTATCCTTGGGGCTCTAGATGAGGATAGCGAAATTAATATAGAGGAATTAAGAAAGTCAGCCCGTGATTGGTATCAATTTATCCATGAGGACAAGCTCCCTAGTCTAATCGAACGAACTCAGCCTACACTCCATCAAGTTCAGCAGGATAAGCCAAAGACGAAGGAAGAAAAGCTAATTCGTTATTTAGAAACGACTTCTCCCTTGCAAGTTTTAAAAGATCTATCTGGGGGAGCGGAGCCTTCGAAGTCAGATATTCAAATTATTGAAGAAGTCATGTTCAAACAAAAGCTGCTTCCTGGAGTCATAAATGTGCTAATCCAGTTTGTCATGTTACGAACGGATATGAAACTAACGAAAAGTTATGTAGAAAAAATTGCTGGTCATTGGACAAGGAAACAGATTAAAACGGTTAAAGAAGCCATGGATTTAGCAATAAATGAGCATCGCACCTACCTTGAATGGAGTAATGGGAAGAAAAGTGGGAGATCCTCAAAGCAAAAGCCCATTCGAACAGAATTCCTTCCTGATTGGTTTGATGAGGATCCTAAAAAAGCACTTACTACTTCTCCAAAAGAGAACAATAATGATTTAGAGGCCAAAAAAAGGGAAATTGAAGATAAACTTAAGGCATTTCGTAAATAGGGGGTGAAGAAATGGAAAGGATTAACCAAACCTTGAAGCGATTAGCTTCAAACGAAAACTTTCAAAAACGATACATGGAAATGCGGAAAGAAGTACTACAACACCCGGATATTAAAGCATTTTTAGCAGAGCACCAGGGTGAGGTCAATCAAGAAATGATTGAAAGAAGTATGGCCAAGCTACTTGAGTATACTAGTCAAGGCAAAGATTGCAGCCAATGCCCAAGCGTTGAAGGCTGTGTGAATATCATAAAAGGCTATCAACCAAAATTAGTTATCACAAGAAATTCAATTGATATTCAATACGAGCGTTGTCAAAAAAAGATTTTGGATGATGAAAAGCGAAAAAATGAGCGATTAATAAAAAGTTTATATGTGCCGAAAGAAATCTTGAATGCTACTTTCGATGATCTTGAGCAGGATTTCGGTAGAGTAGATGCTGTAAGTAAGGCTGCATCATTTTTAATGAACTTTGATTCAAATAAAAGGCAAAAGGGTTTATATTTTTATGGTAAATTTGGAGTAGGTAAGTCATACCTTCTCGGAGCGGTAGCTAATGAACTTGCCAAAAAAAGTATTTCTTCGATGATTGTTTATGTTCCAGAGTTGTTGCGAGAAATGAAAAGTTCAATAGGCGATTCTACTTTAAATGAAAAAATTGAAGCTGTTAAAAAAGAACCTATCTTGATGCTCGATGATATCGGTGCAGAAGCTGTATCTAGTTGGACTCGAGACGAAATTGTAGGGCCGATCCTTCAGTTCCGGATGCTGGAAAATCTTCCTACCTTTTTCACCTCTAACTTTAATTTTCAAGAATTAGAGCATCATTTGACATATAGCCAGAGGGGCGAGGAAGAAAAAATGAAGGCACGCAGAATCATGGAGCGAATCCGATATCTGAGTGAACCAGTTTTAGTGGATGGTCCAAATCGAAGGGATTAATTAAAAACGTAATAAATGTAAACTGTCGATGAATTTTCGGCAGTTTTTTTATTTGGAAAAGTACATAGGCTCCTCAAAACGAATTAGTAAATAAAACTTATCCAAGTTTTATTGGAAACCTCATCCAAGCCCGCTTCTATTTTAGCCAAGTTCTCATATACATAGTACAGAGATTTGGTCTAAAGGGGGGATTTGGTTGGTAGAAATCATCTTCCAAGGAATGAATGATGCTAGAAAGTTTTATAATCACCTGATGAAAAATCTAAAGTGTTCTCCAGATAATCAAATGATTCTTCTTAAAGAAGAACGATATATAGTACAAATTCTTGAAGACAATAGTACAAGTCATTACTTGGAGAGAGTTAAAAAGGCATTTTATGAATTCATTATTAACATAAAACGTGATGATTGGTTCAGAAAAATTTTAAAGGATCATTATTTTTATGATGACTATGAAGAACAACAACAAATAATGGATATTATTTATTCTGTTCTTGAAGGAGAAAGAAAAGATTTAGCTGCTTTTTTAAATGAGACAAATGAGGAGCCTAGAATAAAAGAGGCGGTTGAACAAATTTTCCAAGAGAATATTTCACTTTCTTTTGATTCATTTACTAAATTTCGATTGAAGTCATACTTGTTAGATTTGGAAGGTTATGTAAAAATTTCGATTGATGAATATAAAATGGAGCAAGAATACCAAATGTTTGTACAGACCCTTCGTGAGTTTCTTTTAAATCAAAAACCCAAAATGAACATCCTTCACTTACTATTTGATGAAGAAATCACATTTTATAATGAAAATTTTGAGGAGATTAAAAGAGGAGACCTTGTAAGGATGATCGATCGGAAATTACTTTTTAATCATCCTGTCTATGTTGATTCTGTTTCGATTGCTCCCCTCTTATCCATTGCACCAATAACGATTATTCTTTATACAGAAAACCCCGAAGAGCCACTTGTGAGGACAATTAAGAATATCTTTGAAGAGAGAGTAACAATTAAACCCTTTCAAGCTATTCGTGAAATGTTGGAATGTGCTAAATGGGGAGGAAGGATGAAAATACCTGAAAGTGGTGCATAAACAAAATATAAGATAGTCCCTTGATTTTTGGAAATATAATTATTATAATTGCATACATAGTAGAATTTAACGTTGCAAAAGTAATGATAAGGACAAAAGTATTCTTTTACGGTTAGTAGAGAGGGACGCCCAGGCTGCAAGCTTCCCAACACGAAAGGAATGCTTACCACCTTTAAACTTTAGTTGTGAACCCTTCATTTTAAAAATGAAGTTAGTAATTACTGACGGCCACAACCGTTATTTGTCCTAAAGTCTTTTAATGGAATACATTAAAAGAAAAATTTGGGTGGAACCACGTGTTAAAAAACTCGTCCCTTTTCCAGGGACGAGTTTTTTTGTTTTTATTGTAGTATAAATAAAGGAGGAATTATCATGTCAGATGTTGTGAAAATTGTGTTTCCTGATGGAGCAGTAAAGGAGTTTCCAAAGGGAACAACAACTGAAGATATTGCTGCTTCGATAAGCCCAGGCCTTAAGAAGAAAGCAATTGCTGGGAAATGGAACGGTCAATTATTTGATCTTCGCCGTCCAATCATTGAGGATGGTTCGATAGAAATTGTTACTCCAGATTCAAGTGAGGCATTGGAAGTGTTGCGCCATAGTACTGCACACTTAATGGCACAAGCGATTAAACGAATATATCCAGAAGTAAAGCTTGGAGTAGGCCCTGTCATTGAAGGTGGATTCTATTATGACATAGATCTTGAACAATCATTAACACCAGAAGATCTTCCTGTTATCGAAAAAGAAATGATGAAAATTATAAATGAAAATGTTGAAGTGGTCCGAAAAGAAGTAAGTCGCTCAGATGCTGTTCAACTTTTCAAAGGAATTGACGATCAATATAAACTTGAATTAATTGAAGCTATTCCTGCAGATGAAACAGTAACGATATATGAACAAGGAGATTTCTTTGATCTTTGCCGCGGTGTTCATGTTCCATCAACAGGGAAAATTAAAGAATTTAAACTCCTTAGTATCGCAGGTGCCTACTGGCGTGGTGATAGTAAAAATAAAATGTTGCAACGAATTTATGGAACTGCCTTCTTTAAGAAGGAAGACCTAGCAGAACATCTTCGCTTTTTAGAAGAAGCGAAAGAGCGTGACCATCGGAAAATAGGCAAGGAACTAAATTTATTTGCAAATATCCAAATGGTTGGACAAGGCTTACCTGTATGGCTTCCAAAAGGAGCAACAATTAGGCGCATAATTGAGCGGTATATTGTCGATAAAGAGGTTAGTCTTGGTTATAATCACGTCTACACTCCGATTATGGGTAGCGTAGACTTGTATAAAACTTCTGGACACTGGGATCACTACCAGGAAGATATGTTCCCAGTAATGGATATGGATAACGAGCAATTGGTTCTTCGCCCTATGAATTGTCCTCATCATATAATGATCTATAAGAACAGTAATCACAGCTATCGTGAGCTTCCAATTCGAATCGCTGAACTTGGAATGATGCACCGCTATGAAATGTCTGGAGCTTTATCAGGCTTACAGCGAGTTCGGGGAATGACTTTAAATGATGCTCATCTATTTGTTCGCCCTGATCAAATTAAGGAAGAGTTTATGCGCGTTGTTCGTTTGGTTGTTGATGTATATAAGGATTTTAATATTAATGATTATTCTTTCAGACTTTCTTATCGTGACCCACAGGATAAAGAGAAATACTTTGATGATGATGCAATGTGGGAAAAAGCCCAAAGCATGCTGAAGGAAGCAATGGATGATCTAGGTATCGATTACTTTGAAGCAGAAGGTGAAGCAGCTTTCTATGGTCCAAAGCTTGATGTTCAGGTAAGAACTGCTTTAGGCAAAGATGAAACACTTTCAACTGTTCAATTAGACTTCTTGTTGCCTGAAAAATTTGACTTAACGTATATTGGTGAAGATGGTAAACATCACCGCACTGTAATGATCCACCGTGGTGTCGTATCTACAATGGAACGTTTTGTAGCTTATTTAATTGAGGAGTATAAAGGGGCCTTCCCAACATGGCTTGCACCGGTGCAAGTTCAGGTTATTCCTGTTTCACCTGGTGCCCATTACGATTATGCCAGAAAAGTTCAAGAACAGCTTCAAAAAGAAGGGTTCAGAGTTGAATTAGATGGCCGCGATGAGAAAATTGGTTATAAGATTCGTGAAGCACAAATGCAAAAAATCCCGTATATGCTTGTTGTTGGTGATAAAGAAGTTGCGGAAAATGCTGTTAACGTCCGCAAGTATGGAGAACAGAATTCTGAAACAGTGGAATTTGCTGACTTTCTTTCCTCATTAAATGACGAAGTGAAAAGGGTTAAACACTAAAAAGAAAAAATGTATTGTAAAATGTTTAAGATTTTGATAAAATACAATTTGTTGTCATGGAAATCGAAGTTTGACATAATATCTTTGATTGTGATATAATTACTAAGGTAAAATTGAATATTAATTTTGGGAAAAGAAGAAGCACCCGCTTCTCACCTGATTGACGCGAAATAGTTGTTGGCAGGTTTTACGTGAACGAATTTGAGTATGTTTCGTAAAGTGTGGGTGTATTCGCCCGCACTTTTTTGTTTATGTATAGCTTTAATTATTACTTGCCGATTCAACTGGGTGTCATGTGTTTAGGTTTGGAAAGGGAAAGCGTACTCTCAAATCAAGATGCTTCTTGGCCCGGATATTATATTCGTGAAAAAACCTTGGAGGTGGCTAATTATTAGCAAAGATATGTTGTTAAACGAGGGCATTCGTGCTCGCGAAATCCGTCTTATCGATCAAAACGGCGAGCAGTTAGGTATTAAAACGAAAATTGAAGCGCTTGAAATTGCAGCGCGCGTTAATCTTGATCTAGTACTTGTTGCACCGAACGCAAAACCACCAGTAGGCCGTATTATGGACTATGGAAAATTTAAGTTCGAGCAGCAGAAGAAAGATAAAGAAGCTCGTAAAAATCAAAAGATCATTGTCACTAAAGAAGTTCGTCTAAGCCCAACGATTGATGAGCATGACTTTAATACAAAGCTTCGCAATGGGATTAAATTCCTTGAAAAAGGCGATAAAGTAAAAGCATCAATCCGCTTTAAGGGACGTGCGATTACCCATAAAGAAATCGGTCAACGTGTGTTAGACCGTTTCTCTGAAGCGTGCAAGGAAGTAGCAACGATTGAGTCACATCCTAAAATGGACGGTCGGAGCATGTTCCTTGTTTTAGCACCTAAAATCGACAAGTTATAAGGAGGACTATCCCAATGCCAAAAATGAAAACTCACCGCGGCTCTGCAAAGCGTTTCAAGAAAACAGGATCTGGTAAACTTAAGCGTGGCCACGCATTCACAAGCCACTTATTCGCAAATAAATCTACAAAAGCAAAGCGTAAACTTCGCAAAGGAACGCTAGTATCTAAAGGTGACTTCAAACGTATCAGACATATGTTAGATAATATTAAGTAAAACTCGAGTGATCGATTTATATAGGAGGGAATTACATGCCACGTGTAAAAGGCGGTACAGTTACGCGCAAGCGTCGTAAAAAAGTTCTTAAATTAGCAAAAGGTTATTTCGGTTCCAAACATACATTATATAAAGTTGCTAACCAACAGGTTATGAAATCCTTAATGTATGCTTTCCGCGACCGTCGCCAGAAAAAACGCGACTTCCGCAAACTTTGGATTACTCGTATCAACGCAGCAGCTCGTATGAATGGTCTTTCTTATAGCCGTTTAATGCATGGCTTAAAGCTTGCAGGTATTGAAGTAAACCGCAAAATGCTTGCTGAATTAGCAGTAAATGATGCAAATGCATTTACTGAATTAGCAAACGTTGCAAAACAACAAAGCAACAAGTAATCATACAAAAGCCATCCTCCACAGTGAGGATGGCTTTTTGCATAAAGGGGTGGGAGAATGGAGATTTTAATGGTTGTCTATTTGATTATAAATATCATCGGTGTGGTTCTTATGAAGGTGGATAAACAGAGGGCAATTAAACACAAATACCGTATTCCAGAAAAAACACTTTGGTTAACAGCCTTATTTGGAGGCGCGGTTGGAACAACGATTGGAATGCAGATTTTTCGTCATAAAATAAAGCATTTATCGTTTAAAATTGGCTTTCCCTTTCTTGCTGTAGTGGAAGTAATCCTTTTTATTTATTTGTTTACTATATAGGCTATTATTCTGTTGATTTTTGGCGCATTCGCTTGAAGCCTAACGTTTCAAACGAATGTGTTTAGTCCTAAAAATAATTAGAGAAAGCTACTTTTTTTCCATCAGTTCTTTGATTGGATTTTTCCAATTGATTACGGCCATTGGATACTGTTCAATAATTTTTTTCTCAATAAAATAAAAGTCTTCCTTTACCATTCCTTTTAATGAATCAGAATCATGGGCCCAAATGGTTATTGAGACGACCTCAATTGCCTGATCTGTGGTTCCTAAATACTTTTCCCCTTCAAAAATAGCCCCTTTAAAAGTGAAAAATAAATTTTTCCTTACATGATCCACATCATCTAGTAAATAATATCGCCTTTGTTTACGAGCCTGTTTAAGTTTTCGATTGGGGGTAAAAAGAAAGCTTCCCAAAATAAAAATAAAGAAAATAATAAGTCCAAATAAAATGAGACGAAGAAGCCAAACCATGATAAGTCCCTCCACTCTTATTTTTCTTTAATACGTCCTTTACCGAAAAAAGTTTCAAACTATCTCTATTTTGTTATAATTTTGTTGAAAGGATGATAAATATGCAGCTTGATAAATTATTCCAAATGCAAAAATCACTCGATAGCTATATAGAAGGAAAACACCAATTGCAAAATGAAGATCTATTTGATCGTAAGGTCTTGGCCTTGCTCGTAGAGATTGGTGAGCTTGCAAATGAAACTCGATGCTTTAAGTTCTGGAGCATAAAACCTTCCTCTGAGAGAGAGGTTATTTTAGAGGAGTTTGTTGATGGGATTCATTTTATTTTGTCACTTGGAATTGAATGCGGCTTTGATGAATTACCTCTTGAAGTAAGTAATATACCTTCATTGCTCACTATCACTGAACAATTCATTCATATCTATGATAGGGTGGGAATTTTTAAAAAATCCAGGGAACTAAATGACTTTATGATGGTATTAGAACTTTACCTTCAATTGGCTGCCCTTCTTGGAATTACATATGAAGAGATGGAACAGGCATATATTCAAAAGAATGAAGTTAATTATACTAGGCAACATAATAATTATTAGCAGAAAATTTGTACACTTATATCTATTTTGGGTATAATGGGTTTGTAGATATATATTTAGGGGGTCTAAACAATGGTTAAACTAGATGAAACATTAACAATGTTAAAAGATTTAACAGATGCAAATGGTATACCAGGTAATGAGCGTGAAGTGCGTGAAGTGATGAAAAAATACATAGCTCCATTTGCTGATGAAGTCACAACTGATGGACTTGGCAGTTTAATTGCAAAAAAGGTTGGTAAAGAAGGCGGACCAAAAATCATGGTTGCTGGCCATCTTGATGAAGTTGGATTCATGATTACGCAAATTGATGATAAAGGCTTCCTCCGTTTTCAGCCGGTTGGCGGTTGGTGGTCACAAGTCATGCTTGCACAACGGGTAACAATTGTAACGAAAAAAGGGAATGTTACAGGTATTATTGGCTCCAAGCCACCGCATATTTTAACAGCTGAAGCACGTAAAAAGCCAGTTGAAATCAAAGATATGTTTATTGATATCGGTGCATCAAGTGCTGAGGAAGCAAAAGAATGGGGCATCTTCCCTGGTGATATGGTTGTTCCATATTTTGAATTTACAGTCATGAATAATGAGAAAATGCTATTAGCAAAAGCATGGGACAACCGAATTGGTTGTGCAATTGCTATTGATGTGTTGAAGCAATTAAAGGGAACAGACCATCCAAATGTTGTTTACGGTGTCGGAACCATTCAAGAAGAGGTAGGAACCCGTGGCGCCAAAACCTCTGCTTCTAAAATTGAGCCAGATATTGGTTTTGGTGTGGATGTTGGAATTGCAGGAGATACACCAGGAATCACTGAAAAAGAAGCACAAAGCAAAATGGGGAAAGGTCCACAAATCATTTTGTACGATGCTTCCCTTGTATCCCATAAAGGTTTGCGTGATTTTGTAACAGACCTTGCGGATGAGTTGAATATTCCTTATCAATTTGATGCCATTCCTGGAGGAGGCACAGATGCAGGCGCTATCCATATGACACATAATGGAGTGCCGGCTCTTGCGATTACCATTGCAACACGTTACATTCATTCACATGCTGCAATGCTCCATCGTGATGATTACGAAAATGCAGTGAAATTAATTGTTGAGGTAATTAAACGATTAGATCGTGAAACAGTTGATAAGATTACATTTGAATAATGGAAAATCCCCGAAAATTAATTTTCGGGGATTTTTTGTGGGGGTTTAAAAAAGCTGCCAAAATGATAGGCAGCAGATCCAAATTATGATTACTTTAAGCCACTTTCAAGTGCTTCTAGCATTTCTTTTTTCTCTTGTTCAGAGGAATTCTTCCAGATAACCTCAAATAATACGCCAAGGCCAGGAAGCATTTTTTCTTCCCCGTTTTGAATGGCATCCACTATGGTATCTTCTAATTGTTCCTGTGTATTGCCTGAAACATTGTGAATAACAGCATTTCGTAAATTTAAATTCATAAATTACACTCCTTTTTATCCTAATTACTTTAATATCATTTCTACTTTTGGATTTATTATGTATTTCAGTTAAGCTATAATTAGGAAATTAAAGAGTATTGTAAAAGGAGAAAAAAGTATTGAAACATATTCAATCTCTAAAAAACCCACAGGTAAAGCAGTGGAAGAAGCTTCAAAATAGAAAAGATAGAGATAAAACCGGAATGTTCTTAATAGAGGGATTTCACTTAGTTGAGGAAGCTTTAAAACAAAAAGAACAAATAGTAGAAATTATTGTTTCAGAGCAAGTAGGATTTCCGCCTCGTTGGGATTCTGGACTTATTCCAGTTACAATGGTTCCTGAGGAAATTTCAAATGAGTTATCAGATACAGAGGCTCCCCAGGGAATTTATGCCGTCTGCAGCCAAATTGACAAACAGCCCTCATTAGAGGATGCAAAAACCTTTCTGTTCATAGATGCGGTACAGGATCCAGGAAATTTAGGAACAATGATTAGAACTGCGGATGCTGCGGGAATAGATGCTGTTGTTGTAGGCCACGGAAGCGTCGATATTTTTAACGCAAAGGTTTTACGATCTGCTCAAGGCAGTCATTTTCATCTTCCGGTTATCAGAGGCGACTTGCATGAGTGGGTAAATATCCTTAAAGAAAAGAATATTTCTGTGTACGGTACGGCGCTTGAGAATGCCCAAATTTACACAGAAATAGCTACTACCGGACAGTTTGCATTGATTGTCGGAAATGAAGGTAATGGGGTTAATAAAGAAATACTCGCAAATACAACTGCAAACCTTTATATTCCGATTTATGGAGCAAGTGAATCACTAAATGTTGCCGTTGCTACGGGTATTCTTCTTTATCACCTTAGAAGTTGATGATAAGCGTTTGAAACTGGAAGCAAGTTATTATATAATAGGGAACAAATTAATAAATTAAAAAGCAATGACAGAGAAAAGTATCCTGCACGTGACTATTTAGGGAGAAAGTGCCTTGACTGAAAGCACTTTTATAGTTATGACATGAGAAGTTCACCTCTCGAGTTGGCATCGGGACCATTTTTTTATGAAATGTAAAGATGCATCGGCATATGCCGTTATCCGAATGAAGCGAACACATTTGTATTTACATATCGTGTTTAAAAGGGTGGTACCGCGAAATAGAACCTCGTCCCTTACCAGGGATGGGGTTTTTTGTGTGAAGAAAAGGAGGATTTCATTGCAGAAAGTGAATTGGAATATTTAATCCAATCTCACTTATTGCTTCCTTTATTATATTGGTTATGTACACAAACTTATTTCCCGTTACTTGGGCTTTTAAGTTGAAACTGATATATGTTTATTCGCTAAATCCGCATGCTTATTAGAAAAAGGAGGAAATATCATGCAAGAACGCTTAAAAGAATTGCAAACGGAGGCTATTGAAAAGATTGATCAGTCTCCAAACCTAAAAGAATTGAATGACATCCGTGTTGCTTATTTAGGGAAAAAGGGCCCAATTACGGAAGTACTTCGTGGGATGGGGAAACTTTCAGCAGAAGAGCGTCCCGTTATGGGGGCTCTTGCTAATGAGGTTCGTGAAGCTATTTCAGTAAAATTGGAAGCAAAGCAAAAGGAAATGGAAGAAGCAGAAGTATTTGAAAAACTAGCATCTGAAACAATTGATGTCACACTTCCAGGACGTCCAGTTAAGGTTGGTAACCACCATCCCTTAACAAAAATTATTGAAGAAATTGAAGATTTATTTATTGGTATGGGTTATCAGGTGGCAGAAGGTCCAGAAGTGGAACAAGATTACTATAACTTTGAAGCACTTAATTTGCCAAAAGGACATCCAGCTCGTGATATGCAGGATTCTTTCTATATTACAGATGAAATTTTGTTAAGAACACATACATCTCCAGTTCAAGCTAGGACCATGGAAAAACACCAAGGTAAAGGCCCAATTAAAATCATTTGTCCTGGTAAAGTATACCGCCGTGACAATGATGATGCGACACACTCACACCAGTTTATGCAAATTGAAGGACTAGTTATTGGTGAAAACATTCGTATGAGTGATCTAAAGGGAACATTGGAAGTATTCGCGAAAAAAATGTTTGGTGAAGATCGTGAAATTCGCTTAAGACCAAGCTTCTTCCCGTTTACAGAGCCTTCAGTTGAAATGGACATTTCCTGTAAGATATGTGGAGGAAGTGGCTGTAACGTATGTAAACGAACAGGCTGGATTGAAATATTGGGTGCAGGAATGGTTCATCCTAACGTACTTGAAATGGCTGGCTATGATTCGAAAAAATATACTGGATTTGCATTTGGAATGGGTCCAGAGCGAATTGCTATGCTGAAGTATGGAGTAGATGATATCAGACATTTCTACACAAATGATGTACGATTCTTAAACCAATTTGCGATTCATGAATAAGTAAGAGGAGGATAACGATATGTTTGTTTCATATAAATGGCTCCAAGATTATATTGATCTTTCTGGAGTATCAGCCCAAGAGCTAGCTGAAAAAATTACCAAAAGCGGAATAGAAGTTGAAGGGGTAGACGTTTTAAACGAAGGTATTAAAGGGGTAGTGATTGGCTATGTAACAGAGCGCGAACAACATCCAAATGCTGATAAATTAAGCAAATGTCTAGTTGATATTGGTCAAGAACAACCTGTTCAGATAATATGTGGAGCAAAAAACGTTGCACAAGGGCAGAAGGTAGCAGTTGCGACGGTTGGAGCTGTTTTGCCAGGCAATTTCAAAATCAAGCGTGCAAAACTTCGCGGAGAAGAATCCAATGGAATGATTTGTTCTCTTCAAGAGCTTGGGATGGAAGGGAAGATTATTCCAAAGGAATATGCAGAGGGGATTTTTGTATTTCCGGCAGACGCACCAGTGGGAGCGGATGCTCTTGCATTTTTAAACAGGGATGATCAAGTCCTTGAACTAGGTTTAACACCGAACCGTTCTGATTGCCTTAGCATGCTCGGAGTTGCTTACGAGGTTGCAGCTATTTTAAACAGAGAAGTGTTGCTCCCAGAAATCAACCTCGAAACATCAGACGAAAAAGCATCTGATTATATTAAAATTACCGTTGAAGCAAAAGATGACAATCCATTGTATGTTGCAAAGGTAATCAAAAATGTGAAAATTGGTCCATCACCATTATGGTTGCAAACTCGTTTAATGGTAGCGGGAATCCGTCCACACAATAATGTCGTTGATATAACAAATTACATTTTATTAGAATATGGTCAGCCATTGCATGCTTTTGATTATGATCGTTTAGGTTCCAAGGAAATACTTGTCCGTCGTGCAAAAGACGGTGAAACGATTCAAACACTTGATGAAGCCAAGCGCACACTTACAGCAGATCATCTTGTTATAACAAATGGACAAGAACCAGTTGCTCTTGCCGGTGTGATGGGTGGAGCAAATTCAGAGGTTCATTCTGAAACAACAACAGTCCTATTAGAATCTGCTTACTTTGCTGGTGGAGTTGTGAGAAAGGCTTCTAAAGACCATGGTCTAAGAAGTGAAGCTAGTGCACGTTTTGAAAAAGGGGTCGATCCAAACCGTGTTCGTGCAGCAGGGGATCGGGCAGCTTACTTAATGGCGAAATACGCAAATGGAGAAGTATTAAAAGGATCTGTCGAGGTTGATACTTTAACGATCGAACCAGCAGTGATTTCAATTACGCTTGAAAAAATCAACCGCGTACTTGGAACAACTCTTTCTGTGAAGGAAGTAGCAGCGATTTTTGATCGTCTCCAATTTGGGGTAAGTATTGAGCAAGACATGCTTACAATTACAGCTCCAACACGTCGGGGCGATATCAAAATTGAAGAGGATTTACTTGAAGAAGTGGCAAGACTTTATGGCTATGATGAAATTCCAAAAACATTACCAATCGGTTCAACAACACCAGGTAAATTAAGCCAATACCAGCAAAAACGCCGTGTTGTCCGCCACTATCTTGAAGGAGCAGGCCTTTATCAAGCCGTCACATATTCGTTGACAAGTGAAGATAAAGTAAACCAATATGCACTTGAAAAAAGGGATGCTATCCGTCTTGCGATGCCAATGAGTGAAGATCGCAGTATGCTACGTCTGAGCATTATTCCACAGCTGTTAGAAGTGTTAAAATATAACGGTGCACGTCAAAACGATAGTTTAGCTGTATATGAAACAGGAGCAGTATTTTTATCAAATGGCGTGGATGTTCAACCAGAAGAGCAAGAACATTTAGCTGGGGCAATTACAGGCCTTTGGCATAGCCATTCATGGCAAGGAGAGAAAAAGCCTGTAGATTTCTTCGTTCTAAAAGGCATTCTAGAAGGATTATTTTCAATGTTAGGTCTCTCAGAAAACGTAGGATATGTTCAAGCGCAGTTTGACGGTATGCACCCTGGACGTACGGCGGAAATCCAATTAGCTGGAGAGAAGATTGGTTTTGTCGGACAAGTTCATCCAAATATGCAAAAAGAACTTGATTTAAAAGATACTTTTGTATTTGAACTTTCATTAAAAGCTGTGTTAGAAGCAGCAACAGAACCACTTCGATATGAGGTGATTCCTCGTTTCCCAACTATTACGAGGGATATTGCACTTGTGGTTAACACTGAAACAGTCTCGGGTTCATTAAAGGAAATTATTTTATCAGCTGGTCAACCTCTTTTAAAAGAAGTACATGTATTTGACCTTTATGAAGGTGAACATATGGAAAAAGGAAAGAAATCTCTTGCCTTCTCATTAAAATATGTTGATCCAGAAAAAACATTAACTGATGAAGAAATTACCAAGGTACATGAAAAGGTTCTTGAAGCGTTGCAAGAAAAATCAGGAGCAGTATTAAGGGGATAAATAGAGAAGGGGCTGATATAAAGAATCAGCCCCTTTTTTTATTAACTAAAGTTATTGCCTTCTCGGTATTAGCAAAGTGTAGCTTAACAAACTTTGGCAATACATCTCTGCCTTTTGCTAAAATTAGCTTGGCAGCTGCAATGTCTACTTGTGCTCCTGCACCCTTAGGGATCTTAAATCCCGCAGCCTCACTTAGTTTCTCAAAATATTGAACAAAGGCATGACGGGCGAGAATGGATGCTGCAGCAACGGCAATGTGAACCCCTTCTGCTTTTGTACTGAAAAAAACATCATCTTTTACAATTGTTTTCTGCCCTTTTAAGTGCTGATAATAGGTACTTGATTGAACGAATTGATCGATCAAAATAGCTTCTGGTTTTATCGGATCAATTTTATTTAATACATGTGCTAAGGCTTGATTATGAAGGAGAGCCTTCAATTTCCCTTGCGACATACCTGATTGCTGAAGTTGGTTGTATTTTTCATTATGTAATATTAAAAGGCTATGTGGAATGATGTCCTTAATTTGTTTTGCGATTGCACTTATTTTATCATCATTTAAATCTTTGGAATCTCTGACGCCTAATTCTTTTAAAAGAGGTATGTCCTCTTTCTTCACGTAGGCGGCCACTACTGTAATTGGACCAAAGTAGTCCCCGGTGCCTACTTCATCAGAACCAAGGACTGATAATGAACCGAAGTTAGGTGGTAAAGATCCAGAAGCTGTTTTTTTTCTTTCAATGGTTTGTTTCTTTGCTGGAGCTTCCCCCCACTTTTTAGCCTCATCCTCGCCCGCAGAGCCTTGAAGTAAAACCTTTCCTGATTTATATGCTGTAACCATGCATTTAGGGGTTTTTGCTGCAAAAATACTTCCTGGAGGGTTTTTATCTACTAAATACTCACTGTAGTAATTTTTCATTTTCATTATTTCGGTCAATTCTCGGATTAGCACAACATTTCCCATATGAAAACACTCCTTTTTTTCTTTTAAAATTTGTCTGTCCTGGAAAAATACTGTTACACTTTTCGACACTCCTTCGTTCGTGTTATGATATAGAATAGGATTCTTTGATTGGAGGCATTTAACGTTGTCAAACCCACAGAAAAATAGAACAACTGTAGAAATTTATGGACAGCAATATGTAATTTTAGGTAAAGAAAGCTTAAGCCATATTAGGCTTGTTGCCTCATTAGTTGACGATAAAATGCGAGAAATCAGTTCTAAGAATCCTTCACTTAGTGTAAATAAGTTAGCCGTTTTAACGGCTGTGAATGCCGTTAATGATTACATAATGATCAAGGAACAACTAGAACGGTTGCAGAATGAACTTAAAAAGGAAAAGGATTGAAAAGAATATGCTAGATCTGGCTATTATTATTTTATTAATTATGGGTTTCTTTATTGGACTGCGTAGAGGTTTTATCCTACAACTTATTCATTTAACTGGTTTTATTATCGCATATGTTGTTGCAAATATTTATTATGTTCAACTTGCGCCAAAGCTAACTTTATGGATTCCATATCCCAATTTTGGGAATAATGCTACTTTGAAACTGTTTACTTCAAATGGTAATATGGAGGATTCCTTTTACAGAGCTGTTGCCTTTGTCATCATTTTTTTCGCAGTGAAAATCTTATTACAAATAATTGGAACGATGTTAGACTTTATTGCCCATTTACCAATCTTAAGACTTTTAAATGTTTGGGCAGGTGGATTTTTAGGTTTCTGTGAAGTGTATTTGATCCTCTTTATATTATTATACATCGCAGCCCTAATTCCAATGGACGTTGTTCAACATCCTTTGGAAAATTCATTTTTAGCTTCTGAAATTGTTAAACATACTCCTATTCTTTCACAGCATATCAAGCATTTATGGATTGAATACGTAGGTGCTGGAACTTCTCTATAGCAGGGAAGTTTTTCTGTGTAGCAAGGATACTTCTGTAGCAATGGGGGCCGCCTATAAAAAAAGCGCTAACCTGTTAGAGATGGTAGTAGCTTTAAGTTAACACTCCTTATTCCAAGATGCTTTGTGTTTTTCTTTCTATTCATACCTTAAATAAGAGAAAATGGAAAATGCTAAAAAGAGGCTGGTGGATATGATGAATGTAACTAAAAAGGACGTAGTTCGACTGTTAGAAATGATTGCCGTTTATTTAGAATTAAAAGGTGAGAATCCGTTTAAGGTGTCTGCATTCCGCAAAGCGGCGACAGCATTGGAGACAGATGACCGCAGCATAACAGAAATCGAGGATTTCACCAAGCTACCTGGTATTGGTAAAGGGACAGCGGCTACTATTGAAGAATATATAAATGAAGGATACTCCACAGTGTTAAAAGAACTGAAGAAGGAAGTTCCTCCAGGGTTGATTCCGTTATTACAGCTACCAGGTCTTGGTGGTAAAAAAATTGCAAAACTAAACCAAGAGTTAGGAATTGAGGATGTATCAGGCTTGGAAGAGGCCTGCTTGGCGGGGAAGGTTCAGTTACTTCCAGGTTTCGGAAAAAAGACAGAAGAAAATATAGTAAATGCGATTTTGACGGCGGGGAATCGACCTGAAAGGCTGCCGCTTGCTTTTATGCTCCCACTTGCAGAGCAAATGGAAGAGAGACTTACCCACATGTCTGATATCAGCCGTTTTTCAAGGGCTGGAAGTTTGAGAAGAATGAGGGAAACTAGTAAAGATCTTGATTTTATTATTGCAACAAATCATCCTGAAAGTATTAAACAACAGCTGTTAAATTTGCCTAATATTAAAGAGGTAATTGGGGCTGGTAATACGAAGGTTTCACTAACATTTAGCTACCATTTTGATATTTCCGTAGATTTCCGTCTTGTTAAACCAGAAGAATTTATCACAACATTACACCATTTTACAGGTTCTAAGGAACATAATGTTCGAATGAGACAGCTTGCGAAAGAGCGAGGAGAAAAAATAAGTGAGTATGGTGTGGAAAACCTGAAAACTGGGGAAGTTCTTACTTTTACCTCAGAGCAGGAGTTTTTCAAGCATTTTGGGCTTCCATTTATACCACCTGAAATTCGTGAAGACGGAAAAGAAGTGGATGAATTTACAGCCGAGCAGGAATTAATTGACATAAATGATATAAAAGGTGACCTTCACATGCACTCTACTTGGAGTGATGGTGCTAATTCAATAGCGGACATGGCTGAGGCATGTAGAAATAGAGGTTATCAGTATATGGCCATAACCGACCATTCGCGGTTTTTAAAAGTGGCAAATGGACTTACTCCTGAAAGATTAGTAAAGCAAAGGGAAGAAATCAAACAATTAAATGAGAAATATGATGACTTTATGATCCTATCGGGTATCGAAATGGATATTCTTCCTGATGGTACACTTGATTATGATGATGAATTGCTAGAAGGAATAGACATCGTTATCGCTTCAATTCATTCTGCTTTTACCCAACCTAAGGAAAAGATAATGGGACGACTAAAAATGGCTTTAGAAAACAAGCATGTGGATATTATTGCCCATCCGACGGGAAGATTAATTGGACGGCGCGAAGGCTATGAAGTAGATATCGACTTATTAATTGAATTAGCCAAGTTAACCAATACTGCCTTGGAATTGAATGCAAATCCAAATCGGCTCGACCTTGCTTCTCATCACTTGAGAAAAGCACAGGAAGCAGACGTGAAGATTGTCATCAATACAGATGCCCACAAAGTGGATACATTAGCACATATGGAAATAGGAGTATCTACAGCCAAGAAAGGCTGGATTAAAAAGTCATCCGTTTTAAATGCATTAGAACTTACTGACTTGAAAGAGTTTTTAAATAACCGAGAGTAACAGAATTAGGAGGGTTTCTCCATGCATCAAAAAGCATTAAAGGTTTTAGAATTTGAAAAAATAAAGGAACAGATCCTGGGACATGCTTCATCATCTCTTGGTAAGGAAAAAGTGAAAAACTTGCTACCTTCTATTGAATTTGAAGAGGTAGTTAAGCTACAAGCAGAAACAGATGAGGCTGCAAACGTATTTCGTCTTAAAGCAAATGTTCCACTATCAGGAATTCATGATATTCGTGCACATATTAAACGCTCTGTAATTGGGGGGGTGCTTAGTCCGCATGAGCTTGTTCAAATTGCTAGTACCATCCATGCAAGCAGGCAAATGAAGCGGTTTATAGAAGATATGGAAGATGAAAAGATTGAAATTCCTATTTTAAATGAACATGCAGAACAGATTATTCCATTGCCTCATTTAGAGGAATCTATTAAAAATGCGATAGACGAAAGCGGAGAAATTCTAGATAGCGCGAGTGATCTTTTACGCAATCTCCGAAATCAATTAAGATCAAATGAAGCACGTGTCCGGGAAAAACTTGAAAGTATGATCCGCTCATCAAATGCTCAAAAGATGTTATCAGATGCGATTGTAACGATTCGTAATGACCGATTTGTTATCCCGGTGAAACAAGAATATCGTGGACACTATGGTGGTATTATTCATGACCAAAGTGCTTCAGGACAAACACTATTTATTGAACCGCAAGCAATTGTTCAATTAAACAATCAGTTACAAGACATTCGTGTCAAAGAACAGCTCGAAATCGAACGGATCCTAGCTGAATTGTCTGCACTAACTGCCGAAAGTGAAATGGAATTGCAGGTAATAGTGGATATCCTTACAAATTTAGACTTTATTTTTGCGAAAGCAAGGTACGGAAGACAGATAAAAGGATCAATGCCAGTCATGAATGATAATGGGATCATTCGATTATATAAAGCAAGGCACCCGTTAATCCCAATCAATGAGGTTGTTGCTAATGATATCAAGCTTGGAAAAGATTATACAACGATAGTCATTACTGGACCAAATACGGGAGGAAAAACGGTTACCTTAAAAACGGTTGGATTATGTACATTAATGGCACAAGCTGGCCTGCAGATTCCAGCACTTGATGGTTCGGAACTTGCTGTTTTTGATGCTGTGTATGCTGACATTGGAGATGAGCAATCAATTGAACAAAGCTTAAGCACGTTCTCCTCCCATATGGTGAATATAGTCGACATATTAAATAAGGCCGATTTTAATAGTCTCGTCTTATTTGATGAGCTAGGGGCAGGTACAGATCCAGGGGAAGGTGCAGCCTTAGCGATATCTATCCTAGATGAGATCTATAAACGTGGGTCAAGGGTCATTGCTACAACACATTATCCAGAATTAAAAGCATATGGCTATAACCGGGAAGGTGTTCTAAATGCAAGCGTTGAATTTAATGTTGAAACTTTATCACCAACGTATAAGCTGCTATTAGGCGTACCAGGCCGAAGCAATGCGTTTGAAATTTCTAAACGGTTGGGCTTAAGTGCAAAGGTTATTGAAGCGGCTCGAACTCACGTCAGTGAGGATACAAACCAAATTGATAAAATGATTGCATCATTAGAGAAAAGCAAACGTCAAGCTGAAACAGAACAAGAGGAAGCAAGAGATTATTTAAAACAGTCTGAAAAACTTCATCAAGATTTGCAAAAGCAACTGATGGACTTCTACGAACAAAAAGATACTCTTTTTGAAAAAGCTGCTTTAAAGGCAGAAGAAATGATTGAACAAGCAAAAGATGAGGCAGATAAAATTATTCGCGACCTTCGGAAAATGAGAGTCGAAAAGCACGTGGAAATTAAAGAGCATGAACTAATTGATGCCAAGAAGCGCCTTGAACAGGCTACACCAAAAATAGAGAAATCTGGGAAAATTCTTAAACATAAAGCCAAAAAGCAAACATTTAATCCTGGTGATGAGGTAAAGGTACTTACTTTTGGCCAAAAAGGTACTTTGTTAGAACGAGTATCAGCGAGCGAATGGCAAGTACAAATGGGAATCATGAAAATGAAAGTGAAAGAAAAGGACATGGAGTATGTCTTTACACCGAAACAACCAGAGTATAAGCCGATGTCAATTGTTAAAGGCAGAGATGCTGAAGTGAAGCTTGAATTGGATCTTCGCGGTGAAAGATTTGAAAGTGCATTAGTAAGAGTAGAAAAATATATTGACGATGCATTATTATCGAATTATTCTCGTGTGTCTATTATTCACGGAAAAGGAACGGGCGCTCTAAGACAGGGCGTTCAGGAATATTTAAAAAACCATCGCTCTGTTAAGAAAATTCGTTTTGGTGATGCTGGAGAAGGTGGCACTGGGGTGACCATTGTGGAATTTAAATAAGTCTTTAGGAGAATGTAGATGGACCAATTTTGGGAAAACGAATATATACAAATTGCTGCCTATTACAGCGTCGTTATCTTATGTATGATCGTATTTTTAGCAGTATTTGAATTGGTAACCAAATATAAAAATTGGGAAGAAATTAAAAAGGGGAATATGGCAGTTGCAATGGCAACAGGAGGGAAAATATTTGGGATTTCCAATATATTTCGCCATTCGATTTTGCAACATAACTCCTTAATAATAATGGTTGGTTGGGGGATTTTTGGATTTGTCCTCCTGCTTGCAGGCTATTTTATTTATGAATTTCTTACCCCAACGTTTAAAATAGATGAAGAAATTAAAAATGATAATCGAGCTGTTGGCTTTATATCTATGATTATATCGGTAGGATTATCGTATGTAATTGGTGCAGGAATTTAATAAAGGGAGAATTGACAGTGGAAAAGTTGGCAAAAATACTTCTCGGATTATGCGGCTTGTTTGTGGTCATTGGTCTTATTTATATGTTATTTTTCTCTTAATAAAAGGCTGTTTTCGCATAGATTGTTGTTTTACGTACAAATGGATAGAGCCCGTATTAATCTTAGTATCGTGCTCTTTTCTCTCTCAACTTGACCATAATATATTCCGTAAAACTTGCAAGAACCTGCAAATTAGCAGGCGAATAGCAACAAAGTTTAAGAAAAGAGCCTAATAAAAAAATCATCGCTTTTATCTAGCGGTGGTTTTTTTATTTGTTTTAAAAATAACGCTATATTATAATGAAAATAGATATTAAAATATTTAGAAATTTCAAAAGGAGGAATAAGATGAAACCATGGCTTGGACTTTACCCCGATGAAATCCCATCCAATTTAGAATATTCCCAGGCACCAATTCAAAACTCCTTAGAGCATACAGCTGAAAATTATCCAAATAAAATAGCCATCCATTTTATGGGAATGGAAATCACCTATAAAAAACTTTATGAAACATCCTTTAATTTTGCCTGCTATCTTCAAGCACTTGGAATCGAGAAGGGTGACCGAGTTGCAATAATGCTTCCAAATACTCCGCAATCTGTTATTTGCTATTATGCTGTTTTAATGGCTGGTGGAATAGTAGTTCAAACAAACCCATTGTACATGGAACGTGAACTTGAGTATCAAATGAAGGATTCAGGGGCAAAGGTTATCATCACCCTTGATATTTTATATCCCCGGGTCTCTAAAGTAATGCCAAGAACTGAACTTAAACACATAATTGTAACCGCTATCAAGGATTTTTTACTATTTCCTAAAAATTTATTGTATCCCTTTGTTCAGAAAAAACAATATGGAATTATTGTAAATGTGAAACATAAGGGTAATACCCACTTATTAACAAAGGCTTTAAAACACGCTCCCATACAATTAAAAAAATATGAATGTAATAGTGAAGAAGATATTGCCATTCTTCAATACACTGGGGGAACAACCGGTTTTCCAAAAGGTGTAATGTTAACCCACAAAAATTTAGTTTCAAATGCTACCATGTGCCAAGCTTGGCTCTATAGGTGTGAGCATGGGAAAGAAACGGTCCTTGGAATCCTACCGTTTTTTCATGTTTATGGGATGACAACGGTTATGCTACTTGCCGTCATGCAGGCATATAAAATGGTCTTGTTGCCAAAGTTTGATGTTGAAACTACTTTGAAAACTATTCAAAACCTACGTCCTACCTTGTTTCCAGGTGCGCCGACTATTTACATTGGTTTATTAAATCATCCCGATGTGAAAAAATACAATCTTTCTTCAATTGATTCATGTATTAGTGGTTCTGCACCTCTTCCAGTTGAAGTACAACAAAGGTTTGAAGATGTAACAGGTGGAAAACTCGTTGAGGGGTATGGATTAACGGAATCATCTCCTGTAACACATTCAAATTTCCTTTGGGATCATGCAAGAGTTAAGGGCAGTATTGGTGTTCCATGGCCTGATACGGATGCAGCTGTATTTTCATTAGAAACGGGTGAAAGATTACCCTTTGGTGAAATTGGCGAGATTGCTGTAAAAGGTCCACAGGTCATGAAGGGATATTGGAACCGGCCAGAAGAAACGGAACAGTCGTTAAAGGATGGATGGTTATTCACTGGTGACTTAGGATATATGGATGAACAGGGATACTTTTTTGTAGTAGACCGCAAGAAAGATATGATTATTGCGGGAGGATTTAATATTTATCCAAGAGAGATTGAAGAAGTATTATATGAACATCCCAGTATTCAGGAGGTTGTTGCGGCGGGAATTCCAGACCTGTATCGTGGGGAAACAGTGAAAGTGTATATAGTTTTAAAAGAGGGCTTGACTGTTACAGAGGAAGAATTAAACGAATTTGTGCGAAAACACCTAGCTGCCTATAAAGTTCCAAGAATATATGAATTTAGAAACGAATTACCCAAAACAGCAGTTGGAAAAATTTTAAGAAGAGTACTTGTAGATGAAGAAAAGAGAAAAGTAGAAGAAATGGATCAAAAACATGCATAAAGATAAAGAGCCTGATAATATCGGCTCTTTATTTTTTTAAAAAGCGTGGATATCCAAAAGGTGCGAGTAACGCCATAAGCATTGTATCGGAGGGTTTGTCTACTTTAAGTAAAAAGGGTATGATAAAAAAGTTATATTAGTATGTCTTGACAGAAATTAAATTTCTACTTATCATAAAATTATGAATGATCGCTCATTCACTTTAAGAAGGTTTTTAAGGACGTTTGCGTATATTGAAAAGTAACAATCTAATTGAGACAGCCTTCGATAAACAAAATGTTTTTTTGTAGAGGGGATAGAATTGAAAAACGACAAGCCTAAATATAAACAGATTATCGATGCAGCAGTTATTGTGATAGCAGAAAATGGTTACCACCAATCTCAGGTTTCAAAGATTGCCAAACAGGCAGGCGTAGCCGATGGAACAATCTATCTCTATTTTAAAAACAAAGAAGATATTCTCATCTCATTGTTTGAGGAAAAAATGGGGAATTTCATTGGGAAAATAGACGAAATGATTGAGGGTAAAGGTGTAGCTGCAGATAAATTATTGTTGATGATTGAATCACATTTCAGAATGCTTTCTAATGACCATCATCTAGCTACTGTCACGCAGCTAGAATTGCGTCAATCTAATAAAGAACTAAGAGTAAAAATTAATGATGTTCTAAGAGGATATTTAAAGGTGATTGATAAAATTATCATCGAAGGTAAAGAAAATGGAGAATTTTCGAATCAGCTTGATGTTCGTTTGGCTAGACAAATGATTTTTGGAACAATTGATGAGACAGTAACTTCTTGGGTCATGAATGAGAGAAAGTATGATCTGTTTGCTCTTGCAAGGCCCGTCCATCTGTTATTAATGAATGGTTGTGGTCACTTTAAATAATTTGGTATTTTCCAAAGGAGGTTTTTAAGTGGAATATTTAAAATGGTCTTTTGAAGAAAAAATTGCAACAATAACAATATCGCGTCCGCCAGCGAATGCACTTTCATCGGGGCTTTTAAAGGAACTCTCATCCATAATGGATGAGATTGAGCCAAACCCCGAAATTAATGTAATTGTCATTCATGGGGAAGGACGATTTTTCTCAGCAGGTGCAGATATTAAAGAATTTACGACAATTGACACAAGGGAAGGTTTTTCGCAGCTCTCTAAATTAGGCCAAGATTTATTTGACCGAATGGAGAAATTTCCGAAACCAATTATTGCGGCTATTCATGGTGCAGCACTTGGTGGGGGACTTGAGCTTGCAATGGCATGCCATATCCGTTTGGTGAGTGAAACTGCCAAGCTTGGACAACCAGAATTGCAACTTGGATTAGTTCCAGGATTTGCGGGATCACAACGCCTCCCAAAATATGTTGGCGTTGCTAGAGCGGCCGAAATGCTATTCACTTCGGATCCAATTTCAGGACTTGAAGCTGTACAATTTGGCTTAGCAAACCACGCATATCCAGAAAATGTTCTATTACCACATGCTTACGAGTTAGCAAAAAAAATTGCCAAGAAAAGTTCCGGCTCTTTGAAAGCTACCATTCAATTATTAAACTTTGCCAATACAAATGAGTTTTATGAAGGCTCAAACAAAGAGGCAGAGTTATTTGGGGAAGTTTTTATATCTGCTGATGGCAAAGAAGGTATTCAAGCTTTTATCGAAAAGAGGGAACCACATTTTAAGGGCGAATAAATTTTACAGAGCGAAGTGATGCTGATTTCGCTCTGAAAAAAAATTTTAACAAAAATTTTCTCAATATTTAGAGATAGATAAATATTCAAATTATTAGGAGGGAAAACTATGAATATATTTGTATTACTGAAAAGAACGTTTGATACAGAAGAAAAGATTACGATTTCTGGGGGAAAGGTTAATGAGGATGGTGCAGAATTCATTATCAATCCTTATGATGAATTTGCAATAGAAGAAGCGATACAAGTGAGGGAAGCTCATGGTGGTGAAGTAACGGTCGTTTCTGTAGGCAACGAAGAGACAGAAAAACAATTGCGAACAGCTCTAGCAATGGGTGCTGATAAAGCTGCCCTAATCAATATTGAAGATGATGTTGAAAATGAAGATCAGTTTACAACAGCAAAAATTCTTTCGGAATATTTAAAGGATAAGGATGCCGATTTAATTTTAGCAGGAAATGTGGCTATTGATGGTGGCTCGGGGCAAGTAGGCCCTCGTGTAGCAGAACTGCTTAATATCCCGTTTGTAACGACGATAACAAAACTTGAAATTGACGGTGTCAAAGTAACTGTAACACGCGATGTCGAAGGGGATTCTGAGATAATTGAAACAAGCTTACCACTATTAGTTACAGCACAGCAGGGTCTAAATGAACCACGTTATCCTTCCTTACCAGGAATCATGAAGGCAAAGAAGAAGCCGTTTGAACAACTTGAACTTGATGATCTTGATCTTGAAGAAGATGATGTAGAAGCGAAAACAAAAACAATCGAACTTTATTTACCACCTAAAAAGGAAGCAGGAAAAGTTCTTTCAGGTGATGTAGGTGTTCAGGTAAAAGAACTCGTTCAACTGCTTCATACTGAAGCGAAAGTAATCTAATTGATTTTGACAAAATTGTTTTTAGGGGGTAAATAAAATGGCTAGAAAAGTATTGGTATTAGGTGAGATTCGTAATGGATCCTTACGAAATGTTTCATTTGAGGCAATTGCTGCAGCAAAAACGGTTGCAGAGGGCGGCGAGGTTGTAGGAGTCTTGATCGGTGATTATGTAAGCGCTTTAGCTAATGAATTGATTTTTTTCGGAGCAGACCGTGTCATAAATGTGGAAAATGAAAAACTCAAGCAATACACAGCAGATGGATTTGCCCAAGCGCTTTTAGCTGTTATTGAACAAGAAAAACCCGAAGGACTTATCTTAGGGCATACATCCCTTGGAAAAGATCTCTCTCCAAGGTTGGCTGGAAAGCTTTCATCAGGACTTATTTCTGATGTAACAGCGATTGAGGAGGTTGGGGGAAATATTGTTTTCACAAGACCCATCTATTCAGGAAAGGCCTTTGAAAAGAAAATTATTACAGATGGTTTAATGTTTGCGACAATTAGACAAAACAATATCACCCCATTAGAAAAAGATGAAAATCGAAGCGGTGAAGTAGCTTCCCTTTCAGTTGATATCAAGGATTTGCGCGCTATTATTAAAGAAGTTGTTCGAAAAGCCAGTGAGGGAGTTGACCTGTCAGAAGCTAAAGTAGTCATTGCTGGTGGACGGGGAGTAAAAAGTGAAGAAGGCTTTGACCTTTTAAAAGATCTAGCACAGGTTTTGGGTGGGGCGGTGGGTGCCTCCCGTGGAGCTTGCGACGCAGATTATTGTGATTACTCATTGCAAATAGGGCAAACAGGAAAAGTAGTTACTCCCGACCTATACATTGCATGTGGTATATCTGGCGCAATCCAGCATTTAGCGGGCATGTCAAATTCGAAGGTGATTGTTGCGATTAATAAAGACCCAGAAGCCAATATTTTCAATGTAGCAGATTATGGTATTGTGGGCGACTTATTTGAAGTGGTGCCATTGCTAACAGAAGAGTTTAAAAATTTAAATGTCCATTCTTAATAATAAAGAAGGCGGAAGCGTATTGTACATAAGCGCTTCCGCTTTTCTTAGCTAACCAGAATGTATATCCATAAATCCTGCTAGCGCATAAGGGCAACCACGCCTAACCATTACCCTAAGGGCCTCGCCAATCGTATGAATATTTTGGTATAATAAGGGGAAATTACTTGGGGAGCAAATTAATAGCTTGAATTCTTAAAGGATGATATAATTTCGATAGTATTTCAGTATTCAATAGGAGGCATTACATATGGCTATAACACATGTTACAGATCAAAACTTTGCTACAGAAACGGGTTCCGACCTAGTACTTGTTGATTTTTGGGCACCATGGTGTGGACCATGCAAGATGATCGCTCCTGTCCTTGAAGAACTTGATTCAGAATTCGCTGGCAAAGTGAAAATTACTAAGCTTGACGTAGATGAAAATCAAGAAACAGCTGCTAAATTTGGAGTAATGAGTATTCCTACATTACTTGTTTTAAAAAATGGTGAAGTAGTGGATAAAGTAGTTGGATTCCAACCTAAAGAATCATTAGCTGGGTTATTAGAAAAACACGTTTAAAATTCAGATAAAAAAATCTTAGTCAGAAACCTGACTAAGATTTTTTTATATTCAACTGAGAGCCGAACTGTTTTTACAAATGTTGCAGAAGAATCAATCCAACCATATCTCCAGCTTTTGTGATTGTCAGAAAAATAACACTATGCTATAATAAATAAAAATTTATATTACTATCACTTTATTGGATTAAAGTGAAGGTAGAGGTGCGAGATTCAAGAGTAAAGGTCCTGAGGAGATTTGAGCTTCAGTGATGGGCTTTGAAAGGGGATGTTCGCCGAAGTGTAGAAAGTACTCATTACTTTCTTTGCTGGTCCTGTGTTGAATAAATACCGGATTGTCAAGACGATTGTCTTGGAGAGCTATCTCACATTAAGTATGCGTAAGATGTTATTCTTCGTATTCTTGAGCAATGAGATACTTTTCTCATTGCTTTTTTGCATTTTTGGGGAAAATATTTACTAATAGGTTTATTGAAAGAAGGGGAAAATGGTGGGCTTAGTTGTACAGAAATTTGGTGGGACTTCCGTTGGAAGCGTGGAAAAAATTTTAAATGTTGCTGAGTGTGTTAGAGAGGAAAAATTAAAAGGAAATAATGTGGTTGTCGTGGTATCCGCAATGGGAAAAACGACAGACCATCTTGTAAGCTTAGCAAAAGAAATCTCTGCCCAACCGAATAAAAGAGAAATGGATATGCTTTTAACAACAGGGGAGCAAACGACTATCGCACTATTAGCCATGGCGCTTACCCAAAAAGGACTGCCTGCTACATCATTTACAGGATGGCAGGCAGGAATTATTACTGAACCAGTTCATGGAAATGCTAGAATTACAAAAATTAATTCTGAAGCAATAAAATCTCAGCTATCTGAAGGAAAAGTCGTTATTGTTGCAGGTTTCCAAGGGGTAACAGAAATAGGGGAAATTACAACACTTGGAAGAGGCGGTTCAGATACAACTGCTGTGGCACTTGCAGCTGCTCTTGATGCTGATAAATGTGATATTTATACAGATGTAACGGGTGTTTTTACAACAGATCCTAGATATGTAAAGAATGCCCGCAAATTATTGGATATTTCCTATGATGAAATGCTTGAGCTTGCAAACTTAGGTGCAGGGGTTCTTCATCCAAGAGCAGTGGAATTTGCAAAGAATTATAATGTTAAGTTAGTGGTCCGTTCAAGCATGGAAAAAATAGAAGGAACAGTAATTGAGGAGGAAGCAACTATGGAACAAAATCTTATCGTCCGTGGAGTGGCCTTTGAGGATGAAATTACGAGAGTAACTGTGTTGGGTTTGGCAAATTCACTAACAAGTCTATCAACTATATTTACGACACTTGCCGATCACCATATTAATGTTGATATAATTATTCAAAGTACAACTGAATCAAATATGACCAACCTATCCTTTTCTATCAAAACAGATGATTTAAATGAAACATTAAATGTTTTGGAAGACTATAAAGAGTTATTAAAATACGAGCGGATTGAAGCGGAAAATCATTTATCAAAGGTTTCAATTGTTGGATCTGGTATGATTTCTAATCCGGGTGTAGCAGCAAAGATGTTTGAGGTGCTCGCTGCAAATCAAATTCAAGTAAAAATGGTAAGTACATCGGAGATTAAGGTTTCTGTTGTCGTTGAAGAAAAAGTAATGATAAAAGCAGTTGAATCATTGCATGATGCATTTGATCTTTCCGAAGAAAACGAATAAAAACCGGGCGATTGCCCGGTTTTTGTCATTTCATTTCAACTAAATCTGATCCTTATTATCCCATTTAACAGTAAATTGGATTTTATGGGAACGTTTTATAGGATGTTCAAATGCTTCAGCAATAACTTCTTTTTGGTTTTGAATCTGCTGTGACAAGAATCCTGCTTCTAGTTGAAAGAAATGTTCAGCTTTGGATTTTACCCGTGAAATAATTAACGGACTTGTTAATTCAAATTCCATCTCATTTTTATTTTCACTTTTAAGAGTGAGATCGCCCCATGCAGCTCTATTAAAAAACTCAATCATTTCTTCAAGAGTATTTAAAGGATAGATCCTAGCTAGTCTTTTTCCTGCCCAATATAAAATTTCAGGAGTATCTTTTCCTAGAATTTCTGGTAGTAGGACTTCTCGCAATAATTCATATCCAAATATCGTTGCAGTTCTTGATTCTTCGATTTGCGGCTGTTCGGCTGGTGTATTTATATTCAATGGTCTCCCCTCTTTCTACCATTCTATTATATACAATCTGCTAGAAATTTAAGTAATGTTTATTAAAAAATTCACATGGTTTTTATATCCAACGTAAGTGGTGGGGGAATACAAGGCGGTTTACAACAAAAAAATTATTATCTTACAATTTCTTATTGCTAGGTTTTTGGATAAGAGCCATTCATTTTTTCACAGTGAATATACTGGAAATTAGCTATTCCATACGGCTGAAACAATATTATCAGGAAATATCAAAATATTTTTAAAAATTTATTTTTTTGCGGGAATTTTGTGTATACGTTTTCTTGACGCTTAAAGTTGATGGGGGTAAAATGAATATGTCACATAATTGTAAAAATAGTAGCTTTACATTTTCACATTTTTCACAATGATGATAGGTATATCGCTCTTTTTAAAGGGGAATAAAAAGAGAGCGAAGCCAAACATCATTAAATTTAGGGGGGAGTAAATGTATGACAGGTAATCGAGAGTTTGTATTCCGAAGATTACACTCATTGTTAGGGGTGATTCCCGTTGGAATATTCCTAACCGAACATCTTTTAGTCAATCATTATGCTACAGGTGGGGCAGAATCATTTAACAAGGCTGCAGGTGTAATGTCAAATCTTCCGTTTCGGTATTTCCTTGAGGCTTTTATTATTTTCTTACCATTGCTTTACCATGCAATCTACGGACTCTACATCGCTTTTACGGCTCGAAACAATGTTAGCAAATATGGTTTCTTCCGCAACTGGATGTTTTTACTTCAAAGGGTTACGGGTGTTATAACACTTATCTTTGTTGCATGGCATGTATGGCAAACACGAATTCAGGTTGCACTTGGAGATGAGGCTAACTTTCAAATGATGGCTGATATTCTATCATCACCATTTATGTTCTGGTTCTATTTAATTGGTATCGTTTCTGCAATTTTCCATTTTACAAATGGTTTAGCTACATTCCTTATTAGCTGGGGAGTAACCCTTTCACCTCGTTCACAAGTTATTACTACATACGTGACGATGGTTCTATTCATTGTTCTTTCAATTATTGGAATACAAGCTTTAGCGGCTTTTGTCTGATAGATTTTAATAGCAAAATAGACGATCGGAAAAATATTGGATTTTGGATAAAGGGGAGTGAGTCTTGATGAGTAAAGGTAAGGTGATCATAGTCGGTGGTGGCTTAGCCGGCTTAATGGCAGCTATTAAAGTTGCAGAAGCAGGAACACAAGTAGAATTATTCTCACTTGTGCCTGTTAAACGTTCTCACTCTGTTTGTGCTCAGGGTGGTATTAATGGAGCTGTTAATACTAAAGGAGAAGGAGATTCTACTTATATACACTTAGATGACACAGTGTATGGTGGGGACTTTTTAGCAAACCAGACTCCTGTTAAGGCAATGTGTGATGCAGCACCAGGGATTATTCATTTAATGGACAGGATGGGGGTTATGTTTAACCGTACCCCTGAAGGATTATTGGATTTCCGCCGTTTTGGAGGCACTCAGCATCACCGTACTGCTTTTGCAGGTGCAACAACTGGACAACAATTATTATATGCATTAGATGAGCAAGTTCGACGCCATGAGGTGGCAGGATTAGTTACAAAGTATGAAGGTTGGGAATTCTTAGGTTCTGTAGTAGATGAAGACGGCGTTTGTCGCGGTATTGTTGCTCAAAATTTACTCACAATGGAAATTAAGTCCTTTGCTGGGGATGCCGTTATCGTAGCTACAGGTGGTCCTGGAATAATCTTTGGTAAATCAACAAACTCTGTTATTAATACTGGTTCAGCAGCGTCAATCCTTTACCAACAAGGTGCATATTATGCAAACGGCGAATTTATTCAAATTCACCCTACTGCAATTCCAGGCGATGACAAGCTTCGCTTAATGAGTGAATCCGCACGGGGTGAAGGTGGGCGTATTTGGACTTATAAAGATGGAAAGCCTTGGTATTTCTTAGAAGAGAAATTCCCTGCATATGGAAACCTTGTGCCTCGTGATATAGCAACTCGTGAAATTTTCCATGTTTGTGTGGATTTGAAACAAGGCATTAACGGCGAAAACATGGTGTTCCTTGATCTTTCACATAAAGATCCACATGAGTTGGATGTTAAGCTCGGTGGAATTATTGAAATATATGAGAAATTCACTGGTGATGACCCACGGAAAGTTCCAATGAAAATTTTCCCTGCTGTTCACTATTCAATGGGTGGATTATGGGTTAATAATGATCAAATGACGAATATTCCAGGTCTTTTTGCTGCAGGTGAGTGTGACTTCTCACAACATGGTGCGAACCGTTTAGGTGCAAACTCATTACTCTCCGCTATTTTCGGAGGAATGGTTGCTGGACCTAATGCGTTAAATTATATCAATGGACTTGAAAAGAGTTCAGATGCTATTTCTTCAACAGTATTTGATCGTGCTGTTAAAGAACAAGAACAAAAATGGAACTCTGTTTTATCCTTAAGTGGAACTGAAAATGCCTATGTTCTTCATAAAGAGCTTGGAGAATGGATGACTAATAACGTTACAGTAGTTCGGTACAATGATAAATTAAAGCAGACAGACGAAAAAATTCAAGAGCTTATTGAGCGTTATCAAAAAATAAATATCAGTGATACAGCTAAATGGAGCAATCAAGCTGCTACATTTACTCGCCAATTAGAGAATATGCTTCAGCTTGCCCGCGTTATTACGATTGGTGCTTACAATCGTAATGAGAGTCGCGGAGCTCATTATAAGCCAGACTTCCCTACACGTAATGACGAGGAATTTTTAAAGACAACAATGGCTAAATTTGTCGATTCTAAGTCCGCTCCGGCGTTCCATTATGAAGAAGTTGATACTTCCATAATTAAGCCTCGTGAGCGAAATTATGCAAAATCACATTAAAAAGGGGGAGTAGAAAAAAATGTCTGAAAATAAAACTGTAAAATTTATTATTTCTCGCCAAGATAGCCCGGATTCCGCTCCTTATCAGGAGGAATATGAATTACCTTATCGCCCGAATATGAACGTTATCTCAGCATTAATGGAAATTCGTATGAATCCAACCAATACAAATGGAAAAGGAACGACTCCTGTTACATGGGATATGAACTGTTTGGAGGAAGTGTGTGGTGCTTGTTCGATGGTTATCAACGGTAAACCACGCCAAGCTTGTACAGCTCTTATTGATCAGTTAGAACAGCCGGTTCGACTTGAACCGATGCGCACATTCCCTGTTGTTCGCGACCTACAAGTTGATCGTAGCAGAATGTTTGATTCATTGAAGAAAGTTAAAGCTTGGATTCCGATTGATGGAACATACGATTTGGGATCTGGTCCACGTATGCCCGAGAATAAACGTCAATGGGCATATGAACTATCTAAGTGTATGACATGTGGTGTCTGCCTTGAGGCTTGTCCGAATGTAAATGATAAATCTAATTTCATGGGTCCTTTTGTATTTAACCAAGTTCGTTTATTTAATGCACATCCAACTGGTGAAATGAATAAATCAGAACGATTAAATGCATTTATGGAAGATGGTGGACTTTCAGGTTGTGGTAATTCACAAAACTGCGTCCAAGCATGTCCAAAAGGCATACCGATTACAACTTCAATCGCGTCCATTAACCGTGATGCGACAATTCAATCATTCCGAAATTTCTTCGGAAGCGATCGTGGATAAATTTAGTAAAAACCTCTTTTTCGATCATAGAAAAAGAGGTTTTTTATATATAAATAACTACGACCTGTTATACTAAACTTAGCTAAGATTATTGAAAGAGGTAGGTTTATGAAGGTGAAATCATGGTTTCCACTCACTATTATTGTAGTAGGTCTGTTATTATTGGGAACTGGAATTTGGCAGCTTACGAATGTGAAAATTCAAACGTACGAAACCTTAAAAGAGGCAAAAGACATGGTGATGGAAAATCAAACTCTACCCACCAAAAATACAAAAAAGAAAAATGATCATTTAGGTAAAATTGATACAATAGGGCTTCTAGTTATCCCAAAAATTAAAGCAGAATTGGCTATTGTAGAGGGGACAGATCCAGATGACCTCGAAAAAGGGGTTGGTCATTATAAAGGTTCATTTTTACCAGGAGAACATGGACAAATTGTCTTATCAGGGCATAGGGATACCGTATTTCGACATTTAGGAGAATTAAAAATAGGTGATCCCTTAGTTTTAAAAGTACCTACTGGGGTCCATACCTATAAAATTACCCATACTAAAATTGTTAGTTCCAAGGACACAAATATCATCACTTTACAAAATAAGGTAGAGGAATTAATCTTAACAACCTGCTACCCTTTCTCCTATATTGGAAATGCCCCAAAGCGTTATATTATTTATGCTGAACCTAATTAATGAAGACTGGGGATATTTAATACTCCAGTTTTTTTGGTTTCCTTCAATAAAAGGTAGAATAAAGACTGTAAATTATACAAGAATTCCTTATTATTAAATATATACATATTTATATGATTCTGGAATTGGATGAATAAGTAAATGTAATTTCGAGGGGGAATTTTTAGTGGCAATTTTAGTTACTGGTGGTGCAGGATATATTGGAAGCCATACGGTTGTTGAATTACTAAATCATGGTGAAGAGGTTATTGTGATTGATAATCTTAGAACTGGCCATAAAAATGCAATGATTGGTGGAACTTTTTATGAGGGTGACTTGCAAGATCGAAGCTTTCTTGATTCAATTTTTGAAAGGCATGAGATTGAAGCGGTTATTCATTTTGCAGCAAGCTCATTAGTAGGTGAAAGTGTTCAAAAACCACTCTCTTATTATGAAAATAATCTCATGGCCTCTCATACGCTTGTGTCTTCGATGATTGATCATGGAGTGAAGAAAATTGTGTTTTCATCGACAGCGGCAACCTATGGGGAACCAAAACAAATACCAATCTTAGAACATGATCAGACGATTCCAACCAATCCATATGGAGAAACGAAATTAGCGATGGAAAAAATGTTCCGGTGGTGCGATCAAGCCTATGGCTTGAAGTCGATTTCTCTCCGTTATTTCAATGCAGCAGGTGCTCATCCTGAAGGTAGTATTGGAGAAGACCATAATCCTGAAAGTCACCTCATTCCTATTATTATTCAAGTTGCTCTTGGTCAAAGAGATACGATTAATATATTTGGCGATGACTATCCAACTGAAGATGGAACGTGTGTACGTGACTATATTCATGTTATGGACCTTGCAAATGCTCACTTTCTTGCGCTCGAGAATTTAAGGAAAAATAATTCTAGTGATGTTTTTAATCTAGGAAATGGGACTGGGTTTTCGGTAAAACAAGTAATCCAAACTGTTCGAGAAGTTTCCAAACACCCAATTCCAGAAAAGATCAGTGCAAGAAGACCGGGAGATCCTGCTGTTCTGATTGCTTCATCTGAAAAAGCTCAATCTGTTTTAGGATGGAAACCGAAGTTCAATGATCTGAAGATAATCATTGAAACTGCTTGGAACTGGCATAAAACAAATCTGAACGGCTATAACGATAAGTTTTAAAAATATACTTATTTAAAGGGCTCTCTTCAAGGAAATGTATTCACTCCTTTAGTTATCTTCACATATGATATGGTGACTAAATATATACCCACCCACGGTTCATACTGGCGAAAGCAAGGAGGGTTACAATACTTGAAGGAGAATGAATATACTCACAAGCCGTTACTCACCAAACGTGAAAGAGAAGTATTCGAATTGTTAGTACAAGACAAAACAACTAAAGAAATCGCTAGTGAATTATTTATAAGCGAAAAAACAGTTCGAAATCATATTTCAAATGCCATGCAAAAACTTGGCGTAAAGGGGCGCTCTCAAGCAGTTGTAGAGCTCCTTCGAATGGGAGAGCTAGAACTATAATTATGGCCGGCATCCTTATGGGAGGCCGGTTCATATTTTAATTAAGATGCAACGCGTTATTGGTTGCGTCTTTTAATGTTGGTAAGAATAATATTATTGGATTTTTGAAATTGAATAAAACGTGTTGAATGGCTAAATAAGATTTCCTTTACGATTCTAATAATTGGCTCTTTTGATAGTAACACAACATTCAGCTTGAATTTTTAATGAAAAAAGGTGAAAATAAGCTTAAATGAAATGCCTAGACTAGGAGTGTTGTGTATATTATGAAACACGAAAATTTGCAACAAGTAGATAGTGATATGGTTGCAATAATTGAAAAGGAATTACGCTACATAGCTGGTATTATTAAACAAAAAGGAAGAGAATTATTAAGTAATTATACGATAACGCCTCCGCAGTTTGTAGCATTGCAGTGGCTTTTTGAAGATGGAGATATGACGATTGGTGATCTTTCAAGTAAAATGTATTTAGCATGCAGTACGACTACAGACCTTGTGGATCGAATGGAAAAGAATCAGCTTTTAATGAGAGTAAAGGATGAAAATGACCGGAGGGTTGTAAGGATTCATTTGTTAGAGGAAGGCGAAAGAATTATTGATGAAGTAATTAAAAAGCGACAAGTATATTTAGAGGAAGTATTGAAAAATTTCTCTGGAGGAGAAATACAGCTTTTGCAAGAAAATTTAATGAAATTGCATCTAGAAATGCGCGGAGAATGAGGCGAGAAGTGTGAAACAACCGATTGGTGTTATGGATTCTGGAGTAGGCGGTTTGACTGTTGCGAGGGAGATTATGAGACAGCTGCCAAATGAACGAATTATTTATTTAGGCGACACAGCTAGGTGTCCTTACGGCCCTAGGTCGAGTAAAGAAGTAAAGAAATTCACCTGGGAGATGACATCTTTTTTATTGAAAAAAGAGATAAAAATGCTCGTAATTGCTTGTAATACGGCAACTGCAGCTGTACTTGAAGAGATTCAAAAGGAATTATCGATTCCCGTATTAGGGGTTATTAATCCCGGAGCGCGGGCTGCCATTAAAAAAACGAAGAATTATCGTGTTGGGATTATTGGGACTGAAGGAACAGTGAAAAGCGGTGCCTATGAAAGAGCATTGAATTCATTAAATAGCCGACTTTTTGTAAAAAGTCATGCATGTCCTAAATTTGTTCCTCTTGTTGAAAGTGGAGAATATTCGGGGGTAGTTGCCCAAAAGATTGTAGAAGAATCGTTGAAACCTTTACTTGATCAAAATTTAGATACGCTTATTTTGGGCTGTACTCACTATCCTTTACTAGAACCGCTTATCCATAGTTTTATGGGGAATGAAGTGAATATTATAAGTTCAGGCGATGAAACTGCAGAGGAAATTAGCACGATACTACAATACAATGATATGCTCAGTTCGCGCGTGGAAGTGCCAGTTCATGAATTTTATACGACAGGATCGAAAACTATTTTTTCAAAAATAGCTTCAGAATGGCTTGGTATTCAGGTTGAGAATGTTAAAACAATTAAGATAAAAAATTAATGGCTCACATTGTGTGAGTCTTTTTTTATTTGATTTTTGGTGAAGATAATGACGTTGGGTTCATTCCTGTGATTCCGACGTAGCAATAATGAACCAAAAATTCACGGGATTTTTTTAAAGGGTTTCTTTAAAATAAGTAAAAAATTTTTATGTAATATCATTTTTCTTTCTAAAGACGGTCTAATTTCTGCCAAGGCTCGTATATATGATAGTACAAACTGTCTTGGGAGGGATTCATATGAATAAAAATAAAACAGCAGCCCTTATCTCAGCTGTATTTGCCTCATCGGTTTTATTGTCGGGATGTGGGTTGTTTGAAGTTCAAAAGAAAATTGATCCACCAAAAGATGTAACGATTACAAAAGAAAGTGGAAAAATATCGGCAAGTAAGGAAGCATCTGCATCAAAGGCTGATGTTCAAGAAACGGTTAAAACGGAACTTTATCTCATCGATAAAGATGGCTATGTTGTCCCACAAACAATTCCTCTTCCGAAAACTGCTCCTGTAGCCACACAAGCTCTTGAATACCTAGTTGCTGATGGCCCCGTTTCTGAAATGCTCCCGAATGGTTTCAGAGCGGTCTTGCCAGCAGGCACTGAAGTTTCAGTAAATATTAAAGATGGGGTTGCATCGGTCGATTTTTCAAAGGAATTTAAAAACTATAAAGCAGCAGATGAAATGAAAGTTCTCCAAGCTGTGACTTGGACACTTACTCAATTTTCTACTGTTAAAAATGTAAAGATTTCAATGACAGGGCAGGAATTAACGAAAATGCCTGTTGCAGGAAGCCCGATTAGTGAAAATCTTTCAAGAGCAGGCGGAATCAATCTTGATACTTCTGATGTTATGGATATTACCAATACAAAACCACTAACTGTTTATTATATAGGTGGGGAGGAAGGCTCCTACTATTATGTTCCGGTGACGCGCAGGGTTAGTAATAATGAAAAAGATAATGTCACTGCGGTAGTAGAAGAACTTGTAAAAGGGCCTAACCAAGCTTCAAATCTTGTAACTGACTTTATGCCAGATGTAAAACTTCTTGAAGCGCCAAAAGTTGAAAATGGGAAAGTGACATTGAACTTTAACGAAAATGTCTTTGGTAGCTTTGAGGAAAAAGTGATTTCACAGCATTTATTAGATTCCCTAGTGCTTTCATTAACGGAGCAAAAGGGTATCGAACAAGTGGCAGTTTTGGTCAAAGGGAAAGCAGAATTATTGAATGAAAAAGGTAAAAAAATAACGGAGCCAGTAACAAGACCGGAAAAAGTGAATACAGGTAGTTTTTAAGCTAATCAGAATTTATATCCATAAATTCTGCTAGCCCCTAAGGGCAATTACACCTAATCATTGCCCTTAGAGGCTTGCCAATCGGCAAGTTTTCTTTAAAAAAATTTTTTTGTTATACTATAGTGACAATGAAAGAGGTAGCCTTGGGGCGCCTCTTCTTTATTTAAACAAAATCTATACTCATGATAGTAATGTGGAACGATTATAAAAGGAGGAAATTTTGTGCGTGTTGATGGAAGAGAACCTATGCAATTAAGACCGATACATATTGAAGCGAATTATTTAATACATCCTGAAGGATCTGTGCTTATTTCAGTCGGAGATACGAAGGTAATTTGTACAGCTAGTATCGAAGACCGGGTTCCTCCATTTATGAGAGGTGAAGGTAAAGGCTGGATTACTGCTGAGTATTCAATGCTACCAAGGGCAACTGATCAAAGAAATATCAGGGAGTCATCAAAAGGAAAAATTTCGGGAAGGACGATGGAAATTCAGCGTTTAATTGGTCGAGCACTACGGGCTATTGTTGATTTGAGTGCAATCGGTGAACGAACTATCTGGATTGATTGTGATGTCATTCAAGCAGATGGAGGAACACGAACTGCATCCATTACAGGGGCATTTGTAGCAATGGCTTATGCACTAAATACCTTAGCGGAAAAAAAGGTGTTTTCAAAGTTTCCGATTACGGATTTCTTAGCTGCAACAAGCGTTGGAATTTTAAAAGATAATCAAATAGTATTAGATCTTAACTATTCTGAAGACTCCAAGGCACAAGTGGATATGAACATCGTTATGACCGGCAATGGTGAATTTGTTGAATTGCAAGGCACAGGTGAGGAATCAACTTTTTCTTATCAGCAGCTTCAAGGTTTATTACATGCTGCGCAAGAAGGTCTGAAGGAACTATTTGATTATCAGAAAAAAGCCCTAGGAGAAGAAATAACCAAAAAGATTGAAACTAGAAGTAAAAAATAAAAAGGAGAATTCGTATGAAAGAAGTCATCATTGCTACAAAAAATCCTGGAAAAGCTAGAGAGTTCGATCATATCTTTGCTACAAGGGGAATTGTTGTCCGTACATTACTTGATTATCCTGAGATAGTAGATATTGAAGAAACGGGACAAACATTCGAAGAAAATGCCATTTTAAAAGCTGAAGCTATTTCAAAAAAATTAAATAAAATAGTAATTGGTGATGATTCTGGATTAATTGTTGATGCCCTTGATGGAAGACCAGGTATTTATTCAGCAAGGTATGCAGGTGAGAAAAAAAGCGACAAAGCAAATATTGAAAAGGTCCTGATAGAATTAAATAATATTCCAATCGACAAGAGAACGGCGAGATTTTACTGTGCCCTCGCAGTAGCCTCACCAGGAAAAAAAACAATAACCGTATCGGGAACGTGTGAAGGCCGTATTCTTGACGAACAAAAGGGTACAAACGGCTTTGGATATGACCCTGTTTTTTATGTAGTTGAAAAAGAGCTAACAATGGCAGAGTTATCATCTGATGAGAAAAACAAAATTAGCCATAGAGCAAATGCATTAAAGAAGCTCGATGCAATTCTTGATCATATTCTCGGGGAAATAGAATTGCCATGAGCAAAATCTTAGTTGTTAGTGATAGCCATGGATTAACAAGTGAGCTAGAAGTATTAAAGAAACGGCATCAGCATGAAGTCGAAATGATGATTCATTGTGGCGATTCACAATTAATGAATGGTCATATGGCGATTTCAGGTTTCGTAACGGTATTAGGCAATTGTGATTTTGGGGGATATCCTTTAGAAACTATTGTAGAGATAGCAGGGCGGAAAATTTTCGTTACACATGGTCATAAATATTCTATCAAAGCTTCCTTAATGACCTTAAACTATCGTGCAAAAGAGGTAAAGGCAGATATTGTTTGCTTTGGTCATTCACATGTAGTAGGGGCAGAAATGATAGAGGGGACACTATTCTTAAACCCTGGAAGCTTAAGGCTTCCGCGTGAGCGTCTGGAAAAAACATATATGATTCTTGATCTACAGGACGAAAAGATGAAGCTATCCATTTTTGAAATGAAAGGAAAAGAGCTCGTTGATCTATCCTATGAATATATGGTGCCAAACAGTAAAAGATAGAATAAGATAACGGTGGGAGGATTCTTTCCTCTCCCCAATAATATAATTTGAAATTTATATTGACATTTAAAAGCATACCTTATATAATAATAATTGTCTTTGATAATTAAATACGTCCCAGTAGCTCAGCTGGATAGAGCAACGCCCTTCTAAGGCGTTGGTCGGGAGTTCGAATCTCTCCTGGGACGCCATTTTTACAAACCATTTAAAACTACATACCAAACTTTCAACTCATCTATAATATAGGTGAGTTTTTTCTGTTTCTTTGTTTTTTATATTTTTCCATGGTAAACTATTTTTCAATAAAGCTCTTTTCGTAAACTTTGTTGTTCTTGTCATATCTTTAGATATAAGAAAAGAGCACGAAATCCAAATTTAATACGGGTATTATCCCTATATGCGGAAAATAACAATCTATGCGAAAATAAAACTTAATAATATAATTTAGGGCGGTAAATAAAAATGAAAAAACGGGAACCAGTGAAGCAAAAAGAGAATATTATCTTCTTTCCCGATCTAGAAAAGCGTTTGACTGAAAAGGGCCTTGAGTGTTTGCAAATGAAGAGGTATAAAGAAGCAATAAACCTTTTAGAGGATGCAAGAGAGCTTGATCCGGAAAATGGAGATATTTTGATTGGTCTTGTCCTTGCTTATTTTGAGGGAGCTGCATTTCAAAAAGCAAAAGAACTTGCCAAAGATATGCTTTTAAAAGGGATTGGCGATTATTTGCAAATGGTGGATTTATATTTAACCGTTCTCATTCAATTACATGAGTATACAGAAATTGTCTTAACTATAGAAGCGTTATTGGATGAAAAGGAAATCCCACCTGAGAAAAGCGAACACTTTTTAACGATATTGCAATTTAGCAAGAGAATGGCAGAAAATACTCCACTTCAAAACGAAGACACGCAACCAAAGGAGAGTCTTCAAGATAGGATTGATTTAACAGAACTAAATCTTCATTCCATTAAAGACCCAAAAGAGCAAATGCTATTGATTTCCTCACTTGCGGATAAAAATATCCGCCCATATATAAATGAAATAAAAAGGTATTTAACTGACAGTCTAGGGCATCCCTTTTTAAAAACAATACTCTTGAACCTTTTAAAAGATCAAGAATATGATCAGGAAGTCGCTGTGGAAAAATTTAACATAAAGAAATTGTACATCCCAACTGAATTGCCTGAAATAGGCTCGCAAGTTGAAATGAAAAAAATAGAGGAACAATTAAAAGCAAGACTGGAAAATAGTGACCCTGTTCTTTTTGAAAATATTAAAAGTCTTGTGGAGCGTCATTTTTTTATAACCTATCCATTTAACATTGATCCATTTGATTTACATGCTTGGGCTGCAGCATTTCACATAATTGTCCTTGAATACTATGGATCAGAGCCAAAGATCCATGATTTTTCAAAGGAATATAGTGTTGAAATCTCTAAAATCGGTCAGGCACTAGACCGAATCAGAGAAATAGAAGAAATTTCTTACCCCATAATTTAGGCATGGCTGTTGAAAGAAAAACAACGTATGTTATAATGTAGGGGTTGCATTGTGTAAATATATATATTACACATCATAGTTAGGTGTGAAGGAAAAGACATATTCATACAAATTCGTTATGAATGAAATGAGAATAGATTGTTGGAGGGAAAACGGCATGACTGCAAAATGGGAAAAATTAGAAGGTAATAATGGAGTTCTTACTATTGAAGTAAGCCCAGAAAAGGTAAAAGAAGGATTAGACGCTGCATTTAACAAAGTGGTAAAACAAGTAAATGTTCCTGGCTTCCGTAAAGGAAAAATGCCTCGTGCAATGTTTGAAAAACGCTATGGTGTAGAATCTTTATACCAAGATGCATTAGATATTCTTCTTCCAGAAGCTTATGGAGAAGCTATCGTTGAAACAGGAATCGAACCAATCGATCGTCCAGATATCGATGTTGAACAAATGGAAAAGGGTAAAGTCCTAATCTTTAAAGCAACTGTTCAAGTTAAGCCTGAAGTGAAACTAGGCGAGTACAAAGGTTTAGAAGTTGAAGCAATTGATACAACTGTAACTGATGAAGATATTAATAGTGAATTAGCAACACTTCAAGGCCGCCAAGCAGAGCTTGTTGTAAAAGAAGATGGCAATGCCGAAATTGGTGACACTGTTGTTATCGACTTTGATGGTTATGTTGATGGTGAAGCTTTTGAAGGCGGAAAAGGAGAAAACTACTCTCTTGAATTAGGTTCAGGATCTTTCATTCCTGGCTTTGAAGAACAATTAGTTGGAGTGGCTACTGGGGAGTCAAAAGATGTAGAAGTTACCTTCCCAGAAGAATACCATGCGGCAGAACTTGCTGGTAAGCCTGCAGTTTTCAAAACAACAGTTCATGAAATTAAAGCAAAAGAACTTCCTGCTTTAGATGACGAGTTTGCTAAAGATGTTGATGATGAAGTTGAAACATTGGATGCATTGAAAGAAAAAATCAAGACTCGTTTAGAAGAAGGCAAAAAACATGAAGCTGAACATCATCTACAAGATTCACTTGTAGAAAAAGCAGCTGCTGGTGCAGAAGTTGAAATTCCATCAGTGATGGTTGTTAGCGAAACTAATCGCATGATGCAAGAATTCGAACAACGCTTACAATCACAAGGTATGAACCTTGAACTATACTTCCAATTCTCAGGTCAAGACGAATCAGCACTTCGTGAGCAAATGAAGAGCGAGGCTGAAAATCGTGTCCGTGTTAATTTAACATTAGAAGCAATTGCAAAGGCTGAAAATATTGTAGCAACTGACGAAGATGTTAAAGAAGAAATTGGAAAGATGGCAGTAATGTACAACATGTCTGTTGAAAATATTGAAAAGGCTCTTGGAAGCCTTGAAGGTATTAAATCCGACCTTAAACTCAAAAAAGCGGTTGATTTCTTGATTGAAAATAAGAAATAATTTTGACAATTCATACATTTTTCATAACAAGGCACGATTTTATCGTGTCTTGTTTTATACAATAATTGAAATACATATTATAATAAGAAGTAGGATTGGAAGAAACTTATACATAGAGAATTATTTTAAATTCCTCACTGCAGCGACTTAATCTTTCGATTAATGGTTAAGCTTAATGGGTACATAGATTTTGTTTTTGAACATGCGAATACAGGAAAAAAGTGAGCAGGAAACATATATATTAAAGAGCTTTTTATTTCCAGTCCGCCAATTAAATGTGTTACAATGCAATACATAATGCTGAATTGTTTCGATAAAAGTCTCAACTTTTGCTTGTTATTCGCCATTTTTAAAATATAGTATAGACGTTTTCTAGGGGTGAAAAGATGTTTAAATTTAATGATGAAAAAGGACAATTAAAGTGCTCTTTCTGTGGTAAAACACAGGATCAAGTTCGTAAATTAGTTGCTGGACCGGGTGTTTATATATGTGACGAATGTATCGAGCTTTGCACAGAGATTGTGGAGGAAGAACTTGGTACAGAAGAGGAAGTAGAATTTAAAGATGTTCCAAAACCAAAAGAGATTTGCGAAATTTTGGATGAGTATGTAATTGGGCAGGATCAGGCTAAAAAGTCACTTTCCGTTGCTGTTTATAATCACTATAAACGCATTAATTCCAATAGTAAAATTGATGATGTTGAGCTTTCGAAAAGTAATATTTGTATGATTGGACCGACAGGAAGCGGTAAAACATTATTAGCTCAGACACTTGCTCGTATTCTAAATGTTCCGTTTGCGATTGCAGATGCGACATCGCTTACAGAAGCAGGTTATGTTGGAGAAGATGTTGAGAACATCCTCTTAAAACTAATTCAATCTGCTGATTATGATGTTGAAAAGGCTGAAAAGGGCATTATTTATATTGATGAGATCGATAAAATTGCCCGTAAATCAGAAAATCCTTCGATTACAAGGGACGTTTCTGGTGAGGGTGTACAGCAAGCTTTACTGAAAATATTGGAAGGAACGGTTGCAAGTGTTCCTCCACAAGGTGGAAGAAAACATCCACATCAAGAGTTTATTCAAATTGATACAACAAATATTTTGTTTATTTGCGGGGGCGCATTTGACGGAATTGAACCTATTATTAAGCGCCGTTTAGGGCAAAAGGTGATTGGTTTTGGAGCGGATATAAAACAGCTTGAAATCGGACCAAAAGAATTGCTTTCAAAAGTGTTACCTGAAGATTTATTAAGATTTGGATTAATTCCAGAATTTATTGGACGTCTTCCCGTCATTTCTAGCCTTGAACAGCTTGATGAGGATGCGTTAATTGAAATTTTAACGAAACCGAAAAATGCACTTGTGAAGCAATATCAAAAAATGCTTGAACTTGACGATGTTGAGTTAGAATTTGAAGATGATGGCTTAAAGGAAATTGCTAAAAAAGCAATTGAACGGAAAACAGGGGCGCGGGGTTTGCGTTCTATTATTGAAGGAATCATGCTTGATGTAATGTTTGATCTTCCTTCTCGAGATGATATCAGCAAATGTATTATCACAAAGGATACGGTTATTGATAACAGCATCCCTAAATTGATATTAGAAGATGGTACAGTTGTGGAGCAAGAAACAAAAACATCTGCTTAAACTTTTCAGACCTGGCGAAATTGCCGGGTCTGTTTTTGGCTAATCAGAATTTATACCCATAAATTTTGCTAGCGCATAAAGGCAGCTACGCCTAATCATCGACCTTAGGGGCTCGCCAATCGGCGAGTTTTCTTTATTTATCTTCCAATTTCTTGTTTATTCCATCCCTGCGAGGGAAATACTTAAACATATCTATCAGATATATAGTAGTAGGAGGGAATGGCATGAGTTGGACGGGGATTGCCTTATTTATTCAGCTTTTCTTTGGGATCATCATTGGATTATATTTTTGGAATTTGCTTAGAAATCAGCGGACACAAAAGGTGTCCATTGATCGTGAATCTCGAAAAGAAATGGACCAGCTTCGAAAAATGAGATCAATTTCATTAACGGAGCCATTATCTGAAAAGGTTCGACCGACAAGCTTTCAGGATATTGTTGGACAAGAAGATGGTATTAAATCATTAAAGGCGGCCTTATGTGGACCAAACCCACAGCATGTCATTATATATGGACCACCGGGAATTGGAAAAACAGCTGCAGCTCGGTTAGTCTTAGAGGAAGCGAAAAAAAATTCTAAGTCCCCTTTTACATCTACTTCCGTTTTCGTTGAATTGGATGCGACAACAGCAAGGTTTGATGAAAGGGGAATTGCGGACCCACTTATCGGGTCAGTACATGATCCAATTTATCAAGGCGCAGGTGCAATGGGACAAGCGGGGATTCCACAACCCAAGCAGGGAGCTGTAACAAATGCACATGGTGGTGTGCTGTTTATTGATGAAATCGGGGAATTACATCCAATTCAAATGAATAAACTTTTAAAAGTTTTGGAGGATCGGTTGGTATTCCTAGAAAGCGCTTATTACAACGAAGAAAATACACAAATTCCAACCCATATTCACGATATTTTTAAAAATGGTTTGCCCGCGGATTTTCGGTTAATTGGAGCAACAACTAGAACACCGAATGAAATTCCACCAGCAATCCGTTCTCGCTGCATGGAAGTATTTTTTAGAGAATTGAGCGAAGATGAAGTCTATATTATTGCTAGGAAAGCAGCAGAAAAAGTTAAGTTAATAATTAAAGAAACAGGCTTACATACACTATCCAGTTATGCAAGAAATGGTCGAGAGGCAGTTAATATGATACAAATTGCAGCAGGCCTCGCCATCACTGAAGACCGTAACTTTATAAAAGATGAAGATATAGAATGGGTGATTCATTCTAGTCAGTTAACACCAAGAATGGAAAGAAAGATAAATGAAGCTTCATGTATAGGCCTAGTAAATGGCTTAGCAGTATATGGGCCGAATTCTGGGGCCTTGCTTGAAATTGAAGTGACTGTTATCCCAGCAAAAGATAAGGGAACCATTAATATTACAGGGATAGTGGAAGAAGAAAGTATTGGTACTCAGGGGAAATCAGTAAGAAGAAAAAGTATGGCACGGGGTTCAATTGAAAATGTTATTACGGTCCTTAGATCAATGGGGGTTCCGGCAAATGATTTTGATATCCATGTGAATTTCCCAGGTGGTGTCCCAATTGATGGCCCATCTGCTGGAATCGCTATGGCAACAGGCATTTATTCTGCGATCTATAAGATTCCAATTGACAATAAAGTAGCGATGACGGGTGAAATCAGTATTCATGGAAATGTAAAGCCGATCGGAGGCGTATTTCCTAAAATAAAGGCAGCCAAAAAGGCAGGGGCTCAAACGGTTATTATCCCAGAAGAAAACATGCAGTCCATTTTAAATGAAATTGAAGGGATAACAATTGTCCCAGTTTCTCATCTTGAAGAAGTATTTGAATTAGCGTTTGTTAAAGACTATTTAAAAGAAAATGCAATTACTGCTTCTATAGAGCTTTCAAAAAAGGAATCCATTTAATGAGAACACTTTAGTTTGTTGTAAACAAACTAAAGTGTTTATTTTTCTAATTGGGGAAAAGTAATATATATAAATAGATTTACACAAATCTCTGAGATTAGACACATTCTTACAAATGAGATAGAATGTACAAAGAATATTCCTGTATTATATTGGAGGTGTAAGATTTTGGCGGAAAAGAAAGAATTAATCGTTCCACTCCTACCACTTCGTGGGTTGCTTGTCTATCCGACGATGGTCCTTCATTTGGATGTTGGGAGAGAAAAGTCGGTGCAAGCCCTTGAAAAAGCGATGGTCGATGACCATTTAATTTTTTTAACAACTCAAAAAGATATGTCTATTGATGAACCGTCAGAAGACGATTTATATAAAATGGGGACATTAACAAAGGTCAAGCAAATGCTCAAATTACCGAACGGTACAATTAGAGTTTTGGTTGAGGGGTTGAAGAGGGCAGAAATTGTATCCTTCCAAGAAAATAGTAATTACTACTCCGTAAGCATAGAAACTTCCGAGGATCGGGATACAAAAGACGTTGAAGATGAAGCCTTGATGAGAACGATGCTTGAATACTTTGAGCAATACATAAAACTGTCTAAAAAAATCTCAGCCGAAACGTACTCATCTGTTACAGATATCGAAGAGCCCGGAAGAATGGCTGATATTATCTCATCTCATTTGCCATTGAAGCAAAAGGAAAAGCAAGAAATCCTTGAGACCATTGAAGTTAAGGATCGGATGAATCGTGTGATTGATATCATCCATAATGAAAAAGAAGTTCTTAACCTTGAAAAGAAAATTGGACAGCGTGTTAAGCGATCAATGGAGAGAACCCAAAAGGAATACTATCTAAGAGAGCAAATGAAAGCAATCCAGAAAGAATTAGGCGATAAAGAAGGTAAAACAGGAGAGATTGCCGATCTAACAGAAAAAATTGACAATGCTGGGATGCCTGAGCGGATAAAACAGATTGCTTTTAAGGAGTTAGACCGCTATGAAAAGGTTCCTTCTAGCTCTGCAGAAAGCGCAGTTATTCGAAATTATATTGAATGGCTACTTGCCTTACCGTGGTCGAAGAAAACCGAAGATGATCTTGATATCAACCGTGCTGAGAAAATATTAAATAAGGATCATTATGGGCTAGAAAAAGTTAAAGAACGTGTCTTGGAATATTTGTCTGTCCAAAAACTTACCAATTCATTAAGAGGACCGATTCTATGCCTTGCAGGCCCTCCAGGTGTTGGAAAAACAAGTCTTGCTCGCTCAATTGCAAGGTCATTAAATCGAAATTTCGTTCGAGTATCACTTGGTGGTGTAAGGGACGAGTCTGAGGTGCGCGGTCATAGAAGGACATATGTAGGGGCAATGCCTGGCCGCATTATTCAAGGAATGAAAAAGGCAGGGACTATTAACCCAGTTTTCCTATTAGATGAAATCGATAAAATGTCAAATGACTTTCGTGGAGATCCTTCAGCAGCAATGCTTGAAGTACTTGATCCAGAACAGAATAATAATTTTAGCGATCATTTTATTGAGGAAGCCTATGACCTTTCAAAGGTTATGTTTATTGCAACGGCAAATAATCTATCCACTGTCCCAGGTCCACTTTTGGATCGAATGGAAATCATTACGATTGCAGGGTATACGGAGCTTGAAAAGGTTCATATTACAAGAGATCATTTACTTCCAAAACAAGTTAAGGAGCATGGTCTTTCAAAAGGAATTCTTCAGGTTCGGGATGATGCAATCCTTAAAATTATCCGTCATTATACTCGTGAGGCAGGCGTTCGAAGTATGGAACGCCAGATGGCAACAATTTGCCGAAAAACAGCAAAAATAATTGTTTCAGGCGAGAAAAAACGCGTTATCATAACCGAAAAAAATGTAGAGGAATTTTTAGGGAAACCTATCTTTCACTATGGACAGGCTGAATTGGAAGATCAAGTCGGTGTTGCAACAGGATTAGCCTATACTACTGTTGGTGGAGATACACTGCAAATAGAGGTTTCGCTCTCACCAGGTAAAGGGAAGCTTATTTTAACAGGTAAGCTTGGAGATGTCATGAAGGAGTCCGCTCAAGCAGCTTTTAGCTATGTTCGCTCGAAGACAAAAGAGCTTGGCATTGAGGAAGATTTCCACGAAAAATATGACATCCACATACATGTTCCTGAAGGTGCTGTACCAAAGGATGGACCTTCAGCTGGGATAACTATTGCAACTGCTCTTGTTTCTGCGTTGTCTGGGAGGTCTATCCGTAAAGAGGTTGGAATGACAGGAGAAATCACGTTAAGAGGGAGAGTTCTCCCAATTGGTGGATTGAAAGAGAAAACACTAGGTGCCCATAGAGCAGGATTAACGAAAATAATTTTACCAAAAGATAATGAAAAGGATATCGATGAAATACCCGATAGTGTGAGGAATAATATGGAATTTGTACTTGTATCCCATTTAGATGAAGTTTTAAAACATGCTCTTAATGATGGTGGAGTGGAATGAAGGTAACTAGTTCCGAAATTATCATTAGTGCAGTAAAGCCCGATCAATACCCTGATACGGATATTCCTGAATTTGCGTTAGCAGGGCGTTCGAATGTTGGGAAATCATCCTTTATCAATAAAATGCTTAATCGAAAAGGTTTAGCGAGGATTTCGTCAAAACCAGGTAAAACCCAAACGTTAAACTTTTACCTGATTAATGAGATTCTCCATTTTGTGGATGTTCCAGGCTATGGATATGCAAAGGTTTCAAAAACGGAACGTGAAGCATGGGGAAAAATGATTGAAACGTATATAACCAAAAGAGACCAATTAAGGGCAGTTGTAATGATTGTTGATTTAAGGCATCCCCCATCCGTAGACGATAGGATGATGTATAATTTCTTAAAACATTTTGAAATTCCTTGTGTCGTTATTGCTACAAAGGCAGACAAGATTCCAAAAGGAAAATGGCAGAAGCATTTAAAAGTGACGAAGGAAACATTAGATCTTGATGCAAATGATGAAATCGTTCTTTTCTCTTCTGAAACTGGTCTTGGAAAAGATCAAGCATGGGCAATATTAGAAAGTTATATGTAAAAAAATACGCTTGGCACATGCCAAGCGTTATTTTTTCTTTTTAAACAGGAAATAAATCCCGAATACTATTAAAATAATTGGCCAGAATTTCCAGACGATTGAAACACTATTTTCAAGCAGACCAAGGTATGAGGCAATTTTATTATAAAATAGTGATAAAAGAGCCAATATAAGGAAAAGCATGGCTTGGAATAATCCAGTATGTGTTTTTTGATATCGGAGGAAAAAACCAAGGGCGATAATAAAAATAAAGGTTCCAATTTGATTAGGCCAAATAGCCAAATGACCGATAATATGGAAGTGAACGCCAAAACCCAGTAGAATCACACCAGGAAGAATAGCTTCATAATCCTTCGCTATGTACCCTTGTCCTAAAAAAGCAATTCCAACAATAATGAGTAATGTAGGCCATGTATAAAATTGTTCAAAAATCGTTATGCCCGATTGCTGTAAAAAAAAGTATGCACCAAAACCGATCAGAATTATCCCAGGGAAAATTTGTTGGTTCTTCACAAAAACACCACTTCCAGAAGGTTCACTTGAATAAAATTCGATTTTTTGTTACTGTACTATAGAGGTAATTGTCGAAAATTGTCTCCTGCGCTTGTCGAGGCTCTCCCAGGCGCTTTTGCATTTCTATAATATCATACTTTCATTTTCTGTTCACATATTTTGGGCGAAAATAGAAAATTCCCATGATATAATCAGACTAGTTATTAATGTAATTCTTATTGGGGGTGTCCTCTTAATGCATATTTTAATGATCGGCCTTAACTATAAAACTGCCCCTGTTGAAATCCGTGAGCGGCTGACATTTAATGAATTTGATCTTGGGCAAGCAATGAAACGATTAAAAGAAAAGAAAAGTATCCTTGAAAATATTATTATCTCTACTTGTAATCGCACAGAGATTTATGCAGTAGTTGATCAATTGCATACCGGACATTATTATATTAAGGAATTTTTATCTGAAACGTTTGGAATTGATCAATCAGAGTTTTCACCGTATTTATTTTCTGGTGAAGAAGATAGAGCCGTTCTGCATCTATTTAGAGTAGCCTGTGGCTTAGATTCAATGATCTTGGGTGAAACGCAAATATTAGGTCAAGTTCGTTCAAGTTTTTTACTAGCACAACAGGAAGAGACGATAGGAACTGTGTTTAACCATCTATTTAAACAGGCAATAACGGTTGCAAAACGTGGGCATTCAGAAACAGATATTGGTGCTAACGCAGTATCAGTTAGCTATGCTGCCGTCGAATTAGCAAGGAAGATTTTTGGTTCTCTTGAAAGCAAACATATTCTTATCTTTGGGGCCGGGAAAATGGGTGAATTAGCAGCCCAAAACTTACATGGTAGCGGGGTAAGAAAAGTAACGGTTATCAATCGTACTTATGAGAAAGCTCAAGATCTTGCAGCTCGATTTGATGGAACTGCTAAAACGTTAGAAGAACTAGAATCATCACTTGTTGATGCGGATATTCTGATAAGCTCCACGGGGGCTAAAGATTTCGTAATCACGAAGGAAATGATGGTAAAAGTAGAGAAAAAGAGAAAAGGTAAACCATTATTCATGGTAGATATCGCAGTTCCTCGAGATTTAGATCCAAGGATTGCTGAACTTGAAAATGTCTTTTTATATGACATTGATGATTTAGAAGGAATTGTTGAAGCAAACCTGCAAGAACGCAAAAAGGCTGCTGAAAAAATTATGCTTATGGTTGAAAAGGAAATGGTTGAATTTGATCAATGGCTAGGTATGCTTGGTGTTGTTCCAGTAATCTCAGCTTTACGGGAAAAGGCATTAGCGGTCCAATCAGAAACAATGGAGAGCATTGAACGAAAGCTCCCTCATTTATCCGATCATGATAAAAAGGTATTGAATAAACACACAAAGAGTATTATCAACCAGCTTTTAAAAGATCCTATTTTACAAGTAAAAGAATTGGCTGCACGATCTGACGCTGAAAAGGCATTAGAATTATTTGTGAAAATCTTTAATATTGAAGATCTTGTCGATGAACAACAATCGAAAGCAGCCGAAACTAATAGAATAATGGTTAATAAACCGCAGGCTTCCTTTCAGTCATAAGAGGTATTTGTCTATGTATGACATCCATCTGACGCGACTACATGAATTTACAGTTGTACTATATGCCTTTAGTGTGCTGTTATACTTTTTCGATTTCATTTATCATAACCGGAGGGCAAACCGAATTGCTTTCTGGTTACTTGCATTGGTATGGATTTTACAAACGACCTTTTTGTTTTTTTACATGGTGAAAACGGGGAGATTTCCTGTTTTGACCATCTTTGAAGGGTTTTATTTCTATGCATGGGTATTGGTTACGCTGTCACTCGGCATAAACCGATTACTCAGGGTCGATTTTATTGTATTCTTTACTAATATACTTGGGTTCATAGTAATGGCAATTCATACATTTGCTCCTGTTCAATATCATTCTCGCTTAATTGGGCAAAAGCTTGTATCTGAACTTCTTTTGATACATATTACAATGGCCATTCTTTCATACGGGGCTTTTTCCCTTTCCTTTGTTTTTTCTTTGCTTTATCTAATTCAACATGATTTATTAAAAAGAAAAAAATGGGGTACTCGGCTTTTACGTTTGGCGGACTTAAGCAAGCTTGAATTTTCATCCTATGTTTTAGCCGTAATTGGCGTGCCAATGTTGATTTTAAGCCTAATACTTGGTCTACAATGGGCCTTTCTGAAGGTTCCTGGTATGCCATGGTATGATACTAAGGTTATTGGCTCTTTTATTGTATTAGCTGCATATAGTCTTTACTTATACTTGCGTATAGGGAAGAACTTAGCGGGTAAATCATTGGCATTATGGAATGTAGGATCCTTTTTAATAGTCTTAGTGAACTTTTTCTTATTTGGTAAACTATCTTCTTTCCATTTTTGGTACTCATAATCTAGGAGGCTGTCATGCGAAAAATTATTGTCGGTTCAAGACGGAGTAAATTAGCATTAACACAAACAAATTGGGTAATCGAACAGCTGAAAAAACTCGGAGGTCCTTTCGAATTTGAAGTGAAGGAAATCGTTACAAAAGGTGACCGCATCCAAGATGTTACCCTTGCAAAAGTAGGCGGTAAAGGATTGTTCGTAAAAGAAATTGAACAAGCTATGATGGATAAAGAGATTGATATGGCTGTGCATAGTATGAAAGACATGCCTGCTATTTTACCAGAAGGTCTAACCATCGGTTGTATCCCATTTCGTGAAGACCACCGTGATGCACTTATATCTAGAGGCCATATTCCCTTAAAAGAATTAAAACAAGGAGCTATCATTGGAACGAGTAGCCTTCGCCGTAGTTCCCAGCTACTATTACAGCGTCCTGATTTAGAAATTAAGTGGATCCGTGGAAACGTTGATACAAGGTTAGGTAAATTGGAAGAAGAAGAATATGATGCAATCATTCTCGCAGCTGCAGGCTTGTCACGACTAGGTTGGGCTAAGGATGTTGTAACAGAATTTTTGGACGCAGATATTTGTATTCCGGCTGTTGGTCAAGGGGCATTGTCGATTGAATGCCGCGAGGATGATCATGAACTATTAGAATTATTTGAGAAATTCACTTGTAAAAAGACTGAAAAAGCTGTTAGAGCAGAGCGTGCTTTCCTTCAGAAAATGGAAGGTGGCTGCCAAGTGCCTATTGCTGGATTTGCGCAGGTTGATGATAATGATGAAGTTGTCTTACATGTATTAGTAGCTTCTCCAGATGGAAAAGAAGTTTATAAAGAGGAACTTAAAGGCCAAAACCCTGAAGAAATCGGAAATTTGGCAGCAGATCTTTTGATCAAAAAAGGAGCAAAAGAGCTTATTGACCGAGTTAAACAGGAGCTAGATGGTGAATGATAGATTCGTCATTGCCATTGCTTAATAAAAAGGTCCTTGTTCCAAGAGGAAAAAAGCAAGCAAAGTCTTTTTCACAGCTCCTTAAAAGGTATGGAGGGATTCCAGTCGAAATCCCTCTAATTGCCTTTCGACCTAAAATGATTACACAGAAACTGATGGAATACTTGAATGCCTTACATACGTACGACTGGATTATATTTACTAGTAATGTCACAGTTGAAACCTTCCTTTCTTTCGTAGGACCAGAGGGAATAATCACCTCTCCGAAAATTGCAGTAATTGGAAAAAGAACTGAAAAGGTAGTTGAAGAGAAGGGCCTAAGGGTTGAATTCTCACCAACTGAATATGTAGCTGAAGCTTTTGTAGAAGAGTTTTTACCAAATCTTCAAATTGGAGTGAAAATTCTAATTCCAAAAGGAAATCTCGCTAGGGACTACATTGCAGATTCATTAAGAAAAAATGGTGCGATAGTTGATGAAGTAGTTGTATACGAAACGTATATGCCTGAAGAAAGCTTTACCAAACTAGCGATAGCAATGGAAAATCAGGAACTCGATATCCTCCTGTTTACTAGCCCTTCTACGGTAGATCATTTTATGGATACTATCAAAGAATTAGGACTTGAATCTTGTTTGAGTGGTTGTTTGATTGGGTGTATTGGACCTAGTACAGAGAAAAAATTAAAATCATACAATTTAAAGGTACATGCCTCTCCAAAGGTGTATACTGTCGAAGAAATGATCAAAAGCATGAATGCTTATCTTTTAGAAAATTAATGGAGGTACTATAAATGGAATTGCAATTTTCACGCCACCGTCGTTTGCGAACAAGTGCGAATATGCGTGCACTTGTTAGAGAAAATCACTTGAAAGCAGAAGACTTTATTTATCCGCTCTTTATTTATGAAGGCGAAAACATTCGGAATGAAGTATCATCTATGCCTGGAGTATTTCAAGTTTCAATGGACCATCTCCAAACAGAGATGGAGGATATCGTTGCACACGGAATTAAGTCTGTATTATTATTTGGAATTCCAGCCACCAAAGATGAATGTGGTGAGCAAGCCTATCATGACCACGGAATTATCCAGGTTGCAACCCGTTTTATAAAAGAAAAATTTCCGGAAATAATCGTTGTTGCTGATACCTGCTTGTGTGAATACACAAGTCATGGTCACTGTGGGGTTATTGAAGGGGAAAAAGTTCTAAATGATCAATCACTTGACTTATTAGTGAAAACTGCAGTTGCGCAGGCTAAAGCAGGAGCTGATATTATTGCTCCGTCTAACATGATGGATGGCTTTGTTGTTGCAATCCGGGCTGGATTAGATGAAGCTGGTTTTACTGAAGTGCCAATTATGTCCTACGCTGTAAAATATGCCTCAGCATTCTACGGTCCATTCCGTGAAGCAGCAGAGGGAGCACCACAATTTGGTGACCGTAAAACCTATCAAATGGACCCTGCAAACCGCATGGAAGCATTCAGGGAAGCTGAATCTGACGTTGCGGAAGGTGCAGACTTTTTAATTATTAAACCTGGTATGCCATATCTTGATATTGTTCGTGATGTAAAAAATAACTTTAATTTACCAGTTGTTGTTTATAACGTAAGCGGTGAATATTCAATGGTTAAAGCTGCGGCTCAAAATGGCTGGATTGACGAGAAAAAGACTGTTCTTGAAATGTTAATCGGTATGAAGCGTGCCGGAGCAGATCTAATTATTACTTATGCAGCTAAAGATGCGATTCGCTGGTTAGCGGAAGAAGAGTAAGAAGATTTCCATCAATAATTGAAAAGAGGGAATACGATGCGTTCATATACTAAATCAATCGAAGCATTCAAAGAAGCTCAAACCCTTATGCCAGGTGGCGTGAATAGCCCTGTTAGAGCTTTTAAATCGGTGAACATGGATCCAATCTTTATGGAGAGAGGAAAAGGATCAAAGATTTATGATATTGATGGAAACGAATATATCGATTATGTATTATCTTGGGGCCCACTAATTCTTGGGCATTCGAATGATCGAGTTGTTGAGGCGATTAAAAAAGTAGCAGAACTAGGAACAAGCTATGGTGCACCAACATTAATGGAAAATAAAGTGGCCAAACTTGTCATCGAACGCGTTCCATCCATTGAAATCGTTCGAATGGTATCTTCAGGTACAGAAGCAACGATGAGTGCTCTAAGGCTTGCGAGGGGATACACAGGTCGCAATAAAATCATTAAATTTGAAGGATGTTACCATGGTCACGGAGATTCATTGCTAATCAAAGCTGGATCAGGTGTTGCGACTCTTGGCTTGCCTGATAGCCCTGGAGTACCAGAAGGTGTTGCCAAAAATACGATAACTATTCCATACAATGATCTAGAAAGTGTCAAAGTTGCCTTTGAACAATTTGGTGATGATATCGCCTGTATTATTGTTGAACCTGTTGCTGGAAATATGGGAGTTGTCCCACCACTTCCAGGATTTTTACAAGGACTTCGTGACATTACGACTCAATACGGGGCATTGCTCATTTTTGATGAGGTTATGACTGGTTTCCGTGTAGGGTATAATTGTGCACAAGGATACTTTAATGTAACGCCTGATATCACTTGTCTTGGCAAGGTGATTGGTGGAGGTCTTCCTGTAGGGGCTTATGGTGGAAAAGCTGAGATTATGGAGAGAATTGCTCCAAGTGGCCCAATCTACCAAGCAGGGACTCTTTCAGGAAATCCACTTGCAATGACTGCTGGATATGAAACTTTGAGTCAATTAACTCCCGAGCATTATATAGAATTTGGCCGGAAGGCAGATATGCTTGAAAAAGGCTTAAACGAAGCAGCTGAAAAATATGATATTCCTCATACAATCAATCGTGCGGGTTCGATGATAGGCTTCTTCTTTACAAACGAGAAAGTTATCAATTATGAAAATGCAAAAACAGCAAATCTTGAATATTTTGCTGCTTATTATCGGGAGATGGCTGAAAATGGAGTGTTTTTACCACCTTCCCAATTTGAAGGCCTATTCCTTTCTACAGTCCATACTGATGAAGATATTGCAAAAACAATTCAAGCAGCTGAAACGGCATTTTCAAAACTGAAATAGGAATACTGAGCTAAGAACTTTAAATAAAATTAATAATGAATCGAACATTCAAGTCCAATTCGTAACTGAATTGGACTTTTTTTATTGTTGATGCATCCACCTGAACTCGCACCTGTAAACACAAACAGACATTATAGACGCCCGAAAAGAAGAATCTACACCGGGAAGTGTATTTTTTTTCGGATATTTTAACATATTTAAAAAATTCCCCTCATAAAGTGTAAGTGACATTGTGATTTTGCTAAAAAGGAAACGAAAGGAGGAGTCGCTTTGTCTCAGGAAAATCAGTCGTTCCTACGATTTTCCTTGGAAGAATCTCTGTGGTTTAGAAAAGGACAGGAAGTCGCTGAGCTTGTTTCGATTTCACTAGACCCGGACATTACTATCCAGGAAAACGACCAGTACGTGAACATCCGTGGATCACTTGAATTAACCGGCGAATATAACAGTACAAATGAAAATCAAGCTGATGAAGAAGAAAATGTTACTACCCAAAAGTATATCCAATCGGTGGAGGAACGGGATGGAGGGTTATGTGAATTTTCCCATCGTTTTCCGGTGGATATAACTATTCCGAACAATCGGATTCAAAGTATTTATGATATTGATGTTTTAGTTGAATCATTTGACTACGCAATCCCGGAGCGAAGTTGTTTAAAATTATCAGCAGAGTTAACGATTAGCGGATTATATGGTGTTCAACAAAATGAAACAGTTGAGGATTCTACTTTAGAGGTTATGTATCGTGATAATGAAGAAGATGTAAACGAAGCAAACCAAGACCTATTATTTGAAGCAGAAGCTAGAAAACAGCCAGAAGAGGAAAATGTAGAAGTGCCGTTAAGCTTTCCAACATTCTCATACCAAGAAACAGATATTGATCCTGAAAATCAAAAATCCACTATTCCCCATGAAGAACCAAGGAAAAAGGTAAAGAAACAAATTGAGGTTATTGAACAGGAATTGATCGTGGAAGAGCCTATACAGGAACCGATAATAGAGGAAGTAATTATTGTGGAAGAAAGTTCATCCTCCTCATCATCATCTGAGGAATCTCCTCTTAAAAAAGAAATGAAAAAGAAAAAGACCTCTAAAAGTAAATCGATGTCTTTGACCGAGTTTTTTGCTCGTAAAGAGGGAGAAGATGACCAAGCAAAACTGAAAATCTGTATTGTTCAAAAAGGGGATAATTTAGATCGGGTTGCTGAGCGTTATAATGTAACGATTCAAAATCTCCTTCGAGTAAATCAACTCGAAATCAATCAAGATGTTAGTGAGGGCCAAGTGTTATATATTCCAGCCGCACTGACAAAAAAATAATTGAATATGGAGAACAATTTGAGCAGGTTCTTACTTCCTGCTCACTGTTTTCTCTCTTAAATCTTTAAGAACTGTCTTGCTTCGGGCCTAATGGGCTTGGGGTCAAAGGCATTCCAGTAAGTAGCAAAAATGACTACCTTCCCGACAATCCTATTATGCTTGTCGCTGTTAGCAAAAGCACCAAGCTTTTCTTTGAAAGAGAGTTGAGTTTATGAGTGACTCAAATCGGTTAAATGCGGTAGCACCAATTTTAAAACATTATCAAGTTGAACCATACTTTGTTGAAGACTTCGGGAAAATAGTGAAAGTCTATTCTAATAAAGGGACATTTGCTTTAAAGAAGATTGTCCCAAATAGTGGAACTGATTTTATTCGTCATGTTCATCAGCTTTATCAAAAAGGATACAATCGCATAGTACCAATTTATCCAACTAATGATGGAAGGTATGCTGTACTTCATGATAAAGATCTTTATTATTTAATGCCTTGGCTTTCAAATGATGTAAAGGAAAACCGAAAAGAACGGCATCAACAATTATTTCGTGAATTAGCAAGACTTCATACATTATCTTCGAAGGAAATAACTGTAAAAAAAGAAGAACGAACTGAGCACTATGAAAAAACGATTCAACAGTTTGAAAAAAATCAAGAATTTCTAACGGGTTTTATCGAGGAATGCGAAAAGAAAACATATATGTCACCATTTCAACTATTATTCTGTCTCTATTTTAATGAGATTGTTCAGGCATTAAGCTTTTCTAAAAAGAAATTTGAAGAATGGTACGAAAAAACAAAGGAACAAGAAAAGGCCAGAATGGTAATTAACCACGGAAAAATTTCAAGTGAACATTTTCTTTTTGACGAAAAGGGCTATGGCTATTTTGCCAATTTTGAAGATGCTGGATTTGGTTCACCAATTCATGATTTATTGCCATTCTTGTCCAGATCTTTGAAAACGAACCCGAAGAGAAACGACGAATGTGTCGATTGGATAACTCATTATTTCAAATATTTCCCTTTTAAAGCAGATGAAAAATTATTGTTTTATAGCTACCTTTCCTACCCTCTTCCAATTATACAGGTTGTAGAAAAATATTATCGTAAGCAGAATCCCAAAAATGAGCTAAAGTTTGTGCAGCATTTACAACATCAATATTGGTACCTCAAAAATACTGAATATGTTGCCATGAGGATGACAGAACTTGAACAAGAAGAACAAACAAAAGAAGGAGCCCCCCCGCAGTGACAAAAAGGGCTCCTTAAATAATGTCAAAAAAGAGTGCAATTGCAGTTAAAGTAAAAATGGTCAATAAAAACACATCTAAAATAGTTGGAAATATAACTGTTCGGATTCCTTGGAAAATGCAAAAAGGAATAATAAATTGTCCGCAAAAGATCCTAATCTTTCTTGTCCATGGGGGCATTGAATATTTATTAAATCTCCTTCTCATGACATCCCTCTCCTCTCATCTTTTCTTCTTTAATTTATGTATATTCTCAACTTAATGTGAATTACCTAAAAGTTCGGATTAAGGTGTCTGCGCTTTCCTTTGTATAAAATAAAAAAAATTTGGTAATGAATATTGACGACATTCCCCTTTTTTGGGTAGTATAACAATATAATTTAAAACACAAAGCATAGACAGGGAAAAGTATAATGCTCCCTTGCTTAAAGAGAGGGAAATCACAGCTGAAAGATTTCCTAAGCAGGTCATTGGAAAGTCACCCACGAGCTTCTTCCGCGAAAGGACTATTTAGCCAAGTAGTGGAAGACGGATCTGAATCCGTTATCAGTTTAAGAGCCAATCGTTTTTTAGGTTGGAAAAAAGGTGGTACCGCGAAGCAAACTCCATTCGTCCTTTTATGACGAACTGGGGTTTTTTTGTTTTCTGAAAAAAATCAAGGAGGAATTAGAATGGAACAAAAAGAGACGACAATGTCTACAAAATATGACCCACAAACAATCGAAAAAGGACGATATGAATGGTGGTTAGAAGGGAAATTTTTCGAAGCAAAAGGTGAAAAAGAGAAACAACCTTACACGATTGTAATTCCACCACCAAACGTAACAGGGAAACTTCATTTAGGTCATGCATGGGATACAACATTACAAGATATTTTAACTAGAATGAAACGAATGCAGGGCTATGATGTTCTTTGGCTTCCTGGAATGGATCATGCTGGGATTGCTACGCAGGCAAAGGTGGAACAGAAACTTCGTAGTGAAGGCAAAAGTCGCTATGATTTAGGAAGAGAAAAATTCGTTGAAGAAACGTGGAAGTGGAAAGAAGAGTACGCTTCGCATATCCGTGCGCAATGGGCAAAGGTGGGCCTAGGTCTTGATTATAGCCGTGAACGGTTTACGCTTGATGAAGGTTTATCCAGTGCAGTTCGTGAAGTATTTGTAACCTTATATAAAAAAGGTTTGATCTACCGCGGCGAATATATTATTAACTGGGATCCGTCCACTAAAACAGCTATATCAGACATTGAAGTTATTTATAAAGATGTCCAAGGAGCTTTCTATCATTTGAGATATCCACTTGCTGATGGTTCTGGACATATTGAAATTGCAACGACACGCCCAGAAACGATGCTAGGCGACTCAGCTGTTGCTGTACACCCTGAAGATGAACGTTATAACCATCTTATTGGGAAGACAGTTATTCTCCCTATCACAGGCCGTGTGATCCCTATTGTAGGTGATGATTATGTTGATATGGAATTTGGTTCTGGAGCTGTAAAGATCACGCCTGCACATGATCCAAATGACTTTGAAATTGGTAACCGCCATAATCTTGAAAGAATTCTTGTTATGAATGAAGACGGAACGATGAATGAAAAGGCTGGAAAATATCAAGGTCTTGATCGTTTTGAGTGCCGGAAGCAGATTGTAAAAGACCTTCAAGAGCAAGGTGTTTTATTCAAAATTGAAGAGCATCTGCATTCTGTTGGTCATTCTGAACGAAGTGGTGCTGTTGTTGAACCGTATTTGTCCACGCAATGGTTTGTAAAAATGCAGCCACTTGCAGATAAAGCGATTGAACTCCAGAAAAATGAAGAAAAGGTTACGTTTGTTCCTGATCGTTTTGAAAAGACGTATTTACACTGGATGGAAAATATTCGTGACTGGTGTATTTCGCGTCAACTTTGGTGGGGGCATCGTATTCCAGCATGGTACCATAAGGAAACAGGGGAAGTTTATGTTGATCATGAACCACCAACAGACCTTGAAAATTGGGAACAGGATAAAGATGTATTAGATACATGGTTTAGTTCCGCACTATGGCCATTTTCTACATTAGGATGGCCTGATAAGAATGCAGCCGATTTTGAGAGGTATTTTTCAACAGATGTACTTGTAACCGGCTATGATATTATCTTCTTCTGGGTATCACGTATGATTTTCCAAAGCCTTGAATTTACCGGTGAGCGTCCGTTTAAAGATGTATTGATTCATGGACTTGTACGGGATGCAGAGGGCCGCAAAATGAGTAAATCACTTGGTAATGGCGTTGATCCAATGGATGTCATTGATAAATACGGAGCAGATGCACTAAGATACTTCCTTTCAACAGGTAGCTCTCCAGGTCAAGATTTACGTTTTAGCATCGAGAAGGTGGAAGCAACCTGGAACTTTGCCAATAAAATTTGGAATGCATCTCGATTTGCATTGATGAACATGGATGGATTGGCATATGAAGAAATAGATTTAAGTGGTGAAAAATCTGTAGCGGATCGATGGATTTTAACTCGTTTAAATGAAACCATTGAAACGATAACAAGATTATCCGAGAGATATGAATTCGGTGAAGTTGGCCGTGTACTTTATAATTTCATCTGGGATGATTTTTGTGACTGGTACATTGAAATGTCTAAGCTCCCTCTTTACGGAGATAATGAGCAAGCAAAGAAAACAACTCGTTCAATCCTTGCTCATGTTCTAGACAATACGATGAAATTACTTCACCCGTTTATGCCATTTATAACTGAAGAAATCTGGCAAAACCTTCCGCACGTTGGGGAATCGATTACGATTGCGAAATGGCCTGAAGTAAATCCAGAATTTACAGATGCCCAAGCGGCGCTAGAAATGAAGCTTTTGATGGAAGTGATTCGCTCTGTACGAAATATTCGTGCCGAAGTGAATACTCCAATGAGCAAGAAAATAAAAATGCTTGTTAAAGTGAAGGATACAGAAGTGTTAAAAATTGTAGAAAAGAACCAATCTTACCTTGAACGCTTCTGTAATCCTGAAGAACTTCAAATCGGAATCGATCTAGAAATACCAGAGAAGGCAATGACAGCTGTTGTTACTGGACTTGAAATTATTCTCCCACTAGAGGGTCTGATCAACATCGAGGAAGAAATTATCCGTCTAGAAAAGGAATATGATAGACTAAATAATGAAGTAGAAAGGGTACAAAAGAAGCTTGGCAATGAAGGATTTATGAAAAAGGCTCCTGAAAGTGTTGTTCTAGAGGAGCGTGCCAAGGAAAAAGATTATCAAGAAAAAAGAACAATAGTCGAAGCTCGAATAAATGAATTAAAGGGATAATAAATAGTAATAGAGACGAATCCTTATAGGGGTTCGTCTTTACCATGTTTTCACATCAATGAAGGAGATGCTTAGCATGTTTACTACATATCAAGAAGCGTTAGAATGGATCCATGCAAGATTACGATTGGGGATAAAACCCGGTTTAAAACGGATGGAATGGATGATGGAAAAGCTAGGGAATCCAGAAAAAGAACTAAAGACAGTCCATATTGGTGGGACAAATGGAAAAGGTTCGACTGTTACCTTTCTACGTTCGATCCTACAGGCTGGGGGATACACGATCGGTACATTTACTTCCCCCTATATTGAACAGTTTAATGAGCGTATCAGTGTGAATGGAATACCCATCAGCGATGAAGATATAATCCGATTAACGAACGTCATCCGCCCTTTAGCAGATGAAATGGAGGAAACAGAATTTGGGGGTCCTACAGAATTTGAAGTAGTCACTGCCATGTCATTTTATTATTTTTCAAAGCTTCACCCAGTTGATATCGTGTTGTTTGAAGTAGGTTTAGGTGGGAGATTTGATTCGACAAATATTATCTCTCCATTGCTTTCAATCATTACAAATATAGGTCTTGACCACACCAATATTTTAGGGAACTCATATGAGGATATTGCCTTTGAGAAGGCAGGAATTATCAAGCGTGACACCCCAATTATTACAGCAGCTAAACAGCCTGGTGCCCTTAAGGTTATTAAGGAACAGGCATTAAAAATGAATGCTCCATTGTTTCGAATTAATCAAGAGTTTACGATCAGTTCACACAAATCTCTTGCAAGGGGAGAAAGCTTTACAGTAAATATAAATGGTGACCAAACAATGGATCAATTAGAAATTGCCATGATCGGTCAGCATCAGACCGAGAATGCTGCACTTGCTGTGATAGCTGGACAATATTTAAATCAAATTTCTGCGGTTTCAATTGACAATCAAGATATTAGGGTTGGCTTGAAACATGCTTTTTGGCCGGGAAGATTTGAAGTAATATCAGAAAACCCGCTTGTAATTATTGATGGTGCACATAATGATGAAGGCGTTACAGCCCTTGTTCATGAACTCTCTAGTCGGTTTAAAGGTCGAATGATTCATATTGTTTTTGCAGCCCTAAAGGATAAGAAACTCGATAAGATGATCGGCAGTTTAGACGAAATAGCAGAGCAAATAACATTTGTTTCCTTTGATTATCCACGTGCAGCATCGGCAAATGATTTGTTTGAACTAAGCCAATCTAGTAATAAGTCAGTTGGAGACGAGTGGGAAACGACCATTACACAAGAGCTTACTGATCTTCCAAACGACCATTTACTTGTAATCACGGGATCACTTTACTTCATTTCACGGGTAAAACCATTACTTTTTAAATATTTTCAAAATAAAATTAATTAATTTGTGACAAAAATCTACAAATTTGATAATATATATGTATTATTCGTGACTATTTACCTAATAAAATGGAGATGGAAACCCAATGGATGTTCATCCACATATTAAAAAGGCAATTTTCCTTGCCTGGATTCTAATTGTTCCATTTGGAATATGGTTTACTTATCGTGCATATCCGCCGCAAATATCAGGCCATTTGATAGAGATTTTAGCATTTTTAATTTTATCATCAGTTGTTGCCGCAACACCGATAGTGATCAATAATATACCTATTTTTTTACTGCAATGGATCTCTCTAGCAACATTTCTAAGCTTTGGGTTATTTGTAGAAATGATTTTCGCCCAAGTGGCAATCATGGTTGTCCTATTTAAAATAAAAATTCAAAAAGAGCAATACTTCCGCATTCCCCTTAACTCTCTCATGTTCTTTACCCAATCCTTTGTTAGTGGAGTAGTTTATTACTTACTTGGGGGGCAAATTAGGGGGGATTTAATTGGAGATCATCGCTCACTTTGGCTTGCATTTCTGTATGTTTTTCTGAATTTCGCATTAAACCAATTGCTTATATTATTTAACTTATTTGCGGTTTATAAAAATATCGGTTCTTTTTTTGGGAAAGATTTAGTTTGGGAGACTCTAACATCACTTATTACCTTTCCAGTTGGCTTTATTTTGTATATGCTCTATTCACAAGCCGGTTTATTGGCATTATTGATAGTTGGGGCTCCGTTTGCCAGTTTATCGCTCATTCTTAATCTCTATTATTCAAGTGGAAAAGTAAATGAGCATTTGCAAAAAGCTGCTGAAATTGGCCATCAAATGGCGGAACGTCTAAATATTGATGATGTTACAGATTTGTTCATTCAAAAATTAGGTGAAATGCTTCCTGTAGATTTTGCATACATTCTGGATGTTGTCGAAAACAAGGAACTTCAGGTAATTCGGCGTATTGAGAGAGGAAAGGTAATGCCAAACGATATTGAACCCCTACAAAAAAGTGAAGGATTAAGTGGTATGGTTTGGGCTAAAAAAGAGGCAGCGTTCTTCCGAGGGAAAAAAGAATGGAATAAAATTATCAGTGGTTATTTTCCAGAAGATGCTGAAAGTGTATTAAGCGTCCCAATTGTTAGAAATAATGGAGTTGTAGGTGTATTATTGCTCGCCTCTAAACGAAAATGCGCATATGAAAAATCGCAGCTTATGATTGTAGATATCCTTTGTTCACATTTTGCTATTGCGATTGATAATGCACGCCATTATGAGGAAGCGAAAATGTATAGTGAACACTGTGCACTGACGAAACTTTATAATTATCGTTATTTTGAAAATATGCTCTCGACAGAATTTGATAAACTGCATAGGTTCGAACGGACAAATCTATCTCTAATCATTCTTGATCTTGACCATTTCAAGGATGTAAACGATACATATGGCCATCAAAGTGGTAATGAAATCCTTCGAGAACTGGCTAATAGGGTTAGACTTCTAGTTGGAAACAAAGGAACGGTCGCCCGTTATGGTGGAGAAGAGTTTGTTATTCTCTTACCTGATATCCAAAAGCAAGAAGCATTACATATCGCTGAGTTAATTAGGCAAACCATTGCAAATAGACCATTTACCTTAAGTCAGCATTTGGAAGTGGAGCACCTACAACAACGCATAACCGTAACAACTTCTATCGGTGTCGCAACAGCTCCAGAGAATGCTGACGATTCGCTCACATTAATTCGGCATGCAGATCGGGCTTTATATGTTGGGGCGAAAAGAAAAGGGCGAAATCGAGTGGCGGAGTATTCAACTGTTTAGCCTTCAAGTAAAAGCAAATCCGATTAATGTTGTAATCTAATGGTACTGTTGGTAATACTGAGAAAAAGGTCGATTCATTTTTGAATCGGCCTTTTAATATAATCCTATTTACAAGATCTTATAGTTTATTAAATAAAATTGACTATAAATTAAAACTTTAAGCTTTTGTCGAAAGTTGATAAAATAGTTGTGAACGAATTTTTCGAATTGTAGATTCATAGTTTTTCCATATGTGGGGGAAGTAGAGATGATAGATCCATTAAAAAATGAAAAAGGATATCAGTTACTTGAAATAATGTTATCACTATCCCTTCTTTCTATCGTTTTATTAGTATTTTTTGGATTCTTTATTCAATCAAGAACCTTTACTATTTATACTCAAAATAAAATGTCTGCAGGTCAACTAAGTCAGGAAATACTTAATAAAGTTAAAAATTCTTCATTTCAAACAGACTTGAATACTTCAGATTGGAACGATTTGTATAATGAAAATATTCAAGGAGATTTTTATATTGAAGTAAATAATCAAATTTATTATCCTGTTGCCAAAATTAAACAAGCAAATCTTCAAAATAGCTCATTCCCTTCCCAACTTAACTACATCCAAATTGAAATTTGGGTAAATGAAAAGGGAAAAAGAATTGAAAAGTATGAAACATACGGGTTTAAGGGAAGGAACTAGCTATGAAGAAAAATGGTGGTTTTACTTTAATTGAATTATTGTTGGGATTGGCAATAATGGGTATGGTTCTTACCCTTATTTTTTCTGTGTTTCATTCAGGAATTCAACAAGGAGAAAGAACAAAAGATGATATTTATCTTCAACAAGAAGCAAATTATGTAGTGACAGCGCTCCGTAATGCCTATCTGAATCACAATAATGTTCCTCTATCTCTTTCTATAACAAACGATCAAATAATTCTTAATGGAACAACCATTTCTGATAAATATCAATATCAGGCAAAAATAAATTATAATGGTGTTATTTATACCAACCAAACCCTTTCCATTCAAGGGAGCTCCCCTGTTATGATTGAGATTACTTTCACATATGAAGGCGCAAGCTACACACTAAGAACAACGTTATCGAAAGGGGTGTAGCTATGTGGAATAATGAAAAAGGATCTAGCTTGCTAACAGTTTTGTTAATCATTGTTGTCTTTACTATAATTGGTATAAGTCTACTAGGGCTTAACCTAAATAGTGCAAAACAAGGATCTAAAACAGGAAATGATATTCAAGCAACAAATCTTGCGGAAATGGGAGCTAACCATATAAAGCAAATTGCGATTCAAACTTTACAAACAAATAACGATAAAAGCCTTTTAGATGTCAAACTTATATTACAGAATAACTTGAACGCAGCATTGCTCAATAAGTCTTTTCCTATAAAGAATAATCTGGATTTTCCCAACTATAAAGTTATTAGTGAAGACGTTTCCGTAGAAGACATAGCAAAAGAACAAGCCCAAAAAGTAATCATTAATTTTACTACTGAAGGTTTTTCAGAAAATCAACAATCAAAAAGTATAACGGGTGTGATCCAGTTTACTAGAGGGAAAGGGGATGCTTTCCCAAATGCACCAGAAAATTCTACAAGATATGATGAAACACAAGTATTTGACCATAATAATGACGGTGAATACGACAAAACGCTTTATTTTAAAAATGGCTTTGTGATGAATTCAAATTCTAAGCTAACGTTTGACGTTGACCTTTATGTCAATGGAACCATCACTCAAGAGGCTAATACTGATGTCTGGGTGAAAGGTGATGCATATGTTAAGGAACTGGACCTAAAAACAAACGATAACAATAATGGAAATTTAGCACTCATGTGCGTTGATAAAACACTTTTTATTTATAGTACAGTCCAAATACCTGTTGAAACAAATTTCACAAATTGTGAAGATGTGCTAGCGAAAAAACCGAAAAACGGAGTATTTGCAAAAAAAGTAGTTTATGTATCACCTACTAATTCTCCAAGTTGGGGAACAGAAAATCTTACTATCGATACTCAGTACAAATGATTTTTTAAGAAAAAGGGAGTGAGTAATTGAATAATCTTATTTGGGCTTCGGGTTCAATGTCCTTGTTATTGCTAGTATTATTATTTTTACCACTTGGCCTTACTAAAAAAGGGAAGTTTATTACCGTTTTAGCAGCATTCTTGTTGGCTACAGTGGGTCTTGTTGCTATTTCTTCTTACTCACTATGGAATAGTATTGCTATTCTGTTTGTGCTTGTTTCCATAACAACATACCTATTAAACTCACGCCTTGGACGATTTCTGCATGTTGTAGATGATTCCTATGGAAAAAGGTTGCTAGATAAAGAAGAACCTTTAATAGATTATAATAAAAGTAATAAATCTGCTGGGTATGATCTATTTAGTTTAAGCCGAAACGAAGTGGCTGTGACTATTGAACAACCAGAGGAAAAAGAGGAAATGAATGCCGAATTATTTTATACACCTCTTGAAACCAAACAAGAGCAAGTTGTAACGGAAAGATTACCTGAAATCATGGATGAGGATATTACCTTTTTGCTTAATCGGAGTATCCAGATAGATGATGAAAGGGTACAAGAAGACGCCTTATCTATACCAGATTTTGGAGATTTATCAGATATTGAAAGCTTATTATTAGAAGCAGAGGGTAAACTGCCTAAAGTAGTGGGCGAAAAGACTCAAATATTGGAGAATGAGGATGAACTTCCAATTATGACTTTTGATAGTTTTCCAATCAAGATTGACGATCAAGAGGAAAAGATAAATCCACTGGAAGAATTGGATGAACTCCCTATATTAACATTTCAAGAAGATGAGCTTGAAAAATCAACTGAAGCAAAAAAGAAAGTTATGTAGCGCTTTAGAACTTCAAATGAATAAAAAAGGAGGCTAATAAATGTGAGAAAAAATCGTCAAATGATAAAATTATTCTTTGTACTATTATTTTGTACTGCTTTTATTTTCAGCAGCTCACATTTTGGTGCCCAAGCATTTGAAAAAATAAAAAACAATGAGAAAAAAGGGACAACAACATCAAGAGGATCTTTGAATGTAAATAAGTCACATAATAAAAATTCAACTAATGATCCATTAGGAGTAAAAAGTGGTGGAGAGGAAGTTATTCTTAACCAATCAAAAATAAATTTAAAAGACATTCCTATTGATTTGCAAACAGTTCTTAAACAGAGTTCTGAAATAGAAATCCCTGAGCAATCAACTTTTTCATTGCTTGACTTTGTGAAGAAGCAAAAGATAGCTACTATAAGCTCAGATTCTCTTAGTTTACTATCATCTGGTATTTACCAATCTATTTTACCGACTAATTTTTCAATTGTGGAAAGAAATATTGGGAACAGCCTTCCTGACTTCGTTCCTATTGGTTTCGAAGTCAAAGTTAATCTTGATCAGAATGCCGATTTCGTTTTTTCTAACCCAAATAAATCAAGGTATAGGATTCAAATGGAAATAGTGGGCAAAAGCTTAACTGTATCATTAAAGGGGGAAAGGTTCCCTTATCTTTATAAAACAAGTTTAAAGAACAAACAGAACTTTAAACCAAGAACAATTATTCAATACAGCCCGCTTATTCTTCCAGGAAAAATAAAGGTAGCGACCTCGGGGATCTCGGGGCAATTGATAGAAGTTTATAAGGACGTCTATCAAGGAGATCACCAGATAAAAAGTGAATTTGTTTCTGAAGATTATTATCCACCGAAACAACGTGTCGAAATTCATTCTCTTCGTGCCACGAGCAATGTTCAAGTATCTCAACCTTCAACTGTAACCACCGTGAAAGAAGGTGGACAAGCTGCCAACCAGTTAGAAACAGGCACTAGTTCAAATGGAGATCAAAATATAAATTCTTCTGAGTATCCGACACAAACACAAAATAGTGAAGTGGAGCAAACAAAATGAAGAATCAAATAATGTTCATAAAGCAGGGATATAAATGAAGCAGCAAATAAGAAAAAGGCTTGGAGATTTACTAGTTGATGCAGGACTGATTTCAGAGGATCAGCTACAGGCTGCATTAAAAGAGAAAGGTCCTAATCAAAGAATTGGCGATGCGATATTACAACAGGGGTTTATTACGGAGCAACAATTGATTGAAGTGCTCGAATTTCAACTGGGGATTCCGCATATCAGTCTGTACCGTTATCCGTTTGACACAAAGTTATTTACATTAATATCCAAGGATGCTGCGAGACGGAATTTAATTATCCCGCTTAAAACAGAAAGTAACCGACTATTCGTGGCAATGGCAGATCCGATGGATTTTTTTGTAATTGATGATTTACGTCTTTCGACCGGCTTTCAAATTGAAACAGCAATTGCAACAAAAGATGATATACTACGTGCGATTAATAAATTTTATAACTTTGACGATGGTTTTGAAGATTTGGTAGGGGAAATGCCGCAAACTGAGATGAATCGTGAAGAGGATGTTATTGAGCAGGATTCACCGATTGTGCGCCTTGTTAATCAAATTTTATCTAATGCAGCTATACAAAGAGCAAGTGATATCCATATAGATCCACAAGAAACAAAGGTAGTCATCCGCTACCGAATTGACGGAGTACTTAGAGTTGAACGGGTTTTGCCACGTCATATGCAAAGCGTATTAACTGCACGGATCAAAATTATGGCAAATTTAGATATTACTGAACATCGTATTCCACAAGATGGAAGAATAAAAATAAATCTTGATTTCCACCCTGTTGATCTTCGTGTTTCGACCCTCCCAACTATGTTTGGAGAAAAGATCGTTATGCGCCTTCTTGATATGGGAACAACTCTTAATGATCTTAGTAAGCTTGGATTCAATTCACTTAATTTTAAAAGATTTTCAGATTTAATTGAAAGACCGACAGGAATTGTGTTAATAACAGGACCGACTGGATCAGGGAAATCATCAACCATGTATGCAGCCCTTAATAAGCTTAATAGTGAAGAGGTCAATATTATCACGATTGAAGACCCAGTAGAATACCAGCTGGAAGGGGTAAATCAGATCCAAGTGAATCAGAATGTTGGCATGACATTTGCTGCGGGTCTACGATCCATTTTGCGGCAAGATCCAAACATTATTATGGTTGGGGAAATCCGTGATAAGGAAACAGTCGAAGTGGCGGTCCGTGCTTCTTTAACTGGACATTTAGTACTGAGTACGTTGCACACCAATGACTCGCTCGGAACCATCACAAGGCTTCTTGATATGGGAGTAGAACCATTTTTGCTTGCATCTTCATTAAGTGGAATTGTCTCACAGCGTCTTGTTCGGAAAGTATGTCGTGACTGTGTAGTGGAGCAAGTGCCATCAAAACGAGAATTGGAAATTTTCGCAAGACGAGGGATGAAAATCGAAAAAATTTCCCGAGGAAAAGGCTGTTCTTCTTGCAATATGACGGGATACAAAGGAAGAATTGCTCTTCATGAAGTTCTTGTAATCAATGATGAAATGAGACGGGTTATTATGAATGGTGAATCTTTTCAAAGGCTTCGCGAGCTTTCCATCAAGAATAAAACTATTTTTCTAATTGACGATGGATTGCTAAAAGTAAAACAACAATTAACCACGACCGAAGAGGTATTGCGAGTCGCAATTTTGGAGTAGGAGTGCCATATAAATGAAAGATAAAATCGATCTTTTAATGCGAGCTGCTTATGAATTAAAGGCATCTGATATCCATTTAACAGTAGGTGTCCCACCCGTCATGCGAATAAACGGGGAACTAAAAAGGTATGGAAAAGAGATTTTAGTGCCTGCAGATACAGAGGGAATGGCGAGAGCAATCGTACCTTCGCAAATGTGGGATTTGTTTAAAGAAAAGGGAGAACTAGATTTTTCCTATGGTCTTCCTGGTGTATCTCGTTTTCGGATAAATACTTACCATCAACGGGCATGTGTTTCAATGGCCATTCGAATTGTCCCTTCCAAAATCCCATCGATTGAGGAATTGGATTTACCTGAAACATTAACAAAAATCATTGAGAAGCCACAAGGTCTTATCCTTGTGACAGGACCAACTGGAAGCGGAAAATCAACAACACTCGCTGCCATGATCCATTATATGAATCAATATATGAAGAAGCATATTATTACGCTGGAAGATCCAATAGAGTACCTCCATAAACATGGAAATTCGATTATCGATCAACGTGAAGTAGGTTTTGATACAAAGAATTTTGCCAATGGATTAAGGGCCGCACTCCGCCAAGATCCCGATGTTATTCTTGTTGGAGAGATGCGTGATTTAGAAACGATTCAAACTGCTATCACCGCAGCTGAAACAGGACATCTCGTCTTAGGTACACTTCATACTTCGAGTGCACCTGCAACAATCAATCGAATTATTGATGTATTTGAACCTGCACAACAGCCGCAAATTCGGATTCAGCTAGCTTCTGTTTTAGTCGGTATCATCTCGCAGCGCTTGTTTCCAACTATTGATCGAAAAGGAAGAAAGGCTGCAACGGAAATTATGATCAATAATGCTGCTATTGCCAATTTGATCCGCAATGAAAAAATCCATCAGATTATAAGTATTATGCAAACGTCCCGTGCCCAAGGAATGCATACACTCGAATCGAGTATAAAGGATTTAATAGAAGATGGTTTTATTCAAAAAGAACTTGCATTACCATTTTTACAGGAGCAATTAATCTAGGATGGCGAGGTTTAAATATTCAGGCCGCGACCGGCACGGTAAGCGACAGGGAACGGTAAATGCTTCTTCTAAACGTGAAGCAATGCTAAAGCTGAAGGAGGAAGGCGTTCGGATCATCGACATATCCGAAATACCAGAAACCTTCTTAACCAAGGATATTTCGCTTGGAAATCCTGTAAAACTTCAGCACTTTGTCATATTCTTACGACAATTTGCTACTTTACTAAAGGCTGGGGTAACCGTCGTTGATGCCACGGCGATTCTAGCAGAACAAACAGAAAGTAAGCAATTGAAAAAAGCATTGCTTGATATCGAGCAGGAATTGCGTGAAGGTAATCCGCTTTCACAGGCAGTAGAAAAGCATAAGAGAATTTTTACTTCGATGTTCATTAACATGGTTCGAGCGGGAGAAGCAGGCGGTAATATGGATGAAACGCTTGAACGCCTTGCGACCCATTTTGAGAAGCAGCATTATACGAGGCAAAAAATTATTTCCGCCCTTTCGTACCCCCTTGTCATTGGTTTTCTTGCTATTGTAGTTGTTATCTTTCTGCTCGCCTTTGTTGTACCTACATTTGTCAAGATGTTCGCCGATCTTGGCGGGGAACTACCAGCGATAACGAGATTTGTTCTTGCCGCAAGTGGATTTGTTCAATCATTTTGGTGGCTCATCATCCTTGGGATTATTTTCATCGTTTTATTGTTTATCTTTCTTCGAAAAAACAAGGAAACAAAGTATTATTTGGATTATATGGCCTTACGCATGCCGATTTTTGGGAAAATGCTCCAAAAAGCAGCACTTGCACGGATGATGCGAACACTAAGTTCTTTATTTTCAAGCTCTGTACCGATTCTTCAGGCGATGTCAATTGTCGAAAAGGTGGTTGAAAATGAAGTAATGGCTAAGGTGATCGAACAGTCAAGGCTGTCACTTGAAAAAGGCCGTTCCATGACTGAGCCGATGAAAAAGCACTGGGCCTTTCCCCCACTTGTGACGCAAATGATCGTCATTGGCGAACAAACCGGTGCATTAGATACGATGCTAGCAAAAGTTGCTGATTTCTATGAAAAGGAAGTCGAACTTGGTACAGATAAGCTAAAGTCTTTGATTGAACCAATAATGATCATTTTACTCGCAGGAATTGTAGGAACCATTGTTACAGCGATAATGGTACCAATGTTTGAAATGTTTAACCAATTCGACAAGAAGTATTAATAATTTGCGAAAATTGCAAAAATTGAGCAAAAAAGATAAAATATATGAAATTTGACATATTTTATTTTCAACAAATAAATTATAATACAAGTAAATAGAATAATAGGCTAATAGACCTAGAGGGAGAAGTGAAGACATGTTACATAAATTAAAAAAGAGAATTAAAAATCAGCGCGGTATGACATTAGTGGAATTATTGGCTGTTATTGTTATATTGGGGATTATTTCAGCTATTGCGGTGCCGAGTATTGGGGGGATTATTAATAAAACTAAGAAGGATGCAAAGGTTGCAGAGGCAGTTCAAATCATTAACGCCGCAAAATTATATAATTCTACTAATCCAACTGATCATTCAATGAATAATGATGATTTGGAAACCTATTTAGATAACGTAAAAGATACAAAATTAGACTATATAGTTACTGCAACTCCTGGAACAAATGGAAAATTATCATATAGTATTTCAGGACACGATGCTGGAACTATTGCTGATAAAGATGGCGATGGTAATTTAACTGAAGCAGAACTTTTGGAATATAGTGGTGGAAACTAAAATTATTCTCTTATTTTTTATTTACGGAATCACCCTAGGCTCCTTTTTCAACGTAGTAGGCTTACGCATCCCATTAAAAAAATCAATCGTCACCCCACGCTCGGCTTGTCCGACATGTGGGCATAAACTAACAGCGTTTGAACTTATTCCGGTTCTTTCTTATTTTCTTCAAGGGGGGAAATGCCGCGGCTGCAAGTCGCGGATTTCTCCTATCTATCCATTTATCGAATGTTTGACTGGAATATTGTTTGTGCTTGCTCCATACCAAATTGGTTGGTCATGGGAATTGATTGTTGCATGGTCTCTGATTTCAGTTTTTATGATAATATTAGTTTCAGATATTCATTATATGATCATCCCTGATAAAATTTTGATCGTATTTGCAGGGATTTTTTTAATTGAACGCTTTCTTTGGCCGTTAACACCCTGGTGGGATAGCATTGTCGGTGCGTTAGTTGGCTTTGCACTGCTCTTAGTGATTGCACTTGTTAGTAAAGGGGGAATGGGCGGTGGTGATATTAAACTATTTGCGTTAATTGGCTTTGTGCTAGGAGTGAAACTAGTACTTTTGTCATTCTTTCTTTCGACACTATTTGGGGCTATAATCGGTGGTTCTGCGCTCCTTTTGAAAATAGTAAAAAGACGACAGCCTATTCCATTCGGTCCGTTTATTGTCGCAGGAACACTTTCAGCCTATTTTTGGGGACCAAAAATAATCAATTTATACTTGCGGTTTCTCAGTCACGGATATTAAAAAAGGGGTTATTTACATGTCATTTTCCCTCTTCTCACCCAAAAATAGAATAATCAATTTCGTTTTAAATGAACACTCCATTCGCTTTGTTGAATTGAAACAAGCGAACCCTCCGATTGCCCAAAAATGGGGAGAACGCTTTCTTCCGCCAGGGATTATTAGTGATGGGAAAATCATTGATTTTGAATCCTTGGCGAATATTATCGATGAATGCATCGATGAATGGAAAATCCATAAGCGTTCGATCCGTTTTTTGGTTCCTGATTCACTAGTAATTATCCGAAAACTTTCAATCCCCTCTGAAATTCAAGCCGATGAGATGAAGGGGTTTCTTTATTTGGAACTTGGTACAAGCATTCATTTACCTTTTGAGGACCCTGTCTTTGATACTTTTCCATTAACTGATAACGGAAAAACAAAGGAAATTCTGTTGTTTGCCGCACCTGAAAAATATGTAATGGAATATGCTGATCTTTTCACGAGCCTTAAGCTAATTCCAGTAGCGGCAGATATCTCACCACTTGCTTTGTACCGCCTCTATTTCCAAATGGATCTTGCTTCGCAGAACGAAAACCTTTTTATAGTTCAATTCGATCTTACAAGTGTTACCATGTGTATCTTTGAAGAGGCAATTCCGTATGTTATGCGTCATTTTCCCATTCCATTTGAAATCAATAAATGGGAAATGAATAAGGAAAAAGATGGCATGCTGGAATTTAAATATATGGGAGATGCTAGTGAACTCGCATATCAATTTGAAGATATTTTGAAAGAAATGAATAAGTTAATAGATTTTTATCGGTATTCACTAAATAATGGCAAAAAGGAAGTGACTAAGCTTTTATTAAGTGGTGATCATCCATTACTGCAGGTTATCTTGGAAAAAGTGAAGGATAGACTGGATATCCCAGTAACTACGATCTCTCTTGACAGCTATGCAAAAGGAAAAGCGGGAATGGTTCCGACTAGGCATTTACTTTCTTTAGGTCTTGCTTTAAAAGAGGTGCAATGATGCTAGTAGAAATCAATTTACTCCCGAAAAAAGAACCTAGAAGATTTGGGTTCATCATTACGATTTTCCTATTATTTATATTAGTTTTGCTAGTAGCTGTTTTCTATTATTATCAAATTTCCACAACTAAAACGAATATCGAAACAGCTGACAAGCAAATAACAATTGTAAGAAAAATAGCTGAAGCACAAAGTGAAAAAGTGAACAAAAGTAAATCACCCGATTCGGTCAAACAATTAAAAGCAGGCATTGTCTGGGCGAATTCATATAGGATCCAAACTATTCCTGTTATGCAGCATCTTACTTCACTATTGCCTGAACGGGGATTTATCCAGTCCTTTAAGTATGTGGAATCCGGAACTGTTACACTTACGGTCCAATTTGATACAGCAAGTGAAGCTGCCTATTATTTAAATAGCCTGAATCATTCAAAATGGATCGATGCGGCAAGCTTGAATTCCTTAAATGCAGAGAGTGAAAATAGCTCTTTAAATTCGACTAGCCAAACAAACCAAACGAATAGCCCTGCAGATACCAGTCAAACAAATACTGGTAACTCAATTACAGAAAATGATGCTAATTTAGCAACTAGTTCTAATGGCTCTGTAAGTCAATCTAGTCTAGATTACCTTCCGCGCTATATTGGGCAGTTTGCTATTACCTTTAACCAAGAGAAGGTTAAGAAGATCATAAAAGATACAAACAAGGATGGGAATATCGAGGAGGGAGTGACTGTTCCATGAAACTTCGAATCTCGAAAAGAAACAAATTTATTCTTATCTTTGTAATCCTACTTCTAGCTATTGGAGTTGTCTATATTCAATTCTTCTATTTAAGCCCATTAAGATCTGATCTATCGCTTAAAAAGAAGACATTAGAAACCGAACAAGCTCTTTTAAATACGATGGGGCAAAAAAAACAAGGTAATACTGTTGATCATCTAGCAAATACAAGGGAGTTGCAAAAGGAACTTCCAGTAAAAGCGCAACAAGACCAGTTTATTTTAGACTTAGAACAAGCTGAAACCATTTCAAATAGCCAAATTAAATCAATGTCCTTTACGAATGATGGGCAGTCTGAAACGCAAAGTGGTCAAAATAACGGGATTGATGTGCAGCAAAATGCATCATCTTCTACTAATGGGAATACTGGGCAGTCAAATAGTCCTTCTTCTAATGGGACAACAAATCAAACTACAGAAAAAACACTGCCGACTGGTGTAAAGAAATTAACAGTTCAGCTAAGTGTAGAATCCCCGGGATATGAGGAGTTTGAAAAATTTATTGATGCTCTCGAAGGGTTAAAACGAATTTTGGTGGTTGAAGCTATCGACTATTCAGCTGGAACTGAACAAACAGCCTTGGACCAAGGGGATAAGCCTTTTGCATATACTCTCACAGTTTCCTCCTTCTATATGCCAGAATTGATAGATTTACAGGGGCAACTGCCGGAAATGGAAACTCCAAATCCTGCAGAAAAACAAAATCCATTAAGCCAGTTTCCTGATGTTCCTACTCACTAATAAGCACGAAATAACAAATAATTTGACGAAATCATTCGATAACAAGACGACAAAAGTCTTGTTATTTTTTTTTTTGTTTATGTTAGGATGGAACAAATTAGCCGTTTGATAGAAAGGAGTTCTTAAAGTGGACAAACTTACCAGCGGCAAAACGATCACGATAAAAATTAATGGTCAAAAACGGCCTTATATGGTTGAGCCAGCAAAACAAGAAGTGTCTCCAAGCATTTCCGATACTGACCTTGATCAAGTACAGCCAGAGTCTACTCTCAGAAAACAGGTGGTTTTTGAGGAAACAGCAGCCTCAGAAGAAATTGTGGACGAAAGCTTTGATTGGATTCTTCCTGAGCCGAGTGAGAGTGAAATTAGTGAATATACATTTATAAATCCCACGCAAACAAAAAAAAATCCCAAAAGAAAAGTAACTACATCATCACTTGCTACTATGAAGAAAAAAGGTGGAATGCTAAAATCAATTTTGCTATCCACTATTTTTGCAGTTCTAATTGGGATAAGCTTTGGAATAGTAATGCTCAAGCTTGTGGTTACCGACCATAGCAAACAAGCTGTCGTTGAAACAAACTTGCCTGTTAAAGAGACAGATGTGCCTATAAATAGTAAAGATAGCAGTAATGTAACGGTCACTTTAAAACCACTGGATGCTTATGTTGTACAAGGTGGGGTTTTTTCAACAAAAGAAGCAGCAATAGGAACATCTAAGCTTGCAGCTGAAAAAGGTGCACCAGGAGAAATTATAGAACTAAATAACAAAAATTATTTATTTTTAGGGATGGCAGATACTATTGAGATGGCCAAAAGTCTTGCAAGTCTTTACAAAGGAAATGGAATAGCTGATATTTGGGCAAAACCATTCCCAGTGCCAAAAAAGACGATCACTGATGTTACGAAAGAGGAAAAGGCGTTTTTTGATTTAGCTCCCTCTGTTTTCCAAATGCTTTCTGAAGTGACTTCTAATGCTATGGTAAATGCAACAATTCCGAATGAATCGATTAAAACTATTTCTCAAACTGAATCAGATATGAAGAAGATAGAGAGTAATAAAATGAATCATCCCAAAATAAAGGAATTAAAGTCCGAATTGGTTTTGGCAATGGAACAGGTAACGAAGTATCAAAAAACAAATGATAAAAAAGAACTTATTAATGCCCAGCAGCACTTATTAAACTACTTTTCACTTTATCATTCATTATAATTTTATGACATATTTTTTCATATTTCGATATTTTCCGGGAAATGATGCCTGTCCAAGAAATGGACAGGCTTTTACTATTTTGTTATGTGATTTTGGCCTTAAATAGGATATTCTTATGTAGATAGTTCCTTATTAGTTCACTTAAGCTTTTCTTGATTTTCATCTTTCTAGAATAATTAGACAAATTTTTTCAAACTTTAATCATATAAAAATTGTTTGCTTCAACAATTTTTGATAGGATTAGACTGTATCTCCCAATACGAAGCAAAAAAAGGTAAGGTGATTTGATGCAAACCCTCATTTTAGCCTCTTCTTCTCCGCGGCGAAAGGAACTTCTAGAAAACCTCCATTTATCCTTCGATATTTTCAGCAGTGATGTGGATGAAAGCTATGATCCTGGACTGTCTCCAGCAGAAGTAGTAATGGAATTGGCTAATCGAAAAGCACAGGCTGTTTTTAAAGAAAACCCCGATGCCTTTGTAATTGGCTCAGACACCATTGTTGTTCTTGATGGAAAGATCTTAGGTAAGCCTTTAGATGAGGCAGACGCCAAAAACATGCTAGGAATGCTTTCAGGTAATCAACATGATGTATACACAGGTGTTTCTATATTGTCCCCTAACCATTCATCACATTTTTATGAAAGAACAGAAGTTTTATTCTGGGAGTTAACGGACGAGGAATTAACGGCGTATGTGCAAAGTGGAGAACCCTTTGATAAAGCAGGTGCATATGGGATTCAACAATTAGGAAGCATGCTCGTCAAAAAGATCAATGGTGACTATTTTGCTGTTGTGGGACTACCTGTTTCAAGGACTATTCGGGAATTAAAAAAGGTCGGATACAAGTTGCCGTACTAAGATAATCGTTCCTTGACTCCCAAAAAGGGAGGAAAAAGAATGACCACTAATACTTTAATGATCCGTGATTTCCCACAAGATGAGAGACCAAGAGAGCGTTTTGTTCAACATGGCGCGCAAAGTTTATCCAATCATGAACTTATTGCTATTTTGCTTAGAACTGGAACAAAGGATGAATCTGTTCTACAATTATCCAATCGTCTTCTTTCCCATTTCGATGGTTTAAGGGATTTGAAATCGGCCAGCTTAGAAGAAATAACATCAATAAAAGGGATTGGCTATGCAAAAGCAATCCAGATCTTAACAGCCGTAGAAATAGGTCGAAGAGTTGCCAATCTCTCTTTTAATGATCGGTATGTTATCCGATCTCCAGAGGATGGAGCGAAATATGTCATGAATGATATGCGCTTTTTATCCCAAGAACATTTTGTTTGTTTATATTTAAATACCAAAAATCAAGTACTTCATAAACAAACCATTTTTATTGGTAGCTTGAATGCTTCTATTGTACATCCAAGGGAGGTGTATAAAGAAGCCCTCCGTCGTTCTGCAGCTTCTATTATTTGCCTCCATAATCATCCCTCGGGAGACCCCACACCAAGTAGGGAGGATATAGATGTAACCAAGAGACTTTCCGAATGTGGAAAAATAATTGGGATTGATTTGCTAGATCATTTAATTATTGGTGAAAATAAATTTGTGAGCCTAAAAGAAAAAGGTTATTTATGACACTATGATTTTAAATGATGTTACGATATAATATTATTTATGATTTTTTAGGATCAGACACGCATTAATACAAAAGGATTTACTTACAAACCGTTTATACATTTTAAGAAAACTTGCCCCATTTCGAGGCCAAAAGGGCGATGATAGTGGAGTAGTGGCCTAAATGTGCGAGCAGAATTTACGGATATAAATTTTGATTAGCTAAAATAAACTTACCATCATTAAATTGCAATTCGTATCAGAAAGGGAGATACAACTATGTTTGGAATTGGTTCTAGAGATTTGGGTATTGACTTAGGAACTGCAAATACCCTTGTATTTGTAAAAGGAAAAGGGATCGTTCTAAGAGAGCCCTCAGTTGTTGCTATGCAAACAGACACAAAACAAATTGTTGCAGTTGGTAATGATGCAAAAAATATGATCGGACGAACTCCTGGAAATGTCGTTGCATTAAGACCAATGAAAGACGGAGTTATTGCAGATTATGAAACGACAGCCTCGATGATGAAGTATTATATTCGCGAAGCAGTAAAAGCAAAGGGCCTTTTCTCAGGAAAGCCATATGTAATGGTCTGCGTTCCATCGGGAATAACTGCTGTAGAAGAGAGAGCAGTTATCGATGCTACTCGGCAGGCGGGTGCAAGAGATGCGTACACGATTGAAGAGCCATTTGCCGCAGCAATAGGAGCAGATCTTCCTGTTTGGGAACCAACAGGTAGTATGGTAGTTGATATCGGTGGAGGAACAACCGAGGTCGCAATTATTTCTTTAGGCGGTATTGTTACAAGTCAATCGATTCGCGTTGCTGGCGATGAGATGGACGAATCGATTATTTCTTATATACGTAAAAATTATAATTTAATGATCGGTGAAAGAACTTCTGAAACCATCAAAGTAGAAATTGGTTCTGCTGGAGATCCAGAAGGAATCGACAATATGGAAATCCGGGGCCGTGATTTATTAACGGGATTACCAAAAACAATTGAAATTACAGCTAGCGAAATTGGAATCGCGTTAAAAGACACTGTTAATGCGATTGTCGAAGCGGTTAAAAATACGCTAGAGAAAACACCTCCAGAACTCGCCGCCGATATTATGGATCGCGGAATTGTGTTAACAGGTGGCGGAGCCTTGCTTCGTAATTTAGACAAGGTGATAAGTGAAGAAACAAATATGCCTGTATTGATTGCTGAAAATCCACTTGATTGTGTTGCGATTGGAACTGGTAAAGCATTAGACCATATTCAATTATTTAAAAACAAAGCGAAGGACTCAAGGTAGAGTCTAAAAAATAGAGGTGTATCATCATGCCACAATTCTTCTTGAATAAACGTCTGATTGTGTTGCTTGTCAGTATCATTATTCTCGTGGCATTGATTGGGTTTTCTTTGAGGGAGAGAAGTCAGCCATCCTGGCCGGAGCAATTTGTGAAAGATACGACCGGCTGGGTTCAATCCCTGGTATCAAAGCCTACCCAATATGTTGTGGGCTTTTTTGAGAATCTTCAGGACTTGCAAAATACATATCAAGAAAATAAACAATTAAAAACACGCGTTGAAAAACTAGTCAGCCTTGAGGCACAGGTTCAGCAATTGACAAAAGACAATAGTGAACTGCATGATCTATTAGGCGAAAAAAAGACCTTGATTGATTTTAAACCATTGCCTGCTACAGTAATCGGCAGAAATCCTGATCGTTGGCACGAAATTGTTATGATTGATAAAGGCAAAATAAATGGCATTAAACAAAATATGGCTGTTATGACAGCTAGTGGATTGATCGGAAAAGTGAAAAGTGTTAATCAATTTAGCTCGACCGTTCAATTACTTAGTGCAATGGATCCAAAAAACCGTATTTCAGCCTTTATCCAAGGCGATGCCAATGCGTTTGGTCTTGTTGAAGGTTATGATAAAGAGAAAAAACTATTATTAGTTAAAAGAATCCCCTATGATGCAAAAGTTAAAAAGGGGCAAACCGTAATAACTTCTGGTCTTGGTGGTGTTTTCCCACCGGGATTGTTAATCGGGAAAGTTGTTGAGGTTAAACCCGATCAATATGGATTAAATCAAACAGCGTACGTGGATCCAGGAGCTGACTTTTACGATATTGAAAAAGTACTCGTAATTAAGCGTACAGGTGTACAAGCAGATATGAGTGAAATAGGTAATCAAAAGGGGGGGGATTTGTGAGAAAATTCCTTCTTCCTTTAATTTTTCTGGGCCTATTTATTCTTGAAAGCCTATTTGTTCAATTTTTACCTGCTGCCTTTTTTAATAGTAAGAATGTCTTGGTCCCCCATTTTCTTATCGCTTCAATCCTTTTTCTGACGATTTATGGAGGCGAGAAGCATGGGATTGTCTACGGAATTATTTTTGGATTATTGTTTGACATTGTTTACACAGAAATTATCGGTATATACTTATTTCTCTTTCCTCTTGTAGCATACATTGTTTCAAAAATAATGAAGGTATTGCAAACCAATATTTTAATCGCCTCACTTGTTTCATTAATTGGTGTGGCATTAATCGAGATTGGTGTCTTTGAAATGGACAAATTAATTCATATAACGAATATCACATTTATGAATTTTTTAGATAGGCGTTTATTCTCTACATTGATATTAAATGCGATATATATCGTAATTGCTGCCTATCCTTTAAAACGGCAATTTGAAAAGTTTGCAGATAATTTGCGTGCTGATTAGGATAATAGCAATGTCCTTTAAAAAAGAGGAGTTTGCAGTTTTTTTGTCGAAATCTTTATAATGAAAAGAAGTACTTTTACAATAGACACTTCCGCTTTTCTTTTAATGTCATAATATATGGTTTTGAACTTTGAGAACTGTCTGGCGCAAGCAGTCTAGCCCCTCGAGGTCGTTTTGGCCCCTGTTATGAAGTCAAAGAACGACTTTAACTCCAGAAGGCCATAAACAGCTGTTGGGGCTGAACTAGGCGCTTGCGCTTTTCTAATGAGGTGGATACTCTTCATGAAAAAACAGCAAAACGTAATTATTAAAGGTACAAAAGATGGATTAACATTACATCTGGATGATAACTGTTCCTATCGTGAACTGAAAATAGAACTGGATGAGAAACTATCTTTAAATGATCGCGGCCATGAAGATAGGCCATTAATCCCAGTTAGACTTGAAACAGGTAATCGCTATTTAACTGAAGTTCAACGAGAAGAATTAAAAGACATCATTCGGAAAAAAAGAACCTTGTTGTTGATGAAATTGAATCGAATGTTATCACAAAGGTAGATGCTGAAAAAACAAGAAAAGAGAATGAAGTTGTAACAGTTACGAAAATTATACGGTCTGGACAAGTTTTAGAAGTGTTTGGTGATCTTCTGCTGATTGGTGATGTTAATCCTGGCGGGAGAGTCATGGCTGGTGGGAATATTTTTATCATGGGGACTTTAAGAGGAATTGCCCATGCGGGTTGCTTCGGGAATGACCAAGCTGTGATTGCCGCATCCAGCATGAAACCTTCCCAATTACTGATTAGTGATTGCTTAAATCGAGCACCTGATCATGTTTTGCATGAAGAAAAACATGAAATGGAGTGCGCCTACATAGATCATAACCACCAAATTGTAGTAGATAGATTACAAGGTTTAATACATCTAAGACCAAATCTTACTAGATTAGAAGGGGGACGGTAAAGTGGGAGAAGCAATTGTCATTACATCTGGTAAGGGCGGAGTTGGAAAAACAACTACGTCTGCTAATATTGGAACAGCATTGGCCCTTCAAGGAAAAAAGGTATGTTTAGTTGATACAGACATTGGTTTACGTAACTTAGATGTCGTTATGGGGCTTGAAAATAGAATTATTTATGATCTTGTTGATGTGGTGGAAGGCAGATGTAAAGTTCATCAAGCCTTAGTAAAGGATAAAAGGTTTGAAGACTTACTTTACTTGCTACCAGCTGCACAGACAACTGATAAATCAGCAGTGGCACCAGAGCAGATGAAAGTGTTGATTACTAGCCTGAAACAAGATTATGATTATATAATCATTGATTGTCCGGCAGGAATTGAGCAAGGCTTTAAAAATGCTATCGCAGGTGCAGATAGAGCTATTGTAGTGACAACTCCTGAAGTTTCAGCAGTTAGGGATGCAGATCGGATCATTGGACTTCTTGAAAAAGAGAAAGACATTGAACCGCCTAAATTAGTTATTAACCGTATACGCAATCATATGATGAAAAGTGGAGACCAGTTGGATGTAGATGAAATTACGACACATTTATCGATTGAATTAATTGGAATTGTAGCCGATGATGATGAAGTAATTAAGGCATCAAACCACGGGGAACCGATTGCACTGAATCCAAGCAATAAGGCATCACTCGCTTATCGCAATATTGCAAGAAGAATTCTTGGAGAATCTATCCCTCTTCAGCCTCTTGGAGAAAACGAAAAGGGAGTCTTCTCAAAATTAAAAAAATTTTTCGGTGCCAAATAAACATGGGTCTGATCCAAGGGAAATGAAAAGTTCCTTCTGGATAGACCCTTTTTTAGCTAATCAGAATTTATATCCATAAATTCTGCTAGCGCATAAGTGCAACTACGCCTCTGTCATCGCCCTTACGGGCTCGCCAATCGGCGAGTTTTCTTTATTTTCGACTATTTGTGGAATTGAATGAAGTCAAAAATCCAACAGAGATGTTTTGTCCAATTATCCTATCCTTTTAAGTCATACTCTTTTATGGTCACTCATAGACTTGTACAAAAAGCGGGAAAAGGATGGATGGGAATGGTGAGATCAAAATCGGATGAAATTCGCCGAAGGATTGCAAAAAGGAGAAAAAGCATAGATGGACCTGGAAAATACCAGAATCGCAGCCTGACAATGCCGGGTGATGATGAAAAGTATGGTTTTAACCAAATGATCTCCTACGAGGGTAGGAGAGAAGCTGAAGAAACACATCCATTATTTAAAAAAGAGGTCTTCTTTTTCAAAATACTGGCATCTATTTTCCTATTTCTCATAATTGCCATCTTATTTCGCAATCATAACGCACCGCTTGACTCAACAAGAAATATAGTGAAAAAAACAATGGATATGGAATTTCAATTTGCTACGGTTACAAATTGGTATGAAAATAAATTTGGGAAGCCATTAGCATTGCTTCCATTTACAGAAAAAAAACAGGAAATCGAAAAAACACCGGAACAGCAATATTCTGTACCAGCAACAGGTAGAGTTGTTGAGAATTTTGTAAAAAATGGGCAAGGTGTCATGATTGAAACGGGAAAAGGGGCCCAAGTGAAGGCAATGAATGAAGGGATTATTACATTTGCCGGAATTAAGGAAGGGCTTGGAAGAACGGTGATTATCCAGCATTCAGACAAAACGGAATCATGGTATGGAGATCTTGAAGAAATAAAAGTGAATGTATATCAGTACATTGAAAAAGGCAAGGAAGTTGGTACGGTTTCAACCTCTGGCGGTGAAGATAAAACAAAAGGGTCCTATTATTTTGCTATTAAAAAAGGGGATAATTTCATCGATCCCATCCAGGTGATACGTTTTGACTAAAGCCAAATATTTAATCCAGCATATTCAAATTCATCCATTATTGTGGATTGTCATCGCAATATCTATTGTGACTGCCCATTTTATGGAACTTTCCATATTGCTTGGAATTATTTTTATACATGAAATGGGGCATGCTGCAGCGGCATCCTTTTTTTCATGGAGGATAAAAAGGATTGTGCTTCTCCCCTTTGGGGGTGTGGCTGAAATGGATGAGCATGGGAATAGACCTTTAAAAGAAGAGGCAATCGTGGTCATTTCTGGTCCAATTCAGCATATCTGGATGGTAGCTGTTGCATTCCTTATATATTCAATGTCTTGGATTTCAAAAGACATGTACGATCTTTTTTTCCATTATAACTTGATGATCTTTGTCTTTAATCTATTCCCTATTTGGCCGCTAGATGGGGGAAAACTACTTTTTCTGTTGTTATCATTACAAAAACCATTTCCACAAGCACATCGATTGACGTTAATCATTTCTTTTATTTGTTTGAATCTTTTTTCTTTACTTATTTTCATTACAGCTCTTACCCAATTAAACTTATGGATTGTAATTGCCTTCTTATATTTTTCACTTTATTACGAATGGAAACAAAGACGGTATGTGTTTATTCGATTTTTATTAGAAAGATATTATGGAAAAAAAGAAGGGCTCTATTTTCTTAAACCGATAAAAGTGAATGAAGGTGAACTGATTATTCAGGTTTTAGAACGATTTCAACGGGGCTGCAAACATCCGATTGTTATTGAGGGCCAAGGAAATGAAAAAAAATCATTGGATGAGAATGAAATTTTGCATGCTTATTTTACTGAGAAGAGAATAACAGATAAGATAAGTGACCTTCTTTTCTCATACTAATACAGATTGCATTTCGGTACATCCTGATAAACAAGATGTTTAATCTATTGAGTTAAAAGGGGTATAATAATACCATCAAAAAAAAAGTGAGGCAGTAAGATTGAAAAAATTGATTGTGAATTATGCTTCAAGAGAAAAGCGATATGCCCTTATGATCAACAATCAAGTTGAGAAAATTGTGATTGATCGCCCAGAACATCAATCACTTGTAGGGAATATTTATTATGGGACTGTAACGAAGGTTTTACCTGGTATGAATGCTGTTTTTGTTGATATTGGTGAAGAAAAAAATGCTTATTTGCATCGTGACCTTCTTGCCAAATATGTATTGTCAAATGAGGATAATCAGGTAAAAGAAGCGAAAAGTATTACCAAGTTTGTTCATCAAGGAGAAAGAATTATTGTCCAAGTTAATAAGGATGCAACAGGAACAAAAGGCCCTAGGGTAACTGGAATTAACGAGATTCAAGGCAATTATCTTATCTATATGCCAAATGGTCGCTATGTGGCTGTGTCTAAAAAAATTGTTGAAGAGGGTAAAAAAACATCCCTTCGCCGTCTTGGAACCCGTATAAAGGGAGAGGTGGAAGGGATTATTTTTCGTACATCAAGTAATAATGCTTCTGAAGAAGAAATAAGCGAAGAATTTTTTCAATTAAGACAGCAATATGAAGAAATGATTCGAAAAGCAGATTCCCTAAAAAAGCCAGACTTGCTCTTTCAAAAAGAAACATTCGTTGAGATCCTCACTGAAACAATGGAAAGGATGACGAATGGGGAAGTTATTCTCGACGATCTTGGTTTAAAACAGAAGCTGGAGTCTCATGAATTGGTCAAAAAAGGTAATGTAAAGCTAACCTACTTTAGTCAAAAAGAAAATCTATTTTCAAGCCTCAGGGTAGAACATGAAATTGAAAAAGCATTAAAAAGAGTGGTCTGGCTGGAAAATGGATCCTACCTTATTTTTGATGAAGCAGAAGCTCTAACAATTATTGATGTTAATACTGGTAAGTTTTCTGGGAAAATTGATCTCCACGATACTGTATTAAAGACAAATCACCTTGCTTCCATAGAAATTGCACGGCAACTCCGTCTTCGCGATATTGGTGGTATGGTTCTCATTGATTTTATTGATATGAAACGTGATCAAGATCGAGTCAGTATTTTGGAAACGATGGAAAAGGAATTAAAAAGAGATGAAAAAAGAACGAAGGTTTTTGGTTTTACTCCGCTGGGAATTCTGCAGCTAACCAGGAAGAAAACAAGAGTTACTCTGTCAGAGGCCCTCCAGGTGAGATGCCCTGAATGTGCGGGCACGGGCCGAATTGATAGTGTAGAAACGGTTGCTTTTCGACTTGAAAGAGAGTTATTTGAGCACCGTCATTCAGAGTTTGAAGCGGTTTTGGTTGAAACGACAAAAGAGGTAAAAGAGGCATTTGAAGGACCAAACCAAATCTATCAAAACCATTTTGAGCAAGCAACACATTTAAAGGTATTCTTTTCCATAACTCCAAAGAACATACCTTATTATCATTTGAAACAATTTGGAGATGAAAGTGCGATAAGTTCAAAAAGGAATGGTTTCTATTGACATTAACGTTTGTATTATGGTAGGATTTTAATGTTATTGTTTGTAGCACCCGTGCTACAACCGCTCAGATCAGGTCATAAGTTTTTGCGTTTAGAGCAAAACGCCTGTGAATGGCGAGTCTGAGTTTATAAGGAGGTGCAGTTCATGTACGCAATTATCGAAACTGGCGGAAAGCAAGTAAAGGTAGAAGAAGGCCAAGCCATCTACATTGAAAAACTAAACGCAGAAGCAGGCGAAACAGTTACTTTTGATAAGGTTCTTTTCGTAGGCGGTGAAAACGTAAAAGTAGGAAGCCCATTAGTTCAAGGCGCTACTGTTACAGCTACTGTTGAAAAACAAGGCCGTCAAAAGAAAATCATCGTTTTCAAGTATAAAGCGAAGAAAAACAACCGTAAAAAGCAAGGTCATCGTCAGCCGTATACAAAAGTAGTTATCGGAAAAATCAACGCATAAGGTGTTGGTGATCGATGATAAGAATAACAATTAATCGTAAGAAAACCGGATTCATTCATTCATTTGTGTTTGAAGGTCATGCTGGTTTTGCCAATCATGGTGAAGATATCGTCTGTGCAGGGGCATCTGCTATTTCATTTGGTACTGTTAATTCAATTATCAAATTAACTGGTGTAAATCCCGACATCGATATGGGGGATTCAGGATTTCTTCGATGCGTGATTCCGGAAGAACTTTCGGATGACGTTCAAGAAAAGGTCCAGTTACTCCTCGAAGGAATGATCATTTCTTTGCAGACGATTGAACAGGATTACGGAAGACACATAAAAATTACCTTCAAAAAGTGGGAGGTGTAACATATGTTAAGATTAGATCTTCAGTTCTTCGCTTCTAAAAAGGGAGTAGGTTCTACAAGAAACGGACGTGACTCTCAGTCTAAGCGCCTTGGTGCTAAGCGTGCAGATGGTCAATTCGTTTCTGGTGGTTCAATTCTTTACCGTCAACGCGGTACAAAGATTTATCCAGGTGAAAACGTTGGCCGTGGTGGAGATGACACTCTATTCGCAAAAGTTGACGGTATCGTTAAATTCGAGCGCATGGGTCGTGACCACAAAAAAGTGAGCGTTTATCCAGTAGCTCAAGAAGCTTAAGCTACCGATTGAAAACTCTAACCCGACCGGTTAGGGTTTTTCTTTTTTTAAAGGTATGTTAAATATTTCTTCGAATCATGTGCTTCATTTCATACCTCTATAAATCATTTCATATAAATATGCTTACTCCAGAGTAATTATTTGTTATACTATCAGCAAACAGTTTCTAAGGCAATATTGTAGGAGTGCGGGTATGGAAAAAGAATGGAACATTATAGAAGTGCTTAGTCACACGCGGCATGACTGGCTTAATCGGCTCCAATTAATTAAAGGTAATTTGGATTTAAATCGAGTAGATCGGGCTAAAAGTATAATTGATGAAATTATTATTGAATCACAACAAGAATCGAAACTTACTAATTTACATATGCCTGTTTTTGCTTCGTTACTGCTTAGGTCAAATTGGGAAAATCACTTGTTTCAGCTTGAATATGAAGTGCTTGATAATACCCATTCACCTAAAATGAACGAGTTGCTGCTAACAAACTGGACAAGTTTATTTTTTGCCTGTTTGAATTCTGCAATTGATGCATTTCAAGAAAACCATTTATCGATTACAATTGACACGCAAATAGATGGCACTCGTTTCTTTTTTGATTTTAGCGGGATAATAAAGAAGAAAGAACGGATAGAACAATTCCTTGCCAAACCAAGTAAATTGGACTGGACAATAGTGGTGAAGGAATTCTCTGAACACGAACTCGCACTTGAAGTTTTTATTCCACAAACATAGTGTGGTTTAAAGGTTGCGATTCTCGTCCGTCATCAGTGATATAAGAAATGCAGACGGGAGGAATAAAAATGTTTGTCGATCAAGTGAAAATTTATGTAAAAGGCGGAGACGGAGGCAATGGAATGGTTGCTTTCCGCCGTGAAAAATTTGTACCAAATGGTGGGCCAGCTGGTGGAGATGGTGGAAAGGGCGCTAACGTTATCTTTGAAGTTAACGAGGGCTTAAGAACACTTATGGATTTCCGTTATCAGCATCATTTTAAGGCTCCTCGTGGCGAACACGGGATGTCTAAAAATCAGCATGGTAGAAATGCCAAAGATATGATTGTTAAGGTACCACCGGGAACAGTTATTGTTGACGATAAGACTAAGGAAGTCATTGCCGATTTAGTTGAACATGAACAGCGTGCCATTATTGCAAAAGGGGGCCGTGGAGGCCGAGGCAACTCTAGATTTGCAACGCCTACCAATCCGGCACCAGAGCTCTCAGAAAATGGGGAGCCAGGACAAGAGCGTGAAGTTACTCTGGAATTAAAGCTACTAGCTGATGTTGGTCTTGTCGGTTTTCCAAGTGTAGGAAAATCAACATTGTTATCAGTCGTCTCTTCAGCAAGGCCGAAGATTGCTGAGTACCATTTCACTACCATTGTTCCAAACCTTGGGATGGTTGAAACTGAGGATGGCAGGAGCTTTGTTATGGCAGATTTGCCAGGGTTAATTGAAGGGGCTCATGCTGGAGTAGGGCTTGGCCATCAATTTTTAAGGCATATTGAGCGCACGAGGGTTATTGTTCATGTTATTGATATGGCTGCAACAGAAAATAGACAGCCCTACGATGATTTTGTTACCATTAATAATGAATTGAAGGAATATAATTTGCGCTTAACTGAGCGTCCACAGATTATTGTTGCAAACAAAATGGACATGCCGGGAGCAGAAGAGAATTTGCAGAAGTTTAAAGAACAATTGCCAAGTGATTATTCAATATATCCGATTTCTGCAATAACTAGAAATGGGCTTAGAGACCTTTTATATGCAATTGCCGATAAGCTTGAAGATGCTCCAGAGTTCCCTCTTGAGGAAGAGGTAGAAGAGGTTACTGGTTTACATCGTGTTATTTACAAACATGAAGCAGAACCTGAAGCTTTCACTATTACAAGAATTTCTGATGGATCATTTGTTGTGAAAGGCGAAAAAGTGGAGAAGCTGTTTAAAATGACAGACTTTTCAAGAGAAGAATCTGTACGTCGTTTTTCTCGCCAGCTTCGTGGATTTGGAATTGACGATGCCTTAAGAGAAAAAGGTGCAAAAGACGGGGACATTGTGAGATTATTAGAATTTGAATTCGAATTTATTGAGTAGTCTCTCTCTAATGAAAAGAAGAAATTTTAGTGTTTAAACCTTGAGAAATCGTTTAGCGCAAGCCAAAGAAAATGAGTGGTGGCTTTTAGTCGTTAACCTTTTTCGGGGCTTGCGCTTTTCTTAATGAGGTGAAAAAAGATGAAGATAGATAAATTCGATAAAAAATTTTATTTAGTGCGTGAGGATGTATTACCTGAAGCGATGAAAAAGACGCTTGAGGTAAAGGAAATGATTGAAAGGGGAAAGGCGGAATCCGTCTGGGAAGCTGTACATCGTGTTGATTTAAGCAGAAGTGCTTATTATAAATACAGAGATACTGTTTTTCCCTTTTCAACAATTAAAAATGAACGTTTAATTTCGCTTTTTTTCTATCTTGAGGATCGTTCTGGCACACTTTCCCAACTCTTGAGAGTGGTTGCCTCTTCCGGATGCAATATTCTAACCATACACCAAACAATTCCTTTGCAAGGTAGGGCAAACGTGACGCTTTCATTAAACACATCAGATATCCAAATGGAAATAGAAGACTTGCTAAGTGATTTGCGCAAGCTTGAGTTTGTCGAAAAAGTTGAAGTGCTGGGAACAGGCGCATAATGAACAGTAGCATTGTTCATTATAATGGCTGCTCTCAGCCCTATTTTTTAGCTAATTAGAATTTATATCCATAAACTCTGCTAGCGCATAAGTGCAACTAGGCTATTGCCGGCGCCTTAAAGCTTGGCGCTAGCCAAGTTTTCTTTAGCTAATCAGAATTTATATCCATAAATTCTGCTAGCGCATAAGTGCAACTACGCCTCTGTCATCGCCTTAGGGGCTCGCCAATCGGCGAGTTTTCTATATATAGAAAATTGTTAAGAGAGTGGGGAAAGCCGTGAAAGTTGGATACTTAGGACCTAAGGCCACATTTACCGAATTAGCTGTAAATCAGTTTTTTTCAGGATTTAATTTAAAGCCATATCAAACCATTCCAGAGTGTATGGATGCAGTTGTGGACCAAGAAGTAGATTTTGCAGTGGTTCCCGTGGAAAATGCTTTAGAAGGATCTGTCAACATAACGCTTGATTATTTAACACATGTGGTTAATCTCTCAATTATTGCTGAAATTACTGCTCCAATCAGGCAACATTTTATGGTTCATCCAGAAAACAAGGAGAGTTGGAAGGATATTTCGAAAATCCATAGTCATTCCCATGCTCTTGCGCAGTGCCATAAATTTTTACATAGACATTTTAAAGGTATCCCATATGAAACTACAAATTCAACCGCAGCAGCTGCACTTCATGTGAAAAGTCATCCTGAACAAAAGACAGCGGCTATTGCAAATGAGTTAGCTGCAAAGGAATACGGCTTAGCAATCGTGGAAAGGGATATTCATGATTTTGATTTCAATCATACACGTTTTCTAGTACTATCAGATAAAAATAAAGATTTTATGTTTAAAGAGGATGGGTTTAAGGGTTATAAAACGACCGTTATGGTAACCCTCCCCGCTGACCATGCGGGTGCACTTCATCAAGTATTGTCTGCATTTGCTTGGAGAAAAATCAACCTTTCTAAAATTGAATCTAGACCCATGAAAACTGGAATTGGAAATTATTTTTTCATTATTGATATCGACATGAAGCTTGACGATGTTCTTATCCCAGCAGCTATTTTAGAATTGGAAGCACTTGGTTGTCATGTGAAAGTACTTGGGAGTTATTCTTCCTTTATTATTGATATCGACTAAATAGAAAAAGGAACTTTAAGGTCCTCAGGCTGTCGAAAAACCCTTCGGCAGCTTATTATTTCGCACAGATTCTTTAACAATTCACCGCGTTAATTTGTTATAATGATATTAGTATATTAGCTTTGTAACTGGTCTGTTGATTTCCGCTCCAGGCGCTCGCTTTCCGCGGGCGTGCAGGGGAGCTTCCTCAGCGCTGAAGCGCTTGCGGGATCTCCCCTGCCCCGTACTCCCGCAGGAGTCGAGCGCCTTCCACTCCAATCAACAGAGTGTCTTTCAATAAAGAACTTACGTTTTACTAATAAATAAATTTAAAGGCAAATGCAAATAAAAACAAGTTTACGAGACAAGAAGTGGAAGTAGATACTCGAGAATATTTTGATGACTTAAACAAGGCGATTGAAGAAGATAGACTTAAACACGGAAAAAAGCCATTAAAAGAAAAGGACGAAGTAAAAGAAACTAAGGAAATTCGTGTAAGTACTACTGACCCAGAATGTGGTTTTATGTCCCGTGAAAATAAACAAGAAATGTTCTGTTATCTTGACCACCGAACTACGGATATAAAGTTAAATATAATTACTGACGTTTATGTTACACTTGGCAATGTTCATGATTTTGTTCCCTATCTTAGTAGGTTGGACCGTCAGGCCCAACGATTTGGATTTAAGGTGGAAGCTGTAGCATTAGATTCAGGGTATCTTACAAATCCCATTTGCAAAGGACTTTCTGATCGGAAAATTTTTGGAGTCATTGCCCATAGAAGATACCATCCTACTACTGGTTTATTCCCCAAATGGAAATTTACATACGATAAAGATCGTGACCTGTACATATGCCCCAAAACAAAGAATTAACATACAAAACTACAACCCGTGAGGGATATAGGGAATACAAATCTGATTCGAAGAAGTGTACGAACTGCCCATTTTTATCCCAATGTACACGCTCAAAAAATAAAGTGAAAGTTGTAACACGACATGTTTGGGAGGAGCACAAAGAAAAGGTAAGGTTAAATCGCTTATCTAAATCTGGAAAAATACTTTATAAATTTAGAAAGGAAAAAATTGAGCGAAGCTTCGCAGACTCAGGAAGAGCTGCATGGGCTTCGCTATTGCCGGTTACGGGATTGAAGAATACATCCGAGCAGGCTCTCCTTACTGCCGCATGCCAAAATATAAAAAAGATTGTAACACATTTAGCTAAATTGGAAAAAGTGTGTTGCAATACTTTAAGTTGATTTACCCCCTCCTGTTGATTGGAGCGGAGGGCACTCGACTCCTGCGGGATATAGAGGTCACTGGAGACCCCGCAGGCGGTAACGCCGAGGAGGCTTCAGGACCTCCCCGCGGAAAGCGAGTGCCTGGAGCGGAAATCAACAGGCCCATTTGCAGGGAGCTTTGATAAATTTGGCATTCGGATTCTGAGAAAATAAAAATTGCCGAGAAAAATACCCCTTTCTCGACAATCTGAGGACTTTTAAGGTCCTTTTATGCTTCAATTAGGAAGCCTGCGATTTTAAGTTCTTCCTCAGCTTTATCCAAGAGTTTTTCGCTTGAAGAAGAAATAGTGTGAAGATGAATTCCTGATGTTAATTCAGATAAAAATGATGCCTTTGTGCTTTTGACCTTTTCCATGAATTGTTTTACTTCTTGCCGATTTGAGACCATGATGGAGGCGATTAAATCCCCATAGACGGGATGCTCGATTCGTACATCTTTAACTGTCACGCCGTGATCCACAAGTAAATTTAATTCCTTTTCTGCATCCTCAGGTGTATGGCGGCATGCGATCGTCCGCTCATAGGAAGGGGTTGCACCTGTATGATTCAAATAAATGTACCCTTGGCTTGTTGCCATGATTGGTTCATTCTTCGCTTTTAATAGGGTAATATCGCCAACAATCACTTGTCGGCTAACATTTGTCTTAGCTGCAAGTTCACTGCCAGTAATAGGTGAGCTTGTCTCTTTTAGCATTTGTAAAAGCCAAGACCTTCTTTCCTCTCCCAATAATTTCTTTTGGTCCGTCATATTTAACACTCCTATATTTTTGTTTAGTTAATTAGTTTGATGCTGTTTTGAATTTTTTTAGCTAAGCAGAATTTATATTTATAAATTCCGCTAGCGCATAAGTGCAACTACGCCTCTGTCATCGCCCTGAAGGGCTCGCCAATCGGCGAGTTTTCTTTACTATATTTACAATACTTTGGCCAAGCTTCTGTACATCTTCTATTTTAGCTGATTGGCCAAAAGAAATACGAATAAACTCTTTTGCATCTTTTCCTGCTAATCAGAATGCTTCCATAGCTTTTGAAGGAGATTTCATTCCAACCTGACAGGCACTACCTGTAGAAATCGCAAAACCTGCACGATTACACTCGAGCATAAGCCATTGGCCTTCAATACCCTCAATACTAAGTCCTATTATACTAGGAAGTTGCGAATTTTCTCGTGCCTGATATATCTTAACATAACCTATTATTGAATTTAATTCATTTAATAATGTTTCACGCATCAATTGAAATTGAGCAAAGTCATGTTGGATCTGGTTATGAATCCTTTGTGCTGCAACTGTCATTGCTGCGATAGCTGGTACATTCATGGTACCTGGTCTTAGTCCTTTTTCGTGGGAAGTTTCTGGAAAAAATGGTTTCCAAGAAACACTAGGATTGATGTAAACTCCTCCAACCCATTTTGGACCATAAATTAAAAAGAAAAAAACTTGTATTTAGTTTAAATCTATGTAAATATATATGTCAAGACACCTGTCAATGGAGGTTCAACAGTGGAACTAGATGATGTTCTAATTATTGGTAGTGGAGTCGCTGCTTTACAACTGGCAGCTTGTTTAAATAGGGATAAAAATGTGAGGATTCTCACAAAGTCGACAGTAACAGAAGCTAATTCTTACTTAGCACAAGGTGGTATTGCTGCAGCAATCGGCATTCATGACGATCCGTCTAAACATTTTTCAGATACGCTTGAGGCAGGTAGGTTTCACAATGACAATGAATCTGTTCGGCAAATAGTAAATGAAGCCCCCTTTCTAATCAATGATATTTCAATGAAAGGAAATATTTTTGATAAAGACCAAGGTGGGGATTTCCTTCTTGGAATGGAAGGTGCTCACAGTGAAAAGAGAATTGTTCATAGTGGTGGGGATGCAACAGGAAAAAACGTAATAGAATTATTGATTAGTAAATTAACAGAAAATGTAAAAATAGAAGAAAATGTGTTTGTATACGAATTGCTTTTAAATCGTGAGCAGAATCGTTGTATAGGTGTTAAAGCAAAACATCAAGATGGAACAATTCAATTATTCTATGGAAAGTATGTAATCCTTGCTACTGGAGGCTGTGGCCAACTCTATAGTTTTACTTCGAGCGCAGAAACTGTTACTGGTGATGGGATTGCAATGGCTTATCTAGCTGGTGCAGAAATTGTGGATATGGAATTTATTCAATTCCACCCAACCTTGTTATATATAGATGGAGAAACGAGGGGCCTAATTTCAGAAGCAGTAAGAGGTGAAGGAGCGATCCTTGTAACTAGTGATGGAACGCCAATAATGGATGGAGTTCATCCTTTTAAAGATCTTGCACCAAGACATATTGTTTCACAAACAATCTTTGACTATTTACAAAATGGACACGAAATCTTCCTAGATATTAAAGCCGTTAAAAATTTTGAAAAGAGATTTCCGTCGATTACCGCTATTTGCCGAGAAAATGGGCTTAATGTATCAGAGGGAAAAATTCCAGTTGCCCCTGGCAGTCATTTTTTAATGGGTGGAATCAGAACTGATTTAGTAGGCCGTACCTCAATAAATGGGCTTTTTGCCATTGGGGAGACGGCGTGTACAGGTCTTCATGGTGCCAATCGCTTAGCAAGTAATTCCTTATTAGAAGGGCTGTATCAGGGGAAAAAACTTTCTGAATTGATTAATTTAAGCTCTGATAAACCACTGTTTCCAGAATGGCCTTTCTCCATTAAGCAGATCCCTGAAAGAAAGGCATTTCTTCCAGATATAAATGTAATTCAGGATTTGATGATGAAAAGAGTTGGCATTGTTCGTTCTAAAATGCTACTAGAAAAGCAGAGAAATTGGTTAAATCAATTTACTATTCCTGAAGTAAATGAATTAGATTCATATTCTACTCAAGATATTACAACTATTTTCATGTGCCTCATTGCTCACCTAATAACAGAATCTGCAATAGGTCGAACAGAAAGCCGAGGAGGCCACTTTAGGAGTGATTATCCTTATGAAGATAATGAGAATTGGTGTAAGAAAATAATTATTCATAAGCAAAAAAGGGAAGTGGCAAACGAAAATGAACTCATTGAAGCTACGCTTACTACTTGAACAATTTTTTATTGAAGATATTGGGGAGCAAGATATAACGACAGATTTGCTCTTTTCAGATCATACAAAAGGAAAAATCGTCTTTTTAGCCAAAGAAGAGGGTATTTTTTGTGGGGAAGAAGTTATCAACACTGGATTTATTCTTTTAAATTCAAAAGTAGATGTACAACTGTTTATCAAAGATGGGGATTCAATAAAAGTCGGACAGAAGCTTGCAACTGCATCTGGGGAAATAACCGATCTTTTAAAGGGCGAAAGAGTAATCCTAAATCTTGTTCAGCGTATGAGTGGAATTGCAACATTAACACAAAAGGCAGTCCAAACCCTAAATAGTTCATTTACAAGAATATGTGATACAAGAAAAACTACACCAGGGCTACGAATGCTTGAAAAATATGCGGTCAGATGTGGTGGCGGATATAATCATCGCTATGGTTTATATGATGGGGTCATGATTAAGGATAATCATATTTCTTTTGCAGGCGGGGTAAAAAGAGCAGTTGAATTAGTGCGGAAAAGTGTTGGGCATATGGTGAAAATTGAAGTGGAAACTGAGTCGAGGGAACAAGTAATTGAAGCGGTAAACGCTGGTGCAGATGTCATCATGTTCGATAATCGCACCCCTGATGAAATCAAGGAATTAATTAAATTGGTTCCAAATCAAATTATTACTGAAGCTTCCGGGGGGATTCAATTGAATAATTTAGCATCGTTTCGCGATACAGGAGTTCAGTATATTTCCCTTGGTTTTTTAACACATTCATACAAAGCACTTGATATTAGCGTAAAGGTATTGATTGACAAAGGAGAGTAGTAACCTTGAGTATTTTAGCGGCATTGCAAAAAAACAGGATGATCCCTGAAAAATACAAGGAAATGCTTAAAACCAGAAGAATGGATGCGAAATTTTAACTTGCATCCATTCTTTTTATTTTTTCAAAGGAGTAAGAATCATATTTTTTTTAAAAAATGCATAAGTTTTTGTGAAGATCATTAGCACTTTGCCCATAATCACATACAATGTATGGACTTATGCCATAGGAGGGAAATCAGAGTGAAGATCCATATCGTACAGAAGGGGGATACTCTTTGGAAAATCGCCAAGAAGTACGGCGTGAATTTTGAAGAGCTGAAAAAAATGAATTCACAGCTCAGTAACCCTGATATGATTATGCCCGGTATGAAAATAAAGGTTCCAACTACAGGTGGAATGATAAAGAAAGAAGCACCTATTGCAGGGACAACACCGGTAGCTCCAATTCATCAAGGGTTTAAAAAGGAAATGCCGATACTCGAGCATCCGTTTGCCAAAGAGCAGCCAAAACCGTTACCAATCGTTGAAGCACCAAAGAAGGAAATGCCAATTATTAAAGAGGCTCCAATTATTAAAGAAGCACCGAAAGTACCGTATATACCCAAAATGCCACTACCAGTGATCCCAGAAATTGATATCAACAACTATTATATGATGAACATGGCTAATTTGAATGTTCAACAACCACAACCACAACCGCCGCCATTACCGCAACCATTGCCACAGCCACAGCCGTTGCCACAACTTCCGCCAAAACCAGTAATACTTCCAGAGGTAAAAGAGGTACCGAAGCAAGAGGTACCAGTGGAAGAATGTTTGCCGATTGGAGTTGAACAACCAATGTGCCTAGATAATTGTGTTCCAATGTCACCAGTAATGCCTGGACCAGGATGTATTTATCCAATGGGTGGATACCCAGTACAGCCTTATTTACCATATCAGCAGGCTCCAATTCCAGCTGTGCCGATGACACCAAGTATGATGCCAACAGCTTCTGGAGTTGCTCCAGCTGTTGCAGGGGCATCCTATATGGCACCACAATTTGATGACGAGTCATCATCCTTTATGCCACAAATGCCAATGAACCCAATGATGGGGACACAGGCAATTCAAACGCCATATATGCAGCAAGGTATAGCACCAACAGCACAAATGCCTACAAGTTATCAGCAAATGCCAGCAGGCTACCCAGGAGGAGTAAATCCAGAGTATGGAGAAATGCCAGCAGGCTACCCAACAGGAGTAAATCCAGGGTATGGGCAAATGCCAGCAGGCTACCCAACAGGAGTAAATCCAGGGTATGGGCAAATGCCAGCAGGCTACCCAACAGGAGTAAATCCGGGGTATGGAGAAGTGCCAGCAGGCTACCCAACAGGAGCAAATCCGGGGTATGGAGAAGTGCCAGCAGGCTACCCAGGAGGAGTAAATCCAGGATATGGAGAAATGCCAGCAGGCTACCAAGCAGGTCAAAATCCTGGATACACAGGGATACCAGCAGGCATGTATCCTGGTTATCAGGGAATGCCTACAGGTGCCTACCCGGGTTATACACCAAGTCCTTACTATCCCGGCGGGTATGGTCAGTCACCAACTGTACCAGGACCTGGATATGTAAATCCTGCAATGGTATCTCCGTATGGTGGTCAAATGCCTTACGGATATCCACAAGCAGGATCTTTTCCTCAGGGAATGAGCTCTGAATATGAATCGCCTTCCATGTCAATGCCGCAAATGGGAGTACAGTCATATCCTGCTCAAAGTCAAATGCCTGTAGGAACTGGAGCATTAGGAGATTGCGGTTGCGGTGCACCATCTGCAGCACAAAACTTTGTACCTACAACTCCACCCATTTATTCAGCACCATATTCAGCTCCAATAAATGTGGCCCAACCTCCTTATATGAACCCATATGGAATGGGACCAATGGGTGCAAACTCTTACTCCATGCCACGCTATGATGATGAGAGCAATGACTATTAAAAAAAGAGGAGGAGATGATTATTTCAATCGTCTCCTTTCCCATTTAAACCAGCAATTTAAAGAAAAAATTGTTAAAATGGTGACCATTAGAGATGCAGTTTTCTTAGTTAAAACTACGAAAAAAACGTATATTATTAAGGGATATTCCTCAAATCGTAAGCTTAAACTGCAAGAGGTATTCACAGCAACACTCCGTAACGAAGGTTTTACAAAATCATATATATATTTGCAAGATCTATTTAAAGAACCACTTTTTTTTGAAGGAAAATATTTCGGTTGCATGGAATACATTAAGCCAAATGAGAATTCATTTTCGTATCGAACGTACAATAATCGGATGGAAGGACTTGATTTGTTAGAAGAATTTCATCAAATAACAGCAACGATTGCCCCAAGATATAAAACATTGCTTTCCTTAAGCAAAATTCAATCAAAATGGACAGAACGTTCAACTATTTTTTCTCGAAATATACCAATGCTACGATACTTTTTGCAAGATCCCTTCATTAATGAAATGTTGGAATGGGCAAATTGGTCACTAGACGGTATGAAAGAAACGGATGATTTTTTTCTGAAGAAACCACATGTCATTCTGCACGGGGATGTTGCTCATCATAATTTTTTAAGGGACTCCAAAGGAAATTTAAACTTAATTGATTATGATTTAATCAGTATTGGTCCTGAATGTATAGATATTTTACAATATGCCAATCGAATCCTCCCATTTGTTGATTGGTCATATGAATATCTTTCAAAACATAAACAAATTCAAAAATATTTGAATGAAGAAGCGTTTTTGTATGCATTAGCCTTTCCTGCCGATATTTTTCGAGAATGGAATCGACTGATCCGAGAAAATACAAACACTGATTCTTATAAATATAAACAGGTAATCGAATTAACTCTTGATCAGTTTTATTTGAGAAGGCAATTTGTGAAAAAGCTAAAGGATAAAATAAGCAAACTAAAACAACATTAACTTCCTGGCCTACTCTGTTTTTAATGGATTTATGTTAAAAAATAACATTACAAAAAGAACCAATAATAAAAATAAAAAATTGGTATTTACCAAAATACATGGCGAATGCCAATTTTTTCAAAACAGAATGAAACCTCCTTTGATGTTACAACCTAATATGTGAGCAGTGCGTTAATGCTCATGAAGCTTAGGGGAGGTTTTTCGCTTGAAAAGATCAAAATGGTTGCTTCCTGTTTCCGCTTTAATAATGGTTATTGGAATGGCTGGGTGTGCTGGGAATAACCGAGCTGGTGTTAATGAACGTTACAATGATAATGCTCGGCCGATCGGTTATTATTCGAATGAAAATCACCCTAATCAAACTAATGCCTTATTATCAGATAATGATGGTCCACTAACAGAAATGATGGATCACAGCCTTGGTGCAGAGGGGAAAATAGTTCAAAATCAAAAAAGTAGGCTAGTACAGGTGAAGGATAAAAATGGTAATCCTCCAATTCCAACCGCACCACTTGCTACTGATGATCGAAACTTCTCTCAACATGATAATCGTTTTAGCATAAGTGATGCTAATTATTCTGGACATTTAAATCAAAGAAATGTAGGCTTTTCAGCTGATCCAAAAACTCTTGGAAAAATATCTGATCAAATAAGAACGAAGACTGCAAACATCAAAAATGTCCGAGATGTTCGCTCTGTTGTTTTTGGTTCATCTGTTTTAATCTCTGTACATCTAAATGATAAAAGCAAGGCTGAAAAAACCAAGCAAGCCATTCGAAAGGCGATTCGGCCTTACACAGATGGAAGATCGGTAACCATTCTAACGGATGAAGGAACTCTCAGCCGGGATCGATTTATAAATAATGATTTGCGTGAGGGTGGAGCAAAGTAATAAATGCTTCTAATTTGGGGATGGCAAATGCCGTCCTCTTTTTTAGCTAGCATACATCATAATAAAAGAGCTTTTTTTCAAATAGTAGCATTTATTTTTCAAAAAGGATAAATATAGAAATAGAGGCTAAACTAAAAGGAATGGTGATATTTTAAAGAAATTAGAGGTGATCATGTATGAGAATCAAGCTGACAGTTGTTCTGCGAACTTTTATTGCTGCAATTACTGTTTTTCTCATCATGTTTATTGTTCAGGGTACTGGAATTATTATGGTTGGTTCTGCCGCAAAAATGGACACCTTTCATCTACAACAAAATGGGGAACCCCTTTATTTGAAGGTTGTCTTCGAGAGAATTTATCTTGATGGTGAAGTAAGTGAAGAGGTGGTCAATGAGTCTGTCTCGTCATTAAAAGAATTTTGGGCAAAATATGATCAGTGGCAGCTTGTTGATGTTAACGAAACAAAAGTTACTTTTAGAAAGAATGTCGATGACATTTCTCCACTTTTGAAGGCAAATGGTTTTTTTGGAGTGACTCATGAAGGTGTTTTGAGCATTTTTAATGGTAAGCCCGAACGATCAAGAATTATTCAATCCTTTTTCCAAATAGATATAAAAAAACTTGAGAGTAAAAAACAGGAAGAGCTTATTCATGGGATCCCCATTAAAACAAAGGATCACTATGTAGAGGTATTAGAGACATTTAAGCCATATTCAACAAATGACTTGCAAGGAAATTAACGTTACATGCATTCTTCCCGTAAAACCAGACTGACATGTCAGCCTGGTTTTTAGTTATTTATTTTATCAAGCTGAAAATTGTATGATAGAATGTAATACAACAAGCTTGAGGAGAGAAGCGAATTGTATGAATTTATTAAAGGCACACTAGAGTTTGTAGGTCCTGAATACATAGTGATCGAAAATAATGGGATTGGCTTTCAAATCGCAACGCCAAATCCATTTATATATTCGAGTAAAATTGAAAATAAGGTAACAGTATTTACTTATCAATATGTAAGGGAAGATCTGCTAGCACTTTATGGTTTTGAAACAAGGGAAGAAAAAAGGCTGTTTACAAAATTATTAAATGTTTCTGGAATCGGTCCAAAAGGGGCACTTGCCATTCTTGCATCTGGGGAAGTGCAGCAGGTGGTCCAAGCAATTGAAAATGAAGATGAGGGTTTCCTCATTAAATTTCCAGGTGTGGGCAAAAAAACAGCTAGACAAATGATATTAGATTTAAAAGGAAAACTCCATAATATTGTACCTGACTGTTTTCCGAATTTGTTTAATGCAAATGAAACTTTAGTTCAAAATGAAACTAGATTCGCTGCCTTTGAGGAAGCAGTTTTAGCATTAAAGGCACTTGGATATACGGAAAAGGAGATAAAAAAAATATCTCCTGAATTAAAAAAAGAACAGCTATCAACTGATCAATATATTAAAAAGGCCCTTCAACGGCTATTAAAATAAGGTGATGATTCTTGGAAGAACGAATTATTTCGGGTGAGGCAGACCTAAACGATATATCGCTTGAACAAAGCCTTCGGCCTAAAAACTTGAAGCAATACATAGGACAAGATAAAGTAAAGGCTAATTTAGAAATTTTTATTGAAGCTGCAAAACTAAGGCATGAGACTTTAGACCATGTACTTTTATATGGCCCTCCTGGCTTAGGAAAAACGACACTGGCGACGATCATTGCCAATGAAATGGGCGTAAATATTCGAACGACATCGGGCCCTGCAATCGAAAGACCGGGAGATTTGGCGGCAATTCTTACAGCACTTGAGCCAGGTGATGTCTTATTTATTGATGAAATACACAGATTGCCAAGATCTATTGAAGAGGTTTTATATCCTGCAATGGAAGATTTTTGCCTCGATATTGTAATTGGTAAGGGGCCAAGCGCCCGATCTGTCCGCCTTGATTTGCCACCATTTACACTTGTAGGGGCAACGACAAGAGCAGGGGCAATATCTGCTCCACTTCGGGATCGATTTGGAGTTTTGAGCCGTCTCGAGTATTATAAGGAAGATCAATTGATGAGTATTGTCCTTAGAACCTCGGAGGTGTTTGAGACAGAAATAGACAGTCACGCTGCAACTGAAATCGCGAGAAGGTCACGAGGAACACCAAGGATTGCTAACCGTTTACTCCGTAGAGTAAGGGATTTTGCTCAAGTAAAGGCAAACGGTATAATCAATCTCGAACTAGCAAACGAAGCACTCGAATTATTGCAAGTTGACCGGCTTGGCCTTGATCATATTGATCACAAGCTTATAATGGAGATTATTTCAAAGTTTCGCGGTGGACCGGTTGGTCTTGATACGATTGCTGCAACGATTGGGGAAGAGTCAGACACCATTGAAGACGTTTATGAGCCATATTTGCTGCAAATTGGCTTTTTGCAAAGAACGCCTCGAGGAAGAATGGTTACGGAACTGGCCTATCACCATTTTCACTTGGATATTCCTAATGAGTAATAGGAATATCTTTAATACTTAAGAAATATAGGTAGGGTGTCATTGATGAAAGTAGAATTATTTGATTTTGATTTGCCTGAAGAATTAATCGCTCAAGTTCCGCTGAAAAATCGAACTGATAGTCGATTAATGGTTTTAAACAAAAATACTGGTGATCTAAAGCATACAATTTTTAAAGACATTAAGGAATATCTACAAGCAGGCGACTGCCTTGTTTTAAATGATACAAGAGTGCTTCCTGCCCGACTTTTTGGGGTGAAAAAGGATACTGGCGCTAAAATTGAAATTTTACTTTTAAAGCAACTTGAAAATGACAAATGGGAAACACTTGTGAAGCCGGCAAAAAGGGTTAAAGAAGGAACGGAAATTGATTTTGGAGAAGGACTCTTGAAAGCAGTATGTACGGAGACTTCTGAACATGGAGGAAGAACCTTTCAGTTTCATTTTGAGGGGATTTTCTATGAAGTATTAGATCAATTAGGCGAAATGCCTCTTCCGCCCTATATTAAAGAGCAGTTAGATGATCGTGAAAGATACCAGACTGTTTTTGCACGTGAGCCTGGTTCTGCCGCAGCCCCAACAGCTGGACTCCATTTCACTGATTCTCTTATGGATGAGATTAGGGGAATGGGCGTCCATATTGCTTTCATTACATTACATGTTGGTTTGGGTACATTTAGACCTGTGAGTGTAGAGGATGTTTTGGAACATGATATGCACTCGGAGTTTTATACGGTGACAAAAGATACGGCAGATTTGCTTAATGCAGTAAGAAGCAACGGAGGACGTATTATCACGGTTGGCACCACCTCTACAAGAACCCTTGAAACGATTGCTTCCGCAAATAATGGACAATTTACTGATGGCAGTGGCTGGACAAATATATTTATTTATCCTGGGTATGAGTTTAAAGCGATTGATGGAATGATCACAAATTTTCATTTACCTAAATCAACTTTAATCATGCTAGTTAGTGCATTAGCAGGAAGAGAAAATGTACTGCATGCCTATAACACCGCTGTTAGTGAACGATATCGGTTCTTTAGCTTTGGTGATGCTATGTTAATCATCTAAGAAAGATAACAAATGGAAGGGGAAAGAGAGTTTTGACCGCCATACGCTACGAATTTATCAAAACATGTAAACAAACTGGAGCACGACTCGGCCGTGTCCATACACCGCATGGTTCTTTCGATACACCTGCATTTATGCCAGTTGGAACACTTGCAACAGTAAAGACTATGGCCCCTGAAGATTTAAAAGAAATGGGCTCTGGCATTATTTTAAGCAACACCTACCATTTATGGCTTCGTCCTGGGCACGAGATTGTGAAAGAAGCAGGTGGTCTTCATAAATTTATGAATTGGGATCGAGCCATTCTAACCGATTCAGGTGGATTTCAAGTTTTTAGTTTAAGTGAATTCCGAAAAATTGAAGAAGAAGGAGTTCATTTTCGGAATCATTTAAATGGTGATAAGCTATTTTTATCACCTGAAAAGGCAATGGAAATACAAAATGCATTAGGATCAGATATTATGATGGCATTTGATGAATGCCCGCCATTTCCGGCTACATTTGAATATATGAAAAAATCAGTAGAACGGACTTCAAGATGGGCTGAAAGGTGTCTAAAAGGGCATCAGCGTCCACAGGATCAAGGTCTGTTTGGAATAGTTCAGGGTGGCGAGTACGAAGAACTTCGGAAGCATAGTGCCAAAGATCTTGTTTCACTTGATTTTCCAGGCTATGCTGTTGGGGGGCTATCAGTTGGAGAACCAAAAGATGTTATGAATCGTGTTCTTGAGTTTACGACCCCATTGTTGCCAACCAATAAACCACGTTATTTAATGGGTGTTGGCTCGCCAGATTCCTTAATTGATGGTTCGATCCGCGGAATTGATATGTTTGATTGTGTGTTACCGACAAGAATTGCGAGAAATGGAACGCTGATGACAAGCAATGGTAGACTTGTTGTTAAAAACGCGAAATACGCACGTGATTTCGGGCCGATTGATGAAAATTGCGATTGTTATACATGCCGAAACTATAGTCGGGCGTACATCCGCCATTTGATCCGATGTGAAGAAACTTTTGGAATTCGATTAACGTCTTACCATAATCTCTATTTTCTGTTAAGATTAATGGAGAAAATCAGACAAGCCATTAGGGAAGACCGGCTTGGTGATTTTAGAGAAGAATTTTTTGAACGTTATGGCTTTAATAAGCCTGACGCGAAAAATTTCTAATAGATGTAGTTTGAAAGGAGGGAAACAAGATGCAAGGAATTGGCACTATTTTACCTTTGATTTTGATGTTTGTGTTGTTTTATTTCTTATTAATTCGCCCACAGCAAAAACGTCAAAAGGCAGTAAAACAAATGCAAAGTGATCTTAAAAAAGGTGATAAAATCGTCACTATTGGTGGATTACATGGTTTTATAGATTCTATTGATGACAATAAGGCCGTCATTAAATGTGGAGACGGTAGTCGCTTAACATATGAGCGCTCTGCTATCCGTGATGTAGTTGAGTCTGCACCAGAAGATAAGCTAGCTAAGAAAGACTGATCAAGATAGATACTTATAGAAAAAGGAAGCCTTTGAGGCTTCCTTTTTCTATTATGCAGTCCGGGAATTTGATGACATATTTACGCCCAGTATTCCACCCATCATGGCAATCAATGTGTAACAAATATGATAAATAATTTGCTCTCCAGTAAAAAGGCGGTCATATCCTAAATATTGAAACAAAAATACAATTAAAGAATAGATTAATCCCGTTAATCCCCCGATTAGCCATCCTTTTTGTTTTCCTTTTCCACCGGACAAAAATCCGCCTCCAAACAGCCCGATAAATGAAATGGCTGTAATAATGTATTGAAGTGATATTTCCCGTACGGAAGTAAATCTAAGAATAAAGGAAAAAATCAAGCTGCTAAGTGCTGCAAATAAAAAAATAAAAATGAGCCCGTAAAGTACGGATGTTCCAAAGCTTTTTGATTCGATTTTTATTCTCCCCCTTCTGTTACCTTTTAAGGCTTATTATTGGTTCCTGTCTATCCTAAGTGTTTTCATAAGATAGACAGTTTTCTTCCTAGTACAAGCATATTCAGATGAATTGAAAATAGAATTGAATTTTTTCAATTGGTTAAGGATTACAAAACAGGTATATCATTTTCGGAAATATTGGAATTATATTCCTATTATCTTTTTCACTCCTTTGATTAAAATAAATAAGAGGAAAAGGGGCGACAATAAGTGGAAGAACATTTTATTATAATTTTTCGAACAATATTTCTGTATGTACTTATATTTATTATCTTTCGATTAATGGGTAAGAGAGAAATAGGGGAATTGAGTATCTTGGACTTGGTTGTATTTATCATGATTGCTGAAATGGGTGTTGTTGCAATTGAGGATACGAAAGACCCCCTTATTCATACAATTTTGCCAATGTCACTGCTAATGCTAATTCAGATCACGACTGCGTTGATTTCTCTAAAAAGCAAACGGTTTCGAGATTTTGTTGATGGGAAGCCTACAATTATTATTAATAAAGGTAGAATTGATGAAAACGCGATGCGAAAACAGCGTTATAATTTTGATGATCTTATGATGCAATTACGGGAAAAGGATATTCGTAGTATCACCGATGTTGAATTTGCCATTTTGGAGTCATCAGGAAAATTGTCAATTATTGAAAAGGAAAAAGATGAGAATAATAATACAATAAGTGGGGATATAACGATCCCTTTAATAATTGACGGGGACATAAATGAAGACAACCTACAAAGGATTAACAAGACAAACTTCTGGCTCAGGCAGGAATTAAAAAAGAAAGGGTATAATGAAATAAAAAAGGTTTCTTTTTGCAGCTTTGAAAATGGAAAGTTTTTCATAGATATGTTAGATGAATAAAGAAAAGACACACACAATGTGTATGTCTTTGTTTTTAGCTTATAAGAAAGTATATCTTTGTTAACGCACTAAAGTAAGTAACAATCGTTGATAAATAATCAGCACTCAAATCGCATAAGTGCAACTAGGCAATCGCCGGCGCTAAGGCTTGGCGCTAGCCAAGTTTTCTTTAGCTAATCAGAATTTATATCCATAAATTCTGCTAGCGCATAAGGGCAACTACGCCTCTGCCATCGCCCTTAGGGGCTCGCCAATCGGCGAGTTTTCTTTAACGTAAAACCCATTTTGATAATGGTTTTCCAATCCATGGAATTCGTTTAACCTCATTTTTTTTCAAAAGTCCTAGCAAGAGCAACAAAATGAAGTAGAAAACAGACATTCCCGTCATTGATGTAAGTACTCGAATGATCAAATGTTGATCAACGAGGGTGTTTTGATATAACCAGTAGCCTAACCAACCTGAAATCCCCATTATGAAAAAAGCCTTAAAATATTCACGAATGTAAAAGGAAAAGGGGATTCTTTTTAATACGGTTGCAAAATGGAGGACGGTGACCAAAACAAAACCAACCATTATCCCTAGAGCAGCACCATTTATCCCAAAAGAAGCCTGCGTTGCAAGTAAAAAAATAACGGCTGTCTTTACAATTGCTCCAATTAGACTATTAATCATTGCCGCTCGTGCTAAATTTAATGCCTGTAATACGGCCTGCAAGGGGCCCTGATAATAATAAAATAAAAAGAATGGTGCCATTAACCTGATAAAATCAGAACCTTTTGTAGAGCCATACATGAGTTTCATTAAAGGGTCTGCCAAAACATACAACACAATAACGGCTAGTCCTCCACTTAACAAAGCTAGTCTTAAGGCTTGTTGTAGTCTATACTCAATTATCTTGTGGTCATTTTGAGAATTGGCCTCACTTATAGCAGGAACTAGTGAGATGGCTAATGAATTAGTTATAAATGATGGAAGCATTAATAAGGGCATTGCATAACCAGTAAGTGACCCATATTGCTTTGTAGCTGCAGCAGCTGCAATTCCTGCAATTGCGAGACTATGTGACACTACAATAGGTTCAAAAAACCATGATATGGAACCAATCAATCTACTACCGGTGGTTGGAATCGCAATTGCCATAAGTTCGTTAAATGTTTTTCTGCCAGAATGAACATATTGGAAAAAATTCTTGCGCAGCCTAAAGCGCTTTTTTAATTTAAATGTTGTCATTAGGTAGAGCAATGAAACAAGTTCGCCAATAACGGAAGATATCATTACCGCTGCAGCTGCATATTCCACTCCGTAGGGTAGGAATGCTTTGGTCATGACTGCAATTAACGAGATTCGGACAACTTGTTCTAAAATTTGTGAATTAGCTGAGGGCCGCATGTTTTGTCTGCCCTGAAAATACCCTCTTAACACGGAAGAAACTGCAATAATTGGTACAACAGGAGCAATGGCTATTAAAGGATAATAGGTTCTTGGGTCTGTAAAGAGCGTTTGTGAGAGATAAGGCGCTAGTAGAATTAGAGCAGGTGTAAAAATAATGGATAATGAAATAGTTGTAGTTAGAGAAACCACAAGGATTTTTTTTATTTCTGCATAATCTTTTCTTGCTTCTGCTTCTGCAATATTTTTAGAAATAGCAACCGGAAGCCCGAGTTGAGTAAGTGTAACTACAAGAATAAATGTTGGGAAAACCATCATATGCAAGCCAACGCCCTCTTCACCAATACTTCGGGCAATGACGATTCTATTGATGAATCCTAATAATCTTGTAATTAAGCCTGCAATAAGCAAGATGAAGGTTCCTCTTAAAAATTTTGACATTCCACTTCCCACCTTCTCAAAATAGGTGAATTCATATACAATTAACTATATGCATTGAGATGGACAAAGCATGACAAGCAGGAGTATTTTTTAATATTGGAAATCTTTTGTAATGGGGAGGCGCTATTTTGAAAATAGACCATGAATACGAACATTTTCGCATTCGAGTAAAGCCAGCTTTGAGAAGTAAGCTTGATGAATTTCAAATGCTTGGTTACAATACCATTTCTGAAAAAGAGCTTTGGGAATACCTCATTAGAAAGAAGTGGAAGAAAGTAAAGGATGATAAAAAACTGTTCGAAATTGTTCAAGATATTTTATCAATTAAAGTTAGTGATTATATGAGTTTTGCAACAATCGAGGCATATAAGTCACCGGAATTATTACTAAAAGGTGAAAATGAATGGAAAATGCTGCTAAAATAATTATTTTCCACTTTGGAGAAATTGACAGGTTTCCTATCTTATTTCATAATAGAAATAATGGTCTTTTAGGATAACTTTTATATGAAAGTCGGCTTATCTAAGTCAAAGGAGGAGCAGTACATAATGGTTAAACGTAGTAGAATCGTTGCTTTCTTGCTGATTATCTTACTGGCAGGAAGTGTGCTCGGTGGCACAACTAAAAATATTGTTAAAAATCTAAAGCTTGGTTTGGATCTTCAAGGTGGTTTTGAAGTATTGTACGAAGTCCATCCAGCTAAAAAAGGACAAAAAATTGACAAAGCTGCGTTGGCTAGTACAGCCGAAGCACTTGATAGACGTATAAATGTCCTTGGAGTAAGTGAGCCGAGCATTCAAATTGAAGGTAAGAACCGAATTCGTGTTCAGCTTGCCGGTGTTGAAGATCAAAATGAAGCGCGGAAAATTTTGTCTACCCAAGCAAATTTAACGTTCCGTGATGCTAATGACCGTCTAATGATGGACGGAACGGATCTGGCTCAAAATGGAGCGAAACAAACATTTGATGAAAACGGAAAGCCAAGTGTATCTCTTAAATTAAAGAGTGCTAGCAAATTCCGTGATGTTACACAAAAAATAGTTAATATGGCTCCAAATAATGAACTTGTAATTTGGCTTGATTATGTTAAAGGAAAAGATTCCTTTAAAAATGAAGTTACCAAGAAAGATCCTAATTTTTTATCAGCACCTACAGTTAAAGAAGTATTTAACCAAGATACAGTATCAATTGTTGGTAGTTTTACTGTGAAAGAGGCTCAAACGTTATCATCACTTTTAAATGCAGGAGCACTTCCTGTTAAACTGAAAGAAGTTTATTCAAATTCTGTAGGAGCAAAGTTTGGAACACAAGCATTACATGAAACGGTCGTTGCTGGTATCATTGGTGTTATCATCATCTTCTTATTTATGCTTGTATATTACCGTTTCCCTGGACTTATTGCTGTTGTCTCATTAAGTATTTATATTTATTTAATCCTATTATTATTTGACTGGATGAACGGTGTGTTAACCCTGCCGGGAATTGCGGCACTCATACTCGGGGTGGGGATGGCAGTAGATGCCAATATCATAACGTATGAGCGGATAAAAGAGGAATTAAAAGTTGGTAAGTCAGTCAAATCTGCTTTCCAAGCTGGTGAAAAGAATGCATTCACCGCAATCCTAGATTCTAACTTAAATACAATTATTGCTGGCTCAGTATTATTCTTTTATGGGACAAGCTCTGTAAAAGGGTTTGCTACCATGTTAATCCTGAGTGTTATCTTGAGTTTTATCACAGCAGTTTACGGTTCACGCCTATTGCTTGGACTTTGGGTAAATAGTAAATTCTTAAATAAAAAAGCAAGCTGGTTTGGTGTGAAACAATCTGAAATACACGATCTCAACCAAAATTTTGATACATTAGATCTTCCAACTAAATTTGATAAATTTGATTTTGTGAAGCATCGGAAAAAGTTTTTCGTCTTTTCTGGGATTCTTATTGGAGTTGGACTTGTTTTATTACTTGTTTTCCGTTTAAATCTTTCTATTGATTTTTCAAGTGGTACAAGGGTTGATATTCAATCGAATACACCACTAACAACGAAAAAACTGCAAACAGTCTTTAATAAATTGGACCTCAAAACAGATGACATTGTCATTTCAGGAGATAAAAAGCAAAATGCAGCAGCGCGTTTTATAGGGGTTCTAAATAAAGAGGAAATTGCAAATCTTAGAACTACGTTTACTAAGGAACTCGGAGCAGATAATATAAGTGTTAGCACAGTGTCTCCTACGATTGGAAAAGAGCTTGCAAAAAATGCAATTTATGCCCTGTTATATGCATCAATTGGAATCATCATCTATGTTTCCCTTCGATTTGAAATGTATATGGCTATTGCGGCGATCATTGCAATGCTTCATGATGCTTTCTTCATGGTTACCTTTTTCAGTATTACACGGCTTGAAGTAGATTTGAATTTTATTGCAGCCGTTTTAACCATTATTGGTTACTCGATTCATGATACGATTGTGACATTTGACCGGATGCGGGAAAATATGCACAAGAAGAAGCGCCTGAAAACATTCCAGGATATTGTTGATGTTGTAAATCAAAGTATTCGTCAAACATTAACTCGTTCTCTAAATACAGTTGGAACAGTTTTAGTTACCGTTCTCGCATTACTCATTTTCGGCAGTCCATCTATTAGCAATTTCTCTATTGCATTACTTGTTGGTTTATTAATAGGTGTGTATTCATCCATCTTTGTTGCTGCTTCCCTTTGGGTAGTCATGAAAGCTAAAGAACTTAAGAAAAAAGGTGTCATTAAAACCGTTAAAGAAAAGAAAAAATACTCTGATCACCCACAAGTATAAACCGCAGATTCCTGCGGTTTTTCTTTTCAGAATAAATACCCTCCTGTATAATTAGGAAGGCTGAGGAGGGAACGTATGTTAAAGTCGAAAACAAGATGGATTGTTCAAAAATCCGATGACCAAAAGGTTGAAACACTTGTAAATGAATTGAAAATTACTCCTTTAGTTGCTTCGATGCTTATCAATCGTGGACTTGATACTGTTGAAACAGCCCAGTATTTTTTATATGGAAAAGATCAGTTTCATGACCCTTATTTACTAGAAGGAATGGAAAAGTCAGTTTCAAGAATTTTAGAAGCGATAGAAAAGAAGGAACCGATTCTTATCTATGGCGATTACGATGCCGATGGAGTCAGTAGCACAACGGTTTTAATGATAACCCTTCGTGACTTAGGGGCAGATGTGCAGTTTTATATTCCAAATCGTTTTTCAGAGGGATATGGTCCTAATGAAAAGGCATTTCGCCATGCGGCAGAATCAGGAATCAAATTAATTATTACGGTGGATACAGGAATTGCTGCAATTCATGAAGCAAATGTTGCAAAACAAATAGGGCTTGATTTAATTATTACTGATCATCACGAGCCAGGGCCAGTATTACCCGTGGCACTTGCTATCATCCATCCAAAACTAGCTGACAGTACTTATCCGTTCCGGGAACTTGCCGGTGTTGGAGTTGCTTTTAAATTAGCACATGCACTATATGGACGTGTCCCAGAACATCTACTTGAAATAGCGGTAATTGGAACGATTGCCGATTTAGTTTCATTAAAAGGCGAAAATCGATTGATTGCAAAAAAAGGATTAGAAAATCTTAAAGATACAAAAAATCTTGGATTAAGGGCTATTTTAAAAATATCCAGTGTTGATCCAATGTCAATTAATGAGGAAACAATTGGTTTTACCCTCGCCCCAAGGATTAATGCAGTTGGACGCTTAGCGAGTGCTGATCTTGCTGTACAACTATTATTAACTGACGACCCCGATGAGGCTGATGACTTAGCAGCTGAAATGGATGCTATGAATAAAACCAGGCAATCCATTGTCAATAGTATAACGGCTGAGGCAATAGAAGAAGTGGAAAAGAATTTCCCTATTGCTGAAAACAAGGTCCTTGTCATTGGCAAAGAAGGTTGGAATCCCGGGGTAGTTGGGATCGTTGCATCAAGATTAGTGGATAAGTATTACAGACCGACAATCATTCTTTGTTATGATGCTGAAAAAGGGCTTGCTAAAGGGTCTGCACGAAGCATAGCGGGTTTTGACCTATTTCAAAATTTATCGACTTGTCGAGAGATATTACCGCATTTTGGTGGGCATCCAATGGCTGCAGGGATGACATTAAATGTTGATGATGTGGATGATCTGCGCAATCGCTTAAATAACCTTGCAAATGATCAGCTTTCAGACGGAGATCTCATTCCGAATACATTGCTTGATCTGGAAATTCAGCTCCCTGCGATTGATTTGCCAACCTTGGATGAGATAAATCTACTGTCTCCTTTTGGAATGGATAACCCGAAACCAAAAGTGGTTATTAATGAAGTTCAGATTTCAAGTATAAGGAAAATTGGCAGTGACCAGAACCATTTAAAGATTACCTTAGCTGATCAAGAATCCAGTCTAGATGGAGTAGGGTTTGGATTAGGATCATTATTTGATCATATTTCCCCGACATCTAAGGTTTCTCTAATTGGAGAATTGACAATAAATGAATGGAACAACATGCGAAAACCGCAGATTTTTATTCATGATATGGCGATTAAATCCTGGCAATTATTTGATTTCAGAGGTGTGAACCGAATAAGCAATATACAGGAATTCGTTCCGGATGAAAATAGAATATGTATTCTTTTTAATAAGGAAACATATGGAAAATTAACTCCTGTCTTAAAAAATGAAGCTATTTTTATCCAAACTACTGAGGAAGCAAAGAATCTTAGTATAGATGATTCCAATATCGTTTTTGTTGATCTTCCACCCTCAAAGGAAATAGTATATCAACTTATCAATTGTAAAAAGCCTGCAAGAATATATGCTTATTTTTACAAAGAAACAAGTGATTTCTTTAGTACTCTTCCAACCAGAGATCATTTTAAGTGGTTTTATGGATTGCTTCTTAAAAAAGGGCCAATTGATCTGAATCGTTATGGAGATACTATTGCTAAAAATAAAGGCTGGTCGAAGGAAACAATTTTCTTTTTGTCACAGGTGTTTTCCGAATTGGATTTTGTTACAATAGACAAGGGAATTATCACTTTAAAGAAACAAGCGCCAAAGCGCGATTTAACAGACTCAAGAACCTATCAAATAAAGCAGGGATTATACGCTCTCGAAAGAGATTTGCTATTATCATCATTCCAGCAATTAAAGGACTGGTTTGACTTTAGTCTTCAAGAGTCGGTTGAAATTGAGGAGGTAACAGAATAGTGGATTTAAAACAATTTATTACCATTGTACCTGATTGGCCGAAACCGGGAATCAAATTTAAAGATATTACAACCTTAATGGATAATGGAGAAGCATATAAATATGCAACAGACCAAATTGTCGAATATGCGAAGAAAATGGGAATTGATCTTGTAGTTGGCCCCGAAGCACGAGGATTTATTATTGGATGTCCAGTAGCATACGCACTTGGAGTTGGTTTTGCACCCGTTCGAAAAGAAGGCAAGCTTCCTCGTGAAACAATAAAAGTAAATTATGGCTTGGAATATGGATCAGATGTGCTTACTATCCATAAGGATGCCATTAAGCCTGGTCAACGTGTGCTAATCACGGATGACTTGCTTGCAACAGGTGGAACAATCGACGCAACCATAAAGCTAGTTGAAGGGCTTGGTGGAGTTGTAGCGGGCATTGCTTTTCTGATTGAATTAACGTATTTAGAGGGTAGAAAAAATCTAAATGGTTATGACATTTTAACTTTAATGGAATTTTAAGACACAAGGAGTACTCAAGTAAAGAGTACTCTTTTTTTAGCTAAGCAGAATTTTTATCCAAAAATTCTGCTAGCGCATAAGTGCAACTTCACCTAATAATCGCCCTTGGGGGCTCGCCAATCGCCGAGTTTTCTTTATCATTTTATTTATAAAATATGCATTTTTCGACAAAAATTTCAAATATCCAGTAAAATTAGTATTCAATCCCTTTACATCTTGGCTTTTTTTTTCGATAATAGTAACAATCAATCATTCCAAATTTTAAATAAACGTGGATTTGAAGAACTGTTGATAGGAATAATATTATAATAAAATAAATGAAATGAAATAAAGGTGATTTTATGGCGAATGATCAGGTGTTAACCGCCGAACAAGTCATCGACAAAACCAAAGCTTATTTAAACGATGAGAATGTTGAAATTGTTAAAAGGGCTTACGAATTTGCCAAGCATGCTCATCGTGAACAATACAGGAAATCGGGTGAACCGTACATTATTCATCCCATCCAGGTTGCTGGAATCCTCGCTGATTTAGAGATGGATCCTGCTACGGTTGCTGCTGGTTTTCTTCACGACGTTGTTGAAGATACAAACGTTTCTTTAAAGGACTTAGAAACGATCTTTAACGATGAAGTGGCGATGCTTGTCGATGGTGTAACAAAGTTAGGTAAAATAAAATATAAATCCCATGAAGAGCAGCAAGCAGAGAATCATCGGAAGATGTTTGTGGCAATGGCCCAAGATATTCGGGTTATTCTCATTAAGCTAGCGGATCGCTTACACAATATGCGGACACTAAAACATCTTCCGAGTGAGAAACAGCGTCGAATTTCAAATGAAACACTAGAAATTTTCGCACCTCTTGCCCACCGAATAGGTATATCTAAAATCAAGTGGGAATTGGAAGATACAGCATTAAGATATTTAAATCCGCAACAATATTACCGGATTGTTAATTTAATGAAAAAGAAGCGGGCTGAGCGTGAACAATATTTAGATGATGTCATGGATGAGGTACGAGGTAGATTAAAAGAAGTTTCTATTAAGGCAGACCTGTCAGGAAGGCCTAAACATATTTATAGCATTTACCGGAAAATGGTTTTGCAAAATAAGCAGTTTAGTGAAATCTATGACTTGTTGGCAGTAAGGATTGTTGTGAATAACATAAAGGATTGCTATGCCGTTCTAGGTATTATCCATACTTGTTGGAAGCCAATGCCTGGGAGATTTAAGGACTATATCGCGATGCCTAAACCAAATATGTATCAATCATTGCACACAACTGTTATTGGGCCAAAGGGCGATCCATTAGAGGTTCAAATTCGTACGTTTGAGATGCATCGTATTGCAGAATTCGGGATTGCAGCCCACTGGGCCTATAAAGAAGGGAAAGCCATTAATGACATCTCTTCCTATGAACAAAAATTAACCTGGTTTAGGGAAATTCTTGAATTCCAGGATGATACTGCGAATGCCGAAGAGTTCATGGAGTCACTTAAGATTGATTTATTTTCAGATATGGTATTTGTTTTTACTCCAAAAGGTGACGTTATTGAATTACCGTCTGGTTCTGTGCCAATTGATTTTGCTTATCGAATTCATTCTGAAATTGGTAACAAGACAATAGGTGCAAAAGTGAATGGAAAAATGGTTACGCTTGATTATAAATTAAAAACTGGCGATATCGTTGAAATATTAAATTCTAAACATTCATATGGTCCAAGCCAGGACTGGTTGAAGCTTGCTCAAACTTCTCAGGCAAAAAATAAAATACGTGCTTTCTTTAAAAAGCAACGCCGCGATGAAAATGTCGACAAGGGTAAAGAACTTATTGAGAAAGAAATCCGCTCGATGGAGTTTGATATAAAAGAAATTTTTACTCTAGACAATCTAAAAAAGGTTGCGGAAAAATTTAATTTTTCAAATGAAGAAGATATGTATGCTGCGGTTGGTTACAACGGAATTACGGCTCTCCAAGTAGCAAACCGTTTGACAGAAAAGTTGCGTAAAAAACGGGATCAGGAACAATCAAACAATATTACAAACAAAATATCGGATTTAAAAGGATTTCCGTCCACTAAAAAGCGCGAGTCAGGCGTAAGGGTATCAGGTATTGATAATCTTTTAATTCGTCTATCGAAGTGTTGTAACCCTATCCCTGGTGATGAAATTGTTGGATTTATTACGAAAGGACGGGGAGTATCCGTTCATCGAGCAGATTGTCCAAATATTGATTCTAATGATGCTCAGGCAAGATTAATTCCAGTAGAATGGGAGTCTTCACTAAACGAATGTAAAGAATATAACGTTGATATTGAGATCAATGGCTATGATCGTAGCGGGCTACTCAATGCAGTTTTACAGGCTGTCAATGAGTCTAAGACAAACATTTCAGCGGTTTCAGGGAAATCAGATCGCAATAAAATGGCAACCATTATCATGTCAATCGCTATTCATAATGTAAGTCACTTGCGTAAAGTTGTTGATCGGATTAAACAAATACCGGATATTTATTCTGTTCGAAGAATTATGAGCTAAGGAGTTTACGCATGAGAATTGTTGTTCAACGTAGTAAAAAAGCAAGCGTAACGGTTGACGGGGAAGTTACAGGGCAAATTTCAAGTGGACTTGTCTTGTTAGTTGGCGTTACGCACCAGGATACTGTAGAGGATGCTAGTTATTTAGCGGATAAAATTGCTAACCTTCGAATATTTGAAGATGAAAATGAAAAAATGAATTTTTCATTAGTAGATGTCGGGGGTCAAATTCTTTCAATTTCGCAATTTACCTTATATGGAGATTGTCGAAAAGGAAGAAGACCCAATTTTATGGACGCTGCTAGACCTGAACAGGCTTCTCAAATTTACGAGAACTTCAACAGTATTCTCCGGGAAAAAGGAATACAAGTTGAAACCGGAGTATTTGGAGCGATGATGGATGTCGCGTTGATAAATGACGGTCCTGTCACCTTGATTTTAGAGAGTAAAAGTTAAAAAAGCTTGGCACATTTATAAAAAACTGTGCCAAGCTTTTTTTGCTAATCAGAATATATCCAATGAGAGTTAGGCTAAATGTTCGGTCGTTCTTTAATTATCCTTAAAGTAACGGGCAAGTCCATCGTAGATCCCTGTTGCGGCACCTTCCTGGAATAGTCCAGATGTTAGGGTTAGTTCTTCTTCAGGGTTACTTAAATAGCCTAATTCAAGCAATGTTGCTTTTTGGCTGTTTTCACGAATAACATGAAAATCACCGAATCGTACCCCTCGATCCTTTACTTTTGTCTGGTTAAGAGTTGAGGAGTAGATGTACTGGGCAAGTGGTTTTTGGGAGGAATAATAATAATACCCCGTCATTCCACGAACGCTTCGATTTGTATTGCTATCGTAATGCAAACTTATAAAGGCATCTGCTTGCTGAAATCTTGATGTGCTAACACGTGAAGGAAGAGAAATATAGGCATCAATACTTCTTGTTAAGATAACATTTACTCCAGATGCTTTTAATTTGTCATACAAAAGTTTCGCTGTCCTTAGTGTTAATTCCTTTTCAAGCGTCCCACTGACTCCGGTCGTTCCGTTATCAATACCGCCATGTCCAGGGTCAACCACAATTGTTTTATTTTTAAGATAGCTTTCGGCACCCGGTTTTTCAATTTGCGGTGAAGAGCCATTTATTGAAACAAGCCAACCAGCAATATAACCTGTTACTCCATTCTTCAGTTTTACTGCATACCATTGGTTGGTGATCTCAGCAACTTTAAATGTATCCCCTTCATTAACAATCTGTAATACATCGGATTGCACATTGGGACTTTTGCGGATATTTGACCCATTATGCAGGATTGTTACAGTGCTTTCCTTTCCTGTTTTTTGTGGAATAGAGGTGTTAGAAGGTGATGATTTATCAAGATACCACCCGGCAACCCAGCCATAGGTCCCTGATTTGTATTCAATTTTATCCCAATTATTAACTTCCTCCACAATGGTAAAATGCTGTCCTTTGTTCACCGTTCCAATAATTTTTGTGTTTAAAGAAGAACCACTGCGAATATGTATCCCGTTTGCAGTCACTGTACCTACCGTTCCGCTTTTTGGAGAAGATGGTGTGGGTGAAGGTCTATCTGTCTTAATGGTAATAAATTGCGAACTCACCCATGCTTTTTGATTTGAAAAACGGATTTCCAGCCAATTGTCCTTTTGGGAATAGATAGGTACTGTCATGCCTTTTGATAGCTTTCCAAGAACAGTACTTGATAGTGATGGATTACTTCGCACATTTAGCTTGTCACCCACAACCAAGCCAACTTGTAACTCTTTTTTATTGTCTATTGTGCTTGTTTGGGTTTGTACACTCTTCAGATCTAAATACTGACTTGCAACCCAGCCAGAGCCAAAGGAGGCTGTGATTTTAATCCAGTTTTCATTTTTATAAAGGACAGTAACCTTTTGACCTTTGTTTAAGTACCCTACAATCTGAAAGCTTGTCCCAGGCCCTGATCGAACCCTTAATTGATTCGTATTAGCTGTAGCAGATGGATCATCAGTATTAGATGTGCCAGACGTAAGTAATTGATTGCTTTTTGAGACGAGCCAATTGGCAACCCAACCTGTTTTCCCGTTGGAAAGTTGCAGTTTACTCCAGTCCCCTTTTTCATCTAATATTGAAAACTTGTCCCCTCTTTTAACATTTATAACTAGAGGATAGCTTAAACCAGGACCTTCACGAATATTAACTGCATCGCCGTTAATCGTAACTGAACCGATTGCTGCCTTTACTTTTGCATGAGGCAACAATCCAAAAATTAAAATGAAACATAAAGTTAACGTTCCTATCCTTTTGTTCATCTGCTCCTCCCTTTAGCCCTTTATATTAGTATCGGAATTTAAATGGTCTTTGTTAACTGTATAGCGGAAGTAGCTCGCTCCTTAGGATTCTTTGGGCTGCGCTAATCTTAGCTAAGCATAAGGGCAATTACACCTAATCATCGCCCTTAAGGGCTCGCCATTCCACGAGTTTTCTTAAATATTTTATCTTAATTGGAGATGAAAATCATTCCTTTCCTGTTAAAATGGTCCAATTATTTTTGTGATATTAATGAATTCGTGAAAATTTTTGTAAGTTTTGATGGGATCTTGGAAACAATAAACTCCATAGAATGCGATGGAGGGTGAAATGGATGAGGTCAAGTGATAAAGGAATGAATATCCAATCCGCGGACAGCCAAATTTTTGGAGTCGATTTTCACGATTTTATTCAAAAAGAGCAAAACTCAAATTCATATGAGCTAGCATCCGAATTTGGTTTATCGATGAGAGATGTAAGGAAATTAAAAAAACATATGGAGAGATCATAATATCTTGCTTGACATTTGGATAGATGCTCCTTATTATTAAATAATTAAACTGACATAATTTTAGAACCAATGATGGAGCAAGTAATTAAGTCACAAAACATGAAAAGAGAGGAAATGCCTTAGGCTGAAAGCATTTCTACATGAGTCTTAATGAAGGAACACTCCGAAGGTCTCTCTCTGAAAAGGCATAAGCTTGTATAGGAGATAGCGTATCAGGCGTTAACTGTTAAAGCGGATTGCATATTTATTATGCCTTCAACTAGGGTGGCACCACGGGAATTTTAAAACTCTCGTCCCTTGTACTATACAAGGGATGGGGGTTTTTTGTTTTTTTTAGCTAATCAGAATTTATATCCATAAATTCTGCTAGCGCATAAGGGCAACTACGCCTCTGTCATCGCCCTTTTGGGCTCGCCAATCGGCGAGTTTTCTTTACTAATTACATAATCTCTAAAGGAGGGCTAGCTATGTCTATTAACATTCCAAGAGGTACACAAGATATTTTGCCAGGGGAAGTTGAAAAATGGCAGCAAATTGAAAAAAAAGCAAGAGAGCTTTGTGAGAAATACCAATATAATGAAATTCGCACTCCGATCTTCGAACATACTGAACTTTTTTCAAGAGGAGTGGGAGATACAACTGACATCGTTCAAAAAGAAATGTATACCTTTACTGATAAAGGTGACCGTAGTTTAACATTAAGACCAGAAGGAACTGCCTCTACGGTAAGGGCATTTGTTGAGAAAAAGATGTTTGGCTATGCTAACCAGCCTGTAAAGCTTTATTATATGGGACCAATGTTTAGATATGAGCGGCCCCAGGCAGGCAGGTTCCGTCAATTTGTTCAATTTGGAATCGAGGCTCTCGGAAGCAACGATCCAGCAATTGATGCAGAGGTCATTTCGCTTGCAATGAACTTATATAAAGAAATGGGATTAAAAAAACTCAAACTCATTATTAACAGTCTAGGAGACAAGGACAGCCGAACTGCCCATCGCGAGGCGTTAGTAAATCATTTCAAGCCTCAAATTGGAGAGTTTTGTACCGATTGCCAAAATAGACTTGAGAAAAATCCTTTAAGAATACTTGATTGTAAGCAAGATCGTAATCATGAGTTAATGGAATCTGCTCCATCTATACTTGATTATTTAAATGATTATTCACAAACTTACTTTGAAAAATTACAGCAATATCTAACTCTCTTAAATATTCCATTTGTTATCGATCCTAATTTAGTCCGTGGTCTTGATTACTACAACCATACTGCATTTGAAATTATGAGTGATGCAGAAGGATTTGGGGCAATTACCACCTTATGTGGTGGTGGCCGTTACAACGGTTTAGCTGAAGAAATTGGCGGTCCAGAAACACCTGGAATTGGTTTTGCGTTAAGTATAGAACGATTTCTTGCTGCTCTTGAAGCGGAAGGAATTCAACTTGATACAACAGAAGGGATTGACTGTTACTTAGTTTCCTTGGGAGATGCGGCAAAGGACTATACTGTAGAACTTTTACAACAATTAAGAATGGCAGGTTACTCAGCTGAGAGGGATTATTTAGACCGAAAAGTTAAAGCCCAATTTAAAGCTGCTGACCGTTTGAAAGCAAAATTTGTAGCCGTGCTTGGTGAAGATGAACTTAAAAATAATAAAATAAATGTGAAAAATATGTCTACTGGTGAACAAATAGAAATAGATATCGATTCACTTCTACAATACTTTGAAGAGGTACAAAAATAGAGGGGGAAAAGGCATGTTTGGGAGAAGTTATTTTTGTGGTGAAGTTATAGAAACGGCAATTGGAGAAAAAGTTACACTTAAAGGATGGGTTCAAAAACGCCGTGATTTAGGTGGATTAATCTTTGTTGATTTACGTGATCGCACGGGGATTGTTCAAGTAGTATTTAACCCGGATACTTCGAAAGAAGCGCTTGTTATCGCTGAAAAAATTCGCAATGAATTTGTGCTTGATATTGTTGGTACTGTTGTTGCTCGTGTTGAGGGAACTGTAAATGAAAAGTTGAAGACTGGGAAAATTGAAGTGCTAGCCGAAAGTGTAACAATCATAAATGAAGCAAAAACGCCTCCTTTTTCGATCACAGATAATACTGATGCATCTGAAGATGTAAGACTTAAATATCGATATTTAGATTTTCGTCGCCCAGTCATTTTTGAAACATTAAAAATGCGCCATCAAGTAACGAAAGCTATCCGGGATTTTCTTGACTCGGAAGGATTTTTGGATATTGAAACTCCTATATTAACAAAAAGTACTCCAGAAGGGGCTCGCGATTATCTAGTTCCAAGTCGTGTACACCCAGGTGAGTTTTATGCACTTCCACAATCACCACAGCTGTTTAAACAATTGTTGATGGTAGGAGGAGTTGAACGGTATTACCAAATTGCGCGTTGTTTCCGTGATGAAGATTTACGTGCTGACCGCCAACCAGAATTTACGCAAGTGGATATTGAAACGAGCTTTTTAAGCCAAGAAGATATAATGGGCCTAATGGAAAAAATGATGGGTAAAGTAATGAAAGAGGTTAAGGGGAAAGATATTTCCGCTGCATTCCCACGTATGACATATGATGAAGCCATGAGTCGGTATGGATCTGATAAACCAGATACCCGTTTTGGGCTAGAACTTGTTGATCTATCAGAAGTCGTTAAGAACTCCGGCTTTAAAGTCTTTGCTACTGCCGCCACGAATGGTGGACAAGTTAAAGCTATAAATGTTAGCGGAGCCGCTGAAAAGTATTCACGTAAGGATATTGATGCATTGGGTGAATTTGTCGGTCGTTATGGTGCAAAGGGATTAGCATGGCTTAAAGTAGAGGCAGATGGCATTAAAGGCCCAATTGCAAAATTCTTTTCCCCAGATGAAGAACAGGCAATCAAGGCAACACTTAACGCGGATACTGGAGATTTGCTGCTGTTTGTTGCAGATAAAAAGAACGTTGTTGCCGATTCCTTAGGTGCATTACGCCAAAAACTTGCCAAGGAATTGAATCTAATTGATCCAAGTCTATTTAATTTCTTATGGGTAACGGATTGGCCATTACTTGAATATGCAGAAGAAGAAGGACGTTACTATGCAGCACACCATCCTTTTACAATGCCATTTAGGGAAGATTTAGAATTTCTTGATTCAGATCCTTCCAAAGTTCGAGCACAAGCATATGATATTGTTTTAAATGGCTACGAATTAGGTGGAGGTTCATTACGGATCTTTGAACGTTCCATTCAAGAAAAAATGTTCAGTATTCTTGGATTTTCTCCAGAGGAAGCACAAGCACAATTTGGTTTCTTGTTAAATGCGTTTGAATACGGCACACCACCACATGGTGGAATTGCTCTTGGTCTTGACCGTCTCGTTATGCTGCTTGCTGGAAGCACGAACCTAAGGGATACCATTGCATTTCCAAAAACAGCAAGTGCAAGCTGCTTATTAACAGAGGCACCTGGAGAGGTTTCCCAGGCGCAATTAGACGAACTAAATTTGGCTCTGACTAGTATGAAAAATAGGTAATATCAATTCTTGAAAAGCGCTTTCATTTATGATATGATGAAGGCAATCAAATAGAGAGTCCTGAAATGTACGTTGTAATACCTGATATTTTGACCGAACATTATTTTAATTTCTTCGGGAGCCCGGAGTTTTTCAATTGCGTAAATGCCTCTTTAAAGAGGACTTACAGAAAGTTGAAAATAGGACACCCACCTGCTGAATGCGGGATCAAAATGAAGGAATCAAAAACGACGGCATGATTGGGACTTTTTTCCTTTACTAATTCAATCTCCTGCAAATTTGCAGGAGATTTTTACTGTTCTCAATAATATTAATCCTATAGAGTTACTTGCTTTTATGAATAGGTATGATATATTTCTTATATAATGGCTGTTTTCGCATAGATTGTTCTTTTTCGTACCTAGTCTAAAAACCCGAAATAGCAATAGTATCGTGCTCTTTTCTTAAAAACTTCCTACGGTTTTTATCGGTAAACTGGAATCCCATTCTAATTTAGTTTCAACTAGCAACAAAGTTTAAGAAAAGAGCCTATATAATAGAGAAGTATACTGATTTGAAGCAAGATTTCAGTCAAGATCGGGAGTTTATTAGCTTTGGCTTGATGAAAAGCAACACACAGAGAATAATTTTTACAGGAATAAGCTTTACTTGTTCCTGAGGGGCCTGGCCTTTAACTAACATGAATAATACTTTATTGGAGTGAATTTATATGTTGCATCAATTTTCGCGGAATGAGTTAGCAATAGGAAAAGAAGGACTAGAAATCATGAAAAATAGCACAGTTGCTGTGCTCGGTATTGGTGGAGTTGGTTCTTTTGCTGCTGAGTCTCTAGCTCGTTCTGGTGTTGGGCGCTTAATTTTAATTGATAAAGATGATGTTGATATAACAAATGTGAATCGGCAGATAATTGCCCTTTTATCCACTGTTGGTCAACCAAAAGCTGATTTGATGAAGGAAAGAATTAAGGATATTAATCCTGACTGCGAGGTCATTGCATTAAAGATTTTTTATACTGAAGAGACATATGAGCAAATCTTTGGTTATAATATAGATTTTGTTGTAGATGCATCAGATACAATTATTTATAAAATTCATCTAATGAAAGAATGTCTAAAGCGAAATATCCCAATTATATCTAGTATGGGTGCTGCAAATAGAACGGATCCAACTCGTTTCAAAATTGCAGATATTTCGAAAACACATACAGATCCGATGGCTAAAGTAGTTCGAACAATGCTTCGTAAGGAAGGTATTCGAAAAGGAATTCCTGTAGTCTTTTCTGATGAAAGCCCGATTGTTATTCGAGAGGATGTCAGAAAAGTAGTTGGAAAAGAAAATGCTGAAATTAGAAAGGCAAAAATGCCTCCAGCATCAAATGCATTTACTCCGTCTGTCGCAGGAATTATCATGGCTTCGTATGTAGCGAATGAATTGCTTAAAGACATTAAAATTAAACGCGTAAATGACTAATTGCGTTAGGTTCTGTCTCGGATAAAAATAGGACCAGTTCATATATATTGATCTTTAAAATCCCCAAATAATTCATTTGGGGATTTTTTAATGCTAAAAATTAGGCAGATCAAAACCAAATAAGTTAAAATAGTCCAGATAGGGTTATTTTTACGTTATTTGGAATATTTGGTAGAAGAAATGAGGGGAAATAGTGGAATCCATTGTAGTACTAAAGGACGTCACAAAGGTAATTAAAGGAAGAACGATAATAGACAATATTAGTTTTCAAGTGAATAAAGGGGAGGTCTTTGGTTTTTTAGGGCCGAATGGTGCAGGTAAAACAACAACAATCCGGATGATGGTAGGATTAATGGAGATCACTTCAGGGGATATCAAAATTGGCAATGCCAGTATAAAGACACAGTTTGAAGAGGCGGTAAGCCGAGTAGGTGCCATTGTTGAAAATCCTGAAATGTACAAATTTATGAGTGGTCAAGACAATCTTATTCACTTTGCCAGAATGTCAAAGGGAATAACAAAGGAAAAAATTGCAGATGTCGTAAAGTTGGTCGGATTAACCGATCGAATCCATGATAAAGTCAAAACATATTCACTTGGAATGAGACAGAGATTAGGATTGGCACAATGTCTTTTACATGATCCTGAAGTGTTGATTCTAGATGAGCCGACAAATGGTTTAGATCCAGCTGGAATTAGAGAAATCCGTGATTATATTCGGCTACTAGCCAGAGAAAAAGGTATGGCAGTCATTGTTTCAAGTCATATGCTGTCAGAAATGGAAATGATGTGTGATCGGATTGGAATTATCCAAAATGGTTGCTTGATTGATGTGCAGCTTGTTGAAGAATTTGTTCAAGCAGATGAATTATTCTATGAGCTTGAGGTAGTTCCCAGCGAAAGGGCGATTTCACTCATTCAAACGAACTATCCAGCTGTTCAAGTGACCTCATCTCGAAATGGAATTTCCGCCGAACTAAAGAAAGAGGAAATCCCTGCGGTTGTAAAATTGTTTGTTGAAGCTGATATTCAAATATTTGCGATAAAAGAAATTGCAAAAACACTAGAGGATCGATTCCTTGAAGTCACAGCAGAAAAGGAGGGAGCGAACCGTGATTAACTTAATTAAAAATGAATGGATGAAAATATTTAAGAGGCCAGGCACACTTGTTATGATTGGGATACTTATTGTTGTTGCTTCAGTATTTGGCGCAATCTTAAAGTATCAGGAAGGTGAACAAGCTGCTACTGTTGATAAAAATTGGGAACAAGTCTTAAAGCAGGAAAATGATGCATTGAAGAAACAGGTAGTTAACTCTCAAATAAAATCGGAACAGAAGTACCTTAAGCGGGAAATTGCCATTAATGATTATCGTATTAAGCATCATATTCCTCCTGAAAAAACATATAACGTATGGAAATTTGTAACTGATGCTTCACAGCTTATTCAAATAGCTGGTCTATTTACGATCATTATTTCGGCAGGAATCGTTGCAAGTGAATTTAATTGGGGAACGGTTAAGCTTCTTTTAATAAGACCAATAAGCCGATTTAAAATTTTAATGTCAAAATATATTACAGTATTACTTTTTGCTCTTCTGATGCTGTCAATTTTATTTATCTTTTCAGTTGCAATAGGAGCAATTCTCTTTGGGATTGATCAAACACCTACATATTTAAATTATTATAATGGCAGGGTTACCGAACAAAACATGATCATTCACTTAATGATTTATTATGGCTTGAATTCAATTAATATGATGATGCTTGCGACAATGGCATTTATGATATCGTCCGTTTTCCGAAACAACTCCCTAGCTATTGGCTTATCATTGTTTTTAATGTTTACCGGCGGGCAAATAACGAGCTTGTTGTCCCTTAAATTTTCGTGGGCAAAGTATATATTATTTGCAAATACTGATTTAATGCAATACTTTGAGGGAACACCAATGGTGGAAGGAATGACCCTAGCTTTTTCAGTAATGATGTTACTTGTCTATTTTCTGATCTTTCAGCTATTAGCCTTCTCCGTTTTCAAAAAGAGAGACGTGGCTGCGTAAGTGCCGCGTTTTTCTTGGCTAATACTTTACATTTGAAAGCTCCTAAACAAGAACAAAAAATCCCCGGATTTTCCGAGGATTATTTGCTTTTATTCAGTTTTTCGTACACGGTAGAGAGGGCTTGTTCAAATTTTCCGGTTTTTTTAGGAAGATAGTACTTTTTGTTTTTTAGTTTGTTTGGTAGATATTGTTGTGGAACCCAGCCAGTTTCATAATTATGCGGGTAGAGGTAGCCGATTCCCCTGCCAAGCTCTTGTGCCCCTTTATAATGGGCATCTCTTAAATGATCGGGAACCTCACCTATTATCCCTTTGCGAATATCTGTTAGAGCTGATTCAATGGCCATGACAGCAGAATTTGATTTTGGAGAGAGACATAATTCGATTACGGCATTCGCAAGCGGAATTCTTGCTTCTGGAAAACCGAGTCGTTCAGCTGATTCGATGGCAGCTAGTGTTCTAGCACCAGCCTGAGGGCTAGCAAGTCCAATATCTTCATAGGAAATTACAAGCAAGCGGCGACTTATACTAACAAGATCTCCAGCTTCGATTAATCTCGCAAGATAATGAAGTGCTGCATTTACATCACTACCACGAATTGACTTTTGAAAAGCCGACATAACGTCATAATGACTATCCCCGTCTTTATCGTAAGAGAAACTTTTCTTCTGGAGACACTCTTCTGCAGTTTTTAAATTAATCTCTATCATACCGTTTTCGTCTTGATTAGATGAAAGAACTGCTAATTCCAGCGCATTTAAGGAACTTCTTACATCCCCATTTGTTCCTTCAGCAAAATGCTGTAAGGCATCTTCATTTATTTGGATATTCTGTTTACCAAAGCCCCGTTCTTTATCATTAAGAGCAAAAGCCAATGCACTTTTCACTTCTTCAGGGCTTAATGGCTTTAGCTCGAAAATTTGGCAGCGACTGCGAATAGCTGGATTGATTGCATGGTATGGGTTACTCGTTGTTGCCCCAATTAAAGTGATCATACCGCTCTCCAAATAAGGTAGAAGGAAATCCTGCTTTCCTTTATCCAAACGGTGGACTTCATCTAAAAGAAGAATGACACCACCTGACATTTTGGCTTCAGCGGCAACCACTTCCATATCTTTTTTATTATTTGTCACAGCATTAAGCATTCTAAATGCATAATGGGTGCTTCCTGCTATGGCACTCGCAATTGAAGTCTTGCCAATGCCAGGAGGTCCATAAAGAATCATCGATGTTAGCTTTCTGGCCTTAACCATTCTAGTGATAATTTTATCACTACCAACAAGATGTTGTTGTCCGACAACCTCATCAATGGTCCGAGGTCGCATGCGAAAAGCTAAAGGTTTTTGCGGCATCATTTTCATCTCTCCAATAATCTAACTAATAATCCTACAATAACATGTAATGGGTGAAAAGCATATGGATTCGAAATATGCTATAATTTCTATTACCTATCAAATTACAAGGGATTTTGGTAAAATTTTAGAATAGCAAATCTTGCGTAATACTATTTATTTAAAAATGAGTTATTAACGGTTATCAATTATCTAACAATTAGGAAAGAAAAGAATTGAGGTATAAATAAATGAAGATATCTACAAAAGGGCGCTATGGATTAACAATCATGATTGAACTTGCAAAAAGACATGGCGAGGGACCAATTTCACTTAAAACAATTGCACAGGCGAACGACCTGTCAGAACATTACTTGGAGCAGCTAATCGCTCCTTTACGGAATGCGGGCCTTGTGAAAAGTATTCGAGGCGCATATGGCGGTTATACACTTGCAGATGAACCATCGAAAATAACGTCAGGGGATGTTATACGGGTGCTAGAAGGACCAATTACACCTGTTGAAGGGATTGAAGAGGAAGAACCTGCTAAACGTGAACTTTGGATTCGAATCCGCGATGCGATTAAGGATGTACTCGACAATACGACATTAGAAGATTTAGCAAACCATAGCAATGATAGTGAATCAGACGCTTATATGTTTTATATATAGGAAAGTATTGTAAAATAAGATTTTTTATGGATAGAAGGTGCATTTAATGGAACGTATTTACCTTGACCATGCTGCAACAACGCCGATGCATCCAAAAGTTGCAGAAAAAATGCTTGAAGTGATGAAATCAAATTTTGGTAATCCGTCAAGCATCCATTCGTTTGGAAGGGATGCTCGCTATTTATTAGACCAATCTCGAGAAACTATAGCAAAGAGTATCGGTGCAAAGGAATCAGAAATTATTTTTACAAGTGGGGGAACAGAAGCAGATAATATGGCATTGTTTGGTGTTGCAGAAAGCTACCAACATCAAGGAAAACATATCATTACGACACAGGTTGAACATCATGCTGTCCTCCATGCCTGTCAAAAGCTTGAAAGAATGGGCTTTGAAGTAACCTATTTACCTGTAGATGAAACGGGAAGAATATCACTAGAAGATTTTAAGTCTGCTTTAAAAGATGATACAATTCTCGTTTCAATTATGTATGGTAATAATGAAGTAGGGACCTTACAGCCAATAAAGGATATTGGCCATTTGTTAAAGGAACATCAAGCTATATTACACACGGATGCTGTCCAAGCATATGGTATTGAAAATATTAATGTGAATGAAAGCTTCATTGATTTATTATCAGTATCAGCTCATAAAGTAAACGGACCAAAGGGAACAGGCTTCCTCTTTGCACGGGAAAATGTTAAGTTAGTTCCTCGTTCATTTGGAGGAGATCAGGAACGGAAAAGACGAGCAGGAACTGAAGATATTGCGTCGATTATAGGGCTAAGTGAAGCTGTTTTGATTGCTCAAGAGGAGCGTTCGACGAAAAGAGAAAAGTTTAAAGAATTTAAGGACTTGTTAATCAATGAACTTCAAACACAAAAAATTAAATTTAACGTAAACGGATCACTTGAAAATTCTATGCCGCATGTATTAAACTTAAGTTTTCCTGACACAAATGTGGAGTCTATGCTTGTGAACCTTGATTTAGCTGGAATTGCTGTATCTAGCGGCTCTGCTTGTACTGCAGGTTCGATTAAACCCTCCCATGTCCTTGTTGCAATGTTTGGAAATGAATCAGAGCGGCTTATCAATTCGATTCGTTTTAGTTTTGGCTTAAACACTACAAAAGAGCAAATTCTAAGAGTTGCTCATGAACTAGTGCGAATTGTTACACGCTTGAAAAAATAGATTATAGTGTATTTTTTAACAGAAGTAGGTGAAGAGAGATGGAAAGAAAAGATCCGAAAAATACAAGAGTTGTTGTTGGAATGTCTGGTGGAGTCGATTCCTCGGTTGCAGCACTTCTTTTAAAACAGCAAGGTTACGATGTGATTGGAATTTTCATGAAAAACTGGGATGATACGAATGAATTTGGCGTTTGTACTGCAACGGAAGATTATAACGATGTCATTCGTGTTTGCAATCAAATCGGAATTCCTTACTATGCCGTTAATTTTGAAAAACAATATTGGGACAAGGTGTTTACTTATTTCCTTGATGAGTATAAGGCTGGACGAACCCCAAATCCGGATGTAATGTGTAATAAAGAAATCAAATTTAAAGCATTTTTAGAGCATGCCATAAATTTAGGTGCCGATTATCTTGCAACAGGTCATTATGCGCAGGTTGTGTTTAGGGACGAGGAATACAAAATGCTCCGCGGTCTCGATGAAAACAAAGACCAAACCTATTTTTTGAATCAATTATCACAGGATCAATTAAGTAAAGTTCTTTTCCCAATCGGGGAACTTGAAAAAGCAAAAGTACGGGAAATTGCGAAAGAAGCGAACCTCGCAACAGCTACTAAAAAGGATAGTACCGGAATTTGCTTTATCGGGGAGCGTAATTTTAAAGGCTTCTTGAGTCAATATCTCCCTGCCCAACCCGGAACGATGGAAACATTTGATGGAGAAGTTAAGGGGAGTCATGATGGTTTAATGTACTATACGATTGGTCAAAGACATGGCCTTGGAATTGGTGGTGCAGGTGAACCATGGTTTTCGATAGGGAAGGATTTAAAGAAAAATATTCTCTATGTGGGTCAAGGATTTCACAATGAAATGCTCTATTCTGATTCTATTATTGCTGATAGCATTAGTTGGGTTTCAAATTTGGAAAAGCCTGAGGAATTTGAGTGTACGGCTAAATTCCGTTACCGTCAGGAGGATCATAGAGTGACCGTCCGCCTTTTAGAAGGCAATAAGACAGAAGTTCTGTTCCATGAACAAATTAGAGCTGTTACCCCTGGACAAGCTGTTGTCTTCTACGATGGAGATGAATGCCTTGGTGGTGGAACGATTGATAAAGTCTTTAAAAATGGTGAACGACTAACGTATGTTGGATAAGAACACACCCCGGTTTCTCCAAAAGGAGTACGGGGTTTTTATTTGTGATGCAATTATATTTAACACAACTCACTTTTTTAGTTTTGGGACTCTTGTTGAATTTATAATTCAATTTCTAGTAGTAGCAGTTTTTCATATTCATTTTTAATGTCAAAAAGGAAATATGGTATACTTCAATTGATGAACGGAGTGGATAGTAAATGGATAAAAACCAATTAGGTGTTCAATTTATGCAGGATGGAAACTGGTCCGATGCTGCAAAGGCCTTTAATGAAGCGATTGCGGAAAATCCAAAGGATGCGGTTGGATATATCAATTTTGGAAATGTCCTTTCTGCAGTTGGTCAGGAAGAAAAGGCAATCAAATTTTACGAAAAAGCAATCATGATAGATGAAAATGCAGCAGCTGCCTATTACAGCCTAGGCAATATATACTTCAGTAATGAACAATTTGATCGTTCAAAAGATATGTTTGAATTGGCAATGAGAAAAGGGCTTGAAACAAGTGACAATTACTTTATGCTCGGGTTAACACTAGTGCAACTTGAAAAAGGAAGGCTCGCTCTCCCTTATTTACAAAGAAGTGTTGAGCTTAACGATCAAGATGCAGAAGCCCATTTCCAATATGGATTATGTCTTGCTCAACAAGAATTAATTGATGAAGCGATTATTCAATTCATGGATTGTCTAAAAATAGATCAGGCACATTCTGATGCTTACTATAATTTAGGGGTTGCATATGGATTTAAAGAAGATTCTATAAAGGCTTTAGAGATGTTTAATCATGCACTTGAAATTCAACCAGATCATATTTTGGCTGGGTATGGAAAAAAGATAATGGAAAAAGGTATTTAATTGGTAAATATTCTGTGGAAGGGAGGGAACGATCATGAACCAACAGGACTCAATGGATTTATTTGCTGAGCAAGGGAAATTTGTAAAAGGAAAACATCTTGTTACAATTTTTCATAATAACGAAAACTTTTATTCGGTATTAAGAATTCGTGTAGAAGAAACAAATGATAAATATGAGGATAAAGAAGCTGTTATAACTGGTTATTTTCCAAAAATTCATGAGCAAGAAACGTACGTCTTTTTCGGTGAATTTAAAGATCATCCGAAGTTTGGAATGCAATTTCAAGCTAATCATTTTCGCAAAGATATTCCGCAAACTAAGCAAGGAGTTGCGGCATACTTATCAAGTGAAATGTTTAAAGGAATTGGGAAAAAAACAGCGGAAAAAATTGTTGAGACTCTTGGCGAAAATGCCATATCGAAAATTCTTAATCAACCTTCCCTACTTGATTCTGTTCCCAAGCTTCCTCCAGAAAAAGCAAAAATGCTCTATGATACATTAATGGAGCATCAAGGGCTTGAACAAGTGATGGTTGCATTAAACCAATATGGCTTTGGACCACAACTTTCAATGCGAATTTATCAAGCTTATAAAGAAGAAACACTAGACATCATTCAGAAAAACCCTTATCAACTAGTGGAAGATATTGAAGGGATCGGATTTGGACGGGCAGACGAACTTGGTTTTCAGCTTGGGATTTCTGGAAGCCATTCTGACCGAATTAAAGCAGCATGTCTGTATACACTTGAAAGTGAAAGTATGCAAAGTGGACATGTTTACTTGGACACAAAAGATTTATTGGAAAAAGTTCAACAGTTACTTGAAGAAAATAAGCGAGACAAAATCGAATTTCTTGATATTTCAAATGAGATCATCAAGGTTGGTGAAGAAGGCAAGCTTGTAGTCGAAGAACAGCGTATTTATTTGCCATCCTTGTATTATGCTGAAAAAGGCCTTGTGACAAACATTGATCGGATCTTAGAGAAAACTGAATATGTGGAACAATTCCCAGAGTCCGAGTTTTTACTCGCCTTAGGGAATTTAGAAGAACGATTAGGTGTTCAGTACGCCCCGACGCAAAAAGATGCCATTCAAACAGCATTAATGTCGCCAATGCTCATTTTAACAGGTGGTCCAGGAACTGGGAAAACAACGGTCATAAAAGGTATTGTAGAACTATACGCAGAATTGCATGGCTGTTCGTTAGAACCAAAGGAGTACCATAAAAAAAACGAGGCATTTCCAATATTACTTTGTGCACCAACGGGTAGAGCGGCGAAGCGGATGAGTGAATCGACAGGACTCCCTGCTGTTACGATTCACCGGTTACTTGGATTTAACGGATCTGCTGGCTTTGACAATGATGATGCAAACACGCTTGAAGGAAAAATAATTATTGTAGATGAAAGCTCCATGGTCGATATTTGGCTTGCCAATCAGTTATTCAAGGCCCTACCTGAAAATATTCAAGTTATCCTTGTTGGTGATGAAGACCAATTGCCTTCAGTCGGCCCTGGGCAAGTTTTGAAAGATTTATTAAAATCAGACCGGATTCCGACGGTAAGGCTTACGGATATTTATCGGCAGGCGGAAGGCTCCTCCATTATCAAGCTTGCCCATGAAATTAAAAGGGGAACTTTGCCAGCAGATATCTCTGTCCAACAGACCGACCGTTCGTTTATAAAGTGCTCCTCAGCACAGCTTGCCCAGGTTGTTGAAAAGGTAGCTCTTAATGCCAAGAATAAAGGGTATTCAGCTAAGAATATCCAAGTGTTAGCCCCGATGTACAAGGGTCCTGCAGGGATTGATCGCTTAAATGTTTTACTGCAGGAAATTTTTAACCCAAATCCTGATGGAACAAGAAAAGAGATATCTTTTGGAGATGTAAAATACCGGATAGGGGATAAGGTACTACAACTGGTTAATCAACCGGAGAGTAATGTCTTTAATGGTGATATCGGTGAAATTGTTTCCATTTTTTATAGTCGGGAAAATATAGAAAAACAGGATATGGTTATCATATCGTTTGAAGGTACAGAAGTTACGTACACACGTCAAGACTTAAATCAAATTACGCATGCCTATTGTTGTTCAGTACATAAATCGCAAGGAAGCGAATTTCCGATCGTCATTCTACCTGTGTCGCGAAGCTACTATCGTATGTTAAGAAGAAATTTAATTTATACAGCGATAACAAGAAGTAAACAATTTCTTATTTTATGTGGGGAAGAGGAAGCACTTCGTATTGGAGTAGAAAGAGCAGATGAGGAAAAAAGACAGACAACTTTATGTGAAAAGCTTCAAAATGCGATCACTGTCAAACCGTTAAGTGAGAAAGATGAAAATGAAAATTGCAAAGCAGATATTTCCTATGAAGACGAAATTATGAGGACTGACCCACTTATAGGAATGGAAAACGTTTCCCCTTATGATTTTATGACAAATAGCTGAGACTATAAATGTTCGGAGAGGTGGGGTCACTTTGCGGACATTTTCATTATTAAAAGGGCAGCCGGTCTATGATCAAAATGATGGGTCAAAGATTGGTGAAATTTGTGATTTGTGTTTAACAAACAATGGAATGGTAAAGGGTTTATTAGTCAAAAAGGGCGTTCTCTTTAAGCAAACATTTTTTCTTGCGATAGATAAGGTTGCCTCTTTCGGCTGGGATGGGATAATGATTAACGGGTTAAATCAGATGGAAAAAATAAAAACAGATCCGGAATACACATTTGCACATCAACATTCCATCAATGGAAAAATGTTGATATCAACAAGTGGAGAGTCACTTGGATTGTTGCAAGATGTATATTTCTTAGAGGAAAAGGGCACAATCGTAGGATACGAAATTACGGATGGCTTCTTTACGGATATTTCGGAAGGAAAGCAGGTTATTAATCCTGAAATTCCTCCAACGATTGGAGAAGATGCCATTATTGTAGACGTAAAATAATACGTGAGGTGTCTTACCATGTTAAAGTGTCCAAATTGTGCAAGCAAAGATATTGGGAAAATAGGCATTAACCAATACTATTGCTGGAACTGTTTTATTGAACTATCTGTAACAAAGGGCCTTATTTATACCCATCAGGTAGAAGAAGATGGCACGCTAAGTTCGTTAGATGATCTATTTGAAGAGGAAGAGCGTCGTTACACTCTTTAACAAAAAAGAGGTGAAACGCATGAATAAAATGGTGACTTCTGTGCTTGCATTTGGTGCTGGTATGGCTGCATACAATCTGGCTCAAAGAAATGATATAATGTCGAATCGCCAAATGAAACGGTGGCAAAAGAAAATTAAGCGTTCACTAACATAATCGAAAATCCCCCTCAGCTTGAGGGGGATTTTATAAATCTGGTCTCACTGTGGGGCAACTTTCTGAATAATTCCAACGATTTCCTCTAAAAATAGGTACTGAGGTGGCATTAATGGATATTCGAATGAAATGGTATTATCGCATTGGATTTCTTCTCCTTTTATTAGTCGCCATTTATGTACTGTTAAAAATTAGATTTGTTTGGATACCAATCATTAAAGTAGTTGGAATTATCCTCATCCCTTTTATAATTGGTGGTTTCATCACTTATTTATTGCATCCAATTGTTGAAAAGCTCCATGAAAAAGGGCTTCATAGGGGATTTGCTATATTTTTAATTTATGTTCTTTTTTTTGGTGGGATTGGAATTTCGTTGTATAAAGGAATTCCAGCTTTTATTGCACAGTTAAAGGATTTGTCTGAAAATGCTCCAATATTTGCTCAAGAATACCGTAGCTGGATTGGAAAAATTCAAACACATACAGCAGAATGGCCCGATGGTCTTCAAGGGAAAATGAATGATGGCATCGATGCGTTTGAAAGAAAATTAGATACCCTTTTAACCGTCTTAATTGGCTTTTTGCTTAGGTTTTTAAATTCTGCTTTAGTTATTATGCTTATTCCATTCATTGCCTTTTATATGTTAAAGGATTTTCAACTCATTAAAAGGGCAGTTTGGTATTTAACACCGAAAAGCTGGCGCAAAAAGGGAATTCAATTTATAAGAGATGTGGATGAGTCCTTGGGAAGTTATATAAGGGGGCAGCTTTTGGTCTGTATCATTATCGGTGGAATTGCAGCCTCCCTTTTTTG